>NZ_JBEVTG010000009.1:0-5197 GCF_040513375.1 Flagellimonas algarum | reverse complement strand
ATGACATATGTTGGGACCGCATGTGCGGTTCAAGTGAAGTGACTTTGAGTGGTAGTATTTCCTACAGGGTTTAGCTTAAGAACTGCCGAGGGGCAGTGCGCAAGCATACGGGCAATTAGTACCGCTCGGCTGCGGACATCACTGCCCTTGCACCTACGGCCTATCAACGTGGTCATCTCCCACGGCCCTTTAAAGAGATCCCATCTTGCGGCGGGTTTCGCGCTTATATGCTTTCAGCGCTTATCCCATCCCGACATAGCTACCCAGCGATGCCCCTGGCGGGACAACTGGTGCACCAGCGGTCGGTCCAGTTCGGTCCTCTCGTACTAGAACCAGATCCGCGCAAATCTCTGACGCCCGCAGTAGATAGAGACCGAACTGTCTCACGACGTTCTGAACCCAGCTCGCGTGCCACTTTAATGGGCGAACAGCCCAACCCTTGGGACCTTCTCCAGCCCCAGGATGTGACGAGCCGACATCGAGGTGCCAAACCCCCCCGTCGATGTGAGCTCTTGGGGGAGATCAGCCTGTTATCCCCGGAGTACCTTTTATCCTTTGAGCGATGGCCCTTCCATACGGAACCACCGGATCACTATGCCCCACTTTCGTGCCTGTTCGACCTGTATGTCTCACAGTCAAGCGCCCTTGTGCCATTGCACTCTGCGCACGGTTGCCAAGCGTGCTGAGGGCACCTTTGGAAGCCTCCGTTACTCTTTTGGAGGCGACCACCCCAGTCAAACTACCCACCACGCACTGTCCCTCTCGCGAGGTTAGGCCCCGGACAAACGAAGGCTGGTATTTCAACAACGGATCCAACATGCCTGGCGACACGCCTTCAAATCCTCCCAGCTATCCTACACATCCCTTGCCCAGGGTCAATACGAAGCTATAGTAAAGGTTCACGGGGTCTTTTCGTCCCACTGCGGGTAACCGGCATCTTCACCGATACTACAATTTCACCGAGATCATGGCCGAGACAGTGTCCAGATCGTTGCACCATTCGTGCAGGTCGGAACTTACCCGACAAGGAATTTCGCTACCTTAGGACCGTTATAGTTACGGCCGCCGTTTACCGGGGCTTCAGTTCAATGCTTCACCTTACGGATAACATCTCCCTTTAACCTTCCGGCACCGGGCAGGTGTCAGGCCATATACTTCTTCTTTCGAATTCGCATAGCCCTGTGTTTTTGATAAACAGTCGCCTGGACCTCTTCACTGCGGCCTGCCGAAGCAGGCGACCCTTCTCCCGAAGTTACGGGTCGATTTTGCCTAGTTCCTTAGCCATGAATCTCTCGAGCGCCTTAGAATACTCATCCCAACCACCTGTGTCGGTTTACGGTACGGGCCGCGATACTCGCTTTTCTTGGAGGCACCTACGCTGGATTATCACCGCGGCCGTGGCCTTGGTGTACTATCCCCGAAGGTTCAACGTGCTATTCCGTCAGCACGCACCAACTCCGGTGCCCCGTCACTTTCAACGTATCGCGGGTACGGGAATGTTCACCCGTTGCCCATCCACTGCCCCTTTCGGGTTCGCGTTAGGTCCCGACTGACCCCCGGCTGATTAGCATGGCCGGGGAAACCTTGGTCTTTCGGCGTGCGGGTTTCTCGCCCGCATTATCGTTACTTATGCCTACATTTTCGTTCGTGACCGCTCCAGCATGCCTCACGGCACACCTTCAAGGCAGGCACGATGCTCCCCTACCGCCCTTGCGGGCCCATGGCTTCGGTAATGTACTTATGCCCGATCATTATCCATGCGGAACCGCTCGACCAGTGAGCTGTTACGCACTCTTTAAATGAATGGCTGCTTCCAAGCCAACATCCTGGCTGTCTATGCAGTTCCACCGCGTTTTATCAACTTAGTACATATTTGGGGACCTTAGCCGATGGTCCGGGTTGTTTCCCTCTCGGACATGGACCTTAGCACCCATGCCCTCACTGCAGTAAACCATTTTATAGCATTCGGAGTTTGTCAGGAATTGGTAGGCGGTGAAGCCCCCGCATCCAATCAGTAGCTCTACCTCTATAAAACTGTTACTACGCTGCACCTAAATGCATTTCGGGGAGTACGAGCTATTTCCGAGCTTGATTGGCCTTTCACCCCTACCCACAGGTCATCCCAAGACTTTTCAACGTCAACGGGTTCGGTCCTCCACTGTGTGTTACCACAGCTTCAACCTGCCCATGGGTAGATCGCACGGTTTCGCGTCTACTACTACTGACTATGGCGCCCTGTTCAGACTCGCTTTCGCTACGGATCCGCACCTGAAGTGCTTAACCTTGCCAGTAAAAGTAACTCGTAGGCTCATTATGCAAAAGGCACGCCGTCACCACGAATGGCTCCGACCGCTTGTAGGCGTATGGTTTCAGGGTCTGTTTCACTCCCTTGTTCAGGGTTCTTTTCACCTTTCCCTCACGGTACTGGTTCACTATCGGTCTCCCAGGAGTATTTAGCCTTGGCGGATGGTCCCGCCGGGTTCACACAGGGTTTCACGTGCCCCGCGCTACTCAGGATACCGCTATGCATTAAACGACTTGCCCGTACGGGACTGTCACCCTCTACGGTGCGGCTTTCCAACCGCCTCCGGTTCGTCGTTCATACAATATCGCGGTCCTACAACCCCAAGGTTGCCGAAACAACCTTGGTTTGGGCTGTTCCGCTTTCGCTCGCCACTACTCACGGAATCACTCTTGTTTTCTTCTCCTCCGCCTACTTAGATGTTTCAGTTCAGCGGGTTCGCCCCCCTTGCGGGGTGACAGGCCTTCAACCTGCCGGGTTGCCCCATTCGGAAATCCACGGATCAACACTCGTGTGCAGTTCCCCGTGGCTTATCGCAGCTTATCACGTCCTTCGTCGCCTCTGGGAGCCTAGGCATCCCCCATACGCCCTTTGCTTGCTTGTCGCACTGACGGGACCAAAGTCCCGCAATGCCCTCGTAATCCTTAATATATTGTAAACAATGTATTCTATTCTACTACTTAAAGTTTCTTCTCTTGACCTCACATGACCTATCTTTAAGATAAGTATGCTCGGTCCCAATATGTCAATGAACGTTGTCGTGGACCACGACGGCCTTTAAAAAAGACCCGGGCCCAACTGGCGACCCATAAGGGTGCCGACCGTGGAGAATACCGGAGTCGAACCGGTGACCTCCTGCGTGCAAGGCAGGCGCTCTAGCCAGCTGAGCTAATTCCCCATATACTAGTAGTTAGTAATGAGCAGTCAGTAGTCAGTACATAACTACATACCCAACTTCCAGAATTTCCTTCTCAATAATCAATGAACATCCGCCGCGATGGTAACCCATCAAGGCAAAAGTAGTCTCAGGCAGACTCGAACTGCCGACCTCTACATTATCAGTGTAGCGCTCTAACCAGCTGAGCTATGAGACTGTCTCGGTCTTTTAAAAACCAATATATCAATAAACATATCAGGGAACGACAGCTCGAACAACGATCACCACTTCGATCCAAGGAACCGGGCCATCGGGACCCGTTTCTCTAGAAAGGAGGTGTTCCAGCCGCACCTTCCGGTACGGCTACCTTGTTACGACTTAGCCCTAGTTACCAGTCTTGCCCTAGGCCGCTCCTTGCGGTGACGGACTTCAGGCACTCCCGGCTTCCATGGCTTGACGGGCGGTGTGTACAAGGCCCGGGAACGTATTCACCGGATCATGGCTGATATCCGATTACTAGCGATTCCAGCTTCACGGGGTCGAGTTGCAGACCCCGATCCGAACTGTGACCGGTTTTATAGATCCGCGCCCCCTCGCGGGGTGGCTTCCCTCTGTACCGGCCATTGTAGCACGTGTGTAGCCCAGGACGTAAGGGCCGTGATGATTTGACGTCGTCCCCACCTTCCTCACGGTTTGCACCGGCAGTCCCGTTAGAGTCCCCATCTTTACATGCTGGCAACTAACGGTAGGGGTTGCGCTCGTTATAGGACTTAACCTGACACCTCACGGCACGAGCTGACGACAACCATGCAGCACCTTGTAGGTGGTCCGAAGAAAGGGGCGTCTCTGCCCCATGCAACCTACATTTAAGCCCTGGTAAGGTTCCTCGCGTATCATCGAATTAAACCACATGCTCCACCGCTTGTGCGGGCCCCCGTCAATTCCTTTGAGTTTCATTCTTGCGAACGTACTCCCCAGGTGGGACACTTATCACTTTCGCTTGGCCGCCGAGCCCGAAGGCCCGACAGCTAGTGTCCATCGTTTACGGCGTGGACTACCGGGGTATCTAATCCCGTTCGCTCCCCACGCTTTCGTCCATCAGCGTCAGTACGTTGTTAGTCACCTGCCTTCGCGATCGGTGTTCTATGTGATATCTATGCATTTCACCGCTACACCACATGTTCCGGCAACTCCACAACGACTCAAGACCGACAGTATCAAGGGCAGTCCCACGGTTGAGCCGTGGCCTTTCACCCCTGACTTATCGGCCCGCCTACGGACCCTTTAAACCCAATGATTCCGGATAACGCTCGGACCCTCCGTATTACCGCGGCTGCTGGCACGGAGTTAGCCGGTCCTTATTCTCACGGTACCGTCAGCTCCCCTCACGAGGGGAGGTTTCTTCCCGTGTAAAAGCAGTTTACAACCCATAGGGCAGTCATCCTGCACGCGGCATGGCTGGATCAACCTTTCGGCCATTGTCCAATATTCCTCACTGCTGCCTCCCGTAGGAGTCTGGTCCGTGTCTCAGTACCAGTGTGGGGGATCCCCCTCTCAGGGCCCCTAACCATCGCTGTCTTGGTGAGCCGTTACCTCACCAACTAACTAATGGTACGCATGGCCATCCCTGTCCGATAAATCTTTAAACACGATATCATGCGATACCGTGTTACCATGGGGCATTAATCCAAATTTCTCTGGGCTATTCCCCTGACAGGGGCAGGTTCCATACGCGTTCCGCACCCGTGCGCCGGTCGTCAGCGGGGTGCAAGCACCCCCTGTTACCCCTCGACTTGCATGTGTTAGGCCTGCCGCTAGCGTTCATCCTGAGCCAGGATCAAACTCTTCATTGTTGTTTCTTGAATATTATTAGGTACCCAATAAACCCGCAATGGTTCCTTGACGTCAAAATGGTTTTCGTTATTCTAATTTCTACGCTGTCGTATTCCCAATATGTATATGAACTTCTCTTATTCTTCCCGATAAAAAAAGATCCACCGTAACCGGAGAACCCCTCC
>NZ_JBEVTG010000008.1:0-5435 GCF_040513375.1 Flagellimonas algarum | reverse complement strand
CACCATCCGATTGGAACTGTTCAACCCCAACCATACCGGCACGGGTATCTTCGACGAGGTTACCGTAAACGTGGTCGCGGGCATTACCTGTAACGATACGGACTTCCCTTCGCTATGGGAAGAACACCAAATCGATGGTGAATTGCCTTATAGGGCCCTTTATATCTTCCCCGATCATGATATTGATGGTGACGGTCTTAAAGACATTGTCACAGGAGGATGGTGGTACCGCAATCCTGGTACTGCTTCCGGCACTTGGGACCGATTTGATATCGGAGGTACTTTCGCGAATGTCGCACATGTGTATGATTTTGATGGTGACGGTGATATGGACCTCTTCGGTACCGAAGGGGCATATATCGGTGTTGATTTGGTCTGGGCACAAAATGATGGCTCGGGTAACTTTACCGTCTATACCGACATCCCAGCCGGAACGGCCGTAGGGGGCGAGGAATTTATCGCCGGTCTTGCCGGTGGGGTTTACGAAGAGAACGGCCCTTATCAAATGGCCATAACCTGGAACCGCGGTGAGGGTGGCAATTCGGAGGTTCAGATGGTGACGGTACCTGCCGACCCGGTGAACGGCACCTGGACGGTGGAGAACATCCATCCGACCTCATTGGGAGAAGGGCTGAGCAACGGCGATATCGACGGCGACGGCGACCTAGACCTGTTCCAAGCAGGAAACTGGTTGCGCAACGACAGTGGTAGCTGGACCTTGTTTTCAACGGGTATTACCTTCCCGACGACCTTCGATCGCAACCGTTTATCGGACATCGACCGCGACGGTGACCTAGACGGGGTAGTGGGCCAGATCGGGGGCAGCCAAGAACTGGCATGGTTCGAGGCCCCGGCAGACCCGACACAACCATGGACGAAGAACGTGATAGAGGCAGATATCGATGCCGTATTGAGTATGGACGTGGTCGATTTCGACTTCGATGGAGACGATGATGTGATCGTGGGCGAGTGGCGCAACCAATACAAACTCTTCGCTTTCGAGAACGATCTATGTGACAGTGGCACTTGGATCAAGCACGAACTGGATGCCGGTGGCGGCACGATCGACCATCACGATGGGGCACAAGTGGCCGATATCGACAACGACGGCGATTTGGACGTAGTCTCGCAAGGCTGGCGCAGCGTGGTGCCGAGGGTCTATGAAAATGGCACCTTCTCACCGAGCAATAGGATTCCGATTGCCGATGCAGGAAATGATATCACGATGACTTTACCTAGCAATAGCGCCGTACTCAATGGAAATGGTACCGACCCTGATGGGGGTGCTATCGTGAGCTATGCCTGGACTCAGGAAAGTGGCCCGAGTGTGGCTACTTTAGGAGGTGCCGATACAGCGACCTTGAACGCTAGTGATTTGGTCATGGGTTCTTATGTCTTCCGTTTGACCATTACTGATGACGAGGGTGATACTGATTTTGATGAGGCTACAGTGACCGTATTGCCTGATCTACCGATTCTTAGGATCAATTCCGGAGGTCCGGATTTCACCTTTAATGGCCAAGCTTGGAGCGCTGATGATTACTTTAGTGGAGGAGGTACTTTTACCCGTGTAACCTCAATTGGTAATACCGATAATGACGAACTCTATCAAACCGAGCGTTTCGCTAATTCGGGCACGATGACCTATGAAATTCCGGTTTCAGTGGGCAATTACAACATCAACCTCCATTTCGCCGAACTTTTCTTCGGTCTCCCGGGCGGGGGATCTTCAGGAGGTATCGGTTCGCGAACCTTTGATGTTGATATTGAAAACGGTCAGGCGCAGTTAGAGGATTACGACATATTCGCCACTGCTGGTGGCCCTGCAATTGCCGTCGTGGAAAGTTTTAACGGAATCGTAGTCAACGACGGTTTCTTGACCGTTACCCTTACTTCAGTTATCGATAACGCCAAGATCTCAGGGATTGAGATATTGGGTACTGGTATTCCGGTGGCCAATGCAGGTCCTGACATTGCATTGACCCTTCCGGCCAGTAGCACGTTAATCGACGGTTCGGCAAATGATCCGGATGGTGGTTCCATTGTCAGTTATGCCTGGACCCAAGAAAGTGGTCCTGCGGCAGCTACCTTGTCTGGCGAGATGACGGAAGACCTTTCGGTGAGTGACCTTATACCTGGTACCTACGTGTTCCGTTTGACCGTGACCGATGACGAAGCAGAGACCGGTTTTGACGAAGTGACCGTAACTGTTGCGGAGCAGCCTGATGTAATTCGTATCAATTCAGGGGGTCCTGACTTCACTTTTAGCGGAAATGAATGGATTGCCGATAATTTCTTTTCAGGTGGCATGGAGTTCTCCCGTGTCACGGAAATCGCCAATACCGACAACGACCAACTGTATCAAACGGAGCGGTTTGCGAATTCCGGTTCCTTTACTTACGAAATCCAGGTCAACAACGGAAGTTATGATTTGAACCTTCATTTTGCAGAACTTTTCTTTGGGTTACCGGGAGCAGGTTCCGGAGGTGGAATAGGATCAAGGATTTTCGACGTTGATATCGAAAATGGACAGGCCCAATTAGACGATTTCGACATTTTCGCCACCGCTGGTGGGGCTGCCATAGCCGTTGTGGAAAACTTCAGCAACATTATCGTAAGTGATGGTTTCCTTTCCATAACCTTTAGTTCGGTCGTGGATAATGCCAAAATCTCAGGTCTGGAAATTTTTGATAATTCCGCCGCCTCTCAGATACCTGTTGCCAATGCTGGCCTTGATCAAAACATTTTTTTACCGACCGATACGTCGACAATGAATGGGTCAGGTAATGATCCGGACGGTGGGGCTATCGTTTCCTATGCTTGGACACAGGAAAGCGGACCCAATACGGCAACCCTTTCAGGTGAAAATACACAAAGTTTGACTGCTAGTGACCTCGTTGAAGGGAGCTATACCTTCCGATTGACCGTCACTGATGACGAGGCCGAAACCGGTTTTGACGATGTGGTCATTAACGTTATCAGTCAACCACAGTTCTTTAGGATTAATGCTGGTGGACCGACTTTCAATTTTGGAGGTGACGATTGGTTTGCCGATGAGTTCTTTATTGGCGGGGATGATTTTGAACGTTTGACATCCATCGGAAACACAACGAATGATGAACTATACCAGACGGAACGTTTTGCTGACAGTGGGTCATTCAGTTACGAAATCCCGGTTGTGAATGGTAATTACGACATCAACTTGCATTTTGCTGAACTGTTCTTTGGTCTTCCCGGTGCGGGATCCGGAGGCGGTGTTGGTTCTCGTGTCTTCAGTGTGGATATTGAAAACGGTCAAGGGCAGCTTGAGAATTACGATATCTTCCAAACAGCTGGTGGGGCCGCCTTAGCGGTGGTTGAAGGATTTACTGGAATTCAGGTCACCGATGGTTCCCTTACGATCACCTTTACTTCGGTGGTCGATAACGCCAAGGTTTCCGGTTTGGAGGTGATTTTTACGGAAGTACCGGTCGTCGAGGCAGGAACGGATGTTGAAATTACATTGCCAACGGATCAGGTCGTCCTCAATGGGGATGCCCAAGATCCAGATGGCGGAAGTATCGTTTCCTTGCTGTGGACGCAACAGAGCGGTCCGGAAACGGCTACCCTTTCCGGTGAGACCACGTTGATTTTGACCGCTGATGATTTAGTTGCAGGAACGTATGTTTTCCGTTTGACGGCAGAAGATGATGAAGGGGATACGGCCTTTGATGAAGTTACCGTTACCGTGTTCCCGGAGAACATGGCTCCGGTAGCCGTGATCGAAGCTGATCCATTGACAGGAGACGCCCCACTTGAGGTAGCGTTTACGGGCAGTGGTTCTACTGATGACGTCGGAATCGTTTCCTATGCATGGGATTTCGATGATGGAGGAAGTTCGACCGATGCCGATCCGACCTATACCTTTACGACGGCAGGTACCTATGACGTGGTATTGACCGTAACAGATGGAGGTGGATTGACCGATAGCGAAACGGTGACCATCGAGGTAACCGTTCCGAACCAGGCACCTGATGCCGTGGCCTCGGCTGATCCTTTGACCGGTGATGCCCCACTTGAGGTGGCATTTACGGGAAGCGCTTCAACGGATGATGTAGGCATCGTTTCCTACGCTTGGGATTTTGCCGATGGTGGAACCGCAACGGAAGCTGATCCGACCTATACCTTTAATACACCCGGTACCTATCAGGTTGAATTGACTGTAACCGACGGTGGGGGACTCACGGATACCGCGAACGTAACGATCGTGGTCGGCCAGGGCAACGAGGCTCCTATGGCCATAATCACGGCAGATCCCTTGACCGGGACGGTGCCTTTGGAAGTGAACTTCACAGGAAGCGGATCTACCGATGATGTAGCCGTCGTCTCCTATGCTTGGGATTTTGGTGACGGGGGAAGTTCGACCGATGCTGATCCGACTTACACCTTTACCGCAGTGGGTAGTTATACCGTCACATTGACCGTTATCGATGGAGGTGGATTGAGCGATTCGGAGACCGTGACCATTGAGGTGGTCGCTGTGCCGAATGAAGCTCCTGTCGCTATTGCCACCGCGGACCCGATATCAGGGGAAGCACCTTTGGAAGTCGCTTTCACCGGAAGTGGGTCAACTGATGACGTGGCCGTGGTTTCCTATGCTTGGGATTTCGGTGATGGTGGAAGTTCGATCGATGCCGATCCAACCTATACCTTTACCACACCTGGTACTTTCGATGTTGAATTGACGGTAACCGACGGAGGTGGACTAAGTGATACGACCACTGTAACGATTGAGGTCGAAGACAACACGCCAACTTCTTCAGGTGATATGGTCGATGCGGTTATCGTACCGAATCCGGCAACGGCGGTCGCCAACGTCCAAATTTTGGAAATCCCTGAAGATAGGGTGTTGGTCAAATTGTATTTGCATGATTCGACCGGAAGGGTTTTGGGTAGCTATGCACCTTCTGATGTATTTGTGGAAGGAAGGTATGAAGTGCCTATCGAGACCCTTAGGGATGGATTGTATTTCGTCGTTCTCGAGTTTAGCAGGGGAGATGATATGCCAATTCGATTCTTGATCAAGAACTAAGGAAAAGTATATTCTTACAAAAGGGGGAAGGCTTCGGTCTTCCCCCTTTTTTTTATGGAATGAATCTTATCGAATATTTATGCCCTTAATCGAATATGACCTGGTATTGACAACTAACTTAGGATTAGCGGATACATTTGAAAACCCCCCGAGTTTATTGGTTTAGTTGTTTCATTTACAGTATTGGATTTTCATGAGGACGAGAAGCGTAAATCCCATCCAAATAATGGAATTATTTGGTTTGTCGGTGGCAATGGAACCCGCCGGTCGAATCAAGGGAAGAAAACTCCAAGGTTTTTTTTATAGATTACTAAGACGGGTATGGCCGCTATTGGTTTTTTTTACTAGCCATAGCGTACTATCT
>NZ_JBEVTG010000007.1:0-8900 GCF_040513375.1 Flagellimonas algarum | reverse complement strand
TAGACGATACCCCTAACCCTCCCACTGAGGAAGAAATCGAAGTGAACCAATTGGTGACCCCAAATGGGGATGGACGTAATGACTTCCTATTTATTCGAGGTGTCGATCGCACGATCAGCAATTCCCTGCGAATCTTCAATCGATGGGGAGTAGCCGTTTATGAAGGCACGAATTACAACAACATCAACAATATCTTTGATGGCCGTTCGCGAGGAAGGTCTACAATAAGTGTAGAAGATTACCTACCTTCAGGGGTTTATTATTATATCTTTGAGTACGAAACCTCGGAAGGCAAAAAGACAGATAGTGACTATTTCTACATCAGTAGATAATACATTGAAAACTAATATGATAACTAGGAAGTTTGTTCTGCCGATACTTTTGGGTATCCTAACGTTTCAAAGTATACAAGGTCAGCAGGATGCCCAGTATACGCAATACATGTTCAATACGCTAAGCGTGAATCCAGCCTACGCCGGTTCACGAGGGCAATTGACCTTCGCAGGCCTGTATCGATCACAGTGGGTTGGTTTGAACGGAGCCCCCGAAACCTTCACCTTGAATCTTCATTCGCCGATTCGCAACAGCCGTTTGGGTTATGGGATTTCGATCGTGAATGACAATATTGGTGATGGTGTGGTCCAGGAAACCTATTTAGACGGGGTCATTTCATATACCTTGGACGTATCGCGAACCGCTAAAATGTCTTTTGGCTTGAAGGTTGGCGGTAATTTCTTGAGCCTTGATTTCGTCGGACTCAGAAATTTCGATCAGGAGGTTGTACAACAAGACAATATCGATAGTCAGTTTTCACCGAATATCGGTCTTGGGTTTTACTACCATACCGATAAGTTTTATGCGGGCTTATCCGCTCCGAACATCTTGGAGACGGAGTTTTTCGATAATAACGCCAACGATGCCAATTCGGTCAATTTTTTGGCCACGGAGCGCATCAACTTTTACCTGATCACCGGTTATGTTTTCGATTTGAACGGCAACCTAAAGTTCAAACCGGCCTTATTGACCAAAGCCGTGGGTGGGGCCCCTTTGCAAGTTGATCTTTCGGCAAGCTTTCTGTTCAATGACAAGTTTAGTTTCGGGGCGGCTTATCGATGGGATGCCGCAGTAAGCGCCTTGGCCGGGTTTCAATTGACCGATCAATTGATGCTTGGTTTGGCATATGATAGGGAAACGACCGAGTTGGGGGGAACCCAGTTCAATGATGGTTCATTTGAAGTGTTTTTGAGATTTGAGTTGTTACGACGTTTTCAACGAACGGTTTCACCACGCTTCTTTTAAATAGGGGATGATGATAAAAAAACTTCTTGCTCTTATTACGGTGCTAATGCTTGGCCAGTTCACTAACGGCCAACAGCGTTCTTTGGAAAAGGCCAACCAGAAGTACGAAGAATATTCCTTCAGACCGGCCATCGATATTTATAAAAAAGTACTCGACAAAGGATATGAATCCCCAGAGATCTTGCAACGTCTAGGGAACTCCTATTACTTTAATGCTGATTATGCCGAAGCCGCCGAGGTTTATGAAACCTTGGTCGAGAAGTACGATTCGGTGCTGACCCCTGATTACTTGTTTCGATATGCCCAGACCCTTAAGACCTTGGGGCAATACGATAAATCTTCGGAAGTGATGAAACGGTTTGCCGATCTGGCGGCCAAAAGCGGTGTCGAAAGACCGCAAGAAGAAGATTATATGGCAAAAATCGAAGCGAACTCGGGCCGTTACGATGTGGAATCCTTCCCATACAATTCAGAGCATTCCGATTTTGCACCGTCTTTTTATGATGGTAGTTTGGTTTTCGCTTCCGACCGTGATACCGGAAATTTGGCCCGCTATCGACATACTTGGAACTCAAAGGATTTCCTTGATTTGTATGAGGTTAAGGATAGCAGCGTGATCAAACTCCCCGGTACGGTCAACACCCGTTTTCATGAATCGACTTCGGTGATTACCAAAGATGGCAATACCATGTATTTCACCAGGAACAACTTTTTGGATGGAAAAAAGTATAAAGATGCCAACGGTACCATCAATTTGAAGATTTACCAGGCGCAGAAAGTGGAAGGTGAGTGGACGAACATTATTGAACTTCCCTTCAACAGCGATAGTTATTCCGTAGCGCATCCGATGTTGAGTCCGGATGAAAAACAATTGTATTTCGCTTCGAATATGCCGGGTACCCGAGGGCAATCGGATTTGTTCAAGGTAAATATCGTCGGGGATGGTACTTTCGGGCCGCCAATTAACTTGGGGCCGACCATCAACACCGAAGCAAGGGAGACTTTCCCTTTCATTACCGCTGACGACGTCTTGTATTTCTCATCGGACGGCCATCCCGGTTTGGGAGGCTTGGATGTGTTCGCGACCAAAATCGCTTTTTCCGACTACGATCAGCCGATCGTTAACGTAGGGAAACCCATTAACGGGCAATACGATGACTTTTCATTCATTATCGCCGACGATAAAAAAGGGTATTTCGCTTCAAATCGGGAAGATGGAAGCGGGGATGATGATATCTATGGATTTTCGGAAACCGAACCCCTTCAGTTGGATTGTATTCAGGATGTTACCGGTACCGTTAGAGATCGTATCTCCAATGAGGTATTGGTTGGGGCGACCCTGATGATCATCGATGAAGCCAACCAAGAGGTTTCCTCTACGATAACCGATTCGAAAGGGGAATATGTGCTCGATCTCGATTGCAACAAAGGAAACTTCGTTAGGGCCCTGATGGAAGGCTATGTGCCTTCTGAGGAATACCTGCCGAAAT
The DNA here is from genome assembly GCF_040513375.1 of Flagellimonas algarum. Taxonomy (NCBI): domain Bacteria; kingdom Pseudomonadati; phylum Bacteroidota; class Flavobacteriia; order Flavobacteriales; family Flavobacteriaceae; genus Flagellimonas; species Flagellimonas algarum. The sequence continues at coordinate 6,111 of NZ_JBEVTG010000007.1, read as the reverse complement.
CGTTTGGAAAGCCAAGGATAGTCGATTTCTATTTGGAAAGGGATGTCGTCACAGGGGGTTTTGGGGATGACCTCACTAAACTACTTCAGTTAAGCACCATATATTTCGATTTGAACAAATTCGAAATCAGGCCTGACGCCGAAGTTGAGATCCAAAAGGTAATCGTGGCCATGGAAAAATATCCAAGTCTTAGGATCAAGGTCAATTCGCACACTGATAGTCGTGGCAATGACGCCTACAACCTTTGGCTTTCAAGAAAACGGGCCGAATCGACGGTCAATTATATGATTTCCAAAGGTATCTCGGCAGATCGCCTTTCGTATCAAGGGTATGGTGAACAGAAATTGATGAATGAATGTGAAGATGGTGTCTCCTGTACAAGGGAGAAACACCAACAAAACCGACGCTCTGAGTTCATCATCCAAGATTGATTTGAATCAAATCCACAGGACCTTCTATTTTGCTGTAGTACAGCAGGTTTTCGGCCTTTGACACTACATAAGGGCTTGTTTACAACAATTATTTAGGCCCCCGGTCGTCCTAGCTTACATTTGGCGGTACACCCAAAAAGTTCGGGTGTACTTGAAATGCGACTACCCTACCCAATACGAACCTTAGTCATTTGCCTGTTATTCGGTCAAATGGCAATGGCCCAAACCTTTAACGCCCACTGGTGGAATGGACGGGGCTACCTCATGGATTTTAGGACTTCCCCTCCTACGATAACCTGTTCCCTGCCTTCTGATGGCGCCTTTGAAGCGACCTCTTCTTGGTCCGATCCCGTAAGTGGGGACTTGATCTTTTACGTAGACAATGGAACGGTTCGCGACAATACGGGAACCTTATATTCAAATGGTACAGGATTGAACACCAACGCCACACGGACCCAGATGGCGGTGGTCATGCCGGTTCCCGGTGCAAATTTCGAACAAGTGTATGTCTTACATGGCAACGGTCGTGATGAAGATCGTGACGGAACGGTATACTATTCCATTGTAGACATCCCTACACAAACCGTAACCAGCAAGAACAATCTTTTGCACAGCAATACGACCGAAGCTCTTTATGGTACCAATACGGGTACCTTGTGCGGGGCCTGGATCGCCAGTATTGCCAATGACAATGGAAGTTGTACGACGAATTGCGCCGCTTCGATTGAACTTTGGCAAATTGATGAATCCAATTTGTTGAATACAGCTAGGGCCAACAGCCCTGATTTAAGTTTTTCACTTCCGATCAACCTCCCAAGAAGGGGAGAGCGGGCGACGATTCGATTTTCAGAACGTAATGATATGATCGCCATAGCCATCGAAGGAGGTGGTTCTACGGCGAATGGGGGAATTTTCTATGCTTCTTTTGATGCTCCGACAGGAACTATTGGGTCATGGACCCAAGTGCCCTTGAGTACCACTGCCAATACGATTACAGGCTATAGTGTAGAGTTTTCACCCGATAGTTCTAGGCTGTTCTTTGCCCATCAAAACGGTACGGGTTCTCGCTATGACGGCCAAGGGATCGGTTGGTCCGATCCGCTTTGGGTGCACGTCATTGGAAATACGTCTTCTTCACAGATAGACGCGACAAGTGCCTATTCCGGGGTACAACTCGGTCCTGATGGTAATTTGTATTACAGCCGTAGTGGGAGTACCACCATACGCCGGGTGACCAACCCGAATACCGTAACCGGATCTGGAAATGCTGTTTTCGATAACTTAAGTCTATCATGTGGTAGCACCCAAGGCTTTAATTTCACCCAGCAGGTACTGTTTTTGGAAACCTGTATGGTCGATACGGATGAGGACGGGCAGAACGATAACATTGACATTGACGATGATAATGATGGAATCAAGGATACCGATGAAGGAACCACCGATACCGATGGGGATGGACTGATCGACTCGGTTGATTTGGATAGCGACGGGGATGGTATTCCCGATAATGTGGAAGCCCAAGCCAGTGGCTCCTATCTTCCCCCAAGCAATACCGATAGTGATGGAAACGGATTGGATGATGCCTATGAGACTACACCTGGTTCAGGAGAGGGGTTGACACCAGTCAATACGGATGGCATCGATAATCCGGATTACAAGGATACCGATAGTGACAATGCGGACAGCTCCGATACCGTCGAAGCCGGATTGACACTGAGCGGATCCGATAGTGATGGTGATGGATTGGACAATACCATAGATACCACTACCGGGTACGATGACCCTGGGGGCAGTATCGACGATCCTACCACCGGTGCGGTCACCTTACCGGACACCGATGGCGATTTGGGTTCCGGCGGGGATTTGGATTTTAGGGATGTCTTGGTCGTAAACGATTCTGATGGGGATGGCCTGAACAACGATGTCGATTACGATGATGACAACGATGGTATTACGGACGCCCAAGAACTGTGTGGAACGGACCCGGTCATCGGATCTTCCTCGGCAACGATTACGATTACCATTGATTTAGATCGATGGGAAGGGGAAACCACGTGGACCTTGGTCGATCCTTCGTCAACCACCATTGGTAGTGGTGGCCCTTATAATAATGGGGATGAGATCATAACCCAAAACTTCAATGTATCCGATTCGGGTACCTATACCTTTACGATTTTCGATTCTTTCGGTGACGGGCTGAATTCTAGCGGAGCCTCCGATAGCAATGGTAGCGCGGGGTATAGTATCGATTTGGATGCCTCGAACGTATTTACATCGGCCAATTACCCGAATTTCGGATCCTCAAGCGCCCATGCGATCGTAGTGTCCATTGCAGGATCGAATCCATTCACCTGTTTAACTTCCGATCCCAATGCAGATGATGATTCCGATGGTATTTTGAACTACTTGGAAGCGGATTATGCTGCTGCAAATGGTTCGACCTTGAACGCCAATGGGGTCATTGCGATTTTGGATACCGATGGGGACGGAATTATTGACAGTTCGGATTTGGATTCGGACAACGATGGTATTTATGATATTGTTGAAAGTGGTGCCCTAACCGTAGGAGGTGTGGATGATACCGATCTTGATGGTCGAATCGATACCGCTGACGTGCCTGCCAATGTTGGTGCGAATGGGGTTTTCGACACATTGGAAACCAGTGCGGAATCAGGAGTGCTGAACTATACGATTACCGATACGGATGCCCTGAATGAACGCGATTTTCAAAGTGCTGACGCCGACGGCGATGGATGTTCGGATGTCGTGGAAGCAGGATTTACCGATGATAATTCCGATGATTACCTCGGACCCGCCAGTGTAATCGTGAACAGCAATGGGGTCGTGACCTCTGGAAGCGATGGATATACTTCGCCGGCAGATGAAAACACCAATAGTACCTTCGATTTTCAAGAAGCGGGCAGTGCCCCGTCGATTACGACCCAGCCAACCGATACCACGGTCTGCCCGGGATGTTCGGCAAACTTCACTGTAGCAGCTGCCGGAAACCGCTTTCAATGGCAGTTATTCGACGGTTCTTCATGGAATGACCTCTCTGATTCCGGGGTCTATTCAGGAACGACAACAACAACCCTGGCCATTTCCAATGTGGACACTTCCGATAATGGAAATCAATACCGGGTTTTGGTTTGGCATGCCTCGTTTATTTGTGGACAGACAGTGTCCAATACCGCCACTTTGTCGACCCAGGTTCCAACGGTCATCACCAATCGTAGGATTACTTATAGGGTGAATAAAAATTAGAATTATTCCTACAATTCGTGAGCGATTTGTAGATCGCTCCAAGTTCTTGAAAAAGCTTGTTATTAGTGGCGTTATCGATAAGATGCGCCTTTTTTTTAAGCCATTTTTAGGCATATCACCTCAACTTTTCCTGTCTTAATGTCTCGAATTCGCCCATACACAACAATTATTTTCCTCAGGGGGTCATAAATCTAATTTTGTAAAGTGTACCTATACGGCAAATGTTGATTTTCTGATAGATACAGCCAATAAATTGAGATGGATGAAGCTTTGTTCCCAAAGATTTGAAATGCGAAAGTTAAAACACGATGAAACCATGATAAGCAAAAAGTTCACCGCCAAACACTGGCTGGTTGCAGTCCTGTTTTTTATGGCAACCGCAACGGCGGTTTCCCAGACCACGGTTACGTTACAAGATCAATGTAATTGTGAAGTCCTGAGCGGCACCGATGTGTCAGCGGCAGGGGCGACGACACCGACAGGAGCGGATGTCGGCGATCTTTACGTGAATACCACTTCTGGTACGATATTCTTTTGGGACGGGGATTCTTGGGAACTGACCTCCTCTGATTCGAATACCACGAACATTAGTTTGACCGAAGACGGAACGGATTTGATCCTGACTGATAGTGATGGGAATACCGTAACGATTCCTTTGGCCGATATTCAAGCGGCGGATACCAATACCACGAACATTAGTTTGACCGAAGATGGTACGGATTTGATCCTGACCGACAGTGATGGCAATACCGTGTCCATACCTTTAGCGGATATACAAGCTGCAAATACGGACGACCAGACCCTGGCAACGGATGGTACGGCTGGTAACATCAGTATCGAAGATGGTAACACCATTACGTTGAACGTTGACGATGCGGATGCAGATCCCACCAATGAGATTACCGATGTCACCGATAACGGCGACGGAACAACGACCATAACCGATGTCAATGGAGGTACTGTTACGGTTGATAATGATGGGGTCGATAATGTAGATGATGCTGATAACGACCCAACCAACGAGATACAGGATGCCGCGGGCGTGGCCATTACCGATGCAGGTGGCAATTTCACTGGCACCGATGTAGAGGCCGCCTTGGCCGAATTGGCCGCTGGCAGTACGGATGACCAAACGGTCAGTACCGATGGTACGGCAGGTAACTTGAGCATTGAAGATGGCAACACTATCACCTTGAACGTTGACGATGCGGACGCCGATCCAACCAATGAAATAACGGACGTTACGGATAACGGTGACGGCACAACGACCATAACCGATGTCAATGGTGGCACCGTTACGGTTGATAATGACGGAGTCGATAATGTGGATGATGCCGATAACGACCCAACCAACGAAATACAGGATGCCGCGGGTGTGGCAATTACTGACGCCGGGGGCAATTTCACCGGTAACGATGTAGAGGCCGCCTTGGCCGAATTGGCTACTGGTAGTACGGATGACCAAACGCTAAGTACCGATGGCACCGCTGGTAATATAAGCATCGAAGACGGCAACGCCATCTCCTTGAACGTAGACGATGCGGATGCGGACCCCACGAACGAAATACAGGATGCCGATGAAGTGGCCATCACTGACGCCGGGGGTAATTTCACCGGTACGGATGTAGAGGCCGCCTTGGCCGAATTGGCCGCCGGTAGTACGGATGACCAGACCGTCAGCACCGATGGTACTGCGGGTAACATCAGCATCGAAGACGGTAACGCCATTACCTTGAACGTAGATGATGCGGATGCCGACGCGACCAATGAAATCCAAGATATCAGCACCGACGGCACTGCCGGTGACATCAGTTTGAGTAGCGGAAGCAACTTGACCCTGAACGTAGACGATGCCGATGCGGATGCCACGAACGAAATACAGGATGCCGATGAGGTGGCCATTACCGATGCCGGGGGCAATTTCACCGGTACGGATGTAGAGGCCGCCTTGGCCGAACTGGCCGCTGGCAGTACCGATGACCAAACGGTCAGCACCGATGGCACGGCAGGTAATATCAGTATCGAAGATGGCAACGCCATCACGTTGAACGTAGATGATGCGGATGCCGATGCCACCAATGAATACAATACCGGGGTTGCGATTACCGCAGGAAGCCTTGGGGTGACCGATGGTGGAGGAACACAATCAGCAAATTTGATAAGTGCTGATGCAAATAATGATTTGACGGCAGGAACCGATGGGGCACTTTATTTGAATGTTGCTTCAGTTTCAATCGCTGAGACCAATACGAGTTTGTCCTTTAACGACACCAACAATCAATTGACCTATACCAATGAGTTGGGCAACAACCCAGTAGTCGACCTATCGGCACTTGACGATTCGGGTACGGACGACCAAACGCTTGCTACAGATGGAACTGCGGGGAACATCAGCATCGAGGACGGCAACGCCATC
>NZ_JBEVTG010000006.1:0-21591 GCF_040513375.1 Flagellimonas algarum | reverse complement strand
CGATATCTCGACCAGCTTGGTATACATCCTGGCGAACGATACCGCGACCGTCAACATCATCGATAACGATGGCAACGAAGGCTGGCCTGAAGACATTACGTTAGAAGCTTGTGATACGTTGCCGGATCCTTTCGAAATCACCTCAACCAGTTCGTGTGCGATTAGTGTGGACTTCACCGAGGATATCGTCGGACAAGACGACGGATGTGCGCTAGACTATGTCTTGACCAGGACCTGGACCATCACCGATTGTGTTGGAAACGTCAGGGTACACACCCAGGTCATCACCGTGGTGGATACTATTGCCCCGACCTTTGTCGAGGCCCTACCTGCAGATGCCGTTGTTTCTTGTGATGCCGTGCCTGCAGCCGATGTCTTAACGGCCACGGATAGTTGTGACCCTAATATTACCGTCATTTTTGATGAGCAGATCAGCAATGAAAGTGCTTGCGGAACGGAATATACCATCACGCGCACATGGACGGCTGCCGACTGCGCAGGAAACCCCATAGAACATGTGCAGGTGATTACCGTACAAGACACCACGGCACCCGAATTTGTCGAATCCTTGCCGGAAGATATGGTCGTAGCCTGTAATGAAGTTCCTGAAGCTGCGGTATTGACGGCCACCGATAATTGCGACCCAGACGTAGCAGTGGTTTTTGAAGAGACCGTGACCAACGATGCCAATTGTGCTGATGGGTACATGGTGACGCGGGTATGGACGGTTACCGATTGCGCAGGAAATACCAATTCACACACGCAGGTGATCACCATCGAGCCGACCGGACCGATCATGGCAGGACCTTATGATGAGGAAATTACCATCATGTGTGGTGACGAATTGCCTGAAGTACCTGAATTGACCTTTACCGGTGGATGTGGTAACTACGAGGTCACCTTTTCGGAAGATATCACGTCTTTGCCGGATACCGACGATTATATGATCGTGAGAACATGGGAAGTCACGGATTCTTGTGGAAACACCGCGGTGTTCGAACAGACCGTATTCGTACTCCAGTACCAATTGGAAGAGATCACCATCGATATTTGTGTGGAAGACGAGGCAATCGATCTTCGTGATTACTTGCCTGAACCTTTCAGTAAGGAAGGGATCTTTGAAATTCGACAAGGGGATATCGTCTTGAACGAAAGCATATTCGATCCGGCAAATCTTGAAGTCGGGGTTTATCTGATCGCCTATAGCGCTAAGACAGGGCCCTGTAAGTACTTTGCCGAATTCACCATCAATGTGAACAGTGATTGCGTTCCTTGTAATCGTGGTGAAATCGAGATCAATGATGCGATTACCATTAACGGTGACGGCATTAACGACTACCTTGAGATTACAGGTGTGGAATATTGTGCGTTCCAGTTCGATGTCATGGTCTTCAACCGATGGGGCGATAAAGTCTTCGAACAAGCCGATTATAGAAACGATTGGGGAGGTACGTCTCCTGACGGTTCCTTCGGTAGTTCCGGAACCTTGCCTTCAGGAACCTATTATTACATCATTTCCATCTTGGATAAAGAAACCGGACAAAACCTCGAACCGATCAACGGATACATCTATCTAGGTTCAAGATAAGCTCCGAACCCCAGTAAACAAAAGGCCGATCAGACGATCGGCTTTTTTTATGGCATTCGTTCATCGGGGAAAATAATTACTTCAACGAATCTGGTGTCTGACATCGAATTTTGCCCTGCGTTAAACGGATAAATTATCGGTAGTTAGGGGTATTGGCTTCCTTTGTATTCGTATATAAGACCCCAATCTTATTTCAAACGAATTGACAATGAACCACAATACAACTGAAAGTGCATACTTCACAAGAACAGGAACGATCCTGTAACCGTAGTTTGTTTTTTCAGGCGTTTAATAATCTTCATAAAACCCTGACCATGAAGAACCTACAGCAAAATATAGTACTCATCGCCTTACTGTTTTCCGGTTTGGTATCCGCGCAGCAGTTACCACAGTTCACACAGTATATGTTCAACACCATTTCGGTGAACCCGGCCTATGCAGGTAGTAGGGAAACCATGAACCTGACGGCTTTACACCGTAACCAGTGGGCCGGACTTGACGGGAATCCGACTACGAGCACCTTCTCGTTCCATACCCCATTGAAAAATGAAAAAGTCGGTGTAGGACTGTCGTACATCACCGATCAATTGGGATTTGAAAATACCAATTATGTATATGGGGATTTCTCGTATACCGTTCAAGTGGCTTTTGAAACCAAATTATCTTTCGGATTGAAAGCCGGTTTCACCAACTACAAACTGGATAACCCGGATGTCAACGATCCTTTCTTTACTTCGAACTTCAATAGCTGGAAACCGAATTTCGGGGCTGGGGTTTACCTAAGTTCCAACCGATGGTATGCCGGGGTTTCATCGCCACGGATTTTGAATACGGATTTGAATGATAATGAGTTCGAAGCCTTGGAGCGAAACAGCTATTATGCTGTTGGGGGATTGGTTTTGGACCTTTCATTGGACATCAAATTCCGTCCGGGTTTCATAACCAAATTCACCAATGGCGCACCGGCCACCTATGATTTGACCTCGAGTTTTCTGTTTTATGAAAAGTTTTGGCTTGGAGCTTCCTATCGTTTCAACGATGCATCGAATTTCGGTGCCTTTATGGACTATCAAGTATCGAAGGACATTCGTATCGGATATGCATATGACCTACCGACTTCGACGATCAGACCCTACACTGGTGGAACCCATGAAGTGATCTTGATTTTCGAACCGCGATTGAACAAACGCACGGATCTCTACAAGTCACCACGATATTTCTAATAGCACTCAACTACTAAACTTGACCTCATGAACACGAAGAAATTACTCTTGGGCCTTGCCCTAAGTCTTAGTTTTTCGCTGGCAATCGGGCAACAGAGCCTACAAAAGAAAGCCGATGAGCTTTTCAGTAAGTTCGCCTATGCCAAAGCGATACCGATGTATGAGCAATTGGTGGTAGCCGATTTCAACAAGGTACATGCTTATCAGCGTCTTGCTGAATGCTACTTGTTGCTGCGCGATCATCAAAAAGCCTTACCGTACTTCAAAAGGTTCATCAACGAACCAGGTACGCCTTCGACCTTTTATTTCAAGTACGCCATGGCCCTCAAAAGTGCCGGCGATCAAAAAGAGGCATTGGGCTGGTTGAAGAAATACAAGAAGTTGAACAAAAACGATTCACGCGTCAAGCAGTTCTTGAAGGATGGCAATTTGGCATCCGTCGTTTTCAACAGCAACGAACGCTACTTTTTGGAACCTGTGCATTTCAACTCTGAATTCAGCGATTTCGGTGGTTTCATGCACAACGGAAAGCTGTATTTCAGCTCGGCCCGGCTTTCAAAAGATTCTGACGAACGCTATGATTGGAACAATGAACCTTGGCTCGACATCTACATGATCGATCCGACCAACAGGTCAGCCTCGCCTAAAAAATTCCCGGGTGAGATCAATTCAAAGTTCCATGAAAGCTCCTTGGTATTCTCTACCGATTATAAGAACGATACCATCGTCTATTTTACCCGTAACAACTATTTCGAGAACAAAGAGAATTTCTATACCAAGAAGGAGGAAAACCAGATCGAAAACTTGAGCAATCTGAAAATCTTCAAGGCAGAGTACGTTGACGGTAAGTGGAAAGTTACGCGTAACCTGAAGACCAATGCCGATCACTATTCGACCGGACATGCCACGGTCAATTCGAACCGAACCTTGATTTATTTCGCTTCGGATCGGCCAGGAGGATTTGGGGGCACGGATATCTACTATGCCAAAATCCACCCGCGCGGAGGTATCGGACAACCTATCAACGCAGGACCGATCGTTAATACGGCTGGTAATGAAATGTTCCCTTTTATCAATAACGAAGGCCAGCTGTTCTTTTCTTCGGACGGTCATGTCGGATTCGGACAATTGGACGTTTTCGGGACGATCATCGATGAAGATGGAAAAATCAAGGATGTCATCAATTTAGGGAAACCTTTGAATAGTGATAAAGACGATTTCGGATACTACGCCCTTGAAAACGGCATTGATGGCTACGTCAGTTCGAACCGCGATGGTGGAAAAGGGAGTGATGACATCTACAAGTTTCAATTCGTACCCTCGCTGACCGTCAACGGCACGGTTACCGATGCTATTAACCTACAACCCTTAGATAGTGTCCGCATTGCTTTGTTCGATCAATCAAACGGCTCGTTGGTGGCCGAGACCACTACGGATGAAAACGGGAATTACAAAATGCTGATCGATAGGAAACGGAACTATATGATCGAGGCCTATCGTAAAACCCACCCAAAAAAGAATGTATTCTTCAGTACCCAAGGCACCAAGAGAAGTACCAAATTGATCCAGCAGGATATACAACTGGAACCGGTGCTTGACGTTAAACTTTTGGCTGGTTTGAACAAGATCTATTTTGATTTCAACAAGAGTGATATTAGGCCCGACGCGGCAGCAGAGCTCAACAAGGTGGTCAAATTGATGACGGAAACCTACCCTGATATGATCATCCGTCTCGAAGCACACACCGACCCGGTGGGAAGTCACACCTACAACGATGAGCTATCGGAACGAAGGGCGAAATCGACCTATGAGTATTTGATCGCCAACGGCGTACCCAAACACCACATCCTTTCCTACAAAGGGTTCGGAAAGCGCAAACCGATCAACGAATGCACCAGCAAACAAGACTGTTCGCCAGAAGAACTGGAATTGAACCGGAGGACCGAATTCCCGGTTATCCAAATCAAGGGACAGGCCCTGGCCGAGTCCAAATAAAAAAAAGCGCCTCCGGGCGCTTTTCTTTTTTACTTGATCCGTACCGCTTTGGATACCACATCGTTGATGGGTACCACGATCTTCCCGTCTTGGGTCTTTAAGGTCAAGGTGTTGTTTTCGATAGCCTCAATAGTGCCTTGATGCTTACCGAAACTGATTTCATCACCCACCATAAAGGTCTTTCGCGCGTAGAACATTTTCAGGGTATCTGAAAACACCTCTTTCGAACCCAATCCAAAACCTAGGGCAATCGCGAAAAGGAAGGCCCCAAGAATGATCGTAAAGTTGCTCGTAATGATCTCGGTATCGATACCGGCTTGGTTCAAGGCCGTAATCGAAATAAAGAAGGCGATCAGATAAAATAAAGTACCACTGATGAATTTTGACCCCCCGATGCCCATGGATTCGAATAAGGCCAAAGTCGCTTTCTTTACAATGTTCGCCAAGTACAGCCCCCCTGCCAAGATCAATATGGCACTGAACAAGGTCGGCAGGTAGGCAAAAATCGCCATGATACCGTCTGAAATTGCATGTAAACCCAGCACTTGGGCAATAATGATGGTGAACAACAAGACCAACAATCCTTTGACGACGGCCAAGATCAACTTGATCAAGTCGATCTTGACTTCCTGGTCACCCAATGGTTTTGACGCGGTCAACTTTTCGGACAAACGATCCAATTTGGCCGCTTTCATGATTTTCTTGACAATGAACAAGATGATCTTGATTACCAACCAGGCGAGCAACAACCCCAAGATACCCAAGACGATCTTGGGTAGCAATTGGACGAAGCTCGTCATGATGTCATTGAGACTTTCTTCTAAAACACGTTTGTATTCTTCCATGATCGGAATGTTTTTTATTATGGGTTAGTGGTTTCTTTTGTTTGTGCGGAAAAGTCCGGCCAACAAGGACGCATAGTTGGAGGTCACCAAAATCGACATATCCAAAATCAATTTGGCGATGGCCACATCGTTCATGACGCGCTGCCGCATTTCGGCAGGTACTTCCCGTAAGTTGGTGTTCAATTGCTTGAACGGATTGTCAAACTCCTTAGCCATCTATCACCGTATTATTATAGACTTCCAATAATTTCGATTTTGCCCGCTTCAATCGCATCTTTACCGCACTTTCGCCGATATCCAATAACTCGCACAACTCCTTGATCGAAGCCCCATCTTGGTACTTCAACAATAAAATGGACTTGTCTTCCGCACCGATTTCGGTCAATGCCAACTCCAAACGGTTTGCCTTCAGTTCATAGATGCTTTCATCAGGCACTTCATCGGCCAAACGGTATTCGGCATCATCCACAGGTATCGATTTATCACTCATCTTGCGCTGCTTGTTCCGGTTGACGTAATTGACACAAAAATTATACGTAAACGAATACAGCCAAGTCGAAAACTTAGACCTGCCCTTAAAAGAGGCCAATTTGATGAATAATTGCAAGAATACATCCTGCGTCAGGTCTTCGGCCTCGTCTTGCGATCGGGCGAATCCGTAACACTTGTTGTAGACCATTTTGGCATAACGGTCATATAACACACCGAAAAGCAATGTGTTATTGGTCGCTACCACCTTTTGTACCAATTCTTCGTCAGTATACCCCTTGTAAGGGTCGTCTTTCCCCAATGACTTCCTTCCTTGATTTATAAGAATAAGAAACAGGCGTTTTAAAAAAGTCACTTTTGGATCCGAATTAATTGGCCAAGGGCTGTTAGCTGGGTTCAATATAGTCGAAACCGCCTATCTTTGAAAAAAAGCATCGAATGAAAACATTCTACTATGTATCCCTGATGGGGTTGCTCTTACTTGGTTCCTGTAAAGAAGCTCCCAAAGCGGTCGAGACCCCACCGCAGACCATTCTTGAAAAAGTGGCTACCGCACACGGATACGACCATTGGTCAAAAATCAATAGGGTGGCTTTCACCTTCAATGTCGATCGTGATTCTACCCATTTCCAGCGCAGTTGGATTTGGGATATCAAAAAAAACGAGGTAACCAAGATCGGAGGGGGCGACACCATCCAATACCGCAGAAAAGCAATGGATAGCATCGCCCAACAGGTCAACGCCGGCTTTATCAATGACCGATACTGGTTGTTAGCGGCCTTTAATTTGATTTGGGACCAAGAGAACTTCGAATACCGTCATGAGTTGGAAGCAGAAGCCCCTATAAGTGGAAGCAGCATGCAAAAGCTGACCATCGTATACGGAAATGAAGGTGGGTATACCCCCGGAGACGCCTACGACTTTTATTTTGGCGAAGACCATTTGATCAAGGAGTGGGTTTTCAGAAAAGCGAACCAAGAAGAGCCTTCGCTGATTACAAGTTGGGAAAATTACCAAAGTATCGAGGGGCTGCAACTGGCTATCGACCATAAAAAGAAAGAAGGATCCTTCAACATTTTCTTTGATGGCATAGTAGTTGATGCAGCTAAGGAATGAAATCAATCCTAGCCTTTGCCCTTATTTTTTCGCTGAACAGCTTCGCCCAACAACAACAAAAAACCGGTCTGATCTACGATCGCGAAACCGGGGCTCCCGTAGAATTTGCCGATGTCTACGACGCTTTCGACCTTACCTACTCCAACGCTGATGGGCGTTACCTCCTGGTAGCGGCCTCCGACTCGGTGACTTTTAAGAAAATCGGCTATGAAAGCCAGACCCTTGCGATTTCAAGTATTCCGGATACCGTATACCTGAATCAGAGACTTTTTGAACTCGAAGAAGTCGTTTTGACCAATCTCAAGACCCTCTGGGATCGTGTGGGCGATTCACTTCGGGCCAATTACACACTTTCATCCTATAAAGAACGGTTTTTCATCCGTTGCCTACTCCGCAAAAACGGCGAACTCATCCGAGTGCAAGACGTTGCGGGAAAATTGAAACGACGGACTTTGTTTTACAACAAGGAAATGGAAATCGAGAAAAAGGACTTTGAATTCGAAGTCGAACACATGCGCAAACTGGGCATCGAAAAGGACGAGAACGACGTCTACTTCCGCTTTTTCTCTTTAAGTCAATTGTTCCTTGAATCGGTGCGCTTGAATGCAACAGGCCCAGGTTTTGAGATTACGGAGCGCTCGTTCGAAGGGCAGCCAATGGCCAAGATCTTCTTTCAAAGCGACCCCAGTGCCCCCAGGATCAACTCCAACGGCCATTATTTGATCAACAAGGCGAACAAAGCCATTGAATCGGTGGTGATCCATTCCGAAATCGATAGCGATCGTTATTTTAAGAACGGTCCGATACGATCCCGAACCGTAAAACGGGATCAAGTCGTACATTTCCATGAATCCATGAAGACGGGCAAATACTATCTCAACCTCGCCAAATTGCGTTTCGATATTGAAATCACAAGCACTAAAAAAGATTTTAAAGATCTGTACACCTGTGAATATACCATCCAAACCTATGACAATGGCCAAGACCTTGAGGTGAAGCCCAACGCCAACGCGAGAAAAGATCTTTTCAAGTTGAAATTCCCATTTGAACAAGCCTTTTGGGAGCAGCAACACTTTCTCCCGCTGACCAACGAAATCGAAGCGTTTATCGAAGCAATGGGTAAAGCGAACAAAACCTTCAAGATCCGTTCGAACCTAAAATGATCAAGATCTTTTTTTCATGGCCAGAATGGCAATGAGGACTAAGATCGTACAGCATAAAAGCGATGTAAAACTAGTGGTCAGGGCATATTTTTCAGCCAGTAGTCCCAGGATGACCGGACCGACCAAAAATCCTGAATAGCCGGTACCTGCAATAAACGCCACCCCCTGTGAAGACTCAATGCCCTTGATGTTACCACCGATTCGGAATAGCTCTGGAACCATGACCGAAAATCCCAGGCCATTCAAGGCAAAACCGGCAATGGCCAAAAACGTATTCATGCTCAATACCATTACAAAGCCGATGATGGCCAAAAAAGCCCCTAAGGCGACGATCTTGGTCGACCCAATACGCTGACTGATCCCGTCGCCCAAAAAGCGACCTAAAGTCATGGTGAATGAAAATGCCAAGAACCCTGCCCCGATCAAATGTTCGGGCGCCAGGGTAATCTCGGTAAGATAGAGCGCACTCCAATCAACAATGGCACCTTCAGCACCCATACTTACGAAACCGATGAAACCCAAAATAAACAAAGGACCTAAGAGTTTGATACTAAACCCTTCTTTTTCGACAGGTTCAGCCTTAATATGATAATATTCCTTCCGGAAAAACGAGTTACAAACAAAAACCAATAGCACCGTTCCCAGCATATGGAGGAAAGGACTGCTGATCGTGGCGATCAAAAAACTTCCTAATCCGACCAACACGCCACCCAGACTGAAAAAACCATGGGCTGCGGACATGAATTTTTGTCCGTCTTTCTTCTCAATCTCAGTAACCAGGGTATTCATGGCGATATCGGTGAGCCCGTTCATCAATCCAAATGCGAATAGTGCGGCACACAACAGGGCATAACTTGGGGCGATCAATGGAAATAGGGCGGTTATACTACAACCCACGACCCCAAACCAGGTTGCCCTACCCACACCTAGCCTATTGACGATCTTCGAAGCGAAAGGGAAAATGGTAAACACACCAAGCGACAAGAAAAAAATGGCTATACCCAAATCCGCCTTATCGATATGCAAGCGTTCTTTGACCGCCGGAATGTAAATGGCCCAAGTTCCAAACCAAATGTTCAGACTTACGAATACGAAACATGGGGCGAAATAACGCCTATTGGAAAGGATCAATCCTAATGATTTCATCGGCTCATCTACTTTAACACAAAGAACGGTAGCTTGGGGCGTATTTCATAGGCCAAAACATTCCAATAAAGAAACATTACATTCCTATTTTGATTCAAATAGTTGAATTTATGGTAGTTTTAGACTATACACCTTAATTCCAATAATGCATCCGATCCCTTAGTAAAGTAACAAACCCATGAAACCCATTTACGAAGCCATTATCTCCCGTGAAAGCAGCTCGTTCAAGGTAGAAACCTATGGCTTGGAAGAGGCCTGTGAATCAGCAGGGTGGCATATTCATCCGGAATTTGAGATCGTGTATGTGAAGAACGGGAGCGGAGTGCTTAAGATCGGTCAGAAAACCCTACCCTATGACAACGGGGTCTTGGTATTTTTGGGAGGGAATATTCCACACTCGGACATGGGGAACAAAACGTTCAAAAACAACAAAGAAGTGGTCATCCAATTCTCGAAAGACTTCGTTTCGGAGAAATTAAAGGTATTCCCTGAATTCAAGGGAATCGGTTCGTTGATATCCCGTTCGCGGCAGGTTTTGATCTTCGGCGATGCGGTCAAAATGGAACTAGGCTACTATTTTGAACGCTTTCAAAACCTTGGTCCTGCAGAACGTTTGGTCAATTTCCTGAATATCCTAAACCGGCTTGCGAAGGAAAAAGACTATCAGGGCCTTTTTGGAACTTCGATGCTCCACGAATTCAGGGAGAAGGAGACCGACCGCTTGAAAACCGTTTTTGATTTCCTGAACGACCACTACCATCAAAAGATCTCAACGGAAGCAATGGCCCAACATGTGGGGTTGACCCCGAATTCCTTTTCCAGGTTCTTTAAAAAAATGACGGATCGGCGATTCATTGATTTCGTGAACGAATTCCGTATTGCCAAGGCTATCGATGTACTGAACGAAGGAAACCGGACCATTACGGAAGCCATGTACGGTTCTGGGTTCAACAGTCCCTCCTACTTTGCCAAGCAATTTTCAAAATATACGCAGATGACCCCTTCGGACTATCTCACAAAAAACAAATTAAACGGCTAGGATACCGGCTTTTAAGCTTTGTCCGAACCGATACATATCTTCATACGAACAATAAAAGGGTGCCGGGGCCAAACGGATGACGTTGGGTTCACGCCAATCAACGATAACCCCCTGCTTCATCAAATAATCGAATAGGTGTCGACCTTCACCGTGTAAAAAGACCGAAAGCTGGCAACCACGGGCTTCAGGCGTAATGATCTCAAAGGTCGAATCGACTTCCTTATCGATTTCCTTTAAGATGAACTCCAGATAAGCGGTCAACGAACTTTGCTTTTCCAAGAGAGATGCCATGCCCACCTCTTCAAAAAGTTGCAAGGAAGCCAAATACGGTGCCAAGGCTAAAATCGGGGCATTGCTCAATTGCCAGGCGTCGGCGTTCTCCATAGGGTCGAAAGTCGGTTGCATCAGAAAGCGGGTCTCCTTTTTGGTACCCCACCACCCTTCAAAACGGGGTAGATCCTTGCGGTTCAAATGCCGTTCGTTGACAAACACCCCTGAAGCATTACCTGGACCACTGTTCATGTATTTGTAACTGCACCAGGCGGCAAAATCAACATCCCATTCGTGTAAATGCAAGGAAACGTTACCCGCTGCATGGGCGAGATCCCATCCGACCATGGAACCCACGTCCTTACCGGCCTTGGTAATGGACTTCATATCGAATACCTGACCGTTATAATAATTTACCCCTCCGATCAACACTAAGGCCAAATTTTCCCCGACTTCATTGATTTTAGCAAGAATATCTTCGGTACGCCAAAAGTGCTCTCCCGGTCGTTTGCACACTTCTACAATGGCTTCTTCGGGATCGAAACCATGGAATTTGACCTGACTTTGGAGCATGTACTGATCGGATGGAAATGCTTTTTCCTCACACAAGATCTTAAATCGTTTTGGTGTGGGTCTGTAGAAGGAAACCATCAATAAATGCAAATTGACGGTCAAGGTGTTCATTACGGTTACTTCTTCCGGTTTCGCTCCCACCACCTTTGCCAAAGGGCCTGCCAATCTCTCGTGATAATCCCACCAAGGTCGTTCGGCGTAAAAGTGCCCTTCGACCGCCATATCAGCCCAATCTTTCATTACGGCATCGACATAGGAATTCGTTAACTTAGGCTGTAACCCTAAGGAATTGCCCGTGAAATAAATCACATCCTTACCGTTGACCTGAGGGTAGTGGAATTTTTCACGATAGCCTGACAAACGATCATCACGGTCCAAAGAACGCGCAAAATCCAATGTATTTTCAAAAACCATACGAGTAGTCATTTTTTATTCAATACGCATTTCCACCAAATGTTTTTTAAACCCGGCTTTTTCATAGGCCCGGATCGCGGGGAGGTTGTCTTCGTATACCGTGAGGCGAATTTCATGTAGCCCACGGGCAAGACACCAGTGTTTAAGGGCTTCGACGATCTGTTGATTGATTCCCCTACCCCTGAATTCGGGCAGGGTGTACATGAACCCCAAATATCCATACTGTTCATGATCGAGATAATGCCGGGCGGTTTTGGCCAAAGCATAACCTGAACTCACGACCTGGCCTTCGATTTCGGCAACCATCACCTTTACATCGTCCCTCTCGACATAGGCACCCAAATCATAATAACTGATCGCGTCATCGGCAATGGTCGGGTCGAAAGGTCGTTCGGCTTCGATCAAGGCTTGCTCAAAGGTCAATAGTGTGGGTAAATCGCCGGTTTCGGCATCTCGGATACGTACCGTTTGCATGTGCCTAAATTACTCCTTATTCTTTAATTTTGTTAAAAGTTCGAGATGCATTTTTTATCCCCACAGCTTGAAAACTACATCGCCGACCATTCGGAAAATGAACCCGAATTACTAACCGATCTCACGCGGGAGACCCATTTGAAAGTGGTTCGTCCGCGAATGATCACGGGCCATTATCAGGGCAGGGTTTTGAGTTTGTTTTCGAAACTTATCGCTCCGAAGCACATTCTTGAAATCGGTACGTATACAGGCTATTCCGCTTTGTGTTTGGCCGAAGGCTTGCCAGCCGATGGCATGTTGCATACCATTGACATCAATGAAGAACTTGTCGATATCCAAAATCGCTACTTTGAGCGAAGTCACTACCGTGGGCAAATCAAACAGCATCTCGGGGATGCCTTAGCGGTCATCCCAAAACTGGATATCCAATTCGATTTGGTATTCATAGACGCCGAAAAGACGCATTACGAAGCCTATTTTGAATGCGTTTTACAAAAATGCCGCCCTGGCAGTATTATCCTATCCGACAACGTACTTTGGTCGGGCAAGGTCATCGAACCCTTAAAAAAATCGGATAAGGCCACGGAAGTACTATTGCGTTACAATCGGAAATTGCAGGAAGATCCGCGGGTTGAGACCGTGTTACTCCCTATACGCGATGGGTTGACGATGAGTCGGGTGCGATAAACCGTTTGGTCATTTTGAAAAACCAGTATCCGGTAACCACCCCCACCAGCATACCTACGACAATGTCCAAAGGAAAATGTACCCCGACATAAATCCTGCTATAGGCAAAGAGCACGGGCCAAACCAAAAACCACCAACTCCATTTCAGCCGATCCCGCATCAACAGGATGACCAAGGTCGTTATGGCGAACGAACTGGCCGCATGTCCTGAAAAAAAGCTGTAATCGTTTGGATGTTGTAGGACCCTTATCAAATCGGAAAGTGCCGGATCATTGTTCGGACGCAAACGGCCTACGAAATCCTTGACCAAATGGGTCAAGAGGGTGATGAAAGCGACCAATGATAGGACCGATCCGATGGAAATCATTGCGCGACGTTTCGGAAACTTCAACATAAAGAGAACGATGAACAAGACGAACAAAGGGGTCCACGAGCGGATCTGGGTCAGGAAAATCCAAAAACGGTCGTAGGGTTCCGAACCCAAACCGTTCATGTAGATGAACAGCTCATGGTCCCAGCGAACAAGCGTTTCGATCATGGATTATTTGGTACTGCGTTTTATCGTACCGGTGACATCATCCACATTTTTCTTGACCTCATCAAGCTCTTTCTTGATGTCTGCGGTAAAATCGGTATCGATGCCCTGTTTTTCAGCGCTTTTCTGGATTTCCCTTTTGATATCGTCAGTAGCATCACGCAGTTGGCGCATGCCCTTGCCCAAGCCTTTGGCGATACCGGGAATTTTATCGGCACCGAAGACCATGACCACGATGAACATGATAAAGAAGATTTCGGCTCCGCTGATGAATAACAACATACCACAAAGATAAAATTTAAAAATCCTATTGGAAACGTACCAGCTGGGTTTCTTGAAGGAATTCACTTTCGTCCATAAAAACAACCCGGACCCTAAACGTCGCTTCATCCGGAATACCCGCAAGATCTTTCACCCTTAAGTAATAACGGGAAATAAAATCAAAATTGTCTTCGACCATGCGACTGGCAGCCAGTGCCTCTTCAATAGACAATAGCCTATCGTTCGCTACAAACCCGGCGACCCCGAATAGATCGGTGACCTCAACGAAATTGGTTTCCCCTTCCAATCGCATTGCAACCTCAAGACGTTCCAAGCGATTGATGACATTGAACGGATAGGCACAGCTACAGCGTTGGGCGGCCTCGTTATTCAAAGAGCTGATACCTTTATTGGCCAACGATGCCATAAATCGTTCTGAAAAACGCAAATCGACCTCTAAAACCAGACGTTCTTTGGGTATGGCTTCAACAAATACTTGGGCGTCGAAAAAGTCCTCATTGATCATTTCGAGGGCTTGGGCCTGCAAGCCATTGAATTCAATATCGATGGAAGAGAACGCCCCACAATTACAATCCTCGTAATCATCGGACTCATCAGAACCGCCGCAGTTCACCAAAACCAACAGGGTAAGAAAGGATACCATCAAAAAGGGTAGCTTCTTCATGTCTTTTTTTTATGAAGTAACTAAAAAAAAGCCCCGGTTCCTAGAAATCGGGGCTTACCAAAATATTAAATCGCTTGACGATTATCCTTTGACCTTCTCTTTGAACTGGTCGAAATCGGATTTTTCCTCTTTTTTCGGCCATGCATTGTTGGTCGTATCGATATCGGCGGTTTCCAATTTTGGATCGACTACGATACCGACGATTTCCTTTTGGGTAGCCATGACCCTTTTTACTTCCTTATCGTTCTTTCTCCAGATTTCTGGCGGATAGGTAATGCTTTCCGTAGTGCCATCGGCAAAGGTATACTCCACGATCAATGGCATTGGAATACCCCCTGGTTTATCGAAGGTGATTTCATAGAAATACTTGGGCTCTTCAACCTGGGCCCGCTCTTCGGCGGTCATATTGTCCATCATGAACTCGTTCAGGTTGGTCGAGGTTTCGGATGGGGCTTTGCCTTTAAGATCATCCGAATAATCCTCACTACCCTCTTCGGCCAAGTAGACCAAAGGCGGTAAATCGGCCAAGGTCAGGTTTCGGGCATCCATATACTCTTGCATTTCTTTGGTGACCTCGTTGCTGACGTAATATTTCTTTACTCCTTTAACACCAATATCCACATAATCGGTGGTGTAGAACCAACCTCTCCAGTACCAGTCAAGATCGACTGCCGAAGCATCTTCCATAGTTCGGAAGAAATCTTCAGGGGTCGGATGCTTGAACTTCCAGCGCTGGGCATACGTCTTGAATGCGTGATCGAACAATTCCGGACCCATTACGGTCTCACGAAGAATGTTCAATGCCGTGGCCGGCTTGCCGTAAGCATTCGGACCTAGTTGATAGACATTCTCGGGGTTCGACATGATGGGGGAGATATAACTTTGATCTCCGGCCATGTAGGGTACGATCTTGGCTGCATCCCCACGTCTTGAAGGGTACTTGTCGTTAGGCGCGATGACATCCGGATAGTTCTTACCGAATTCCTGTTCGGTCAAGTATTGCATAAAGGTATCGAGACCTTCATCCATCCATCCCCATTGGCGCTCGTCTGAATTGACGATCATGGGGAAGTAATTGTGCCCAACTTCGTGGATGATCACACTGATCATCCCATATTTCGTGCGGTCTGAATAAGTACCGTCTTCATTCGGACGCCCATAATTCCAGCAAATCATCGGATACTCCATACCTTGGTTTTTGGCATGTACCGAAATCGCTTTGTGGTATGGGTAATCAAAAGTATGCTTAGAATAGGTAATCAGGGTCTGAACCACGGCCTTGGTCGATTGCTCTTCCCAAAGTGGATTACCTTCCTTAGGATACATGGATACCGCCATGACATCGCGGTTTGGCAATTTTACCGCTTGCATATCCCAAATGAACTTTCTTGAAGAAGCGAATCCGAAATCACGGACGGGCTGTCCGGCTTCCGTTTTGAATTTCCAGGTTTTCTTTTTCTCAGAGAACGATCCTTCCTTGGCAACGGCCTCTTCTTGACTAACGATGATGACCGGTTTGTCATACGACTTCTTGGCCTGCTCATAGCGTTTCATCATGTCTTTGGTGAAAACTTCCTTACGGTTCTGCAACACCCCGGTGGCATCGACGACGTGGTCGGCCGGTACGGTGATGTTCACCTCATAGTTCCCAAAAGGTAGGGCGAACTCGCCACTGCCCCAAAACTGGTGGTTTTGCCAACCTTCAACATCGGAGTATACGGCCATTCTTGGGAAGAACTGGGCGATTACGTACGCACGGTTACCATCTTTCGGGAAAAATTCGAATCCAGATCGTGCACGGTTCACCGTGTGATCGGGCACATTGTACCACCACTTGATGGAAAAGGAAATATTCGCCCCGCTTTTCAATGGTTGTGGAATATTGATTCGCATCATGGTTTGATTGATCGTGTACGACAGGGGTTTGCCAGCGGCATCTTTCACCCAATCGATATTGAACCCTCCATCGAAAGGTTCGGTAACGAAACGCTGTGCGAAGTTACCGGCGGTGTAGGCGATGTTCACCCCATTGCCGTTTCGGAGTGGCGACTTGGAATCCTTGGCGCGCACGTTTTGATCCAATTGTACCCATAGGAACTCAAGGTCATCAGGCGAGTTGTTGAAATAGGTGATGGTTTCCTCACCATAGATCTTCGCATTGCGGTCATCGAGTTCGATGTCCATTTTGTAATCCGCCTGTTGTTGGTAATAATCAGGTCCAGGGGCACCTGAGGCCGAACGGTAGGTGTTCGGGCTTGAAAATTCTTCATAAAGTTGCTTGAACCGGCTCTGATTGACATGCCCGGGTTCGCGCTCTTCCTTCTCCTCGGTTTCTTGCGCCATGGCAACGGCCGCAAACAAGAAAAGAACGGAAGCAAAACAGTACTTGATCTTATTCATTTTTAACTAATTTGATGTGGGAAAATAATCCTTTTTAACGAGTCGTTAAGAAAGTCTTATAAGTTTAACATTCCTTTATTATTCTCTTTGATGAGCACGAAACTTTTCTTCTTGCCCAGCCATTTTACGTGGACCAGGTTTTGTTGCTCATCGAAGAGGTCGGTCAGTATTTCGTTTTGGATGCTCAGAGACTTCAACGTATCGAAATTGACCTGTTCGATTTCAAGATAACAGATCACCACGTCATCTTCATATTGCTTCCCTAGAAAGCGATAGCCGGTTTGTTTTCCGTTTAAGTGTACCAACAACTTCGCTTTGAAGTATTTTTCGATATAACCGTCTGCTATGGCCGCTTCTTGATCCGTTCCCAACTGGGCATCGACCCCGTAGCGTTCTTCCAAAAGTTGTTCGAGATCGTCGATGAAAATTCGGGTAGTGATTTGAAAGGCATCGTCCTTTTCAGAATAATTGATATTGGTGACACTGACATAAAACTTATGCACGGCGAACCCAAAACTACAGGCAATGGCCAAGAAAAGTAGAATACTTGTTTTCTTCATCGATAATCGTAAAGCGTTGCCCAAATTTATGCAATTCCCATGCCGAAAACCACGGTCAATCCAATTCATTGTTCTTTCGGTATAATTTGCTACGGTTCAAAAGGTAATTCCACAACTGCAGCTGATCCCCCAAGGCCGAAAGTCGCTGGAATTCGCTATCGACCTCACAGAAATACATGAAGTCGGGGATACGTTCTTCAGGAATCCCCAATTCTTGCGTAAAAAGTGAATCGACGATCGATTCTTGCACGGCATTGGTGTTGGCATACCGACGATCGACTTCGACCCGTTGCTTTAGTTTTTTAGTCCGACCGGTAAGCCTGTTCAGGATTTTATTGATGTTTACAGAGGCCGCAATGACATAGTAATAAAAGAACTTTCCAGCATCGGCCTCATAGAGCTTGCGCTCACTTTGGGTAATGATCTTGACGTCTGCATTGGGAAGCCCCAACGCTTCTGCGCTGACATCCTTCTCTAAAGTCAAAGTGCCGACGTCACTCCCAAGATTCCCCGATAATCCAAACGGGTTCAACTCCACGCCTTCCAGTTCGTTGACGAACTCTTCCATGGGTACGGTCACGAAGTCCGTCGCCATTAAATCAGCCCCGATAGGTAAGATTTTCCGCTTCAATTGAACGGCAGAGAACACCAAGGTATCCCCCAATCGTACCCGAATCGAAAAGTTACCGGCGGGATCGGTGACCGCCGCTTTTTCCGTACTGATGTTCTGGATGGCCACACCCGTAACATCCACATTAGGTACCACTACCCTACCGTTCAGGACCTTCGATGTCCGGTCCTGCGAAAACACCAAGACCGTCCCCAAGAAAAAAAAGAAAAGAAAGAGGTTATTCCCCATTCAACTCAGACAAATAGGTTTTGCTGTGGGTCACCAAGAAATCGATCAATTCGAATTCATTTTCACGACGAAAAAGTGCTTGCGAGGGCACCTTGTCGTCACAGTATAACAGAAATGCATCAATTTGATCCTGAGGTAATTGCAGGTCGACAACGAAAAATTCATCGTCGTATACCTGACGGAGCACCTCACTAACCTTCAGTGGATTGGCATCTCCGGTATCTTGGTTACGCGATTTGAAAATCGCTTTGAAGATATTGACGAAATTCACCCGCCCTTCGATGCGGTCATTTTGCGAAGTGTAGGCCACGTTTTCCACTTCGGTACCCCGGTCGATCTCGTATTCGAAACCCTTGAATTTCTCGTTTTTCACTTCGAGGAATTTCTGTTGGTTCTCGGGTCCGACGACTACTTCATCGAGCTGGGTCACTTTTTCGGTCACTTCGACTACCAAGCGGTTTTTCTCCAGAATGGCATCGGTGACCTTAATGATCTCCAACTGGTAGTTTACCGCAGTAAATACGAGCTGATCGCCTGATTTCACCATGATGGCGAAACGGCCGTTTTCATCGGTAATCGTGGCGAATTGGGTATTCGTATTCACAACATTCTCGTTGACCACATTGCTGCCCCGGTACAATACCTGACCCCTAAGGAGCTGTCTGCCATCATTCTGTGCATGCCCCAGTGAGGTGAGCAAAAACAGGAGCAAAATCATGGCCTTTTTCATAGTACGGTGTTTGTGTTGATGCCCATAAAGAAAGCCTATGGGCCCCATATTTAAAAGAATGTGAAACTAAACTTTTGTTAATTGTATCCAAAATACCCTTTTTCGATGATTCGACGGTACCGATGTCATTCATCGAAAGCCTTTCCATTCAACTAGTTGATTGACCTTTCGACGTATTTTACGGGATGCTATCAAAAGAGAATCATAGCTTTACATGTTTAGTTGAATAAACCCCCAAAGTCATGAAATACCGAATAGCCATCTGCGTTGTTCTTTCGCTATGTTCCAGTTTTGCGTTTTCGCAGGTCAAGATAGGTGACAATCCCGAAACCCTTGACGCCAATTCCCTACTCGAATTGGAAAGTACCAACCGTGCCTTGGTTATTTCAAGGATGGGCAGTACCCAAATGAACGCGATAACCCCTTTGCAAGGCGCCTTGGTGTACAATACCGATGTGGGCTGTGTCTTTTATTACGATGGCAGCCAATGGATCGACCTTTGCAGCGAAGAGAATACGACCAACGTCAGCTTTGAGCTCAACGACACCGAACTGGTGTTGACCGATAGTGACGGCAACTCGGTTTCGGTGACCCTTGACGGAGTGGGACTACAGACCTTTACCGCCGATCCCATTGTTAATTTTAGGGAGACCATAATCATCACCCAAAACGGGGATAATTTTAATTTCGAAGTTGGCGAGATAACGGGGGAGAACATTGCCGACAGTACGATCAACGGGGTCGATTTACAAGACAATTCCATTGATTCCGATAAATTGGCACCCCTTTCGGTGGGGCAGACGGAGCTTCAAGAAAACGCCGTATCGGATTTCCAAATCGACTACGCCCAAGTCACCTTGAACGACTTCACCAACGATGCCGGGTACATCACCAGTGCCGAATTGATCAGCCCCGAACCCAACAATGTCCTGACCGACAACAACGGCGTGTTTTACGACGATTCACAGCTTAGAAACGATATTACTGCCAATAACCAATTGATTGCAGACCACTTGGTCGATGATAACGATTTGGATGATGAAAATGAGCTTTCGGATTTACAGCTACAAAACGATTTGTTGACATTGACCAACCCTGCGGCCGGGGCCTCCGGGGTGGATCTCAGCATTTATTTGGACAACCAAACCGCGGGTGAAGTCAATATCACACCGATTTCCGGAATAGCGGGCAACAACGTACAGTCTGCATTGGAAGAAATACAGACCGATATCAATGCCTTGAACGCTGGCGGGGCAAATACTGATGAACAAGACTTAGGAATCGGAGCTGCGGGAACACTTAATGAAAGTGTGGAAATTACTATTACGAACGGAAACCCTGCCCTTGTGGATATCCGAGATGGGGATTTTGACGATCAAAATGAGATTCAAGATGCCGCAGATGTGGATATCGATGCGATTACCGGGATTACCGGGGGTACGGTACAACTGGCCTTAGAGGAACTGCAGACCGACATCGACGGATTAGTTGCCGGTGGAGGGAATACGGATGAACAAGACTTGGCCAATGTTTTGACCCAGGGAAATGATGCCGGGGGAAGACAAATCGAAAACCTATTGGATCCTAATGACGACCAAGATGCAGCCACCAAGAAATATGTCGATGACGAAATCGCGGCCTTACCGGCAGGGTCGGACAATCAGGACCTGGACAATGTTTTGACCCAGGGAAATGATGCCGGGGGAAGACAAATCGAAAACCTATTGGATCCTAATGACGACCAAGATGCAGCCACCAAGAAATATGTCGATGACGAAATCGCGGCCTTACCGGCAGGATCGGACAATCAGGACCTGGACAATGTTTTGACCCAAGGAAATGATGCCGGTGGAAGACAGATCGAAAACCTATTGGATCCTAATGACGACCAAGATGCAGCCACCAAGAAATACGTCGATGACGAAATCGCGGCCTTACCGGCAGGGTCGGACAATCAGGACCTGGATAATGTTTTGACCCAGGGAAATGATGCCGGGGGAAGACAGATCGAAAACCTATTGGATCCTAATGACGACCAAGATGCCGCCACCAAGAAATACGTCGATGACGAAATCGCGTCAAATGGTGGAAGTGTTGAAGAAGTTGATAACAATACCCTTGAAGGCATTGGCACAAACGCCGACCCTTTTAGAATTCGACCAGGTTCAAATGGTCAGTTTTTAAGCACTTCAGGCGGGGTCGTAATTTGGGATAATCTCCCCGGGGGAATGGGTGGTACAGTCGAACCTGATAATTTGACTATCGAAGGAAATGGAGTCGCCCCGAATGTACTGCAAGTCAGGGATGGCGGTATTACAGCTATCAAACTGAATCAAATGGGAGCCTTAGATGGTCAAGTTCTTAAATGGGATGATTTGAATTCGATATGGTCGCCTAATAACGATTTGGATACACAGTATACCAACGGGGCCGGAATCGCATTGACCGGAACGACCTTCAGTATCGACGATACCGGGGCCACTACCGGGCAGATACTCGCATCCGACGGCGCGGGTGGGTTCAATTGGGTCGATGATCA
>NZ_JBEVTG010000005.1:0-75324 GCF_040513375.1 Flagellimonas algarum | reverse complement strand
CGCAGCCAGTTTGGACGGTAGCAACGTGTTGACGATCAGTGAAGGAACCACGGATGTAACGGTCAACCTCTCGGCTTTGGTCGATGATGCGGATGCCGATGCAAGCAACGAGCTACAGACCATTTCACGTTCAGGTACCGATGTAACCTTAAGTGATGGTGGAGGTACGGTATCCATTGCGGATAACGATAATGACAGTACGAACGAGATCGAACTACCGACTGGTGGTACCAACGGCCAAGTATTGAGCACAAACGGCAGTGGGGTCTACTCATGGGTAGACGATAATGGAGGCACCGATGATCAGGAAGCCGATGAAGTGGATTTGGCAACTGATGTAGACCTCGATGAGGATGGTACCGATGAAACCACGGTTCAAGAAGCACTGGATGCTTTGGCGGCCATGCCTAAAATCTATGCCACTGGAAAGATCAATGCCAATGGAACGGCTGCTGCCATTTACAATGCTACCGTTTCCAAATTGACCACCAATAACGGTAGTGGAGGAACCGAGGGCGATTATCAAATCACCTTTTCATCCGCCTTGGCGAATACGAACTACATCATCCAATTGACCATTCCGGACTGTGGAGGAAACTGCCCAGGAAACTCATCGGCAAACTATGATGACCCCGGGATTACCTATTACGATCAACAAACGTCCGGGTTTAAAGTCAATATCGGGGATAGTGATAATGGAACCACGCAAAAAGATGATATCGATTTGGACTTTATGTTCACGGTCATAGTCATCCCTAACTAAATCAAACCAATTAGATAAAGAAGATTCGAATGAAAAATGTGATTTTGACTATTGGATTCTTAGTATCCGTAGCCTCGGTAAGTGCACAGGTCGATGCAGGGAGCCTAATGGGCATGCCCACGGCCACCAATACCGAAATGAACAACATCACCGGAGCAACGGTCGGACAGTGTTTGTACAACACCGATCAAAACACCATTTACTACTTTACCGGTTCGGTTTGGGAACGGGCCACCGATGATCAAACGGCTTCTGAGGTAAACTCGGATACCCCGGCTGATGTCGATGGCGACGGCAACACTGAAACTACCGTAGAAGAGGCAATTCAAGATATCGCGCCCATCACCTCGGCCTCTGGGCGGATTTTCTACCCTCCTTCAATTGCCATTGACGCTTCGACCAACGGCACGAACAGAACGGTGAATTTGTATCAAGAATATCTGGATCAATTCGGTTCGGGCAATGTGAATCTGGTTAAGAGTGTGGATGGTTCGACCACCGCACCCGATATCCCGGTGTATGCAGCTAACGAACTGTATTACTATGTAACGTTTTTCGATCCTGCGGTTTTCGCCAATATCAGCATTGACGGATCGAATGGTGAAATGGAATACGACATTGTTGGTCAGCCGGCAGATTACAATTCATTGATCAATGTAGTCTTTGTCGTAAAATAAACAAAAGGAGCAGCAGCCTATTTTGAATACAACCTACTTACATATTCGGCCCATCCTCGTATGCCTCATGTTGTTTTTTGCAGCGGGGCAACTGCATGCCCAATTCTTGCTCCAAGCCCCCAATTCAGGAGATGAAACGAATTTCAGGTGGTATGAGGCCAGTGACCCGGCCACCGTTTTGGCAACGGATTCTTTTTATGAGGTTACCCAACCTGGTGTTTACTTCGCTACCTACGATGGTACCTTATGCGGATCGAACGCCACGGGCTATTTCATCGTAACGAATTGCAACGCCCCATTTAACGAAGTAACCTTGGATGTAAGTGCCAACCTCCAAGGCAGTGCGACTATCGGTTGGAACGATCCCTCATTGACCGGCACCCAACCTACCGTTATCGCAACAACGACCGTTGAACGCTATGTTGCCACGATTACAAAGGCCGGAAACGCCATTGAACTCCCCAGATTTACCGTGGTTTGTTTGAATCAGGCAGCGACCTTGGTCGATGATTTCGTCACGGTGAATGAAGACGAATCCGTAGTGGTACCACTATTTGATAATGATACCGATATACCTACCACCGGCACCTTGACCACAACAAATCCAGCGAATGGAACGGTGACCATTGATGATAATGGAACGCCGAACGATCCTTCGGATGATATCGTGACCTATACGCCTGATCCTGATTACAACGGACCCGATTCTTTCGACTACACCGTTTGTAATGCGATGGGGGATTGCAGTACCGCTACGGTTACCATTGATGTCTTACCGATTGTTGATGCATTTGACGACTCGGTCACTACAGAAGAGGATGTAGCTGTGGATATTATGGTACTGGCCAATGACAATGATGTGCCGACTTCAGGAACGTTCACAACGACCCCGGCATCAAATGGTACGGTAACCATCAACGATAACGGTACACCGAATGATCCTTCGGATGATTTCGTAACCTATACCCCGAATCCAGGTTTTACCGGAACGGATACCTTCGATTACACGATTTGTGATGCCTTAGGAAACTGTAGTACGGCCACCGTAACCGTTATCGTCACGGATCAAATCGATATTGATGCCGATAACGATGGTATCGTTGACGCTTTTGAGGATTTGAATACCGACGGTGATAATGATCCAAGTACCAACCCTACGGATACCGATGGGGATGGGGTACCCGATTATTTGGATATCGATAGTGACAATGACGGTATACCCGATAATATTGAAGCCCAAACCACGCTGGGGTACCTGCCACCGAGCGGCGGCGACCTCAACGGAAATGGTTTGGATGATGTCTATGAGAACGGCGGAAACGTAGGCTTGATCCCAGTAGATACCGATGGAGATGGTATTCCTGATTATGTAGACGAAGATAGTGATGACGATGGGGTACCCGATCGCATAGAGGGCCATGACTTTGACCAAGACGGGGTGGCTGATGTCGTATTCGTTGGTTCGGATAAGGACAACGATGGATTGGACGATGGATACGAAGGGGATACCCAAATCGATGAAGATCCGAACGATCAGGTCAACGATCCTACAACTGATTTGCCCGATACCGATGGCGACGGCATTCCTGACTATCGAGATCCCGATGATGATGATGATGGTATCGAGACCATTGACGAGGATTTGGATCAGGACGGTGATTTCAGCAATGACGATTCCGATTCCGATGGAACACCGAACTATTTGGACCCAGACTTAGAACCTACCGGTTCCGATGAGATCGAAGTGTTCAACGTGCTGACTCCGAACGGGGATGGCATCCATGATGTGCTTCGTATCGCGAATATTGAAAACTTTCCAAACAACACCGTTAAAATTTATAACCGATGGGGCGTACTGGTATATGTTACCAAAGCCTATAACTCCTCAGGGAATGTCTTCGATGGTACCTCCGAAGGGCGGGTCACCGTTGATCAAGACAACAAACTTCCCGTAGGAACATATTTCTACATCATAGATTATGAAGACCAAGCAGGAAGTATGAAACAGTTATCAGGCTACATATACATTAACAGGTAAACAGGAGAACGTGAAGAAGTGTAAACGAACATATATCATACAAATGCTGTTGGGGCTGTTCTCGCTCCTAGGCTTGCAACAGGCAATGGCCCAGCAAGATGCACAGTATACCCAATACATGTACAACACGGTAAGTGTCAACCCTGCCTATGCGGGCTCTAGGGGGCATATGAGTATTGCCGGATTGTATCGGGCACAATGGGTCGGTCTTGATGGGGCTCCTGAAACCCAGACCTTGAATTTGCATACACCACTAGGATATAGGGGTGTCGGTATGGGACTTTCCTTTGTCAACGATATCATCGGACCTACTTCGGAAACCTATTTCGATTTGGATTTCTCATATACCATCCAAACCAGCGTGGACGCGCGATTGAGTTTCGGCCTGAAGGCCAGTGCCCATCTTTTGGACGTTCGCTTTTCAGAATTGAACCAAGACCTGGGCCAAGGCCCGGATCCGACCTTGCAACAAAATATCGACAACCGATTTTCTCCGAACATCGGGGCCGGGGTCTATTACCATACCGAACGCTTTTATGCGGGACTATCGGTGCCACGGTTCTTGGAGACTGAACATTTTGATGAGTCCTCACTATCAACGGCTAGGGAGCAGATGAATTGGTATTTCATTACCGGATATGTTTGGGATTTGAATCCCTTTTTGAAATTCAAACCGGCACTCCTCACCAAAATGGTGCAGGGAGCCCCATTGCAGGTCGATGTTTCGGCGAACTTCATGCTAAACGAAAAATTCATTTTCGGGGCAGCTTATCGCTGGGATGCCGCTTTCAGCGGATTGGCCGGATTTCAGATATCAAAGGAGTTCTTGATCGGTATTGCCTATGATAGGGAAATCACGGATCTCGGGGCGACCGCCTTCAATGACGGATCGTTCGAGATCATTCTGCGTTACGATTTCTTCAAAGCGCTCGGAAACCTTAAATCACCTCGTTTCTTCTAGGCATTTCCAAGCTTTTCAAGTGGAAATAAATTCAAGACTTCGCATCGGCAAATCGCCGAAACGGATTATTTTTACCCTATGAATGAAGAACTTGTGATTTTGGTGAACTCCAATGATGAGAAAATTGGACTGATGCCAAAAATGGAAGCCCATGAAAAAGCCGTGCTGCATAGGGCTTTTTCTGTGTTTATTATGAATGGGAAAGGCCAAACGATGTTGCAACAGCGCGCTGCCGAAAAATACCATTCCCCCTTGCTTTGGACGAATGCTTGCTGCAGCCATCAACGGGACGGGGAATCGAATATCCAAGCAGGTAAGCGAAGATTGAATGAGGAAATGGGTTTTGAGACCGAATTGAAAGAGCTTTTCTCCTTTATCTATAAGGCCCCATTTGATAACGGTCTGACCGAGCACGAGTTAGATCATGTGATGATTGGAAAATATGAACAAGATCCCGTCTTGAACCCCGATGAGGTGGCCGCATGGAAATGGATGTACCCGGAAGATGTCAAAAACGATATCGCAAAACATCCTGAAAATTATACGGCATGGTTCAAGATCATTTTCGATCGCTTCTATGATCATGTCACCGAAAATTTGAAAGGATGAAGGTCAAGGTAAGTAGAAAGGCACAATTCAACGCCGCACATCGCTTGTATCGACAAGACTGGGATTTTGAAAAGAACCAAGCGGTCTTTGGGAAATGCAATAATCCCAAATTCCACGGTCATAATTACGAGTTGATCGTCAGTGTCACCGGTGAAATCAATCCGGAAACGGGGTATGTCATGGACATGAAAATCCTAAAGGACTTGATCAAAGAGCACGTTGAGGAAGGCTTGGATCATAAGAACCTGAATATGGAGGTTTCAGAGTTCAAGGAAATGAATCCGACAGCAGAGAATATCGCCGTAGTGATTTATGATCGCTTGCGACCGCATATCGATGCAGCCAATGATATTGAAGTGGTGTTATACGAAACGCCGCGAAATTTTGTTACCTATACAGGTTAATCACACAAACTATGAAATTCTATCCGCTTAAATTCGAACCCATACTGAAAGAACGCTTATGGGGAGGGACGAAACTTGGTGAGGTATTGCACAAAAAAATCCCGAACGACATTACCGGTGAGAGCTGGGAGCTTTCTGCGGTCGAAGGCGATGTTTCCATCGTTGCGAACGGGCCATGGCAAGGAACCTCTTTGCAGACCCTGATTGATGAACATCAGGACGGCCTTCTTGGTCGATCCGTTTTTGATCGTTTTGGAACCGAGTTTCCGATATTGATCAAGTTCATCGATGCTAAGAAAGACCTTTCCATCCAATTGCATCCCAATGATGAGCTGGCCCAAAAAAGGCACGGTTCCTTCGGAAAGACCGAAATGTGGTACATCATGGATGCCGATCCCGGCGCTGAATTGATCGTTGGGTTCAATAAAGAAGTCGAAAAAACGGAATATCAGGAACGTGTTGAAAACGGATCCTTGCTCGATATTTTGAATTATGAGGAGGTGGCTGAAGGGGATACGTTTTTCATCAACACCGGGAAGATACATGCCATTGGGGCAGGGGTTCTGCTCGCAGAGATTCAACAGACATCCGATATTACGTATCGCGTTTTCGATTTTAACCGAAAGGATAAAAACGGGAATTTAAGGGAGTTGCATACCGAATTGGCCCTCGATGCCATTGATTATTCAAAGAAAGACGATTTTAAGGTAAATTACCCCCAGGCCGAAAACGCAACCAATGCTATGGTCGAATGTCCGTATTTCAAAACGGACTATTTGAACCTTGATCGCGATTTTGAACAAGACCTTACTTCGAGGGACTCGTTTACCATATATCTGTGTGTTAAAGGAAAGGCCCGTTTCAAGAGCGAAGGAGGCGAAGCCGACCTGGTAAAAGGGGAAACCCTACTCATACCCGCTGCTACCGAACAACTCCGAATCGAAACCGATGGGGCCCGACTTTTGGAAGTTACAATTTAATGTTACATTTGGTTAAAACCTCTTTATGGCAAGTATCAGGGATTTAAAAAAGGATATCAATTTCGTTTTGGGTGATATCATGGACGCGGTCTACCAATGGGAGGCTGCCACCGATAACAACAACTCCGATGAGGGCACGGCCTTGATCGATAGTGCGATTGCTGCATTCGATAGTTTGATGGATAAGGTCCATGCCAAGGTCGAAGGTGACAAAAAGGCCCATTTCAAAGCCATTCGAAGTGAATTGGAGCAAACCGCAACAACGCTTGTGGAAAGGCTCAACAAACTTGGCGATTGATTTCCTGAGAACGGGCTTTATTGATCCAAATAAGCCGCTAGCGCTTTTCCGTATTTCGAATCGGCAGCCGAAGCACTCAAATTATTCCGGATGGAATCCAAGTACTTAGGATTGGCATCGGCTACTTCCGACAAGGCCAGATAAGGTGCAACGGGAGTGTTGCCATTGCGGAGCGCGAAATTCAAAACATATTGATAGCGACGGATGATGTTCCGATCCATCAGTTTTTGGATGGAGTCAACGCGTTCAGGCACTTCTTGAAACTCGGGTAAAACCGCCAATTGTGCCAATTCAAGGTCGCGTTTGTTGAAGTTGGTCAACATGGTTCGGCATTCTTCCAAAACGTCGTTTGAGGTCGATCCACTGACTTCAGCATTGAGGTCAAAGGTGTTCCAATGGGTATTGATCGAAATCTCACCAGCTTCCCCGAAAAACGAAATACGATCATTTAAATCGTTGTTATCCGCTTTCTTTAAATACAAATAGAACAATTCAGGACTGGGTACCTCGGTTTTAAATCGGAAGCTCCCGTTTCCGGCAATGACCAGTGAGTCAATGGTGGTCAAGACCGAGTCTTGGATGTGCTGCAAGTATAGGGTACCCTTTTTCAAACCGGCGATCTCACCACTCACGATCATGTCGTTAGCGGATTCGGATTCGCAAGAAACCAATGCAATTCCTATCAGAAGGGTCAAGAGGTAATTCTTCATCGCTGTTGCCATTTAGGCCGCAAATATCGAAAATCTAATTGTTTTGGGCACGGCAAAAAACCGATTTATATGTTCGAGGCGACCTCCATCAGCAAGGCGCAAAGGTAAGCCCCCGCCGTACCCACCACATAGCCGAAGACGGCCAATAAGATTCCGACGGAAGTTAGGGACGGGTGGAACTCCGCGGCTACGACCGGCGCAGAGGCGGCCCCCCCGACGTTTGCCTGGCTTCCTACCGCCAAGAAAAAATACGGCGCTTTGATGAGCTTGGCGACCAAAATCAAGAGTCCGGCATGTATGGCGATCCATATCAACCCGATGGCGATGAGACCCGGATTCTCGAGCACACGGCCCAAATCCATTTTCATTCCGATGGTGGCCACTAAAACGTAGATGAAGAGCCCACCGATTTTACTGGCCCCGGCGCCTTCGTAATTTTTCGCTTTGGTAAAGGAAAGTCCGATTCCAAATGCTGTGGCGAAAACGACCATCCACAAAAACTTGGACCCTAAAGAAGACAATACTTTTTCCTTGTTTCGGATGACTTCGAAATTCGCTTCCAAGAAATCGGCGAATTGCCCCCCAAGAAAGTGCGCCAGTCCGACCCCTGCAAAAGCGAAAAAGAACAGCATGACGAAATCAGGTAGCGTGGTTACCCGGGCTATTTTAGCGGTGTGCTCGCTGACTTTGTGTTTCAGTTCCTCGATGGAACTGGTATCCGATCGCAACCATTTGTCGATCCTGTCGGTCTTTCCGACACCCAGTAGGATCAAGGCCATCCAGATGTTGGCTACAACGATATCGATCAGGACCATGCCTCCGTATTTTTCAGGATTGTATTGAAACACTTCGAGCATAGCGGCTTGATTCGCACCGCCACCGATCCAACTTCCCGCAATGGTCGAAAGACCCCGCCATACGGCATCAAAGCCTGCCCCGCCGACGGTTTCAGGAGAAAAAATGGAAACGATCAAAATCGCCAATGGCCCTCCGATGATGATACCGGCCGTACCGGTGAAGAACATGATCAGGGCTTTCGACCCCAAGTTCATGATCGCCTTGATATCAATGCTCAGTGTCATCAAAATCAGGGCAGCCGGAAGCAAATACCGACTGGCCACAAAATAAAGGTTCGAGTCTTTTTCCGAAACCACGCCCGTACTGGCCAAAATAGCGGGCAAGAGGTAACACATCAAGACTGTGGGCACTATGGTGTAGAATTTCTTCCAGATTCGCGATTGCAGGGCCGATGTGTAAAAAACGAACCCAAGACAGAGCGCAAGAAGTCCAGCGATTACGGTATCGTCGGTAAAGGGAAATTGATTCATTTTGACAGTTGGTTTACTGTCAAATATAACAAAAAGGTCTCCCTAAATGTTCAACCAATAGGTCAGTTTGAGGTTGATCGATCGGCTTCTGGGCATAAAGGAGTTCACGAAATAATTGTCATTGTATACCACGAATAGATCCGAAAGGGGAGCAAAACGCCATTGTAGCCTCGAATTGATTCCTAAATTATCACGTTGGTTGCTGTACTGGACCAAGGTCGACCAGAACACCGATTTGTTGAAGGTAATGTTCACACGTGGACTGACCAGCCAAATGTCGGCCCTTGAATGCGGAGTGGGTAGGTCGATATGGTCGTATTGCATGTTCAACCCCACGGTAACCTTCGGTTGGAAACGGAGGTTAAAACTCCCTTCCATCGAATAGCGGTTGCCATTGAAAAATTCACCGAAACTGGGCTGGAACCCGTATGAGAATACCCGTCGCTGATCCGATTGGAATTCCAATTCGATATTGTTGAAATGGTATCCCGTATCGGCAGGTAAGGGCACTGCATCGTCTTTACCCGTAGGTTCGAACTCATCGGTCAAGTATACAAAGCGCTTTTGGAAACGGGCTTGCAGGCGTTCCAATGACCTGAATTCGGCGCTGGTCTCCACTGAAAGGTTGTAGTCAGAATACAGGAAATCGAGTCCGGGTCGCCAGGTGACCACACTGAATACTTGGGCTTGATACCGGTTCACGCTGCCTTTTTTAGGCCAATACCTGCCTTCGAATATATTGGCAACCTTAAAGATATCCTTACGGCGGATAAAGCCCAGATCCGAATTGAACTCCTCATCGATGGAAACCACGTCGACAAAGGCCGAAAAATTCCGGGTATTCTTTCCCAAATTGAATCCGAGGGAATAGTTTCCTTCACTGTCATCGGGTTGGAAGGATTTATGGGCGTAAAATTTTCCGGTCCAACTGTTATCCGCAGAGGCCAGGTTATAATCGAGACCAATGACCCTGTTGAAGGTTTCGTCTTCCGGAAGGAAATCGGCATTGATGGCTTGTCGGTTGATAAAAAAGAAACCCAGATTTGAACGGGAGAACAGTTTTTGCTGCAAGGCGAACATCATGTTGTTGTTCGACGGGATTTCGTTGGCTTCATCCTCTTCAGTCTGTATGTTCAAGAACCCAAGACGGAGGTTATTGTTCAGTTTACCACTAAGGCGAACCCCCCCGATAATTCGATTTTCGATGGTATTGTCTGCCGTATCCCTGGCAATACCGATACGACGCGAGAAAAAGGGGTTGGCATCACGACCCCCTCCGAAACTTCCGAATAGGTCGTTATTGTCGATGAAAAATTGCCTGCGCTCGGGTAAGGCCACTTCGAACCGGGTCAGGTTCGTAATGAAGTTATCCACTTCGACCGTAGAGAAATCAGGATTCAGGGTCAGATCGAGATTCAGGCTATTGCCAATGGATATCTTGGCGTCACCACCGACCTTAAAGTCGTTGAGGTTCTCATCGTTTTCATAGTCACGGGCGACGATGCCGTTGACATAGGGAATAATGGCCAGAGGGGTACGTGACTTACCCAGTCCTTTCTCAAAGATCATGTCTCCCATAAAAGCCAATCCGAAAATAAACTGGTTTTGTGGAATTTGCATCCAGGTGGTCCGTTCATTGGTCTGCATATCGAGGCGATAGCTATTGAACCGCCATTTCGTTTCCCCTTCCTTGAATTTAAACGAGGTCAATGGGATGGCCATTTCCATGATGAAATGATCATCGTTGATGGTCGATTCGCCACGCCACTTGACGTCCCATGATGTCGTAAAACCGTTCCGGGCCGTACCACCACCTGATATCAAGGCTTCCCTGCGAACACCAAAGGGGTTCATCCCGAAGAGGAAGGCGAGGGTGCCGTCATTGAAGGTATCGAAAACCAAGCTGATCTGATCGATACCCCCACCGCGAAAGTCACGTTGTAAAGATTGGGTGATAAACTCCCTTCCAGCGGCATTCCCTTTGATACCTACATACAAGGTGGTATCGTCATACAGCATCTTGATATTGGTCTGTTGTTCGGCCATGACCGAATCGGAAGGAAAATATTGGTGGAAATCTTGGGCACTTTCTGCTTGAAGCCAAATCGCCTCGTCAAGTCTGCCATCAATGGTGATGGCATCTTGGATGTGCTTAACGGTAAATGATTTTTTTTGGTTTTGCGCGTGGCCAATACCCAGAAAAAAGAGTGCAACAAGGGCAGCGTAAATTCTTGCCATGAAGCGATTTTGAATTAGTCGGGCTAATTTAAGGCGAAGCTTCGTTAAAAAAATCCCAAAACTAGGTGTCGCTCCCGTTTTTCTTTTTCGGTGCCCTTTTGGCGTCTTTCAAACTTTTCATTAGCATCCATTCAATTTGCCCGTTCGTACTCCGAAATTCGTCGGATGCCCATTTTTCAATGGCCTTGAACATGGCTTCATCCAACCGCAATGCAAATGCCTTTTTTTTACTCATTTGATTTGATGAATAAGGTCAATACGGAAATTAGTCGTTCGGGAATCCTAAAATCGGGATTGAGATAGGATTGTTGGTTTTCAAGAGCGTCATTTACCGTTTTCAGTACATGGTTCATTTTTGGAATGATCTCATAGCGTGCATCCGGCCTGGCTTGCTGGAGCAGTTGGGCATCAGCCACGGTAATTTGACTGTCGGCGTCCCCATTGAGAATGAGGACCGGCGCCTTTATTTTGGCGATTTCCTTGGCAGGATCCAGCGGTATCCATTCGCGCAGGAAACCCTGGTTTTGTGGTGCGAATACCGCGTATAGAAAAGGATGGACCTCAACGATGGTATCCGTGGTCATGAGTTCCGAGACATGTTCTTCCGCCAATTTACCCAAATCGTCGTTTTGGGCCGTGATCTGACGTACCAGACTTTGATCGATGGGCGTACCAGGGCCAGCCAATGAAGTATAGCTTTTAATCGTTGTGCGCTGGGCGACCAACATACCGATCAAAGACCCTTGGCTATGGCCGATCAAGTGGACCCCACTAAATCGCGGGTCTTCGCCGAAATGAGCGGCAATGGTCTCTACATCCTTAACGAGGTCAAAGAACGACAAGGTATTTATGGTGCTGCGGTTTTTAGGATTCGAAGTCCGTTTATCGAACCGGAAAAACGCGATACCGTGGGCCACCAAACTATCCGATAGTTGTTTGATGTGGTCTGCTGTGGCCAATCCACCTTGGTTACCGTTCCTATCGGCATTTCCCGAACCGTGTATGAACACTACCAAAGGAAGTGGATCGTAGCCTTCCAAATAGGTCAGGGTACCCGGTAACGCAATGGTATCATTGAAGATTTCGATGTCTTCCGAAATCTTTTGGGAAACCAGGAGAAGGGGCGATAAAAAAACAAAAAATAGGATCGATCTCATCGGTTCTTATCCCTTTCAAAAATAATCCGCATGGATTGTTCCGCAACATCAAGTACCACCCAACCCTGTTTGGCATGTTCGTTCAAGACATCTTCCAGGCGTTGGTTATTGTTTTTCATGCCCATTTTCCATTGGGTGACTTTATACTCTTTCATTGTCGTGGTATTTTTTGATGATTTGATCGGCAGCTTCAGGGCGTTGGGTGCCGATCAATATTTTCTTTCCGTTTTTCAATTCAAGCTGAATGCCCATTGAACCTTTGACGTTATAGGCGATATCGTTGCGGTTGGGGAAAAAACGGATCCCCCAACCACCGTATTCACTAATCGGCCGGTATTTTCTGGTGTAGCATTTTGAAATGTCATACCAAGAATAACGTTTCGCGTTCCGATGGAAGGGGGCGAACCGTAGCTGTATCCCCGTTTCATCAATAGTGGTATGCAATTTAAACAAGAAGGGCAGCCCAAAGCAAAGTAACAAGAGGACAATGACCAAGATCTGACCTAGCACATCATCTTGGGCCACTTTGTCTACCGCTTCTTCAAGAACGAACCAGCGATAACAAAAAACCCCGAGTAGGATCAAAAGGCTTCCGTTGATCAAGAGCATCCACCACTGGTTAAACCATTGTTTTTCAGAAAACACCCGCATGATCAATGATTTAAAGTACCGGTGTTCAGCACAGGTGAGGCGTCTTTATCGGAGCATAAGACCACCATTAAGTTACTGACCATGGCCGCTTTGCGTTCTTCATCCAAATCGACAATGTCTTTTTCATTGAGCTCATCAAGTGCCATTTCGACCATACTGACCGCACCTTCTACGATTTTATGCCTGGCGGCGACAATGGCGGTAGCTTGCTGGCGTTTCAGCATGGCATTCGCGATTTCTTGGGCATAGGCCAAATAACCGATACGGGCTTCCAGTACTTCGATACCCGCCATCTCCAATCGGTCTTGGATTTCTTTTTCAAGGGCTTCGCTCACTTCATTGACACTTGACCGAAGCGTAATGTCTTCCTCGATTCCTTCATCGGCAAAGTTGTCATAGGGGTACATGCTAGCCAATTTACGAACGGCGGCATCGGTTTGTACACGTACGAAGTTCTTATAGTCGTCGACATCAAAGGCCGCTTTATAGGTGTCGGTGACCCTCCAGACCAAAATCGTACTGATCATGATCGGGTTCCCCAGTTTATCGTTCACCTTGAGGCGCTCGCTGTCAAAATTACTGGCGCGAAGTGAGATCTTCCGTTTTGAATAGAGCGGATTGACCCAATACAAGCCATTTTTCTTGATGGTACCCACATATTTTCCGAAAAGCAGCAAGACGCGTGAACTGTTCGGATTGACCAATACCAATCCGACGAACAGGATGAGTCCGAATACGGTGGCAAGGCCATACCATGGGTTTTCGGCGCGTACCCCCAAGACGATACCGCCAAAAAATAAAAATAGGGTAACGAACAGCATGAAATAGCCGTTCAACGGGGTAATGATTTTTTCGTTTGTCATGATTGCTGTGTTATTTGATATTAAAATGATATCATAAATATATTAAATCAAATTGAATTTTCCAAATAGGATCTGCGTACGGCGCCAGCTGTGATGGATTGGGTATCCATTGAAATGCTGTAATGGGATGCAAAAGGAAAGTGGAGTCGTGGGCAGTTACGATCCTAGTTGATGATGCGAAAGGTCAAATTGATGCGGGCCCCGATGGTTTTTTTCGTTTTCGGGATTTGATGCTGCCAATGATGCTGCATCGCCCCTTGCATCAACAAGAGGCTGCCGGTTTGCAACAACAGTTTGTGCCGCGCTTCTTTGAGCTGCTTATGGCGAAGATGGAAATACCGTTCTTGCCCCAAGGAAATGGAAGCGATGACCGGGTTTCGACCCAATTCAGGTTCGTCATCGGCATGCCAACCGTTACTGTCTTGCCCATCGCGGTATAAATTGGCCAAACAGGTGGTAAAGCGATGGCCGGTATGTGCTTCCAGTTGTGATTTGATTTCCAATAAATCACCCTCGAACGGGTGTGGATGCATGGTCAGGCCCGAATACCGATACGGCTTACCGTTATCGGCGAACAAGGCGGTCAGTCTTGGTTGGGCATAGGTCTTACCGAAAACGGTAATATCGTCTTGCTGCCAAGGCAGCGCTTCTTTCATGCGGGCGAAATAAGCGGCAGCATCAATGGTCGGTATGAAATGCGGGTAATACCGCAGATCCGCATCGGGTAACTCAAAGGTCTCGGAATCTGAAAACAACGACGTCATGAGGCCAACACGGCTTTGAGTTGGTTGCGGTACTCAGATGGGTTTTGCCCAGTAAAGGCCTTGAACGACTTGTTGAAGTGGGAAAAATTGTTGAACCCGCTCTCAAAACAGACCTCCGTAATGCTCATGGGTTGTTCGGCCAAGAGTTTCGAGGCATGGACCAAGCGGTATTCGTTGACGAACTGTACAAAGGTCTTATTGGTGATTTTTTTGAAATACCGGCAAAAGGAAGGTACGGTCATGCTGACCATATCGGCGATTTCACCCAAACTGATATCTTCTTTGAAATGCGTCTTCACATGATTGAACACCACATTGATCCGATCGTTGTCCTTGACTTCGGTTTCCATGGCGAATCCTTCGGCATTCAACACCCTGAATTCATCCGAATTGCCCAATTCGTTCAGTATGTTCAGGATGGACAATAGCCGTTGAAAATCGGTTTGGTATTCCAGAATTTCCATTTTTTCCCCGATTTTCCGCTTGGTTTTGCCATAAAACGCGATGCCGCTTTTCGCCACTTCGAACAATTTTTGGATTTTGTTCATCTCAGGGATCTCAAAAAAGTCACTGCCCAAGAAATCGGGTTTCATTTGAACCACGGTTTCGCTCTTGTTCCCGGTCAGTTTATCCGTGAATCCACAATGTGGAAGGTGGGATCCTATCAAAATCAGATCCCCGTCCCTATAATAGGAAACGTGACTTCCGATTTGGCGTTTGCCCGAACCACCATTGACATAAACCAATTCCAATTCGGGATGGTAGTGCCAACCGTTCACTTTGTTTTCCTTGTTTTCGTCAAATTTGACGTAGGTATAGGAATGCCCGAAATTAGGGGCGATCGCTTCAAATGCGGGTTTCGCTTTTTTCAGCTCCATTTTCTTTTCCATAACGTAAAATTACTTCCGGCCGAATCATTGCATCTATGCAAAATTACCACAATTCTATGGTATTTTACCTTTTATGAAATTTTAACACCTCTATAAGGTTAATATTGAACAGAAATTGGATAAATCCGTAGTTGAATCGAGGGGTGCTGCAGTGCTAAGTTTGTATCCTAATTCAATTGCAAATCATTAAAACGAAATGTTATGAAGACACTTAAGAGAAATACAGTAGTAGTAGCCTTATTGTTCGCAGCGGCCACTGGCCTTGCCAACGGACCGAAGATCAGCGAAGTCGAAAAAAACCTAATCGAGGTCAATGCTGATCCCGTATTCAAGAAAAAGGGGAACAAATTGTTCATGAACTTGTTGAACCTCGACCAGGAGAAAGTGACCATAAAAGT
Source organism: Flagellimonas algarum (assembly GCF_040513375.1). Taxonomy (NCBI): domain Bacteria; kingdom Pseudomonadati; phylum Bacteroidota; class Flavobacteriia; order Flavobacteriales; family Flavobacteriaceae; genus Flagellimonas; species Flagellimonas algarum. Next base: position 59,595 of record NZ_JBEVTG010000005.1, on the reverse strand, counting down.
CATGGATAGCAATGGTCGTGTGGTATTCAAACAAGTTTTGGAAGGCGATTTGGTCGTTGAGAAGGCGTTCAACTTCGAACAGGCATACAGTGACAGTTACACGGTCATTATCGTTGATGATAACAAGACCTACAAAGAAACCGTTGAGGTAAAATAGTTATTAGTTAAGTTAATTTTATTCAGTTGTGAGGCCCCGACATCGTCGGGGCTTTTTCATAGCCATTTTTTGAGCCGTTCCCTTTTGTACGCGGGCAAGGCTTCGTTCGCAATGGCATGTTGGAGTGTTTTGGAATCCTTCTCCCTTCCGAAAAGTAACCGATAAAAGGCCTGAATGGTCAATGGGTTTTCACTTTCTTCGATCAATTCCATATGATCCCCTTTTTGAACCGTTCCTTCTTCCAAGACCTTGACATAAGTACCCGGATGTCCGTGGTCGATAAAGGCCTTTAGGATTCCTTGATCTTTAAATCGAATGCCCAGTTTAAAGCAGGGCTCACGGGGTTGGGTCACTTGTACCAAGGCCGTACCCAAACGATAGATGCTTCCGATACGAAGACGATCCTCTTCCATGTGATCCATGGTCAGGTTTTCACCCAACATGCCCCAATCCCATTCCAAGGCCGGGTATTTTTCTTTCCAGTAGGGGTAATGATGTGCCGAAAATAGGTAACAGGCCTTGTGAACACCACCATGCACCTTTCTATCCGCGATGGTGTCCGATCGCACTTGTTCATGCTCCAATTGGATACCCGATTCGGTAGGGTATTTGAAAATCCCGGTAGTAACCGTTTGTCCACGCCATACGACTTCAGTGGATGAACCGATGTTGGTCGATAGTACTTGCATACCCTAAAAATAAAAAACCATCGCAGAAGGCGATGGTTTTTTTCGAGATGATTTGCAAGATCAATCGTCTTGCTCCAGTTTTTTGGTCATGGTAAAACCGACCAACAGCCCAATACCCGATAAGAGGAAGATCGTACCCGGATAGGCAATGTCTTCATCCACATGCAATACGCTTTCCAGAATCGAAGCGATAAAAATACCGACCCCGATACCGATGAGCAAAAGGGCAATGTTCAAGATCAACACCTTCCAGAATGGAGCGGCGTTCTCTTTTTTCCCTTTGACGAAAATACTGGCATCGGCGCCTTTTTCGATCAAGGCCAATCGTTCTTTGTTCCTCGTTGAAAAATAGAGGTAAGCAATGGCGAAAAACACCGTGAACATAATCGGTACTATAACAATTTCAGATCCCATAACTAATTCGTTTTTATGATTATTAATTTGTTTTCACTGCGTATGACGACGGTTTTTCGAAAAGGGTTACAGCAAACCAAAAAAAAGTTGAAAGTTGTAACCAATTGGGTAATTTGATCGTCAATAGGACAATGACTAACAACGACCAATATTTCATCGAGCAATTGCAGGCCGGCAATACCGCCGTTTTCGCTGATTTGGTCGATACCTATAAGAACCTGGTTTTTTCCCTGGCCCTACGCATGCTGAAACAGACCGAAGAGGCCGAAGAAGTCAGTCAAGACACCTTCATTAAGGTATTCAAGGGTATCGATAAATTCAAAAGCGATTCGAAACTGTCGACCTGGATCTATCGGATTACCTATAACAGTTGTCTGGATCGTTTAAAGTCGAAGCGAAGGGAATTCATGACGGTAGAGATCGATGAGCACAATGCGAACAAGATCAGCGATGTAGGCAACGCTTTTGAGGTGTTGGCCCAAAAAGAGCGGGAAGAGGCCATTCAGGAATGTCTGGCCAAACTGCCTCCTGATGACGCCGCACTGTTGACCTTGTTCTATTTTGAAGAAAAGAAATTACAGGAAATTGAAAGAATAACCGATCTTTCGGTCAATACCATTAAGGTGCGTCTCTTTAGGGCGCGCAAGCGTTTGGCCGGTATTATGCAAGATCACTTGGAACCCGAAATATTGCAGCACTATGGATGAGCATCAAAACAAAGACCTGAATGGCTTGGTAGATAAGTTTATGGTGGAGGCTCCGTTAGAACGACCTTCGGCCGATTTCACTGAAAAATTGATGGCCAAGGTCGCTATGCTACCCAAAAAGGGCCTAATCGCTTATAAACCCTTGTTGTCGAATAAACTGAAAATCATATGGGGGTTGGTATTCGTATTGCTCTTGGCCGGGTTGGTGCCCATGGTCGACGCTGCTGCTGAAGGACATGTATATGGGGCTTTGGCAAAGTCTTATTTGAAATCCGTTTCAGCCTATTTGCCCAGTTTCGAATGGTCGAAGTCCTATGTCTATGGCTTTGTTTTCATGGCGGTAATGGTCTTGATTCAAGTCGGTTATCTCAAACGCTTTTTTGAGAATCGCATCGCATGATCACTTTTTGAAATACCAAAAAGGAATGGATTCCTGGATCAACTCCACGATACTGTCGTTCTCTTTCCGTTTTCGCATGACCCGCAACTGATGCTTGCCTTCAGGCACTGCTTTGAGATCCAAAAAAGTTTCGAATCCAAGTCGGTTCTTGCCGTCGGTGGTAATGATGAACTCACTGTCGTAGACCACGCTGTCGATTTTGAAGAAATGCGTTTTGTTGAAGACTTCGAGGTAGTATTTTCGAATGCTGTCTTTCTGGCGACGGGTAGTGATCTTGTCGCTCCAATTCGTGTTGAATTGAAAATTGGTCGACGAAAGCCCCCGTCGGTCCTCTTCGGGTTTCAACGAACCCTCAAAGGCAAAGATCCGTTCCTCCAAATTTTCCGAATAGGGCATGAATACCTGAAGGAAGGTGGTATTGATCACCTTTGATGGAATGACGGCTTCCCCGGGAAAATCACCGTCCTCGGTCATCATGTCTTGATAGTTTTCCTTATTGGCGAAAAAGGTCGATGAGGTACGGTCTTTTTCAAGATAATTCGAGTTCCGGTACTCCAATCCACTTAAGATCAAAATCAAAATGTAAATCGGGGTCAACATCAAAACGATGCGTTTTCCGAAACGATTGTCCAAAAAATTGTAGACCAACGGGCGGTATAGGATCGACAAGCTCAAAAAGCTGAAAACCCAATAAAACGGAAAATAAAAGCGGGCGACCCATTTGTTGCGTTTCATCAGCCCTTGGGTAATGAAATCGAAAAACGTAAGTAGCATCCCTACCGAAATGAATATGACCAAGGGGATGCCTACGCCTTGCGAGACCCATTTTGGAATTTCATCATTATCGATGATGAAGTTCGCCACTAAGGCGATACTCAAAATAATCAGCGTGATGGCCAACACATGAAAAATGAGCAAAAAGGAAATCGCGAAGAGGATACTGCAATAATTTTCAAGATTGGCGATATATCGGTCGAAGGAAACAATGCGTTTTTTAAGGTAATCTTTGAACCATTCGGTGTACTTCAACTTATCGAATTCGATATCTCCCGAAACATAGCGCAGGCCTAATGCACCAATCCATAAACCCCTTAAGACCACATGTAGCAAGAGGTTGAACAAGAGGATGCTGCAAGCGATAAAGGCCACCAAATGGATGACGAATTGGTAGATCTGTTGATTGTTCTGCGCGTTTTCGGCACCAATGCGCAGCGGTTCGTAGGCGGTGAAAAGCCCGAAAATGGCGAAACCCGAGATGATGAGTTCCAATTCCCAGCTTTGCTGTTGCAGGGAATCGAGTAGTTTTTTGAACGCCGGACTTTTGTAATCGTTACTCATAGCGGATCCATTTGGGCTTTAAGATAGCACAAAACAAAAAAAAACCGTCCATGGGCAAGAACGGTTTCGTTTCATATTCGGAATACCTCCAAAAAGGAGGTCTTTATTTGATCATCTCGTAACTGCGATTGATGAATTGGGTGAGTTCTTCACCTTTCAACAAGCCTTTTGAAAGTCGGGCAAGATCTAAAGACTGATTGATCAAGCGCTCCCGCTTTTTCGCGGTTTTGGTGTTCAGGATTTCACCGACCAATTCATGGTTGGTATTGACCACCAAGTTGAACATATCGGGCATATTCCCCATGCCGAACATGCCTCCGCCTCCGGTTTGTTGCATATCCTTCATCCTTCTCATGAATTCCGGTTCGGTGATGACAAAGGGTTGTGCCGTACTATCCATGGCTTCCAATTGCACGGTAAAACTACTTTGTTCCCCGATGACCCCTTCGATCTGCCCTTTTAGGGTTTCTTTTTCCTCATCGGAAAGTTTTGAAATGGCCGTTTCCTCTTTCTTGATCAGATTGTCGATATGATCGGCATCGACCCGCGCAAAGGAAACGTTCTCCTTGGCACCTTCCAATTTTTGGATCAGATGTGGTACGATAGGGGAATCCAACAATAATACTTCGTACCCTTTGGCCTTGGCAGCTTCGATATAGCTGTGCTGGGCATCTCGGTCAGAAGCATAGAGCACGACTTTTTTATCGTCTTTGTCGGTTTGGGTGTCCTTGATTTTTTCGATCAGTTCCTCGAAGGTGAAAAAAGTTCCGTCCACACTGGGGTACAAGGCAAATTTATCGGCTTTTTCGAAGAACTTTTCCTCAGACAACATACCGTACTCGATGACCACTTTGATATCGTTCCATTTCTGTTCGAAATCGGAGCGGTCGTTTTTGAACAAAGAGTTCAATTTATCGGCTACTTTTTTGGTGATGTAGGTCGATATCTTCTTCACCGCGCCATCGGCCTGTAAGTACGAACGGGATACATTCAATGGGATGTCCGGTGAATCGATGACCCCACGTAACATGGTCAGGAATTCGGGTACGATCCCTTCGACGTTATCGGTGACGAAAACCTGATTTTGGTATAGTTGGATGCGATCTTTCTGGATGTTGAGATCATTGGTCAACTTCGGAAAATAGAGGATCCCCGTCAAATTAAATGGGTAATCGACATTCAAATGTATATTGAACAAGGGCTCTTCGAACTGCATCGGATACAATTCGCGGTAGAACCCTTTGTAATCCTCTTCCTTAAGGTCAGCGGGTTTTTTGGTCCACGCCGGATTCGGATTGTTGATGATATCGTCTACCTCTTGGGTCGGGGCTGGGTCTTCATCCTTTGCCTCTTCCCGTTTGGGCAGGGTTTCGGTGCGCGTTCCGAACTTGATCGGAATGGGCATGAATTTGTTGTATTTGCCCAAGAGTTCGCGGATTTTGGAATCTTCAAGGAATTCGACCGAATCCTCTGCGATGTGCAATACGATCTCCGTACCTCGTTCGACGCGTTCGGTCTCACTCAGTTCAAAGCTCGGTGATCCATCGCAAACCCAATGAACGGCAGGCGCTTCCTTGAAACTTTTTGTAAAGATCTCCACTTTGTCGGCGACCATAAAGGCCGAATAAAAGCCAAGTCCGAAATGCCCGATGATACCGGCATCTTTCCCGGCGTCTTTGTATTTATCCAAAAATTCCTCGGCACCTGAAAAAGCGACTTCATTGATGTATTTCTTGACCTCTGATTCGGTCATCCCGATACCCTGATCGATGATGCGTAGGGTCTTAGCTTCTTTGTCGACTTTGATTTCGATAAGGGGTTGACCGTAATCTACCTTGGCCTCACCGATTGCCGTAAGGTGCTTTAGCTTAAGTGTTGCATCGGTAGCGTTGGATATCAATTCACGAAGAAAGATCTCGTGATCGCTGTACAGGAATTTTTTGATTAAGGGGAAAATGTTCTCGACGGAAACATTGATCTTACCAGTTGCCATTGTCAGTATATTTCAATTAGTATTTGGCCTACCCAGGTCAAAAAGGATACCAAGTCGTGTTAGGGTGACAAACTGACACAAGCCCGCAAATGGTATCATTTTAAAAAATTAACAAATTTTATGTTTAATTTATTTCATGATAACTTAAACATTATTTATTTTTGACTCGTTGTGGTAAACTAATTGCTATGAAAGAGTTTAGTCTACAACAAGTTTGTTTATTTATTGGTTAGGTTGTTGAAAACGCGCTTTTGCTAGAAAGCGCGTTTTCGTTTTTATGTTCAATTCAAAATAAATGTTGTAGCATTATTGATTTTTCCTAAACATAGTTTACGATCTCCGTTTTGATTTTGAACAAAAAAAATCCTTTGAAGTTGTAATTTTGGGGGTATGGGAATCCAAATGACCTTGGAATCTTGTCAGGACAGCTTCGGAAATCGGTCGAGAGGGTAAAAATCCTTAAATCGCAAGCCCGTATTTTTTGTGGAATTCTGGATTTCTTGCGATTTAATTTTTACTTTACCAATGAATAACGACTTTCGCCAAAGAAAGTGTAATGTGTTAGTCTATGTACAATTCTAGAATTGCGGGCCTCGGATATTACGTGCCTGACAATGTGGTCACCAATGATGACCTTTCAAAAATCATGGATACCAGTGATGAATGGATTCAGGAGCGGACAGGTATCAAGGAGCGCCGTCATGTGATCAAAGATTCGGACGTTACGACCACCTCAATGGGGGTAGAGGCCGCCAAAGTGGCCATAGAAAGGGCCGGCATCAATAAGGATGATATCGATTTCATTGTATTCGCCACCTTGAGCCCAGACTATTATTTTCCAGGACCCGGGGTTTTGGTACAGCGCGACCTCGGAATCAAGACGGTGGGGGCCCTTGATGTCAGAAACCAATGTTCCGGTTTCGTTTACGGGCTGTCCGTAGCGGATCAATATGTCAAAAGCGGCATGTATAAAAACGTTTTGGTCATTGGTTCTGAAGTGCATTCACGTGGTCTCGATATGTCGACCCGTGGTCGTGGGGTTTCGGTCATCTTCGGGGATGGAGCCGGAGCGGCGGTCGTCAGTAGGGAAGAAGACCCGGCCAAAGGCATTTTGTCATCGCATTTACACTCCGAAGGGCAACATGCCGAAGAGCTTTCCTTGATCGCCCCTGGTATGGGTAAGCGATGGGTCACCGATATTATCGACGAGAATGATCCCGATGACGAATCGTATTTTCCATACATGAATGGGCAGTTTGTCTTTAAGAACGCCGTGGTTCGTTTTAGCGAAGTGATTATGGAAGGGCTTCAGACCAATGGTCTCGGCCCTGACGACATCAGTCTGTTGGTGCCCCATCAGGCCAATTTGCGGATCTCACAGTTCGTTCAGAAAAAATTCGGTTTATCGAACGATCAAGTGTTCAATAACATCATGAAATACGGCAATACCACGGCAGCATCGATTCCGATTGCGTTGACAGAAGCCTGGGAAGCCGGTAAGGTCAATGAAGGCGATGTCGTTGTTTTGGCTGCTTTCGGCAGTGGTTTTACTTGGGGCAGCGTGATCATGCGTTGGTAAGTGCCCAAATTGGAAAAGATAAACCCTGGCCCGAACGGACCAGGGTTTTTTATTGACAGACCTTATTAGAACTAACCAACCAATATTCCGAAATAAGGAATGCCAATATGTTTATAGGTGATGCTTGCCCTGAATGGTCTTGTGTGCCGTTACTTTGGGCTCCGCTTTGGTTGCGGCCTTGAAAACGGCAATATCCAATAGGCAAGGATGTTTCTTTACATGGCTTGTCGTTGTTGATCGATGATATCAAGTAGACGACAGCTTCGGCAGCTTGTTACACTTTTTGTAAGCTTTAACATAAAATTACAGCCGATAAAGGGTCGGCCCATTGCCGATCAGGTACTTACAAAAAAATAAACCCCGACGGGATCGTCGGGGTTTTCCATTGATAAGCCATACTAAACACTAACCATTAACTATAAAAAAAATACAGTCTTACCAATGATTGTACTTGTTCCGATGTAAAGACGTTATTTTTTGCAAATCGTTACGACTTTTATGTAGTTTAACATATAAATTAACATATGTCGACTACCCTGGTATTTGGAGCATCACCGAATCCGAACCGCTACAGCAACTTGGCCGTTCGAAGGCTACTTGAGAACAAAGTGGATACGGTCGCCTTCGGTATCCGAGCCGGAAAAATCGGTGACATACAAATAACGAATAATTTAGGCGAACTACCAAATATAGACACTGTAACGTTATATTTAAGGGGTGAGTTGCAAAAGCAATACTACGATGCCCTGATCGCCCTTGCACCGAGACGGATCATTTTCAATCCAGGAACGGAGAACCCTGAGTTTTATCGACTACTGGAAAAAAATGATATCGATTACGAAATCGCCTGTACCTTGGTGCTTTTGGGTACCGGTCAATATTAGTTCCTTTCGCGTATACACCACAGCCCGAAAAAGGTCAAGAGACCATTTAAAGGCAGCAATTCGTATCCTAATACATAACCGCCAAGAATTTCAGGTTCCAGAGAGCCGATGATGCTGATGAGCGCGACAGCTACCAAAGCGACGATCCAGACATAGCGGTCTTTGATCTTATGGTCGGTGAAAATACCGAAAGCGAACAGTCCCAATAAAGGCCCGTAGGTATAACCTGCAACGGTTAGCAGACTGTCGATGACATTGCTGCTCAAGATGTATTTGAAGGCGATGATGACAATGATCAAGACGATACTCATCCACACATGGGTCTGCTTCCGTATTTTCTTTTGGAGGGACGGGGCCTTTTTTTCAAGCTGCAAAAAATCCACACAGAACGATGTGGTCAAGGAGGTCAGGGCACTGTCGGCGCTGCTGTAGGCCGCGGCGATCAGACCTAACATAAAGGTAATCGAAAGGGTCAGTCCCAATCCGCTGTTCAAAGCGATTTCAGGAAACAAAAGGTCGGTTTTGGGCGTGCCGTCCATTAGGGGGATGGCAATGGCGTTCCTTTCGGCGTAAATGAACAACAAGGCGCCCAAAAGCATAAAGAGAAAGGTGACCCCTACCAACACGACGCTGAAGGATACCATATTCTTTTGGGCATCACGCAAATTTTTACAGGTCAGGTTCTTCTGCATCATGTCTTGATCAAGACCGGTCATACAGATGGTCACGAACATACCCCCTAAAAAGGACTTTAAAAAGTGGTTACGCGCCAAGATATCCTCGGTGAACAAGAATTTACCGTAGTCCTTTAAATCGTCAGATCCGAGAAACTCCCCGAAACTCCAATCGAGCTCGCGATTGATCAAAATGATCGACAACACCACCGCCAAGATCATGAACGTGGTCTGCAGGGTGTCGGTCCAAACAATGGTTTTGATGCCCCCTCTATTGGTGTAGATCCAAATCAATACAATGGAGATGATCACTGTGATTTCAAAGGGGATGCCGAAATCATCGAAAACAAATTGCTGCAATACGATGGCGACCAAATACAGTCGAAAGGCCGCTCCCAAAACCCGTGATACGAAAAAGAAAAAAGCCCCTGTCTTATGGCTCATGTACCCAAAACGGGTGAGCAGGTATTCATAAATCGAAGTCAAATTCAACCGATAATAAATAGGTAAGAGCAAAAATGCCACCACCAAATACCCGACCAAATAGCCCAAAACGACTTGCAAGTAACTGAATTGCGATGCCTCGACCCAGCCCGGTACCGATATAAAGGTCACCCCCGAAAGCGAGGCACCTACCATTCCGAAAGCGACCACGTACCAAGGCGATCTTTTGCCGGCTTTAAAAAAATCGGCGTTCGAATCGTTTTTCCCCGTGAGATACGAGATCAGGAGCAACACCAAAAAATACAGGGCGATAAGTACGAGTATCTGACTTGCGGTCATGGGCGATGGATTCGTTCGCAAAGTACGAATATCTCTTTGGATAAATGTAAAATCGTAATTTTGCCGAAGAAGGATTGGTATGGACTTTTCGTCAAAACTATTGGAGAATGCCGTTGATGAAATGGCGCAGTTACCGGGTATCGGGAAGCGTACCGCCCTGCGTTTGGTGTTGCATTTGTTGAGACGACCCAGCGAACAGGTGCGCGATTTGACAGAGGCCCTTTCCAAACTGCGCGATGAAGTCAAGTTTTGTAGCGATTGCCATAACATTTCGGATACTGAAATCTGTGAGATCTGCAGCAGTCCCAAACGGGATAAAGGCCTGATTTGCGTCGTTGAAGATGTTAGGGACGTCATGGCTATTGAGAATACCTCCCAATACCAGGGCCTATACCACGTTTTGGGCGGAAAGATATCGCCTATGGAAGGGGTGGGCCCACAAGACTTGAATATCGCCCCCTTGATCGCACGTGTGAAAAAGGGTGGTGTTCGGGAATTGATTTTCGCCCTGAGCCCGACGATGGAGGGCGACACCACTAATTTTTACATTTTTCGACAGCTCGCGGGCACCGATGTGGCCACGTCAACCATTGCGAGGGGAATTTCCGTTGGCGATGAACTCGAATATGCAGACGAGGTGACCTTGGGACGGAGCATATTGCACCGGGTTCCGTTTGAAAATTCGATCAAAGCGGATGGATAATTAAGTGAAATTAAATCAATAAAACAGGTCTTTTTTTGTTATTTTTGCAAAATAATTCCAGTATAAGGCACGTTGATTAAGAATATGTCAAAATTTGAATTGAAATTACCGCAAATGGGGGAAAGTGTCGCCGAGGCGACTTTGACCTCTTGGTTGAAAGATGTAGGAGAGACGATCGAAATGGATGAAGCCATTTTTGAAATCGCCACCGATAAGGTCGATTCCGAAGTACCTAGTGAGGTTGAAGGGGTGTTGGTCGAGAAACGTTTTGAAATCGACGACATCATCAAAGTAGGTGAGGTCGTTGCGGTCATCGAGATCGAAGGTGGTGCCGAAGTGGTCAATACCGCTCCGGATGTTGTAGTCGAGACCGAAAACCAAGTCGAAGTACCGGCTTCAGCCGCCGTATTGGAACAAGAGATGGAATCGGTCAAAACGGCATCCATTCCCAGCGGACCTGTGAGTTCCACCTCTGAACGCTTTTATTCCCCCTTGGTGAAGAATATCGCCAAACAAGAAGGGGTGACCCAAGCGGAGTTGGACACCCTTCCAGGAACAGGTAAGGAAGGACGGGTGACCAAAAACGATATCTTATCCTTTGTGGCCAAACGTTCCACCAATGGTACTACAGTGGCCCCAGAACCCAAGGCGGAAGCTGCTGCACCCGCAAAGCCGGTTCAAAGCGAACAGGCAGCCCCGGTGAAAGCGAAACCGGTGACCCCGATTTCGGTCAGCGCCGACGATGAGGTCATTCCGTTGACCAGAATGGGCAAACTCATCGCCCATCACATGACCGAGAGCATCGCCACTTCGGCGCATGTGCAAAGTTTTGTGGAAGTGGACGTGACCAACGTGGTCATCTGGCGTAATAAGGTGAAAAAAGCCTTTGAGGCACGCGAAGGTGAAAAATTGACCTTCACCCCGATATTCATGGAAGCGGTTGCCGTGGCGTTAAAGAAATTTCCGATGATGAACATCTCTTTGGATGGAGATAACGTCATTAAGAAAAAGAACATCAACCTTGGTATGGCGGCTGCCTTACCCGACGGCAATCTCATCGTTCCCGTTATCAAAAATGCCGATCAATTGAATTTGGTGGGCATGGCGAAGACCGTCAACGATTTGGCAGGCCGGGCACGTAACAATGCACTGAAGCCTGATGAAGTAAAAGGAGGCACGTATACCGTGACCAATGTTGGTAGCTTCGGAAGTATTTTCGGAACCCCGATAATCAATCAGCCACAAGTAGGGATCTTGGCCTTGGGTGCCATACGAAAGATCCCTTCCGTTATTGAAACCGATGAAGGTGATTTCATCGCGGTCAGGAGTAAGATGTTCTTGTCACATAGCTATGATCATCGCGTAGTCAACGGCGCTTTGGGCGGAATGTTCGTCAAGGCCGTTGCCGATTATCTCGAAGCTTGGGACAGCAACCGGGAAATCTGACCGAATCCCTACTTTTTGATGTAGTATTTAGTACTTTCGGGCTTATGAAACCACAGCTGCCCGTCAAGGTGTTTTTATTGTGGGCCATCAGCTTTGGGCTTGCCATGGCGCAGGACCCCGAGGCTTATGAAGTCGGGTCCTTCGAATCGGAAGGATCGCGCTTGCCCTACAGGATATTACTGCCCGAAAATTTCGATAGCGACCAAAAGTACCCTTTGATTTTGGTACTCCATGGTTCTGGAGAGCGGGGTGATGATAATACCTCGCAATTGGTACATGGCTCCGAACTGTTTTTAAAGGGAAGTATCCGTCAAGGTTTTCCGTCCATCGTGGTTTTTCCGCAATGTGCCTCCGGAAGCAGTTGGGCCCGAATCGATGTTCGGGGTGAAGGTAATGAGCGGGAGTTGCTTTTTTTCGAGAATGCCCCACCCACTACGGATATGGTGTTGTTGGAAGGTTTGATCAAAGCCCTACGCAAGCAATACAAAATCGATCGCAGGCGCATGTACGTCGGTGGGCTTTCCATGGGGGGTATGGGTACTTTTGAGATCGTACGGCGCAATCCGAAAATGTTCGCGGCCGCTTTTCCGATTTGTGGGGGCGCCAACCCCAAAATCGCCAAAAAACTGAAACGACCCGCTTGGTGGGTATTTCATGGCGGGGCCGACAAAGTGGTCGACCCTGGATACTCTTCCCGAATGGTCACGGCATTGAAAGGTGTCGGGGCCGCGGTCAAGTACTCGCTTTATCCCGATATCGGACACAATAGTTGGGACAACGCCTTTGCCGAAAAAGACCTGCTTCCATGGTTATTTTCACAAACCAAATAACATCATGCAATTAGAACTGAAAAAACCACTCTGCTTTTTTGATTTGGAAACCACCGGTACGAATGTGGCCAAAGACCGAATTGTTGAGATTTCCATATTAAAGGTCCTGCCCAACGGCAATAGGGAGAGCAAGACCTGGCTGGTGAATCCTGAAATGGAGATTCCCGCCGAAGTCGTTGGGATACATGGAATTTCAAATGAACGGGTCGCTGATGCGCCGACCTTCAAACAACTGTCCAAAGAAATCTATGCGATGATACGCGATAGCGATTTGGCCGGTTTCAATTCGGATCGCTTCGATATTCCATTGTTGGCGGAGGAAATGTTGCGTGCCGAAGTGGATTTCGATATGAAGGCCATGGTTTCGGTCGATGTACAGACTATTTTCCACAAAATGGAAAAAAGGACCTTAGGGGCCGCTTATAAGTTCTACTGTGATAAGGATCTGGAGGACGCCCACAGTGCAAGTGCCGATACCATGGCAACCTATGAAGTATTGTTAGCGCAATTAGACCGTTATCCGGAACTGGAAAACGACGTGAAGAAACTTTCGGCTTTCACCACCAGACGCCAATCGCTTGATTTCGCAGGATTCATAGGTCTCGATAAGCAAAACGAACCCATATTCACTTTCGGCAAACACAAGGGGAGAAAAGTCGATGAAGTGCTCGAAAAGGAACCTGGTTATTTCGGATGGATCCTAAACGCCGATTTTCCGCTATATACCAAAAAGGTACTGACCCAATTGAAATTGGGCAAACTCAACAACAAACTGTCTTAAAATCCAGCGATGAAATTGATCTGTATCGGACGCAATTATGCGGCCCATATCGACGAATTGGCCAACGAACGCCCTGAAGAACCGGTGGTATTCATCAAACCCGATTCGGCTATTCTGCCCAAAGAACAGGACTTCTACATTCCGGAGTTTTCCGATAACATCCATTATGAAGTCGAACTATTGATCAAAATCGACAAGGTTGGCAAGCACATCGCCCCCAAGTTCGCCCATAAGTATTACAGTGAGATCGGACTGGGTATCGACTTTACCGCCAGGGACCTACAATCGCGTCTAAAAGCGAAGGGTTTGCCTTGGGAAAAGGCAAAAGGATTTGATGGTTCTGCGGTAGTCGGTAAGTGGTTAGACAAAAATATGTACGAAAATACTCAAGAACTGGGGTTTTCCTTGTTAAAAAATGGGGAAATCGTCCAAAATGGCCATACCAGCCTGATGTTGTGGAAAATAGATGAGCTTATCGCCCATGTTTCGACCTATTTTATGCTAAAAAAGGGGGACATTCTGTTTACCGGAACGCCTGCCGGGGTTGGAAAAGTGTCCCCAAATGATTACCTTCAAGGAAGAATAGAAGACAAGGAACTGTTCGCAGTCCGCATCAAATAATGATTTACAGTTTAGATAAAATCAACGAAATGGCAGAAGGGGATGAAGATTTCATCCTTTCCGTGGTATCCGTTTTTTTAGAAGAGGTACCTACCGACCTCAATGATTTGGAACAAGCCATTCAAACCAAGAACTACGAACAGATTTACAAGCTCGCGCACAAGATCAAACCCAATGTCGATTTGTTGGGGATGGAACAAACCCGCGCCATAGCCCTTGAAATCGAAACCTTGGGGAAGACTTCGGGAAGCTACGATGCCATCGTACAGATTTTCCCATTGCTCAAACGCGACGTGGAACAGGTTATCGGTGAGCTCCAAAAGGACTTCGACGTCTAAACTCGCCGCGTTTTATCCATTACATTACGTATTTTTGCCATCTTCATCAGGGGAAAACCCTAGGTTGAACTACACGTATGCAGGCAGAAATCATTACGATCGGCGATGAGATATTGATTGGGCAGATCGTCGACACCAATTCGGCATTTATTGCCAAATCCCTTAACCATATCGGCGTTTCGATTTACCAGATTACCTCGGTGCAAGATGAACGTGAACATATCTTAATGGCCTTGGCCGAAGCCAATAAACGTTCAAAATTGGTGTTGGTAACGGGCGGATTGGGTCCTACCAAAGACGATATTACGAAACAGACCCTCTGCGGGTATTTTGAAGATTCACTGGTACACAACGAAGAGGTCTTAAAGCATATTGAAATGCTGTTTGCCACCTATATCAGTACACCCATTTCCGATTTAAACCGCAATCAGGCCCTCGTTCCATCGAAAGCTACCATACTGCACAATCAATACGGTACCGCTCCTGGAATGTGGATCGAAAAGGACGAGTCGGTCTTTGTCTTCATGCCCGGTGTCCCTTTTGAGATGAAAGCATTGCTTAAAAACGAGGTCTTGCACCGCATTACCGAGCGTTTTGAAAGACCCCATATCCTTCACAAGACCATCATGACTTATGGTTTGGGTGAAAGTGCGATCGCCAACCGCTTGGAAACCTGGGAGGAACAGCTGCCCGAATTCATCAAATTGGCTTATTTGCCCAATTTGGGAAGGGTCCGGTTGCGGTTAACGGCCAAAGGACCAGATCGGGAGCTGCTCGAAAACGAAGTCGAGAAGGCCGTAGCCGCCATGTACCCCCTGATCGGGGAAATCATCTATGGGGTGGCCGAGAACGAAAGTATTGAATTCGGTATCGGTAAACTACTTACCGAAAAGGGATTGAGCCTATCGACGGCCGAAAGTTTTACCGGTGGAAAAATCGCCAATCAGATTACCATGGTACCTGGGGCATCGAACTATTTCAAAGGTAGTGTGGTGGCCTATGCCACTGAAGCGAAAATCGATCAATTGGGAATCGATGAACGGCTAGTTGCAGAACATTCGGTGGTTAGCGAGGAAGTCGCCATGGCCATGGCCCAAAATGCAAGCCGATTGTTCAAGACCGATTACGCCATAGCCACCACCGGAAATGCCGGTCCGACAAAGGGGGATTCGGATGCACCTGTAGGTACGGTATTTATCGGAATAGCCTCACCACAAGGGGTTTTCGCCCAAGGGTTTACCATGGGTAACCATCGCGAACGTATCGTGCAGAAGTCGGTCAACAAAGCCTTCGAATTGCTGCAGAAAGAAATTTTAAAATTCTGATCTATAATTTTGTGGGTCAATAAGAAAAGATATAAATTTGCACTCGCGAAAATTCAAGCACAGAGAAGATGTCCAAGATTTGTGAAGTTACAGGTAAGAAAGTGATGTTTGGGAATAATGTTTCCTTCTCGATCAACAAGACGAAGAGAAGATTCGATATCAACATTTCCAAAAAGAAGTTTTACATTCCGGAAGAAGACCGATGGGTGACCTTGAACGTCTCTTCAAAAGGAATCAAGATCATCAATAAATTAGGAATCTCTGCTGCATTGAAAGAAGCAAGAGCGAAAGGTTTCGTAAAGTAAAAAGTTGAGTAATGGCCAAGAAGGGGAATAGAATTCAGGTAATTTTGGAATGCACGGAGCACAAAGAATCCGGGCAACCAGGTACATCACGATACATCACTACCAAGAACAAGAAGAACACGCCGGATCGATTACAGATGAAGAAATTCAATCCGATCTTGAAGCGTATGACCATTCATAAAGAAATCAAATAAGTTTAGACCATGGCAAAGAAGACGGTAGCAACACTACAAAGTAGTTCCAAAAGATTGACAAAGGCCATCAAAATGGTCAAGTCGCCGAAAACAGGTGCGTATACCTTCGTTGAGTCGGTTATGGCCCCTGAATTGGTTAACGATTGGTTGTCGAAAAAGTAATTTCGCGACGATAAAGAATGAAGAGCCGTCCCGATAGGGGCGGCTTTTTTATTTTAACAAAACTCCACCTACTTTCCTATCTTTGATTTTATAGCTACAACCTATGGCTTTGTTTAAGAATATATTCTCCAAGGAGAAAAAAGAGACTTTGGACAAGGGTCTTGAAAAATCGAATTCCAGTTTTTTCGGAAAGCTTTCAAAAGCGGTTGCCGGAAAATCAAAGGTCGATGACGAGGTACTTGATAACCTTGAAGAGGTTTTGGTCACCTCCGATGTGGGTGTCGACACCACCTTGAAGATCATTGAAAGGATCGAAGCCCGCGTGGCACGTGATAAATATTTGGGTACTGACGAATTGAACGTCATTTTGCGCGAAGAGATTGCGGCGCTGTTGGCCGAGACCCGATCGGGTGAGGCGGAGACCATTGAAATCCCTAAATCCGACGGCCCCCATGTCATTATGGTCGTTGGGGTCAATGGGGTCGGGAAGACCACGACCATCGGCAAGCTGGCCCACCAGTTCAAAAACAAGGGCCTTAAGGTCGTTTTGGGTGCGGCCGATACCTTTAGGGCCGCCGCCATCGACCAGTTGGAAGTTTGGGCGAAACGGGTCGACGTGCCCATCATCAAACAAAAAATGGGGAGTGATCCGGCCTCAGTGGCCTTCGATACCTTGAATTCGGCAGTAGCTGAAAAAGCCGATGTGGTCCTAATCGATACGGCAGGGCGATTGCACAATAAGGTCAATTTGATGAACGAACTTTCAAAAGTAAAACGGGTCATGCAAAAGGTGGTTCCCGATGCCCCACATGATGTGTTGTTGGTGCTAGATGGGTCAACGGGCCAAAATGCGTTTGAACAGGCCAAGCAGTTTACCAAGGCCACCGAAGTCCGCAGTCTCGCGGTCACCAAGTTGGATGGAACCGCGAAAGGCGGTGTGGTGATCGGAATATCCGATCAATTCCAGATTCCGGTGAAGTACATTGGTGTTGGGGAAGGGATTGAAGACCTACAGGTCTTCAACAAATACGAATTCGTCGATTCCTTTTTCAAATTCCAATGAAACGCGTATTCCTAGGGCTGTACTTCTGTTGTTCGCTTTTTGCGACAGCACAGATAACACATCCCAAAGCAAGTCCTTTTGCCATAGTCGAACAACAATTGGGCCTTTCCAATATCCGTATCGAATATTCACGACCGGCAGTTAAGGGAAGGCATGTATTCGGACCGCAAGACGATGGCCAAAAAGGTTTGGTGCCCTTTGGTCGAATTTGGCGCGTCGGGGCCAACGAAAGCACCAAGATCCATGTGGATGCGGATATGAAAATCAGCGGCAATACGCTGCCTAAAGGCACCTATGCCCTGTATGCGTTTCCTGAAGCGGAATATTGGGAAATTGCGTTCCATACCAATATAGGGCACTGGGGCGATGGTCGAACGGCCTATGACCCCGCTGAAGATTTATTTCGTATCCGACTTCGACCGCAACGCCTATCCTATCACCAAGAGAATTTTTTGATTTCTTTCGATAGCATTACCCACGATGCCGCGTTGTTGCAACTGACTTGGGCCTCGACCCGAATCGAAATCCCTATCGAAGTCGATACCCAAGCGATGATGGAAGCTGAGATCGCTGATAAATTGGAATCGCTGCCTTCGGCACAGACCTATTACGAAGCCGCACGGTATTTGCAGGAACAGGGCGTTGCTACCAAAAGGGCACTTGGTTATGTCGATAAAGCCCTGGAATTGGGAGGCGACACCTACTATTTCCACAGGGTCAAGAGCCTATTGCAAGCGGATCTAAAAGACTTCAAAGGGGCCATTGCATCCGCCCAAAAATCAAAAACCATCGCTGCCGAATTGGGTAAGGATGAATTCGTTCGGATGAACGAAAAGAACATCCGCGCTTGGACCAACTTGCTTGAAGACTAGGCCTGTCACTCCTTTTTCCGTAACTAAAAGAAAACGACTACCTTACGTAATCGACCAAGGTCGATGTGAAGCGAGAACCGATATTTTGCATATGTCAATCAAAGGTTATCGAGAACCCGGCTGTTCCGAAAGTATGGTCCCTCCGGACAGCACCAACGCAAATACACTATGATGAGAAATAAAAGATTCCCATTCACCAAACTATCGACGTTATTCTTGTTGGTGTACGCCCTTTCTTGCAAGCTTGAACCGAAACCACAGGAAGTAACCGATAAGCAGCAGCTGCAGGAGGTTGTCGGCGAAATCCAAACTGATGAAAAAGGAGTTGAAACAGAAGCTGAAAAACCACTTTGGACCCCCTATGACGATTCGGATGAAATCGCTGCCAGTGCCACACACGAAAACCCGAAAATGCGTTTTAAGCTGCTACAGAGTAAGGTGTTGGACAAGAACTTGGTCTTTCAACCACTGGCCGATGCCGTGGCCGGTTTTTCATTGGAACGTTATGAGACGCTCAGGCCCCTGGTCATGGAACAAGACATCCCGACCTTACAAAAACACATCAAACAAGGGGTGTTCTCCTATGAAGAACTGATCTTGTTCTTTTTGAAGCGGATCTATACCTATGAGTTGCCCCATGCCACGACCTTGAATACGATTTTGGCCCTGAATCCGGATGTTCTGGAACAAGCCAGGTCTTTGGACACCAATGCCGATGGGCATCACCCCATTTATGGCATGCCGATTTTATTAAAAGATAACATCGGTGCCGCCCGAATGAAAACCACCGCAGGGGCCATTGCCTTGATGGGTAATGAAACGGAAGATGCTTTTATCGTAGAACGGTTAAAGGCGAACGGGGCCTTGATTTTAGGCAAGGTGAATCTTAGTGAATGGGCGAATTACCTCTGTAATTGTCCCAATGGGCAGAGTGCTTACGGTGGGCAGACCTTGAACCCCTATGGTCGGCGGATTTTCGATACCGGGGGCTCAAGTGCCGGTAGCGGAACCGCAATGGCAGCAAACTATGCCGTAGCGGCAGTCGGCACCGAAACTTCAGGGTCCATTCTCTCCCCTTCAGGGCAAAATTCAGTAGTGGGTATGAAACCGACCATCGGATTGTTGAGCCGCAGTGGTATCGTACCGATATCGAGTACTTTGGATACTCCGGGACCGATGACCAAAAGTGTCATTGATAATGGTATCGTGCTTGATGCCATGCGCGGTTTCGATGAAACCGATGATAAGTCCGTACAGGCCGATTGGGAAGCCTCTTGGTACCAAAGTTCAGAGCCCAGCGTTAATGGCAAACGATTGGGTGTATTCAAGTCCTATCTCGAAAAAGACACCCTTTACCGGAGAACGATTGGCAAGCTGGAGCAAGCCGGGGCCGTGATCGTGGCATTCGAAGCCCCTGAGGTTGCTTTTGATGGCTTCTTATCCCTTTTGAACGGTGATATGAAATTCGATTTGCCCCGATATTTTAAAGCAAACGTCAAAGATACCGCAGCGGTGCCCTTTTCTACCGTGGCTGATGTCGTAGCTTTCAACCTGAAAGATTCGTTGGTTCGCATTCCGTATGGCCAGGTTCGTTTAGAAGGTATCCTAAGCGATTCGCTTCCAACGGATTCGTTGCAATCCTTAAAAAGACGACTCAAAAATTCGGGGCGTACCTATTGGAATTCGCCCATGACCGCCCACCGACTGGATGCGATCCTCTCCATCAATAATTTCGATGCAGGTGCTGCGGCGGTAGCCGAATATCCGGCCTTGGGTCTGCCCATGGGATATCGGAAGACCGGCGAGCCCGTGAATTTGACCTTGATCGCAAAGCAATATCAAGAAGGCAAACTATATGAATTGGGAGCCGCTATCGAACAACTACTGGCAGCGCGACGGATGCCTGCCGGCTACGAAGATTAATCGAGATATGCGGACAGTCGTTCCCAAAGGGCATTATCAAAACTTGAAGGACCCAATAAATCGTCGCCGCTATCATCGCCCTGCCGGAGAATGACCAAACCCCGACTCGGAACAATGTATAATTTCTGATCGTTCTTTCCTAGCCCGGCGTAGGTGTCGGCCGGGGCATTCGGAATCAGTTCCCCATCGAAAACGGCCTGTAAGCCGGGAGCTCTGTATGAATCCTTTCCATTGAGCCACCAAAGGTAACCGTAGGCCGCATTGAGTTCTTGTGAGGTAACGCGCATGGCCGATTCATAGGCCTCGTTGCTTAAAATGTCAGTTGCTTCCCATTGCCCTCCGTTGAGGTTTAGAAGCCCGAAGCGTGCCATACTACGTGCCGTACTGAAGTAAACGTTGTTCGTGCCACTGGTCGAGAACCAAAACCCATCCATTCCGATGCGATCACGAAGTTTTTGATTGAAGTAATCGGTCCAATCCATGGCACTCGCATTGGCGACTACGTCTTGCAGTAGGGTGTAGGGACCGTTATGATAGGCCCAGCGTGTACCGGCATCGGCCAAATATTCGAGACAATCCGGCGTGATGCAATCGAATTCAAGATCGTTCAAGCCCGAAGTCATGGTCAATTGGTGTTTAATTTTGATCAGGTTTTCTTTTTCCATAGTGAGGCCTGTCCAACCTTGACCAAGATAGTCGGCGCTGGTATCGTTGACATCCAAAAGTCCCTCCGCCTCGGCGATACCGACTGCGAAAGCGGTCAATGTTTTTCCGGCCGAAGCCCAATACCAGCTCGTGTTAACCGTATGCTCATCAAAATACCATTCCACGGCGATGCGACCGTCTTTCAAAATCATGAAAGCCTTGGTGCCGTTGCTTTCCAGAAAATCGCGTAGGGCGCCCTCCGCGGAGGCGTTCCAATCCAAGGAAGCCGGGTCAACGGTTTCCCAATCGGCCGATTCCAAGGGCGGGAAATAGCGTACGGGAGTTGCCGGTAAATCGGTGTTGTCATCACCACTGCCTTCGATAGTCTCGATGGAATCGGACGTACATCCCAACAAGAACAGACTGAGTAAACTGGCTAATAGGTAGTTGGTTTTCATGGTTTCGTTTCGTATTAGGACCCCGATTCCCCGTATTGGTTTAACGGGATGGGATGGGTATTTATGCAAGAATTTCGACCAAGTGCACCCCAAGTATCGTATTTTTGCCCCGTTTCGGCATCAAGCAAGAAAACGGTATGAGAACCAAATCACTAAAGAAGAACAAAATCAACGTGGTCACCCTGGGTTGTAGCAAGAACGTATACGACTCGGAAGTGCTCATGGGCCAACTTCGGGCCAACAACAAGGAGGTCGCCCATGAGGAGGAAGGCAATGTGGTCGTTATCAATACCTGCGGTTTCATTGCAAATGCCAAGGAAGAGAGTGTGAATACCATCTTGGAGTATGTTCAAAAGAAGGAAGCAGGAACCGTCGACAAGGTGTTCGTGACCGGATGTCTCAGCGAACGGTACAAACCCGACCTTCAAAAAGAAATTCCGGACGTAGATGCCTATTTCGGAACGAGTGATCTCCCCAATTTACTCAAGGCCCTCGGTGCCGACTACAAACACGAGTTACTTGGCGAGCGATTGACCACCACCCCTAAGAATTATGCCTATTTGAAAATCGCGGAAGGTTGTGATCGCCCCTGCTCGTTCTGCGCCATTCCGATCATGCGCGGAAAACACCGCAGTACCCCTATTGAAGCCTTGGTCGAAGAGGCCGGTAAACTGGCTGCGAACGGGGTCAAAGAATTGATATTGATCGCACAAGACCTGACATATTATGGTCTGGACCTCTACAAAAAAAGAAATTTGGCCGAGTTGCTCGAGCACCTCGTTGCCGTTGACGGCATAGAATGGATACGTTTGCATTACGCCTTTCCTACAGGCTTTCCAATGGATGTGCTTGAGGTCATGGAGCGGGAACCTAAAATCTGTAATTATATTGACATTCCCTTACAGCATATCGCCGATCCGATCTTGAAAAGCATGCGTCGGGGTACTACAAAAGCAAAAACCACCAAGCTTTTGGAGGAATTTCGAAAGGCTGTACCCAAAATGGCCATCCGCACCACCCTGATCGTGGGTTATCCTGGTGAAACCGAGGCTGATTTCGAGGTGTTGAAAGAATGGGTAAAGGCCATGCGTTTTGAGCGCTTGGGTTGTTTTACCTATAGCCATGAGGAAAATACCCATGCCTATAATTTAGAGGATGATGTGCCCGAGGCCGTAAAGCAAGAACGTGCCAATGAGATCATGGAAATCCAATCGCAGATTTCGTGGGAATTGAACCAAGAAAAAATCGGAGCGGTCTTTCGCTGTATCATCGACCGAAAGGAAGGGAATTTCTTCGTTGGTAGAACGGAATTCGACTCCCCCGATGTTGATAATGAAGTGCATATCGATGCGAGCAAGCATTATGTGAAGATCGGCGAATTCGTGTCGATAAAAATTACGGATGCCACCGATTTCGATTTGTTCGGCGAACCGTTTAAAAGCCCCGACTAGCGCCAGGGCCTTACCATCATTTTTAGTCTTTCGAGACCAAATAAGCATACACCACACCGGCGAAGATGGCCCCTAATATGGGGGCGATCCAAAACAACCACAATTGGGGCAAGGCCCAACTTCCATCAGCGAATAGCGCCTGACTGGTACTCCGTGCAGGATTCACCGAGGTATTGGTCACCGGAATACTGATCAAATGGATCAAGGTCAGCCCCAAACCGATGGCCAATCCACCCATTCCTTTGGGCGCTTTGGCATGGGTCGATCCCAAGATGATGAATAAAAAGAAAAAGGTCAATACGGCTTCGGTGGTAAAGGCCGAAAGCAAGCCGTAGCCTTCCGGCGAATGTTCACCAAAGCCGTTAGCGGCAAAACCGCCCACTTCGAAACCGGGTTTCCCGGTCGCGATGAGGTAGAGTATGGCCGCCCCGAAAATAGCGCCCAATAATTGCGCGATGATGTATGGAAAAACATCTTTGCGGTCAAAACGCTTCGCCACGGCAAGCCCAATGGTCACCGCGGGGTTGAGGTGGCATCCTGAAATGTGACCGATGGCATAGGCCATGGTGAGTACGCTAAGACCGAAAGCGAGGGCCACCCCGACAAATCCAATTCCTAAATCCGGGTAGGCGGCGGCGATGACCGCACTTCCGCACCCACCGAACACCAACCAGGAGGTGCCGATAAATTCTGCGATAAATCTTTTCATAAGGTTCTAAATGAGTTAGTTTACCCATTAGACCCGCAATCGCTTATAAAGTCACAAACGAAATAAGCTGTGAAACGGTAGGGTGGTCGTTTCCTCCAGCAGGCTCGATGGTGATATTGAACGATTCCGCCTTTTCGATATATTTTAAGGGAATCAAGGAATCCCCTTTTTCAATGATTCCCATATCGATCATTTCGCCATCGACGTCACTCCACATTTGATAGGTTTTGTCACTGGGTAATTTCGCAAGGCCCAAGGGATTCAATAACACCGTTTTGGAAGTATGATCCACATAGGCCACCGCATGTGATTCAGGAGATAATCGGTTTCCGTAAAGTACCAAGGGGATGGTTCGGGCATTGTTGATCGATTCGTAGCGGTTCGTCGTAAGCAGGTAATTCGATTCCAACCGATCCAAACGTTGTTGTAATTCGGTCGTCTGCATGCGTAGGGCATCGAGATCACTTTCGGCGTTTTGCCATTTGGAAAACATCCAAAATGCGGCGAGCCCGAAAACCAGGGCAATCGAGGCTGCAGCCAACATCGGTCCGAATCGCCTTGGTGCCGCTCCGATATCCAAGCGTTCCTTTAGGGCATTTTTAATTCTTTCAGGAGGTTCAACCGCGTTTTCGAAAGCCATTCTTTCAAAATCGGCTTCCATAGCTTCGAACATGCTTTTGATTTCGGCATCACCATCAATGAGCTGTTGCACCGCTTCGGCTTCTTGGTCGCCCAATTCCCCGAGCAGGTACTTTTCCAACAATCCTTCTTCCAACAACTTTTCCTTATCCATCATGCAATCGATTCTATAACGACCCAAATCACCGATAACTCATTCACATAACTCAAACGCAATTTGGTTATGGCCTGTTTGACATACGACTTGAACGTCCCTAATGGAACTCCCATTTCTTCATGGGCCTCCCTATGGGTATACCCTCTGAAATAGACCAGTTCCAAGGCTTCTTTGTGATGTGGGTCAAGTTGCTTCAACGCCCCTTGGAGCTGGGTATAATCAGGTTCGGTTTCGGTGTTGCTTTTATCCATATGTACACCCAAATCATCATTTTGGATGAGTACTTCCCGTTTTCTTAACGCGTTCAAGGCGGTATTTTTCGCGATTCGGTACGCCCAAGTATAGAAACGTCCTTTAGAGGGATCGTAAGTGTCTATTTTCTGCCAAATCTTGACAAAGGCTTCCTGTAATAGATCTTCCGCCAATGCTTCGTTTCTGCAAATGCGGAGCAAGACACCGAATAAAGCGCCAGCGTACTTATCATACAAAGGATAGAGCGCGGCTTTTTCGCCACGTTGCAGTCGATTGATGAGTTCGGTATCGGGTAAGGAGATCGCCATTGTCCATGTTAAAGATATGATAAAAAACAAAGGCCTTCATCCAAGCGGGGTTTGCCGCTGTAAATAGAAATGAAAAGCGCGCAACTTTTAATTGAAAACAGTAAAACTTTAAAATCTTAAAAATGAAAAAAGCAATTTTTATTCTCTCGACAATGGCCATTTTCGCCACTTCGCAAATCGTAACGGCACAAAAAAGCAAAGATATCGTAGATATCGCGGTTTCGGTTGATGATTTTTCGACCTTGGTAACCGCCCTTAAAGCCGCCGATCTCGTTGGGGCTTTGAAAGGTGACGGACCATTTACCGTCTTTGCACCAGTGAATTCAGGTTTCGCCAAAATCGACAGCAACACCTTGAACGCGCTCCTAGAGCCCGCCAATAAGGAAAAGCTATCGGCTATTTTGACGTATCATGTGGTTTCTGGTAAAATCGCCGCTGCCGACGTCGCAGCTGCCCTAAAAAATGGAAATGGTAAGGCTGAGTTGACCACCTTGAACGGAGGTAAGATTACGGCCATGTCGCGAAATGGAGGTATCTACTTAAAAGATGCGAACGGAAATTACAGCAAGATCGCCAAGACCGACGTCATGGCGTCCAATGGTGTGATCCATATCATCGAAGACGTGGTCATGCCCAAATAAATCGCTGTTTTGAACGCGAATTGATTGATGGAAGACACCGCCTATTCAGGCGGTGTTTTTTTATGTTACATGTTGACAAACTCAAAACCGGCCAAAGGAACATTCCTCAAGTCCTTCTCGGTTTCATTGAGTAAGATGCCATGCTCCAAAAATGCCTTTAGATTGGTCAACCAGAACGTCCATCCATTGCTACATCCGTGGTGCAAATTCAATTTGCTTTCGTCGTCGGTCGGAATTTGGCTTTGGGTCAAGCAAAGTAGGGTAGTGGTTTCCGTTCGTTGTAAATTCACGGTAACCAGGCATTGCTCAAAAGTGATCTCAAAGCGATCATGGCCATTGGCTTCCAAGACCTCACCACATTCTTGACCATCCCAGTTGTGCCATTCCCAAGCATACCGATCACCTTTTTGAATCGGGTCTTCACCTGCCCTGACCTTACCATCAGGGTCGGTATATTCCGCATGCCTCAGAAACCAAGAGCAAATGCCATCGGTCGTACCCCAACAACGATATACCTTTTCGATGGGTGCCTTAATATGGATTTTCTTACTAAAACGATCAAAGCTCAAGCCATTCATGGGTTCCGTTTTTTTTCTATAGCGTATAACTCCCTGCCCAGTTGGGCCAAAAAAGGGATGCCTATACTATCGTATTCATAGTGGTCGTCATTGAAGATACCGTCTTTATTCACCAAGATAGTTGCCGTAACCATGAAAGCGATCCCATTTTCTTCATCGACGATATAGGCACAATCGGTCAAGGTGCCGTAGGCATAGCCCACCTTATTGTAGATCTTTATGGTCTCGGGCATGGGGTCGGTAGCGTCACCGAACATGAAGAACTTGACATAACTGTCGTAATATTCTTTGCGATCATAGCCCGCATCTTTTGGCAAGGTCGACATAGCCGAAAGCAGGAAGTCATGTTGTTCTTCCGAAATCGCGAAGCGTTCGTTCTTTGGGAAGGCTTCTGGGTAAATGACCTTTTTTAACAATTGGTGCTGTGCCGCGATGGGATAGTAATTTTTTAAACTGAAATCAAAGGGTTCGCGTATCAGGGAATCCCCGGCGTAAAATCCGATCCCTTTGGTGATGTGTTGCAAATCAAGGGGTTGTAGTTCTTGGTTCAAGATCGGTGCGGAAGTCGAGGTAGTGCTGTCATTGCTGTAAAGGATCAAGGGTTTGGTCGTTCTATCATCGGCATTCGAAGTCGACAGCCGATGGGCGATTCGAATGGGCGTTACCCCGCGTGCGATCATTCTCGCATTCAAACCGTCTTGCCCCAAAAATTCGATCAATCGGTTATTGGCCGCATTATCGCTGACCGCGAAAATTTCAGTAATCGCCCTGGCAAAGGTGGTCTCTACGGTATCCCCCTCAATGTAAAACCGGGTTTCGAGATCCAACGAATCCACTTCGTTCAATTTTTCAAGTGCCGCGACGGCAGCTGGGAATTTCACGGTACTGGCCGGGTAGAAATAGTTTTCGTTGGCGACCTGAAAGTCAAAATCGGTGAATACGACGCTGTCCCTCTTTCGATCGATCTGGGTGTAGCGGATCTGCACTTCATAGGTGTCAAGACTATCCATGACCCGTTTGATCTTTGGGGCTTCGGACGCTAGTGCCTGGGCCAAAGGGTCGATCGGTTCCCGTTTGCATGCCGGACAAAGGAGCAGGCCCAGTAGGACCCAAATCAGATTTTTTCCCATAGGAACCTTTTTAGTGTTCGACATACCATTCACCGCGATGCGGTCGCAGGTCCTCTTTGGCCTGTTGCAATTCGAATTCGGAAACCACCAAAAAAACAGTGGCATGATGTTCCGAATAGCCTTGCACTCCCGAGATGTCGTATTTCAACTCTTCATGATATACATATTCTTGCAAGTGTTTCAGGTAGTGCTCGGCCGTTTTCTGGGCTACTGGCCCCCTGAAATCCCAAATCAATTTGATTTTTTTTTCGATGATGGGTTCCATAGTTAGTCTTGATCAGCGACGGAAATTCCTTTTTCCGCAAAGTTTTTGAAATCCTGCGCGTATTTCATCGATTGCTTTTTGAACGCTCCCGGCATCAAAAAGGCCATGGCCTTCATCCCAAAGGAAGCGAATTGGAATTCACAATCCGATTTCCACGTGGTCTTTGTCTTTTCGTCGTTTTCGATGAAATAATTGCGTTGGATGTTATGTACGCCCTTGGTGTCGTAAGTAGCATGGAACTCTTCAGGGAAATTCCGTTTAATGATCGTTTCGACCATTTCCATTTCACGTTTGCCCATTTTGAAACGCATATTGGTTCGGGCACCTTCGGTACCGGCCTCTCCTGATAACAGTTCAGCATCAAGTAACCCCCGCATCCAATGCTTCATATGGTCTTGATTGTCAAGTTTCTTGATCACCTCGTCCCGGGGGAGGTCGATTTCGATCGATACCGAGTATTTCATGTCAGTTGGTTTGGTTAATAGAGTACTAATATATTGATTTTGAAGCCTACTAAAAATCTGTTAAGCTAAGTTAGGGTACTTGCATGGGGTGCAGTAATTGTTATTTTTGCCGAATGCTTTTCTTTCGGCGCGATACCATTAAAGGCTTTCTTTGTCTTTTGCTCCTAGGTTCCGTTGGTGCCTGCGAGTATTTCAAGAAATCGGATACTACCGGGGTTCCCTTGGCGCGGGTTGGTGACGCTTATTTGTACAAAGCCGATATCGCTCCTTTTATCACCGATGACATGACCGCTCAAGACAGCGCGACTTTTGTTGTCGGTTACATCAACAATTGGGCTTCGAAACAGCTCTTGTTGTCAAAGTCAAAAATCAATCTACCCGAAGATAAATTGAAGGAATTCGACCGATTGGTCACTGATTATCGTGCAGATCTCTATACCCGGGCCTATGTCGAGGCCTTGGTGCAGCAAGATGCCGATACAGCGGTCAGCGCTTCGCAACTGGGCAGGTTTTACGAGGCCCAGAAGGAAAACTTCAAGTTAAGTGAAAAGGTAGTGCAACTCCGATTCGTGGTCTTACCCAATTCGTTTTTGGATAAGGAAACGGTCGTCCAAAAAATGCGGGCGTTCGAAGCGGCCGACAAACAATATTTGGACTCCATTGCCGTACAATTCAACAAAATACACCTGAACGATTCGATTTGGGTGAGCGCGGCACGGGTTTTGAATGAAATACCGGCACTCTCCTATGAAAACGAGGAACGATACCTAAAGAAATCACAATTCTTTGAACTTCAGGACTCTTTAGGGGTATATTTGGGCAAGGTGACCGACGTGCTCGAAGTGAACGATGTCGCCCCATTGTCCTACATTACGCCTGACATCAAACAAATCATCCTCAATAGGAGAAGGCAAGATAAAATTCGACAATTGGAAACGGAAATCATAGATGAAGCCACTAAGAATAATGAATTTGAGATTTATGGAAAAGAGAATTAAACTTTCTATCGCACTGGTCTGTGCCCTTGTGGTATCGGGCTTTGCCCAGGATGTTGCCGTTAGTGACTCGGTCAGTACCGCAAAAAGGGTCAAACTTGATGGTGTGGCCGCGGTCATCGGGGATTATGTCATTTTGGACTCCGATATCGAAAAAACCCTAATCGATCTTCAGAGCCAAGGGGCCTCGACCGAAGATATCACCCACTGCCAGTTATTGGGCAAACTCATGGAAGACCGTCTTTA
Source organism: Flagellimonas algarum (assembly GCF_040513375.1). Taxonomy (NCBI): domain Bacteria; kingdom Pseudomonadati; phylum Bacteroidota; class Flavobacteriia; order Flavobacteriales; family Flavobacteriaceae; genus Flagellimonas; species Flagellimonas algarum. The sequence continues at coordinate 30,476 of NZ_JBEVTG010000005.1, read as the reverse complement.
TGCGCATCAAGCCGTACAAGATAGCTTGTTGGTATCCGACGATCAGGTCAATGCCACCAGTGATCGCCAAATCCAGCAATTGGTTTCACAGATAGGGAGCATTGAGAAAATGCTTAAATACTACAAGAAGGCCGATTTGGAAAGTTTTAGGGCCGAGCTGTTCGAAATCAACAAATTGCGGATGCTTTCCGAAAAAATGCAGGCCAAGATCGTTGAAGGAATCGAAGTCACCCCTGAAGAGGTACGCCAGTTCTTTTATCGGATCCCTGAAAACGAACGGCCCGTCTTCGGTGCGGAACTCGAGATTTCACAAATCGTTAAACAACCGGTACCCTCAGAAGAAGAGAAACTTCGGGTGGTCAACCGCTTGCAACAAATCAAGCAGGATGTAGAAGAAAACGATGCGAGTTTCAATGTAAAAGCCATATTGTATTCCCAAGATCCCGGTTCAAAATCGAAAGGTGGGTTCTATAGCATGACAAGGCAGACGCCTTTCGTAAAAGAGTTCAAGGATGTAGCCTTCAGCCTGCAAGAAGGTGAGGTTTCCGATCCCTTTGAAACCCAATTCGGTTACCACATCATCAAAATCGAGAAAATCCGCGGTCAGGAAGTTGATTTGCGGCATATTTTGATTATTCCTGAAATTTCCGATCAGGAAATGGAAGAAGCCGTCAAAGAATTGGACTCCATCCGTCAACATGTCTTGGATGGGAAATATGATTTCGCCGAAGCGGCAAGGAATTTCTCGGATGAGAAGGAAACCAAATTCGATGGCGGACTTTTAAGGAATCCGGTGAACTTTGACTCCAAGTTCGAGCTGACCAAAATGGATCCCGCGCTCTACAATCAGGTAAGGAACCTGAAGGACGGCGAAATATCAAGACCCTTGAAGGAAGACGATCCCCGTGGAGGTGCTCCTAAATTCAAGATCATGAAGATTTCGAACCGTTACGACGAGCATCAGGCCGATTTTGCGAAAGACTATCTCAAGATCCAAGAATTGGCGCTTCGTGAAAAACAGTTCAAAGAAGTTCAGAAGTGGATGGCCGATAAGATCGAGGATACGTATATCCAGGTCGATGATGAGAACAAAGCTTGTGATTTTTCGAACAATTGGCTTAAACAATAGCGGATGTCTGATGTTGAAGCCGTAAAGCGGCTGGTTGGGAAACACCAGGCGTTGAAAAGTGAAATCGCCAAAGTCATTGTCGGTCAGGAGTCGGTCATCGAACAAATCCTGTTATCGATTTATACAGGCGGTCACTCTTTATTGATTGGGGTTCCCGGCCTGGCAAAAACCTTAATGGTCAATACCATTGCCCAGACCTTAGGGCTCGATTTCAAACGAATCCAGTTTACTCCCGATCTCATGCCCAGCGACATCCTTGGTAGTGAGATTTTGGACCAGGATCGAAACTTCAAGTTCATTAAAGGCCCGGTATTCGCCAATATCATTCTGGCGGATGAGATTAACCGAACCCCGCCGAAAACCCAAGCGGCTTTGCTGGAAGCCATGCAAGAACGGGCGGTAACCGTGGCCGGTCATCGGTATAAACTCGAACTGCCCTATTTCGTTTTGGCAACCCAGAACCCTATCGAACAAGAAGGCACCTATCCATTGCCAGAGGCCCAGTTGGATCGATTTATGTTCGCCATCCGTTTGGAATACCCGTCGATCGAAGAAGAGATCGAAGTGGTCAAGTCGACCACCTCCGACCGTTCAACGATTTTGAACACCCTTTTTAGTGCCGATGGGATCAATGAGGTGCAACAATTGATACGTCGGATACCCATTCCCGACAATGTGGTCGACTTTACGGTACGTATGGTCAACCGTTCGAGACCCAACTTGGATACATCCCCTGATTTCGTCAAAAATTATGTCGATTGGGGTGCCGGACCCAGGGCTTCCCAAAACCTGGTTTTGGCCGCAAAGGCCCATGCCGCCATCAACGGAAAGTTCGCTCCCGACATCGAAGATGTCAAAGCGGTCGCCAAAGGTATTTTGCGCCATAGGATCTTAAAAAATTACAAGGCCGAAGCCGAAGGGATTTCCGAAGATGATATCATCGATGTTTTGATGGGGTAGAATCGTTCTATTTTCGCCCAGTTGCCATATTTCGCTTGAATTTTTACCCACTTGTTTCGTATTTTTGGGGAATTCATAAACGTTAAAAAGTATTGTATGGCATTCGACATTGATATGATCAAGGCGGTGTATTCCAGAATGGCCGAACGCGTTGACAAAGCGCGCGAGCTCGTTGGAAGACCCTTGACCCTGGCAGAGAAAATCTTATACTCCCATTTGTGGGACGGAACCCCGGGCCAGGTATTCGCCAGAGGTAAAAACTATGTCGATTTCGCACCCGACCGGGTGGCTTGCCAAGACGCGACCGCGCAAATGGCCTTATTACAGTTCATGCATGCCGGTAAACCCAAAGTGGCCGTGCCGACCACCGTCCATTGTGATCACTTGATCCAGGCCAAAGTCGGGGCTAGTGCCGATTTGAAACGGGCGAATGAAACCAGCAACGAAGTTTTCGATTTCTTGGAATCGGTTTCCAATAAATACGGAATCGGATTTTGGAAACCCGGTGCGGGTATCATCCATCAAGTCGTTTTGGAGAACTATGCCTTTCCAGGTGGGATGATGATCGGAACCGATTCGCATACTGTGAATGCCGGAGGGCTAGGTATGGTGGCTATTGGAGTAGGAGGGGCCGATGCGGTAGATGTTATGGCCGGAATGCCATGGGAACTCAAATTCCCCAAACTGATCGGTGTCAAATTGACCGGGACCCTTTCAGGATGGACCGCTCCGAAGGATGTTATTTTGAAAGTAGCCGATATCCTCACTGTTAAGGGAGGCACGGGAGCCATTGTGGAATACTTCGGTGAAGGGGCGACCTCCATGTCTTGTACCGGAAAAGGAACCATCTGTAATATGGGTGCTGAGGTCGGTGCCACCACTTCGACTTTCGGATATGATGAATCGATGGATCGCTACCTCAGGGCCACTGATCGTGCCGATGTTGCCGACGCTGCCTTGGAAATCAAGGATTACCTGACCGCGGATCCCGAGGCTTATGCCGATCCGGAATCCTATTTCGATCAGGTCATTGAAATCGACCTGAATACTTTGGAACCCCATTTAAACGGACCTTTTACACCCGATTTGGCTACTCCGATCTCAAAGATGACCGAAGCTGCCAAAGCGAACGATTGGCCGTTGAACGTAGAAGTGGGCCTCATCGGATCGTGCACCAACAGCTCCTATGAAGATATTTCAAGGGCAGCTTCCTTAGCCAAACAAGTTGCAGAAAAAAATCTAAAGACCAAATCGAATTTTACGATTACCCCTGGGTCTGAACAGGTACGCTATACCATTGAACGTGATGGCTTTATCGATACCTTCAATAGCATCGGGGCTACTGTTTTCGCCAATGCATGCGGACCATGTATCGGGATGTGGGACCGTTATGGTGACAAGGCGGCCGACGGACCGAGGAACACCATCGTGCATTCGTTCAATCGAAACTTCGCGAAGCGCGCTGATGGAAACCCGAATACCCTTGCCTTTGTTGGTTCTCCTGAATTGGTGACCGCTATCGCCATTGCTGGGCGGTTGGATTTCAATCCCGTGACCGATAAACTCATCAACGAAGATGGCGAAGAGGTCGTTTTGGATGAACCAAGGGGGTACGAGTTGCCGCCCGAAGGTTTTGCCGTTGAAGACGCTGGTTTCATAGCTCCCATGGAAGACGGAAGCGGGGTCCAAGTCGTCGTTTCACCGACCTCCGAACGCTTGCAGTTGCTCGAACCTTTCGTTCCGATGCGTGTCGAAGAGTTATCGGGAGTCAAATTATTGATCAAAGCCTTTGGCAAATGTACCACCGACCATATTTCGATGGCGGGACCATGGTTGCGCTATCGCGGCCATTTGGATAATATCGCCAACAATACCTTGATCGGTGCGGTGAATGCCTATAATAAACAGACCAATTTCGTTAAGAACCAATTGACCGGTGAATATGGAGCCGTACCCGATACCCAAAGGGCCTATAAAGCCGCAGGTATTCGATCTATCGTCATTGGTGATCACAACTACGGTGAAGGTTCTTCTCGCGAACATGCCGCTATGCAGCCCCGTCATTTGGGGGTCGCGGCCGTTTTGGTCAAATCTTTCGCTAGGATCCACGAAACCAATTTGAAAAAGCAAGGGATGCTCGGCTTGACCTTTGCCGATGAGAACGATTACGATTTGATTCAAGAAGACGATACGTTCAACTTTGTGGATATCGCCGATTTCGCTCCGGGCAAACCGTTGACCATAGAAGTCGTCCATAGTGATGGTTCTACCGATACGATCATTGCCAACCATTCGTATAATGCTTCCCAAATCGAATGGTTCAATGAAGGTTCGGCCTTGAACCTGATCAAAAAGGAAAACGCATAACACAATCTACCAAGGCCCCGACAAGGGGCCTTGGTTTTTTTACCCCCCTAGTACCCATGAAAGTCAAAAAAAAGACCGTTCTCAATATCCTATTGATTTTGTTCATTCTTTCTTTTTTCGTGACCCCGTTGGGCTACTATGGCAAACTCTTATTGAACCGTCTTTTCGCTTTCGCCCCCAAACCGATCGAGGCGAGTGCCCGAGAAACAATCCCTGACTACGATTGGGAATTGAAAGATGCGGATTGGAACTTTTTCAATTTCAATCGATCGAAGGGCAAGGTCGTGTTCATAAATTTCTGGGCCTCTTGGCGCTTGCCTTCCGAAGCGGAGTTGAGTGGTATCCAAGAACTGTATGATCGCTATAAGGGGCAAGTGGATTTTTACATCATTACGGATGAGACCCAAGAACCGGTAGAGGCCTTTATGGAGAAGCACGAATTCGATTTTCCGGTGACCTATCTTATCATCGGTGGTCGCGCTCCACTAGCGATTGAAGAACCGCCCTATTCCTATTTGCTCGATAAGGAAGGCAATATCGTAGTGCGAAAAGATGGCATAGCCGACTGGGGATCCAGTAAGGTATATCGACTGATCGACGACCTATTACAAAACTAACGTCATGAAACCCAACAAAGGGCAACTTTCCAATCTCATTTGGATTGCCGTGATTCTCTTGATCGTTTTCACCCCTGTGGGTTTTCATGTCAAGGTATTCGCGAATCGAATCTTGTCTTTTGCTCCCAAAGCGACATTGGAGAACGAACGTGTTTTGGATTCATACGATTGGCGATTGATGAACCAACAGGGTAAAATGGAAACCTTGGAGGCTTACCGGGGTCAAGTGCTGGTCATCAATTTCTGGGCAAGCTGGTGCCCACCATGTGTGGCGGAAATGCCCAGTTTGGTCGAACTTCATGAAACCTTTGGTGACCAGGTGGTTTTTCTTTTCGTTGCCAAAGACAACCCGGTTAAAGTAAAACAATACCTCGAAAAAGAAGGGTTCCGGATTCCTTTGTATTATTCGGCTACCCCGATTCCAGCACCCCTTTCCTCAAGTAGTCTCCCTACGACCTATATCATCGATCGTCATGGCAGGATCGCAGTAGAAAAGGTAGGCGCTGCAAACTGGAATGCCGATACGGTGCATGAGCTGCTTACGGCACTCATCGATGATCAAGAAATCGGAAAGCAATAAAAATAGCCAAAGAAAAGCAGTTGTGCCGCGTAGAGGTTCCATGCCAAAAGCTGGTTGCCAGGTGCTAATTTGACTTGACGATGCGTCAGATGTAAAAGCGCCCCGATAACGAACCATGCCAAATAATTACGTAAAGGAACCCCGCCCTCAAAGGCCCAAAAATCAAAGGCAGGGGCACTTTTTTCCATAAGGAGGTCAAGTCCCACCATCAAGAGCGCCCCCAAAACGATTTTCAAAATCAGGTTGTTTGTTATCCGTTCGGTCATGGTGGCGGTAATGAATACCAACAAGGCCCAATATGAACCTATCAACAAAGGGACCCCACCCCATTTCGGACCAAGATTCGCACCATAGCTATAGCTTCCGAAGAATAGCCCGTAATTCACACCAAGCCACTCCGCGACCATTCCGACTGTGAAGAAGAGCAAGAAAAACATGACTTTTTTGATGGAGTCGATTTTGTGGAACATCCCGAAAATAATCAGACTGATCAATAAGTTCAGCGGGGTTTGCCCGATGAACCATTCCGCGTCCCCATAGGCAATACCGAGAATTCCGGAAATATGGAAGATCCAAATCGCCGCAACGGCCAAACCGATATGTAAGGATTGTCGCTTACCCATGATCGGCCTGAATGAGGTCACTGGTTATTTTTGCCGAGTAAAGACAGAGTGGAATGCCACCACCTGGATGAACGGACCCACCACAGAAGTACAATCCTCTGATATGACGTGAAAAATTCGGTTGTCGAAGGAAGGCCGCGAATTTCGAATTGCTCGCTGCCCCGTACAATGCCCCCTGGTAAGAGCCGGTTTGCTTTTCGATCCCTATAGGGTCGAGTACCGATTCGTATTCGATGAGGGGTGCGATCGGTTCGCCTAAAAGGCGTTCCATTTTTTCCAAAATTCGTCGCTTGACCTTGGGGATCAAGGTTTCCCAATCCTGGCCTTCATTGGCAGGAGTATTGACCATAACAAACCAGTTCTCTTTTTGACTAGGGGCATCGTCAGGTGCTGTCTTACACGTCACATTGACATAAATGGTCGGGTCGACAGGAACTTCCGCTTTATTAAAAATACTTTCGAACTCGCCGTCGTAATCTTCGGAAAAAAGGATGTTGTGATGATCTAAAAGTTCAAAAGACTTGGCAACTCCCCAATAGAAAATGATCGCCGCGCTGGATCGCTGTTGTTTCAAGCGGAACTCTGGGGCTTTTAGTCCCGGCAAGAGCCGTCTGAAGGTCGGATACACGTCCATATTGGAGACGACGATGTCGGCCTGTACCTTTTCTGTAGCCGTTTTTATACCGCGAACTTCTTTTCGCGAGGTATGGATGCGGGTCACCGGTTGTTCAAACTGGAATTCAACACCCAACTCTTTGGCAAGCCGGACCAAGGAATTCGTGATTTCGACCATACCACCCTTTGGAAAGTACGTACCCTGGCCCAACTCCAATTGGGGAATCATCGACATGATTCCGGGAGTCTTAAAGGGCGACGAACCATTGTAGGTGGCGTATCGATCGAACAACTGCACGAGTTTGGGGTTTGAAAAATGCTTTTCGTTCAGGCGATGAAGTGTTTTGAAAATGTCCATCCGACCCATTCGCATCAGTGCTTTAAAGGTGTCGAAGCCCAAATAAGTCTTGGCCCTATGTAAAGATCTCTCCAAGAACAAGGGTGAAGTCAATCGGAGCTTCAAGGCACTCGAATCAAGGTAGCGGTCTATATTTTTAGTGGCCTCCCCAAAAGTTTCCGAGGCGGCCTTTACAAAAGCATCCTTGGCCGAAGGGGCTTTGAAAGCCGTGCCGTCTTCCCAGTAATAGGTACAGGAAGCATCCAGTTTGTCGTAATTGAAGTAATCCCTAGGGTCTTTATCACTTCGCTCGAACAGTTCGTCGACCAGATGGGGAAGCGTGAAAAGTGATGGCCCAAGGTCGAAGCGAAATCCGTTGACCTGTTTTGACCGAAGCTTTCCTCCGGGGGAATCGTTCGATTCAAAAACGGAAACTTCATAACCAGCTTGTCGCAAGCGAATGGAAGTTGCGATTCCGGCTATGCCCGAACCGATAATAACGGCTTTCGGCATTATTTTTTGAAGTACTTGAAAGGAACGACCAACATACCGAAGCATTCGCCATGATCCTTGCCCAAGTGCTTGTGGTGGATCTTATGGGCCCGTCTCACGCCCCTTGCATACCAATTGTTGGCATTTCGAAACAGTTTGAACCGCTGGTGGATGAAAATATCGTGAACGAAGAAATACGCGATGCCATAGGCCAAAATCCCAAAGCCCAAGGGAAAACCATACCAAAAATCGGTTTCGGCACCCAGATAAAAACAACTCATACTGACGACGGCATAAAAAATGAAGAAGGCGTCGTTTCGTTCGAACCATGAATCATGATCTTTTCGGTGATGGTCTTTATGAAGGCTCCATAGGAAACCGTGCATCACATATTTGTGGGTAAACCACGCCATGAATTCCATTGTCGAAAAAGTCCCTAAGAAAATGATGATCCAGAGAAATGTTTTCATTGGTCAGACCAGTTGCAATTTGTAATTGACATATGATTTCGCCAAAAGTCCGAATTTTTGGTAATTCGGCACCCGGATCCGGGTGTTTTTTATTTCCAAAGGTGGGGTATTCTGCAGCTTTTGTAGCAGCTTGTAGTAATATTTATAAGCCGTATATACCCCGAACTTCGCCTCTTCCGGCAATTTTTGGATACCGGCATAACCCATTTCGAAATCGGCTTTGATCTCATCAACGATCCGACGCTTCGACGCTTCGTCCAATTCCATGAGATTGGTATTGGGAAAATAGGAGCGTTCCAAGTCTTCAAAATCGGCTTTTAAATCCCTCAGGAAGTTTACTTTTTGAAAAGCGGACCCCAAGGCCATTGCAGAATGTTTAAGGGCTTCATAGCGCTCCATATCGCCGTTGACGAAAACGCAAAGACACATAAGGCCTACGACATCGGCTGAACCATAGATATATTCCTTGTATTCAGCGGTGGTTTGGTATTGCTTCTTGACCAAATCCATACGCATGCTCTTCATAAACGCACGCACCAACTCGATCGGAATGTCGTATTTATGAAAGGTATGTTGAAAGGAATTCAAAATGGGGTTCAAGCTGATTTTTTCATCAAGCGCGAGTTGAAGGTCCTTTTCGAAAGCTTCGAACAAGCGGGCCTTGTCATAGTCGTGAAAGGTATCGACGATTTCATCGGCGAAGCGAACGAAACCATAGATGTTGTAAATGTCGGCACGGATGGAGGTGCCCAACATCTTGGTGGCCAGCGCGAATGAAGTACTGTACGATTGGGTTACGATCTTGCTGCAATCGTAAGAAACGGTATCGAATATCGCTTTCATTGTTTGGTGTTTTTGGTGATCAGTTCGGCGACCAGTTTCCCTGAAATAAGTGATGGAGGTACTCCAGGGCCGGGAACGGTCAGTTGCCCGGTAAAAAATAGGTTCTTGACTTTACCACTTTTCAGGCCTGGCCGCAAGAAGGCGGTTTGCGACAAGGTGTTGGCCATCCCATAGGCATTGCCTTTATACGAGTTGTACTCCTTGATAAAGTCGTTGACACAGAAGCTCTCTTTAAATATAATATTTTTTCGGACGTCTTGCCCGATGCGTTTCTCCAACCGATCGATAATAATGTCGAAATATTGCTGTCTTAAAGCTTCGGTATCTTCTAGGCCCGGAGCTACCGGAATCAGAAAGAAACCGGCTTCTTGACCGTGTGGAGCCATTTTGGAATCGGTAACCGATGGAAAATTGGCATAGAACAAGGGTTCCGAAGGCCAAGTTGGCGTATCATAGATTTCTTGGGCATGCCTGTCGAAGTCGGTATCGAAGAACAGATTGTGGTGCTCGACGCGGTCTATTTTCTTGTCAAAACCTACATAAAACAATAAAGAAGAGGGGGCAAAAGTCTTTTTATCCCAATAGGCCTCTGAATATTGCCGGTATTTTTTTTCCAACAAGGTCTCGGAGTGATGGTAATCGGCCCCACTGATGACCTTATCGAAACGGTAGTGCTTCCCATTGGTCTTTAGACCGGTGACCGTTCCGGCCTCAACGGTAATACCGTCAACCGGACTTTCCAAATGAAAGACCACACCAAGTTCGAGTGCCAACTGGTGCATGGCCTTGATGATTTCATACATCCCACCCTCGGGGTGCCAAGTACCCAGGCCGAAATCGGCAAAGTTCATAAAACTGTAAAAGGATGGGGTCTTGCTCGGTTTCGCCCCAAGGAACAATACCGGGAATTCGAGGGTCGATATCAATTTTGGGTTGGTGAATTTCTTTCGAACCTCTTGGCTGATGGTCTTGAAAAACTGGTCGACCCGCAATACGGTGTCCTTGGTCACCAATTCCAATGGTGACAATCCTGGTTTCAAGACGATTTTGTTGATGGCGATGTCGTAATTTTCCCGTGCCTTACCGATAAAGGTCCGAAGGTGTTTTGAACTTCCGGTTTCAATGCGTTCGAATTCCGCACAGATTTTGTCCATACAATCACCGATCGTCATTTCATCGTCTTCAAAGAATATCTTGTAGGCCGGACTAAGCTTTTGAAGCTTGTAATAGTCGGCGGTCTTCTTTCCGAAATCATTGAAAAACTTTTCGAAGATATCCGGCATCCAATACCAACTGGGGCCGATGTCAAAAGTGAAGCCTTCTTTTTTCAATTGTCGCGCACGACCGCCAACGGTAGCGTTTTTCTCGAAAACATTCACTTCGAAACCTGCCTTCGCAAGGTGACAGGCCGCTGAAAGCGACGAAAAACCAGACCCTATGATGCCAATTTTCCCCACTTTGCCTAAATCGTATTGATCAATCGTTCTATCGAATTGAAGGTTTTGACCGTATGGGGTAACTTTTCGGGTGATAAGTACTGTGCTTGATGGCCCAGAATCCATAAACGGGATGCTCCTGAAACGTTCAGGGTTTTGTTGAACTCTTCGATGTATTTTGAAATTTCATCTTTGGTGGGTGACACCGTGAAATAGGAGACGAAATGAAGGTTGTCATAATACTTCAACAGATCGATCAAACTTTCGATGGGCATGGTCTGGCCCAAGTAAACCGATTTGTATCCTTTCAAAACGATTTCGTAATTCAGGAACAACAAGCCTAATTCGTGTATTTCGTTTTCAGGAAGAAAAAGAACGAAAACCTTGTCTTTTCGAGTCGGTTCGATGATCTGCAGCTTTTCAGTATTGATATAGATCTTTTGTTTGATCAGGTTGGTAATGAAATGCTCGTGCGATGGGCTGATGGTATCGGTCTGCCACAACAGGCCCAATTCGTTCAAAAGTGGCATGAACACCTCGTTGAAAATCTCTCGGAACGAGCGTTCAGAGAGCAGGCTGTTGTAGGTATTGAAAAAGAGGGTTTGGTCGAAGTTGATCATGGAAAGTTTGAAGGCGTTGATCGCATGGCTCTTCTCACTATTCTTGGCAACGATGCCGCGAACGATAACGGGGATCTCACTTTCCGGTAATTTGGCGATCTTGGAAATCTTGTATCCGTTGTGGTACAACAGGGTAATGTTCAACAGCTTTTGCAGGTTCTTAAGGCTGTAAGTACGAATGTTCGTATTCGTTCGTTCAGGGGTGAACAAGTTGTAACGTTTTTCCCAGATACGTATGGTGTGCGCCTTGATTCCCGACAGGTTTTCCATATCGCGAATGCTAAAAAGCTTTTTTACATTGTTCATTTTTTCAATAGAATCGTTAAACAAATTTACAATTTTAACAATACGAACGCCTTAACCAACAGTTAAAATTTGCATTTCTGGGCTAAGGAAGCACCTAAGGGTGCTGAAAAAACGGAAAATGTAAAGTGGATGTGCCCACGAGAAGATTCGAACTTCCACGGGATTGCTCCCACTACCCCCTCAAGGTAGCGTGTCTACCAATTCCACCACGTGGGCATTAATTTTATGAATGTAAACAAAAAAAGTTAAGCTGGGAGCTTAACTTTTTGTGACCTGACTGGGGCTCGAACCCAGGACCCTCTCCTTAAAAGGGAGATGCTCTACCAACTGAGCTATCAGGTCTATCCCCACTTTGCGATGACAAATCATCTAAAGCGGCTGCAAATATACGATCAATAATTAATTTATCAAGTTGAATTAATAATAAATTTGTCTTTTTTAAGATTCGAAACAACAGTTTATGAAAATCGTTTTGCTGGGATATATGGCCAGTGGGAAGTCGACCATCGGGAAAGCACTTGCTGAAAAGCGGGGACTTCCTTTTTTCGATCTCGATACGGAAATTGAAAAGGCGTCGGGGATGTCCATTCCCGAGCTGTTTGAAAAGAAGGGTGAAATCTATTTTCGACGAAAAGAAAGTGAAGTACTGCGGGATGTCATCGGTTCAAAGTCAGCCTTCGTACTGTCGTTGGGAGGCGGTACCCCCTGCTATGGGACCAATATGGAAGCTATTTTGGCTCCGGATGTCGCTTCCTTTTATCTAAAATTGCCTATTTCCGAGCTGGTCGACCGCATTCATAATGAAAAAGACAGTCGACCGCTCGTAGCTTCTTTAGCCGCCGAAGAACTACCGGAATTCGTAGGGAAGCACCTCTTTGAGCGTTCACCCTATTACAATCGGGCCGGAAAAATCATTGCGTGCTCGGGTAAATCCGTTTCGGAGACGGTTGCCGAAATCGAAGCGACCTTAATCTAGGAATACCCCGTCGTTGTTGGTTTCGAACACCACCCGGATATGTTCGTTCAAAGAAGTCGATAAAGACAGGCCTTTGTAATCGGCCTTCACCGGATATCGTTTATGGTTCCGATTCACCAAAACCGCTGTTTTTAGCTGCTTTAACGGGGTCTTTAGAAAATGGTGTACCCCATAGATCAAGGTCGACCCCGAATTGAGGACATCGTCGACGATGACCACTGATTTATTGCGATAGGCTTCAGGTGCAAGCGAGGTGTCTACTCCGCTGGTCAGCGGGTCCGCTTTATCCATCCGAACTTTACACAAGGTGATTTTCGCCGCGGTAATACGCCGTAGTACGGTGTTGATTTTTTTGGCGAAACTCAACCCGCCGCCAACGACACCCGCAATGATGATCTCTTCTTCCTCCACATTGGCTTCATAGATCTGATAGGCAATGCGTCTGACCTTATGTTGGATTTCGTCGTGGGCGAGGATCTGGTGTCCCATAGCTCGGAGTTTTCACAAATATAACGCAGATCATTCGGATTCGTCCAAGTAGTCATCGATATCACGCCGATCTTTCTTCGTAGGTCGGCCCAGCCCTTTTTTGCGGTAGTGGTCTTTCGCGTATTTGAGCAGATCACTGTGTTCGAACGCTTCTTTCGGGGTGGTATCCTTGCGATACATATCGACCAATTTCGCACCGACCCTGCTTGCGGGGGTCGCCAATACCTCAAGTTGGTAATTGATCTGCTGTTTGCGCACTACGATAGTGTCTGTTGGGTACACCTCACGAGAAGGTTTGACCGTTGCCCCATTGACCTTAACATGACCGTTTTTACAGGCATTGGTGGCCAAATTACGGGTTTTGAAATAGCGAACGCTCCAAAGGTATTTATCTATCCGCATGGGCTATGCAAATCTTTGTTAAGGTGAAATCCAAAAATAGGGGAAAATTGTATCTTGCGCGCTTAATGGTAAATCTAGGTTGATGTATCGAATGACTGTGGTGCTTTTCGCACTCTTATTGATGGCCGGTTGTAGCAATGATGATGACGGATTGGGCGGGGAACTCGTTCCTCCAAGGCTACTGGCCGAAGTAGAGCCCGAGAACGATGAGGAGATTTTGGAATATCTGCAATCGCATTTTTACAACTACGAAGAATTCGATAATCCACCAGCAGGGTTCGATTTTAAGATTCGAATTGATACCATTGCCGGTGAAAATTCTGATAAGACCCCCCTTTCACAGCAGGTTTCCTCTGCAGTGATCAATGTTTCCAGTTTCGAATTCGGTTTGGGTGACGGCGAGATCGACATCCCACATACGTATTATTATCTGGAAGCCCGTGAAGGGATCGGTTCAAATATTTCGGTGGCCGATTCGGCCTTCGTGCAATACCAAGGAAGGTTGTTGGACGGAACGACCTTCGACGGCGCGGAGAATACCGGTATTTGGTTCGATTTGGCAAGGATCCAGGCCCCTTTACAAGGTGCTAGGGGATTTTCGGAAGCCATTCCTAATTTCAAGACCGGTGGTAACGCGGTAATCAATCCCGATGGTACGTTTTCGGTTGATGGTTTTGGCGTCGGTATTATGTTCCTTCCTTCAGGTCTAGGGTTTTTCAATGCTGGGCAAGCCGTAATTCCGGCCTACAGTCCGCTTGTTTTTGAAATCGGATTGTTGACCATGGTGGCCGCCGACCACGACCAAGACGGTATTCCTTCTATCCAAGAAGACTTGAACGGAAACGGCTATTTGTACGATGACAATACCGACCAAGAAGACGAAGAAAACGCAGGCTTTCCTTTAGCAGTGAATTTTCTGGATATCGACGACGACGATGACGGTACCTTGACCCGGGATGAGATCATTGTGGATGAGGTCACCGGTGAGATCACCTTTCCGGATACCGATGGCGATGGTATCCCCGATTACTTGGATAAGGACAATAGCTAAAAAAAAGGCCTTGATCGCGAAGATCAAGACCTTTCCAAATTTCATTTCGTTAATCCTTATAGGCGTAAAGACGCACTGAAGATGACTTGGGACGGTCTTGAGTCGACACGTCCTGAGATATCGGTAATGTTATTGCCGATGAAGTTCGCCTCATTCTCAGAGAAGCCCCTTTCGTAACGCACATCGAAGCCCAATCTACCCAGATTGACCCCGACACCCGCATTCAAGCCGACGGTGAAATCGTTTTCCACATCCTCCACTTGTAAATCGCTGAGGTCGTTGCTCAGTGTGTACTGAAAGGCGGGTCCGGCGAAAATATGCAACGGGCCGATGATCTTGTACCCTAACAATACCGGTAAATCGAGTTTCGACACATCGTAATCGCTGGAGGTCCCATTGACCGAATAGCTACTCTGGGTCTTGGTAAAAACCAATTCAGGCCGTAGGTAGAGCTTCGGAAAATCGAGTTTCCCGAAAATACCGACATGGTAACCGGCTTTTCCCTCGGCACCTTCAATGATGTTTTGTCCGGCATCGCCGACCGTTCCGATTAAATCCCCGTTTTGATTGTAACTGAGTCCGGCTTTGATTCCCCATCCGGTTCCACTCTGTGCGAAGACGGCAGTGCTGCATAAAGCGACTGCACAAATAAGAAGTGCTTTTTTCATTTTGTGTTTCGTTTAATGATTATGCTGGAGTAGGTATCAAAGACGATACCAAAATGCTATTTGCGCTCCAACACTTTTAAAACGGCGGCTTCGATGGCTTTATTGTTCAAGCCGTATTTGTCCATCAATTGATCTGGGGTCCCGCTTTCACCAAAAGTATCTTGGGTGGCTACGAATTCTTGCGGGGTCGGGTGGTGTTCGACTAAGGTCCGTGCGACACTTTCGCCCAAGCCACCGAGGTAATTGTGTTCTTCGGCAGTGACGACACAGCCGGTCTTGCGTACCGACGCCAAAATGGCTTCCGAATCCAAGGGTTTGATCGTATGGATGTTGATGATCTCTGCTGAAATTCCTTGTTTTTCCAGATTTTCGGCAGCGATCAACGATTGCCAGACCAAATGACCGGTGGCTATGATCGTGACATCGCTTCCCTCGTTCAGTAGCACGGCCTTACCGATTTCGAATTGTTGATCGACAGGGGTGAAATTCGCCACCTTAGGTCTTCCGAAACGCAGGTAAACCGGGCCGTGGTGTTCGGCAATGGCAATGGTAGCGGCCTTGGTTTGATTAAAATCACAGGGGTTGATGACAGTCATACCGGGCAACATTTTCATAAGCCCGATATCTTCAAGGATTTGGTGGGTCGCCCCATCCTCACCTAGGGTGATCCCGGCATGCGAAGCACATATTTTGACGTTCTTGTCCGAATACGCGATGGATTGTCGGATCTGGTCGTAGACCCGACCGGTCGAAAAGTTGGCGAAGGTGCCCGTGAACGGAATCTTGCCCCCGATCGTAAGACCGGCTGCGATACCCATCATATTGGCCTCGGCGATCCCTACTTGGAAAAAGCGCTCTGGGTTTTCCTTAATGAAGGTTTCGATTTTCAATGAGCCCACTAGATCGGCACAAAGTGTCACTACGTTCGGATTGGTGCGTCCTAATTCGGTCATTCCTGCCCCGAATCCGCTTCGGGTATCCTGCTTCCCTTGATCGATATATTTTGTCATCTGTGTCGGTATTGCTTTTAATGAATGGATTGCATTGGGGAATTAATAATCCCCAAGTGTTTCTGGGTTTTGTGCCAAAGCGTTCTCGAGCTGTTCGTCGCTCGGGGCTTTTCCATGCCAGGCATGGGTGTGCATCATGAAATCGACGCCATTGCCCATTTCGGTGGTCATGACCACGCAAATCGGTTTTCCTTTGCCGGTGCGGCTTTTGGCTTCGTTCAATCCTGCGATAACTTGGCCAAGGTCATTACCGTTCTCAATTTCGAGCACGTCCCAACCGAAGACCCTGAATTTTTCAGCAACGTCACCCAAGGGCAATACGTCTTCAGTAGCACCGTCGATCTGTTGGCCATTACGGTCAACAGTGGCGATCAGGTTATCCACTTTATTACCGGCCGCATACATAATGGCTTCCCAATTCTGGCCTTCCTGCAATTCACCATCACCATGTAGGCTGTAGACCAAATGCGAATCACCATTCAACTTTTTGGCCAGGGCGGTTCCGATGGCCACGGACATCCCTTGACCTAGAGAACCTGAAGCAATACGTACACCAGGGAGCCCTTCATGTGTTGTCGGGTGCCCTTGCAAACGGGAATCGATCAAACGAAACGTATTGAGTTCCTCGATTGGGAAATAACCCCTTCGGGCCAAAACGCTATAGAATACAGGCGAAATATGTCCGTTTGAAAGGAAAAATACATCCTCATTGATCCCATCCATGTCAAAGCCTTCCTTGAGTTCCATGATTTCGTTGTACAGGGTAACGAAAAACTCCGTACAACCCAAAGAGCCGCCAGGGTGGCCCGAATTCACTTTATGGACCATCCGAAGGATATCCCTTCTGACTTGAACCACAAGATGTTCCAATTCCTTTATATCTGCCATAGGTGCTGGTTTTAATTCGTTCAAAAGTAATCGCAATCCTTGTCCTGAGCAAACCGATGGCCAATATTTTGCGAAATGCTTTTCGAACAAAGTTTATTCTTTTGTTAAGTACCGCAAGCTGAAGAGTTGCCTATATTTGCCCGTTAAAATGTGGCCTTGAAATTTAATTTGACCCATACGGATACCGATTCGAAAGCTCGGGCCGGTGAGATCACCACCGATCACGGTACGATCCAGACCCCGATTTTCATGCCGGTGGGTACTGTGGCCACGGTAAAAGGGGTGCACCAAAGGGAACTGCGCAATGACATACGCCCCGATATCATCTTAGGCAACACCTACCATCTTTATCTGAGACCGGGTACCGGTATTTTGGAACAAGCAGGGGGGTTGCATAAATTCATGGGCTGGAACGGCAATATCCTCACCGATAGCGGCGGGTATCAGGTCTATAGCCTGGCCGGAACCCGTAAGATCAAGGAAGAGGGTGTTAATTTCAAGTCGCATATCGATGGTTCAAAGCATTTCTTCAGTCCGGAACGGGTCATGGAAATTCAACGCGAGATCGGGGCCGATATCATCATGGCTTTTGATGAATGTACCCCATACCCATGCGATTACGAATATGCCAAGCGATCCATGCATATGACCCATCGTTGGCTCGAACGATGTATGGAACATCTAAAAAAAGTGCCTGAAAAGTATGGGCACTCCCAAGCGTTTTTCCCCATCGTACAAGGTTCCGTTTATACCGATTTGCGCAAGCAATCGGCAGAGTACATCGCCAATGTCGATGCCGTGGGTAATGCCATAGGGGGCTTGTCGGTTGGTGAACCGGCCGAAGAAATGTACGCCATGGCCGAAGTGGTCTGCGATATCCTTCCCTTCGATAAACCGCGATACTTGATGGGCGTGGGTACCCCGATCAATATTTTGGAAAATATCGCCCTTGGGGTGGATATGTTCGACTGTGTCATGCCGACCCGAAATGCGAGAAACGGCATGTTGTTCACGGCACACGGAACGATCAATATCAAGAACAAAAAATGGGAGGCCGATTTTTCACCGATCGATGAAATGGGCATTACCTATGTCGATACCGAATACTCCAAGGCTTACTTGCGCCATTTGTTCGCTGCGAATGAATATCTAGGCAAACAAATCGCTACGATTCACAATCTAGGGTTTTATCTTTGGTTGGTGCGAACCGCCCGTGAGCATATTATTGCAGGGGACTATTTGCAATGGAAAAATAAAATGGTCAATCAAATGAACAAGCGACTGTAATGCTGACCATACTCGACCGCTACATATTAAAGAGGTATATCGTGACCTTCATGGGCATGTTGCTGTTGTTCGTTCCTATCGGTATTATGGCCAACTTGGCCGAAAAGATCGGAAAGATCATCGATAACGAGGCCCCATTGGCAGAGGTCATCGTGTTCTACGGCAATTTCACCTTGGTCATTGGAAACCTACTACTTCCGATATTCCTGTTCTTATCCATCATTTTCTTTACTTCCAAACTGGCGGGCAACACCGAGATCGTTGCCATATTGAGTTCGGGGGTTTCCTATTGGAGGTTCTTGCGGCCTTATATGATCGGAGCGTCATTGGTCGCTATCTTGATCTTTATGATGGGGATGTTCATCGTTCCCAATGCGAGTATCGGGTATAACGAATTCGAGTACAAATACTTCAAAAAACATAAAGCGGACCGCCAGACCGAAAATATTTTCAATCAGCTCAACGAGAAGGATTATATCTACGTGAGCAGTTTCGAACCCAACCGGCAAATCGGCTACAATTTTACTTACGAGCATTTCGGTGATGACGATCAATTGGAGTATAAGCTTTCCGCTGCCAATATCCGTTGGATCGAGAAGGACAGTATCTATAGGCTGACCAGCTATGCCAAACGCACGATCAGGGATGGCGATGAATGGGTAGAGACCAAACGACGTTTGGATACTGTATTCAGTTTTCAAATAGGTGACCTGACGCCGGTTTCCTATATCGCTGATACCAAAAACCTTTTCGAATTGAACGAGTTCATTGAAGACCAAAAACGCAAAGGGGCCTCGAATATCAACACCTATGTTTTGGTCAAGTACAAACGTTGGGCACTACCGATCGCAGCCTTTATCTTGACGATCATCGCTGTGGCCGTTTCATCGGTCAAACGCCGGGGCGGTATGGGGGTCAATCTGGCTTTCGGGATCGGTGTGGCCTTTATTTACATCTTCTTCGACCGGGTTTTCGGTACCCTTGCCGAGCAATCGGGTTTTTCGCCCTTGTTGGCCGTGGTCATACCGAATATGATTTTCGGGATTTGTGCGGTGTTTTTATTGCAAAAAGCTAAACGATAGTCGGTTACCACAAGAGCGGCCGATGAATCGCACCCCTGATTCGATTGTGCCGAATACCTTATCTTTGCCCCACCAACAAAACCGAGAACTCAGATTTTTATGGAATATTTGGAATTTGAACTTCCGATCAAGGAATTGGAAGACCAGCTTCAAAAATGCATGTTGATCGGCGAAGAAAGTGATGTCGATGTTACCGAGACCTGCCAACAGATCGAGAAGAAATTGGCAGAGACCAAGAAGGAAATTTATAAGAACCTTACCGCATGGCAACGGGTCCAATTGTCAAGACACCCGAACAGGCCCTACACCATGGATTATATCAATGCCATTTGCGGTGATACCTTTTTGGAATTGCATGGCGATCGCAGTGTCGGTGATGACAAGGCCATGGTCGGTGGTCTAGGAAAGATCGGTGACCAGAGCTTCATGTTCATCGGCCAGCAAAAAGGATACAATACCAAGACCCGCCAATACCGTAATTTCGGAATGGCCAATCCTGAAGGATACCGCAAAGCCTTACGTTTGATGAAATCGGCCGAAAAATTCGGTGTACCCGTTGTGTGTTTCATCGATACGCCAGGGGCTTATCCTGGGATTGAGGCCGAAGAAAGGGGCCAAGGAGAGGCGATCGCCCGTAATATTTTGGAGATGACACGGCTTAAGGTGCCCATTATCGTAGTGATCATCGGAGAAGGAGCTTCCGGAGGGGCACTGGGTATCGGGGTCGGCGATAAAGTATTGATGTTGGAGAATACCTGGTATTCGGTCATTTCACCCGAATCCTGTTCCTCGATATTGTGGCGCAGTTGGGAATTCAAAGAACAGGCTGCCGAAGCCTTGAAATTGACCGCCGCCGATATGAAGCGCTTGAAGTTGATCGACGAGATCGTGCGTGAACCGGCAGGAGGTGCCCACAGCAATCGGGATAAGACCTTTGAGACCGTCAAAAACAAAATCAAGACCCATTTTGAATCGCTTGAAAAGTTATCACCAAAAGAATTGGTAAAAGCGAGGATGGATAAATATGCCGATATGGGGGTCTATAACGGCTAAACCACACTTTTTCTGGGGTTTTCATATGGCGCTTAATAGCGCCATATTTTTTTTAGTACTTATCAAAACGTTATTAACAGAAAAATTTTGTTTTTTTGAACTATTGTGGATAACCTCAGGCAATTTGTTCATAGCATGTCAAAAAAGCGAGACCGTAATCCTTAGGTTAAGCTAACGTTAATTGCATACTTTCGCATTCATGGAAAAGCCCAACCCCGTAGTCGGTAGAAAAATCGACAAAGCCACCATAATCAATCTAGAGCGAGGTAAAATACCTCCGCAAGCTGTTGATTTAGAGGAAGTTGTGTTGGGTGCAATGATGATTGACAAAAAAGGTGTCGATGAAGTCATCGATATTTTACATCCTGAAGTCTTTTACAAGGAAGGCCATCGATTTATTTACGAGGCGATATTCCAATTGTTTGAATCTTCGGAACCGGTGGACTTATTAACCGTTTCCTCCCAATTAAAGAAAGATGGTCATTTAGAGGCAGTTGGAGGTGATTTTTACCTGATCAAGCTGACCCAAAAAGTGGCTTCTTCGGCACATATCGAGTTTCATGCGCGGATCATCCTTCAAAAATACATCCAACGCAGCCTGATCAAAATTTCGAATGAGATCATTGAAGACGCCTATAACGAGTCTACCGATGTATTCGATTTGTTGGATGGGGCTGAAGCGAAATTATACGAGGTCACCCAAGGCAATTTGAAACGTTCGGCTGAAACGGCCCAAAACTTGGTCATCCAAGCCAAGAAAAAAATCGAGGAAATCGCCAATCAGGAAGGCTTAAGTGGAATTCCGTCCGGTTTCGACAAGGTCGATAAGTTGACGTCGGGTTGGCAGCCCAGTGATTTGGTGATCATCGCCGCTCGACCTGGTATGGGTAAAACGGCACTGACCTTGTCCATGGCCCGTAACATGGCCGTCAATGCTGAGATACCCGTTGCTTTTTTCTCTTTGGAGATGTCCTCGGTACAGTTGATCACACGTTTGATCTCTTCAGAGACCGGTCTATCTTCCGAAAAATTGAGAACGGGTCGTTTGGAAAAACACGAATGGGAGCAATTGAACGTCAAGGTTAAGGCTTTGGAGAAAGCACCCTTGTTTATTGACGACACCCCTTCATTGTCCATTTTCGATCTTCGGGCCAAAGCACGCCGACTGGCATCACAGCATAAGATCAAACTCATCATTATCGATTATTTGCAATTGATGACCGCTGGGGGCAGCCAAAAAGGGGGTAACCGTGAACAAGAGATTTCGACGATTTCAAGAAACCTGAAAGCACTGGCCAAGGAATTGAACGTTCCGGTCATTGCACTTTCCCAGCTATCGCGGGCGGTAGAGACCCGAGGTGGCAGTAAACGCCCTATTTTGTCGGATTTGAGGGAATCGGGGGCCATCGAGCAGGATGCCGATATCGTTTCGTTCATCTATCGCCCCGAATACTATAAAATCGAAGAGTGGGATGACGAAGAACGTACCCCGACCCAAGGGCAGGCAGAGTTCATCGTAGCCAAGCACCGGAACGGTGGCTTGGATAATATTAGGTTAAAGTTCATTGGCTCACTGGGTAAATTCGATAATTTAGATGACTTTGATTCTCCTTTTGAGTTTCAGTCAAAGATGAACGACAATGAGGAAAACCCGTTTGCCACTCCGAATCTTCCGTCTACCGACCAAGCCTTCGGTAGTTCTTTCAACGACCAAGAATCGGATCAAAACGACGATATCCCTTTTTAATTTCCCAAAATTTACGAATGCATCTTCGTTCTTAGTGGCCGGTTTGAAAAACCGCTTACTTCTGGCTTGTTGTATGCTGCTGTTCGCCTTGCCTTCCATGGCGTCGGTGCTATTGATCCCTATGGATGCCGAAGGTCAGAAGAACCATCTGAAAGCTTATGGCATTACGTTTTGGATGCTGACCAAGCAACAAAAAGTACAATGGTTGTTGAACTATCGTGGTGGTTCGTTTTTAATGCCCGATGGGGAGGCCGTGCGCCAAGAATGTCAAATACGAGGGGTGTCTTTCGAAATCCTGACCGATAGCGAAGCAGCCACGATTCTGGCTGAAATCGGAAGTCCTTCTAAAAACCAGGATGCTGTTATTTTGGAAAAGGCCCCACGGATCGCGGTCTATTCCCCAAAAGACAACCAACCTTGGGATGATGCCGTCACCATGGTACTCACCTACGCCGAAATCCCATATGTAACGGTATATGACGAAGAGGTGTTGACCGATAAGTTGGCACTTTACGATTGGTTGCATTTGCACCATGAGGATTTCACCGGACAATTCGGTAAGTTTTATGGTGCCTATCGTGCCGCCCCTTGGTATATCGAAGCGAAACGGATTGCTGAAGAGCGGGCCCGTCGGCTAGGCTTCGACAAAGTATCGGAAGAAAAGGCCGCGGTCGCCGAAAAAATCAGAAGGTATGTGATCGGGGGTGGGTTCATGTTCGCCATGTGCTCGGCCACTGACAGTTTCGATATCGCCCTTGCGGCCCATGAAGTGGATATTTGTGAACCCATGTTCGATGGTGATCCTTCGGATCCCGGGTATCAGTCAAAACTCGATTTCGGTAGAACGTTCGCCTTTAAGAACTTTGTCTTGGAACGCAATCCGCTGCGCTATGAGTTCTCCTCGATCGATATGACCGGAAAACGAAGGAACGTACCCCGAGAATCGGACTATTTCTCACTGATGGAGTTTTCTGCCAAATGGGATCCCGTTCCAACGATGTTGACACAGAACCATACTACCCTTGTCAAAGGGTTTATGGGGCAAACGACTTCTTTTCAACGCGATGAGGTCAAACCAACCGTCATGGTTTTGGGTGAATGCAAACTCAATGGCGAGGCACGGTACATCCATGGCATCCAAGGAAAGGGATTCTTTACTTTTTACGGAGGGCATGATCCCGAAGATTACCAGCATCGGGTAGGGGACCCCAAAACGGAGCTGGAGCTCCATCCCACCTCCCCGGGTTATCGGTTGATACTGAACAATGTGTTGTTTCCGGCTGCGAAAAAGAAGAAGCAGAAAACCTGAGCCAGGACTATGGTTAGCGTTTGGCTTCGTATAATTGGATAAAACGTTGGTCCAAAGCAGCTGAATCCTTATAGGTTTTACGAAGATTCGCTAGCTTGGACTTCAGGGTCATAACCGTGTCCTGATACTCCGGGTCGTGATAAAGGTTTCGAAGCTCGTTAGGATCTTTTAGTCTATCATACAACTCCCATTCATCGATATCATGATAAAAATGGGCCAATTTGAACGCTTCCGTAACCACCCCATAATGCCTTTTCACCATATGTACCGCAGGGTATTCGTAATAATGGTAATAGACAGCATCACGTTTCCACTGGTTTTCATTACCCAACAGTAAGGGCATGAGGCTTTCGCCTTGCATGTGTTCAGGGGCCGTAATACCGGCCGCTTCGAGCATGGTTTGGGCAAAATCGAGGTTTTGTACCATCTTGGTTTCCACACTGCCCGGCTTGATGTTATTGGGCCACCGCGCTAAGAGTGGGGTTTTAAATGATTCATTATAGATAAAACGCTTATCGAACCAACCGTGTTCCCCCAAGAAAAAACCCTGGTCCGAGGTGTAGATGATAATGGTATTTTCTGCCAATCCGGTTTCATCAAGATAGTCCAACAGTCGACCTACATTGTCATCGACCGAAGCGATGCAGGCTAGGTAATCCTGCATGTAGCGTTGGAATTTCCATTGCATTTTTTCCTTGTCGTCCATGGTAGGCCATCTCGTTTCAAAATCGGTATTAATGGCGTCCAAAGTGGGTTCATAGGCCGCTTTTTGACTTGGGTTCGCCCGATTGTAAGGTCCATAAAATCCGTTGGGGTATTCTTTGACTTTGGGTAGGGCACGATCTCCCATTCGGGCAATGGTTTCTGGCCGAACTTTACTGTCATGGTTGTACATCATATGGTGCAGTAGGTTCATTTCAGCGGTTTTGGCCGCCGTGCCCCGATTTTCATAGGCATCGAATAGGGTTTCGGGTTCAGGGAAGGTTTTTTGGTAAAACTCCGCGAACTTATCCGGCCTTGGCCACCAAGGTCGGTGCGGTGCCTTATGAAGATACATCATCATAAAGGGGGCTCCATCACCATTTTCTTCCAGCCAATCGAGGGTCAGGTCGGTGATGATATCGGTCGTATATCCTTCGATACGTGTCGTATCTCCCGAAGTGGTAATGAAATCGGGGTTGATGTAATTGCCTTGGCCTGGTAAGATCATGAACTCATCGACCCCTCTAGGACTATTCCCAAAATGAAGCTTTCCGAACATGGCGGTTTTATAGCCGCTATTTTGAAACAATTGCGGAAAGGTGACTTGGGTCGTATCAAAAGGGAAGTGGTTATCGATTTTTCCATTGATATGCGTATGGGTCCCTGTCAATATGGTCGCCCTTGAAGGGGCGCATATCGAATTAGTGACACAGGCGTTGGTGAACAACATCCCTTCTTTGGCGATTCGATCGATATTCGGGGTTTGGTTCAAACGACTGCCGTAAGCGCTGATGGCCTGATAGGCATGATCATCAGACATGATGAAAATGATATTCGGGCGTTTCGCCGGTGGTTTTTCGGTATGCAAGGTTGGTAGGTGTTCATTACCGGGAAGCATGAACATCGACAACCATAGCAACAGGTAAAGGGTTCTCATAATCAATATTTTTGGTCAACGTATTACCGCGAAACCGATATGTGAGTTTCCGGTGGATTTATCAACGAATAATTTTCGATCGGGGTTGGATCCATCGCAGGTATGCTGGCTGCATAGATAGGACCCTCCTGCCAACCGGATCTCGCCTTTTTGGTTTTCACTGGTGGTCAATTCCCAGACATTCCCAATAGTATGGGCTTCTAGGGCAGCTGCGGGCTGTTTTTGATCGATGATCATGGGGCGTCCATCCTTGGCCACCAACTCCCAATATTCCTCATAGGTCGGTAATCGACTCTTCGACCATTCGCAATAGGCCAAGGCGTCATTGAAACTGATTTGGGTCACCGGCATGTCGGATGAGGCATGCTGTTTGCCCCTTGGACTTCTCCAATCGATTGCCTCTACTATGGTAAAAGTCAATACGTCTTCTTGCACGAAGGACCACCCATAGCGTTCCGCATCGGTCTCATAGCCCGTGGCCTTGACGAAGGATTCGAAATCGGCAACGGTGACCACCTCCAAGGTGTTTCGCTTCGAACACCCGATGAGCAGTGCCGTTAGCAGGATGGTTAAACCGATAGGTTTCATGTGACTCAGTTAATTCACGTTGAAAGGGAAGATAACGAAAAAGCGATACTTATGACCAAGTGCGTTGCTCAAATGCCTTCCAAGACGACCTCGACCCCGTAGGCGTTGTTGCCCAAGGTTTCAAATCGGGCCACTTTCTTCACGTTCGGATGGGCATTGGCCATGGCGAAACTGTAGTCGCTAAGCGATAACATTTCAAGGTCGTTGTTATAGTCACCGAATACCATCACTTCTTGCGATGTCAGTCCATGACGTTGCATGAGCATGGCCAGGGCGTGTCCCTTATGGGCATCGCTATGGTTAAGATCGACCCAATGGGCACCGGAAACCTTGACCTTGACCCGATCTTCGAACTGCTTAACGGCCGGGTAAATATGGGCCTCAGCGTTTCGGTCGTGATATACCGCGATTTTGATGATCTCATCGGATATACCTTCCAAAGATTCGTGTACTTCAAAACTCGCATAGTATTCTTTGAGCTCTTGCAAAAAAGGCGCCGAACGGCCATCAAAGTACGCCTTGTACTTTCCACAAAGCATGGCATGGGCTCCTGGTACCTGATCAATGGTATGCAACAATTCCCCTTTCAGCTGTTGTGGAATAGGGGTCACTAATAGTTCACGGTCTTTTTCAACCATAAACGCCCCATTCTCCGCAATGACGGTGATGTCATTTTTTATGGGATCCAATTTGTCGATGATGCTATGGTACTGTCTCCCACTTGCCGCCACGAAGCGGACCCCCTTTTTTTGGAGCTTTTCGAATACCGTATAAAAACGATCACTGACCTCATGGGCAGGATTGAGCAGGGTGCCGTCCATATCGGTAACGACCATTTTTATTTGCGAAAAGTCCATAGTTTTGGAGTTAGGGCACAAAGGTACTCCGATTGACCAATTTGCGCTCCGAATCCGATCAATTTCTTGTTATGCAGTTCTATCAAACCGAATTCAGCTTACCACCCTTTTCAAGGGGTTTTCATCTAATTACCGATCAAGTCTTGGGGCAATTTCCGGAAATTGGACGCATCAATGTCGGGTTCTTACAGGTATTCATCAAACACACATCGGCAAGTCTAACGATCAATGAGAATGCCGATCCGACGGTGCGTGTCGATTTCGAAAGTCATATGAACGTGATGGTACCCGAAAATCAATCGTATTACCGGCACACTTTTGAAGGTCCTGACGATATGCCGGCCCATATCAAGGCATCCTTAATGGGTGCTTCGGTCTTGCTACCGATAAGCAAGGGGCGACCGAACCTAGGCACTTGGCAAGGTATTTATCTCTGCGAGCATCGTAACCATGCCTCAGGCCGCCGTCTGGTGGTGACCGCTTATGGGCAATAAAAAATCCCATGCGAACGGCATGGGATTTAAAAGCGGGAATTCGTTATTGGATTTATTTCACTTTCTCGACGATGGCCTTGAAGGCATCAGGGTGGTTCATCGCCAAATCGGCCAACACCTTACGGTTGAGCTCGATTCCATTGGCTTTGACCTTCCCCATGAACTGTGAATACGACATACCGTGCAAACGGGCTCCGGCATTGATACGTGTGATCCATAGGGCGCGAAACGTCCTCTTTTTATTTCTTCTATCGCGGTATGCATACTGCATTGCTTTTTCAACCGCGTTTTTGGCAACTGTCCAAACGTTTTTCCTTCTTCCGAAGTAACCTTTGGCTTGCTTCATCACTTTTTTCCTTCTAGCTCTTGAAGCAACTGAATTTACTGATCTTGGCATTTTTGTTTCATTTTTTTGTAGCAGGCGGTCTAACGACACTTTGTAAGCCTGGCTCCATGGTTAATACTTAATGTACCTGTAGAACGGTTTACTTTAAACGCAACTGTTCTTTGATGCTGTTGACATCCGAATCGTGGACCAATGTCGAATGGGTCAGCTTAAGCTTACGCTTTTTCGATTTCTTCGTCAAGATGTGACTCTTGAAAGCGTGCTTTCTTTTGATTTTGCCGGTGCCGGTCAACTTGAACCGCTTCTTGGCACTGGACTTTGTTTTCATTTTAGGCATTTCTCCTTTTTTATAAATTTTGCCCACTTGCCGAAGCAATGGGCATCCCGCTTATTTTTTGGAAGTTTTCGGTGCGATGAACATCGTCATCCGCTTTCCTTCCAGTTTCGGCATTTGTTCGACTTTACCGAACTCTTCCAATTCTTGGGCCAATCGCAACAATAGGATCTCTCCTTGGTCTTTGTAAACGATCGAACGGCCTTTGAAAAAGACATATGCCTTTAGTTTCGCCCCGTCTTTCAAGAATTTTTCCGCATGGCGTTTCTTGAAATCATAATCATGATCATCGGTCTGTGGGCCAAACCGGATTTCTTTCACGATGACTTTGGTCGCTTTCGCTTTCAAGGCCTTATCGCGTTTCTTTTGTTCGTAAAGGAACTTTTTGTAATCGATCACTTTACAAACCGGCGGATTGGCCTTTGGCGAAATTTCCACCAAATCCAATTCCAATTCCCTGGAAATCTCCAAGGCTTTGCGAATGGGGTATACCCCCATTTCGACATTATCCCCGACCAAACGGACCTCTTGGGCCGTGATTTTACCATTGATATTGTGAGGGTTCTTGTTTTCCCTCCTTGGCTGGGGCCTAAATCTTCTTCGTATTGCTATGACTCTCTGTTTTAATTAAACGTAATGCTCTAGAACGACTTTAAGGTACTATTTATTTCGTTGGCAACCAAGTCTGAAAACCCGCTTACTTCAAGGGCGCCGAGGTCTTCGCCGCCATGCTTCCGAACCGATACGGTACCGTTGGCTTCCTCTTGTTCACCAACAATGAGCATGAAAGGTATTTTTTTCAGCTCGGCCTCCCGTATTTTCTTCCCTACGGTCTCGTTCCTATTATCAATGAGCGCGCGAATTTCGTGATTTTCCAACGAATTCAAAACTTTTTCAGCATATTTTTCATGTTTCTCACTGACTGGCAGTACGATAGCCTGTGTCGGGATCAACCATAAGGGGAAGTTACCGCCGGTATGCTCCAACAAAATCGCCACGAAACGTTCTAAGCTTCCGAAGGGTGCCCTGTGGATCATGACCGGTCGATGCAGTTCGTTGTCACTGCCTTTGTAGGTCAAGTCAAAACGTTCGGGCAGGTTATAATCCACCTGGATCGTCCCTAATTGCCAACTGCGCCCCAAGGCATCCTTGACCATAAAGTCGAGTTTGGGTCCGTAAAAGGCGGCTTCCCCACCTTCGATCACAAAGTTCAATCCTTTTTCCTCCGCGGCGCTGATGATGGCCTGTTCCGCTTTTTCCCAATTCCCCACTTCGCCAATGTACTTCTCCGGTTTGTCAAGATCCCGTACCGAAACCTGGGCGGTGAAATCGTCAAAGCCCAGAGAACCCAAAACGTATAAGGATAGATCAATGACGTTTTTGAACTCATCGTTCAATTGATCCGGGGTACAGAAAATGTGGGCATCATCTTGGGTAAAGCCACGTACGCGGGTCAACCCATGCAATTCCCCACTTTGCTCGTACCGATATACGGTTCCGAATTCGGCATACCGTTTCGGAAGGTCTTTATAACTGTAGGGTGAAGCGTTGTAGATCTCGCAATGATGCGGGCAGTTCATGGGTTTGAGTAAGAACTCTTCTTCGTCCTTAGGGGTGTGGATGGGTTGAAAGCTGTCTTCCCCGTACTTCGCATAATGCCCGGAGGTCACATAGAGTTCTTTTTGGCCGATATGCGGGGTGACCACCATTTCATAACCGGCTTTTTTCTGTGCTTTTTTCAGGAACTGTTCCAATCGGTCCCGCAATTCAGCGCCTTTCGGCAACCATAGGGGAAGCCCTTGGCCGACCTTTTGGGAAAAGGTGAAGAGCTCGAGTTCCTTACCCAGTTTCCGGTGATCCCGTTTTTTCGCTTCTTCGAGCATTTCAAGATAGGCCGTCAATTCCTTTTGTTTGGGGAATGAGATGCCGTACACCCGGGTCAATTGGGTGTTGTTTTCATCACCCCGCCAATAGGCACCGGCAATGCTCAAGATCTTGATGGCCTTGATGATGCCCGTATTGGGGATGTGCCCCCCACGGCAAAGATCGGTAAAGCTGCTATGGTCACAGAAGGTGATGTCGCCGTCTTCAAGGTTCTCGATCAATTCGATCTTGTATTCGTTTTGTTGCCCTTTGTAATAGGATAGGGCATCACTTTTGGAAACCCCACGCATCTTGAAGTCGTGCTTGCCCCTTGCGATTTCAAGGGCCTTTTTCTCTATGGTCGGAAAATCCTTGTCAGAAATGCTATGTTCCCCAAAATCAACGTCATAATAAAAACCGTTGGCGATGGCAGGACCGATGGTCAGTTTGATGCCCGGGTACAATTCTTCCAACGCCTGGGCGACCACGTGGGAGGTCGAATGCCAAAAGGCCTTTTTGCCTTCTTCGTTCTGCCACGTATATAAAGTGAGTGTGCCATCTTCGTGCAGAGCGGTGGTCGACTCGACGACCTGGTCGTTGAATTGCGCCGAGAGTACGTTCCTTGCCAGTCCTTCACTAATGCTTTTCGCGACATCCAGCACGGTGCTGCCTGCCGGCATTTGTTTGACGGCCCCATCGGGTAAGGTAATATTGATCATGAGATAACCTTCAATTGAATTGGAGGCAAATATACTATCTTGATAGGAGGTTGCAATGCCCTGTTTGTGGGGTGATTTACTTTTTTGTATCTTTTATGTCCGATTGTTTTCAAGGTCCTATCAAGAGGTGACGCACTAGAGTGCTTTTTTTTGAGTTATAAACAATTGGAAATCAAACTGTTGATTTTTTTTGGTGTTTTTATTCAAAAACGTTTTGCCGTAATGGAAAAAGGGTTTTATATTTGCACCCGCTTTGCGAGTCAGTAGGGCGCGAGATAA
>NZ_JBEVTG010000004.1:0-86161 GCF_040513375.1 Flagellimonas algarum | reverse complement strand
CACTACATCGGGAACACCGTCCCCGTCCGTATCGGGACAGACTATGGGTTGCAAGAACAAGGCGATACCGTGATTGACATCATCCTCAGTACTATAGAATTGTAATCGGGTAGCAGCAGTACGCGACGACCACTCGTAGTTTTCAGCATTATTGATATCATCGGCCATAGTGTTCTCTACGAAATAGTTGGTTCCCGTGTTTCCGGAAACGATTCCTGAAGGGATGTTGGCCACGAAGTCGTATTCGGTGCCATCAAGCGCGATGATCCCATCCCGTTCACCCGCCGACAAGCCAAAGGAATGATCGGCCTTTACCATGACCGGAATGGATCCTGAAAAGGTAAATTCAATAGGAAAACCATCACCGACCACAAAAGATCCATTGTTCCTTACACTTGCGTTGGAAACACTTATCAACACGCTCCCCGCGGGCAACCCCCATTTACTACTGATATCGACATCGATCGCTGAAAGGCTGCCATCGAATACCGCGGATGGAAAGCCAAACTCAATCGGATTGATCCGAACGAAGTTGGCTGGTGTACAATCCGTCATCATCGGTATCGCCGCGGTATCCGTCGGCAGAGGCTGACTCTTGTCAGTGGATTTTTGATTCGTATTTACGGTAAATGAAGTCAGTATAGTGAGCATCAAAACTGCCAGTGTTCCCAGGCTCCAGGAACCACTATTCATAAAACTTGATCTATTGTCCATAAATGATAGTTTTTCATTAAACATATCACCATGGCAAGCGTAGGTAAATTTGCCGATTCGGGTTCAATCGCAAAACTGCAAGATATCCATATTTTGGGCGATATCATGCTGTGCATAATTAGGTTTTATTCACATAACATCCCATTTTAATCGATTAAGTGTCGGCTTTTCAATGCTGTTCTGAACAGCTTTCCCATTCACTTGCAAGAATTGACAGTTCACCGGGTATATTAACATGAAAAATAGTACAGCTAAATTGAAAAAGTTGTTATTCGACCGAAAACAAATCGGAATACTGTTAACAACTTCCCTTTCAAGAATCAAGGATGACGACAGGTCAAGATCTCTTATTTTTGCTCAAATTTTTTTAATAGATGGATTTTGAAGCGGAAATCGCGCGTCGCAGGACCTTTGGTATTATCTCACACCCGGATGCCGGAAAAACCACGTTAACGGAAAAGCTATTGCTTTTCGGTGGGGCGATCCAAGAGGCAGGTGCGGTAAAAAGCAATAAGATCAAAAAATCGGCTACCAGTGATTTTATGGAGATCGAACGCCAACGTGGTATCTCAGTAGCCACTTCGGTACTGGCCTTTATTTATAAAGACAAGAAAATCAACATCCTGGATACCCCGGGACACAAGGATTTCGCTGAGGACACCTTTCGCACCTTAACCGCGGTCGACAGTGTGATCGTGGTCATCGATGTCGCCAAAGGGGTTGAGGAACAAACCGAAAAACTGGTCGAGGTTTGCCGGATGCGCAATATTCCGATCATTGTTTTTATCAACAAATTGGACCGGGAAGGGAAAGACGCTTTCGACCTTTTGGATGAAGTCGAGCAGAAACTTTCGCTTTCGGTCGTTCCGTTGAGTTTTCCTATCGGGATGGGCTACGACTTCAAGGGAATCTATAATATTTATGAAAAGAACATCAATCTTTTCAGCGGCAACAACAAACAGCAGATCGAGGATGCGATCGCCTTCGATGATCTAGACGATCCGAAGTTGGATTCGATCATTGGAGACGATGCCGCCGAATCGCTCCGTGAAAACCTAGAGCTCGTTTCAGGCGTTTATCCGGATTTCGATAAGCAAGCCTATCTCGAGGGCACCCAGCAACCTGTATTTTTCGGATCGGCCCTGAACAATTTCGGGGTACGCGAATTGTTGGATTGTTTCATCGATATCGCCCCTCCTCCCCGGCCTAAAATGGCTGAAGAGCGTTTGGTCAAAGCGGACGAGCCCGACTTTTCAGGATTCGTATTCAAGATCCACGCGAATATGGATCCCAAACACCGGGATCGCCTGGCCTTTATAAAAATCGTATCGGGCACCTTCGAAAGAAACGTGCCTTACCTGCATGTCAGGCATGCCAAAAAATTGAAGTTTTCGAGTCCGAATGCCTTCTTTGCCGAAAAAAAGGAAATCGTTGATGTTTCCTATCCCGGTGATATCGTTGGCCTGCACGATACGGGCAACTTCAAGATCGGAGACACGCTCACCAAAGGGGAGCAATTGAATTATAAGGGCATCCCCAGTTTTTCACCCGAACACTTCCGCTATATCAACAATGCCGACCCGATGAAAGCGAAACAGTTGGCAAAGGGCATCGATCAGTTGATGGACGAAGGTGTGGCCCAGCTTTTTACCCTCGAATTGAATGGCAGGAAAATCATCGGAACCGTTGGGGCCCTCCAATACGAGGTCATTCAATATCGACTTGAGCATGAATATGGGGCGAAATGCACCTATGAAAACTTTCCGGTGTATAAGGCCTGTTGGGTCGAGTCCGGGGACAATGAGGAAGAATTCAAGGAATTCAAACGGGTCAAACAAAAATTCCTGGCTACCGATAAGCATGGCCAATTGGTCTTTTTGGCCGACTCGTCATTTTCATTACAGATGACCCAGCAAAAGTACCCTTCGGTTACCCTACATTTTACTTCAGAGTTCGACTAGGAACCCTATTCGGTTCAGGCTTCGCCGGTAGGGCCGAAATTCAAAGGGATGGGGGGTTGCTCGTAATCCTTGATCGTGCCATGCGCCTTTTCGAAACGGCTCACATTGTCGTTCAAGGCCTTCAAGAACTTTTTGGCGTGTTGGGGGGTCAAAACGATGCGGCTCTTCACCTTGGCTTTAGGGGCACCGGGCATCATACTGATGAAGTCGACCACGAATTCGGAAACCGAATGGTTGATGATCGCCAAGTTGGAATAGGTTCCTTCAGCGGTCTTTTCATCAAGTTCGATATTGATCGATTTCTGTTTTTTCTCTTCTGACATGATGATATAAGGCATTAAAAAAGCCCTGACCAGGGTCAGGGCTTTTCACTATGTTTCGGTATTAAAACTTAAACTCCTCTTTGCGGGCCATGATTTCATCATACTCTTCTTTCGAGCCCACAATGATGTTGTCGTAATCACGCATCCCGGTTCCTGCTGGGATTTTGTGTCCGACGATCACATTTTCCTTGAGACCTTCAAGTGTATCGACTTTACCGCTTACCGCAGCTTCGTTCAATACTTTGGTCGTCTCTTGGAAGGAAGCCGCCGAAATGAACGACTTGGTCTGCAACGACGCCCTGGTGATCCCTTGAAGGATTGGGGTTGCCGTAGCAGCCACCGCATCCCTGGCGGTAACCAGGTTCTTGTCGGCACGCTTCAACAGTGAGTTTTCATCACGAAGTTCACGGGCGGTAATGATCTGACCTGCTTTCAAGTTATCGGATTCACCGGCATCTTCGACTACTTTCTTTCCGTAGATCTCATCGTTCTCACGGATGAAGTCGTCTTTATGCACCAATTGGTTCTCCAAGAAAATGGTATCACCCGCATCTTGGATACGTACTTTACGCATCATCTGGCGAACGACCACTTCAAAGTGCTTGTCATTGATCTTCACCCCTTGCAAACGGTATACTTCCTGTACTTCGTTCACCAAGTATTGTTGAACGGCTGAAGGTCCTTTGATCGCCAAGATGTCCTCAGGTGTGATCGAACCGTCAGACAATGGCATACCGGCACGAACGTAATCGTTCTCCTGAACCAAGATCTGATTAGACAATTTCACCAAATACTTCTTGATCTCACCCAACTTTGACTCGATGATGATCTCTCGGTTACCTCTTTTGATCTTCCCGAAAGATACTACACCGTCGATTTCGGAAACGACCGCAGGGTTCGATGGGTTACGCGCTTCGAAAAGCTCGGTCACCCTTGGAAGACCCCCTGTAATATCACCGGCCTTGGCCGATTTTCTTGGGATCTTGACCAACGTCTTACCTTCTTTGATCTTCTCATTGTCATCGACCATGATGTGCGATCCGACAGGTAGGTTGTACGAACGCAAGGTCTCTCCTTTGCCGTCTTTGATCAAAAGGGTCGGGATCAACTTCTTGTTCCTTGATTCGGAGATTACCTTTTCTTGGAAACCGGTCTGTTCGTCGATTTCAACCTGATAGGTCACCCCTTGCTCAATATTCTCATAGGCGATCTTTCCAGTAAATTCGGAAACGATGACCCCGTTGTATGGATCCCATTTACAAATCACATCACCTTTCTTGATCTTGGCGCCGTTCTTGATGAACAGTTGTGAACCGTAAGGAATGTTATTGGTACTCAATGTAATACCGGTCTTCTCATCGACTACTTTGATTTCCGAAGTCCTAGAGATGACGATATTGGCCTTACCACCTTCGCCGTCTTCACCGACTACGGTGCGCAAATCTTCGATTTCGGCAACACCGTCGAATTTGGCTTCCAATCGGTTTTCTTCAGAAATGTTACCGGCGATACCCCCAACGTGGAAGGTACGCAGCGTCAGCTGGGTTCCTGGCTCACCGATGGACTGGGCTGCGACCACACCGACGGCTTCCCCCCGTTGTACCATTTTATTGGTAGCGAGGTTACGACCGTAACACTTGGCACAGATTCCTTTCGGGGCCTCACAGGTCAATGGCGAGCGTACTTCGATCTTATCGATCGGAGCGGCCTCGACTTTCTTGACCTCGGCCTCGGTGATGTGCTGGCCTGCGGCCAACAACAACTCTTCGTTCAACGGATTGTAGACGTCATGTAAGGATACACGACCTAAAATTCGCTCTCCAAGGGTCTCCACCACCTCTTCGTTCTTCTTCAAGGCTTGGACCTCGATACCACGTAAGGTGCCGCAATCTTCGATATTGATGATCACATCTTGCGATACATCGACCAAACGACGGGTCAAGTAACCTGCATCAGCCGTTTTCAAAGCCGTATCGGCAAGACCTTTACGGGCACCGTGGGTCGAAATAAAGTATTCCAAGATCGAAAGTCCTTCCTTAAAGTTCGAAAGGATCGGGTTTTCGATGATCTCACCCCCACCGGCTGTTGATTTTTTCGGTTTGGCCATCAAACCACGCATACCGGTCAACTGACGGATCTGTTCTTTCGAACCCCTTGCACCGGAATCCAACATCATGTACACGGAGTTGAAGCCCTGTTGGTCTTCACGGATTCGCTTCATGGCCAATTCGGTCAACATGGCATTGGTCGATGTCCAAACATCGATGACCTGGTTGTACCGTTCGTTGTTGGTGATCAATCCCATGTTATAGTTCATCATGATCCCATCGACCTGTTCGTTGGCGTCAGCGATCATTTCGTGCTTTTCTTGCGGGATGATGATATCCCCTAAACTGAACGACAAGCCGCCTTTGAAAGCGAACTGGTACCCCATGGTCTTGATCTTATCCAAGAAGGCTGCGGTTCGCGGCACATCGGTTACGGCCAAAATATCGCCGATGATGTTCCGCAACGCCTTTTTGTTCAATACGGTGTTGATGTAACCGGCTTCTTCCGGCACCACGGTGTTGAACAATACCCTACCGACGGTAGTGTCGATGATTTGGTATACCAATTCACCGGCCTCGTTGAAATCCTTCACACGGACCTTGATACCGGCATTCAATTCCACTTGTTTTTCATTGAAGGCGATCTGTACCTCCTCAGGGGAGTAGAACGTCAAGCCTTCCCCTTTTACCTTGACCTCTTCGGTCGACACGCGTTTCTTGGTCATGTAGTACAAGCCCAAGACCATATCTTGCGAGGGTACGGTAATCGGTGACCCGTTGGCCGGGTTCAAAATGTTCTGTGAAGCGAGCATCAACAACTGGGCTTCCAAAATCGCCTCAGGGCCCAATGGAAGGTGCACCGCCATTTGATCCCCATCGAAATCCGCGTTGAATGCGGTACAGGCCAATGGGTGAAGGCGGATCGCCTTTCCTTCGATCAATTTCGGCTGGAAAGCCTGGATTCCCAATCGGTGTAGCGTGGGGGCCCGGTTCAATAAGACCGGATGGCCCTTGATCACGTTATCAAGGATGTCCCAAACCACGGGCTCTTTCTTATCGATGATCTTTTTCGCCGATTTCACCGTTTTCACGATTCCCCTCTCGATCAATTTCCTGATCACGAAAGGCTTGTAGAGCTCGGCGGCCATATCTTTTGGCAGACCACATTCGTATAGGTTCATTTCCGGACCGACGACGATGACCGAACGTGCCGAGTAATCGACCCGTTTCCCCAATAGGTTTTGACGGAAACGTCCTTGTTTTCCTTTAAGGGAATCGGAAAGTGATTTCAACGGTCGGTTCGATTCCGTTTTAACGGCAGAAGCCTTTCTGGTATTATCGAACAATGAATCGACCGATTCTTGCAACATCCGCTTTTCGTTCCTCAAGATCACCTCAGGTGCCTTGATCTCCATCAAACGCTTCAAACGGTTGTTACGGATGATCACCCTTCGGTACAGATCGTTCAAATCGGAAGTCGCGAAACGGCCCCCATCCAATGGCACCAATGGGCGCAATTCCGGTGGAATGACCGGGATGACCTTCATGATCATCCACTCGGGCCTGTTTTCCCTATTGTCTTGTGATTCGCGCAAGGCCTCGACTACTTGAAGTCGCTTCAAGGCTTCGGTCTTACGTTGTTTTGAAGTTTCGGTATTCGCTTTGTGGCGCAATTCGTAAGAAAGCTGCTCCAAATCGATACGGCCCAAAAGGTCGATCAAACACTCCGCTCCCATTTTCGCGATGAACTTGTTGGGATCGGAATCTTCCAAGTATTGGTTCTCGGCCGGAAGGGTCTCCATGATGTTCAGGTACTCCTCTTCGGTCAAGAAATCCATTTTGTTGATCTCTTCCCCTTCGGCGCCTTTGGCGATACCGGGTTGGATGACCACATAACGTTCGTAATAGATGATCATGTCCAATTTCTTGGATGGAAGACCAAGGAGGTATCCGATCTTGTTCGGAAGCGAACGGAAATACCAGATATGGGCCACCGGAACGACCAAGTTGATGTGACCTACACGATCGCGCCGTACTTTCTTTTCGGTCACTTCCACACCACAACGATCACAAACGATACCGCGATAACGGATACGCTTGTACTTTCCACAGGCACATTCGTAATCCTTGACAGGACCGAAAATACGCTCGCAGAATAGCCCGTCACGCTCAGGTTTGTGCGTTCGGTAATTGATGGTTTCAGGTTTCAAGACTTCACCCCTTGATTCTCCTAGAATGGCTTCAGGAGAGGCAAGGCCAATTGAAATCTGGTTGAACCTTTTTGGTGTGTTATTATCTTTTAATCTAGCCATGATGCTATAAAGATGAAAATGTTAAATATGTTCTCTTACAAATAGTCTTGCAACTATAATTTACTCTTCCAATCGGATATCCAAGCCCAAACCTTTCAGTTCGTGCATCAATACGTTGAAAGATTCTGGCAAACCAGGTTCTGGCATGGTCTCTCCTTTGACGATCGATTCGTAGGTCTTCGCCCTACCGATCACGTCATCGGATTTCACGGTCAAGATCTCACGGAGGGTAGAAGACGCCCCATAGGCCTCCAATGCCCACACTTCCATCTCACCGAATCGCTGTCCACCGAACTGCGCTTTACCACCAAGTGGCTGTTGCGTGATCAATGAGTACGGTCCGATCGATCTGGCGTGCATCTTATCATCGACCATGTGGCCCAATTTCAGCATGTAGATCACCCCTACCGTCGCAGCCTGGTCGAAACGCTCTCCGGTACCACCGTCGTATAGGTGGGTATGGCCGAATCGCGGTACACCGGCTTCATCGGTGAAGGAATTGATCTCATCCAAGGTCGCCCCATCGAAAATCGGTGTGGCGAATTTCTTCCCTAGGTTTTGACCGGCCCAACCGAGAACGGTCTCATAGATCTGCCCGATGTTCATCCGTGATGGTACCCCTAGTGGGTTCAACACGATATCGACCGGGGTACCGTCTTCCAAGAAAGGCATATCTTCTTGTCTGACGATACGCGCTACGATACCTTTGTTACCGTGGCGGCCTGCCATTTTATCACCAACCTTCAGCTTGCGCTTCTTGGCGATATACACTTTCGCCAACTTCATGATCCCTGCCGGCAGTTCGTCACCGACCGAAATCGTGAACTTATCGCGACGCAAGTTTCCTTGAAGGTCGTTCAATTTGATCTTATAGTTGTGCAACAAGTCGGCCACCATGCTGTTGGTACCGTCATCGGTCGTCCAGCTTCCGCCTACCAAGTGGGCGAAATCGTCGACCGCGTTCAACATTTTGATCGTATACTTCTTACCTTTTGGCAATACTTCCTCCCCAAGGTCATTGATCACCCCTTGTGAGGTCTTGCCATTGATCATGGCAAAGAGTTTCTCGATCAAGACATCCTTGAGTTGTTGGAATTTCACCTCGTATTCCATCTCCAATTTCGAGATCGCCTCTTTGTCTTCGGAGCGCTTGCGCTTATCCTTGATCGACCTAGAGAACAATTTCTTGTCGATGACCACCCCGCGAAGCGAAGGTGAGGCCTTTAGCGAGGCATCTTTCACATCACCGGCCTTATCACCGAAAATGGCGCGAAGGAGTTTTTCTTCCGGTGTTGGATCTGATTCCCCTTTCGGAGTGATCTTACCGATCAAGATATCACCCGGCTTGACTTCGGCCCCGATACGGATCATACCGTACTCATCGAGATCCTTGGTCGCTTCTTCCGAAACGTTGGGGATGTCATTGGTCAACTCCTCGGCCCCTAGTTTGGTATCACGAACTTCCAAGGCGTATTCATCGATATGGATCGAGGTGAAGATATCTTCACGTACTACCTTTTCGGAAATCACGATCGCATCCTCGAAGTTGTATCCTTTCCAAGGCATGAAGGCCACCTTCATATTCCGGCCCAAGGCCAATTCGCCTTTTTCGGTCGCATAGCCTTCACAAAGGACCTGTCCTTTCTTGACCTTATCGCCTTTTCTGACGATCGGCTTCAGATTGATGCTTGTTCCTTGATTCGTCTTACGGAACTTGATCAGGTTGTAGGTTTTGAAATCTTCTTCGAAACTGATCAATTTCTCTTCTTCGGTTCGGGTATATTTGATGGTGATCTTTTCAGCATCAACGTACTCGACCACACCATCTTCCTCTGCATTGATCAATACCCTTGAATCGGTCGCAACTTGACGCTCCAATCCGGTACCGACGATCGGTGACTGTGGGCGCAACAACGGAACGGCCTGGCGCATCATGTTCGATCCCATCAATGCCCGGTTCGCATCATCATGCTCCAAGAATGGGATCAAGGAGGCTGAAATCGATGCGATTTGGTTCGGTGCGACGTCGGTGTAATTCACTTCCGAAGGATCCACTACCGGGAAATCGCCTTCTTCACGAGCAATGACCTTATCCCTATCGATGGCGCCATCTTTCTTCAACGGAATGTTCGCTTGGGCGATTTTCATTCCTTCTTCTTCCTCTGCGCTCAAATAAGTAAATTCCTTCGTATCGACCTTACCGGATTCCACCTTGCGGTATGGCGTTTCCAAGAAGCCCATTGGGTTTACCTTGGCAAATACCGAAAGGGAAGAAATCAAACCGATATTCGGACCTTCAGGGGTCTCGATCGGACACAATCTTCCATAGTGGGTGTAGTGTACGTCACGAACCTCGAAACCGGCCCGCTCACGTGACAACCCACCAGGGCCCAATGCCGATAGTCTTCGCTTGTGCGTAATCTCGGCCAAGGGGTTGGTCTGATCCATGAACTGCGACAACTGGTTGGTACCGAAGAACGAATTGATAACCGAAGACAAGGTCTTGGCATTGATCAAATCGATCGGGGTAAATACTTCGTTATCACGAACGTTCATACGCTCACGGATGGTTCTTGCCATACGGGCCAAACCGACACCGAACTGCTGTGACAATTGCTCCCCTACGGTACGAACACGGCGGTTCGACAAGTGATCGATATCATCGATCTCCGCTTTGGAGTTGATCAATTCGATCAAGTATTTGATAATGGTGATGATATCTTCCTTGGTCAAGACTTCCTTGTCCATTCCGATATCCAATCCCAATTTTTTGTTCATCCGGTAACGTCCTACTTCTCCAAGGCTATAGCGTTGATCAGAGAAGAAGAGCTTATCGATGATACCCCTTGCGGTTTCCTCATCGGGCGGCTCGGCGTTACGCAATTGACGGTAGATGTGCTCGACCGCTTCTTTTTCGGAGTTGGTCGGGTCTTTCTGCAGCGTATTGTGGATGATCGCGTAATCAGACTGTGAATTGTTTTCTTTGTGCAACAACACCGTCTTTACATCCGCATCGATGATCTCATCGATGTGTTCTTTTTCCAATACGGTGTCACGATCCAAGATGATCTCGTTCCTTTCGATGGAAACGACCTCACCGGTATCTTCGTCCACAAAATCCTCATGCCAAGTGTTCAATACCCTTGCGGCCAATTTTCGACCCAAAACTTTCTTCAATCCGGCTTTGGAAACCTTGACTTCCTCAGAAAGGTCGAAGATTTCCAAGATGTCCTTGTCGCGTTCGAAGCCAATGGCCCGGAACAAGGTGGTCACCGGTAATTTT
Organism: Flagellimonas algarum; assembly: GCF_040513375.1. Classification (NCBI taxonomy): domain Bacteria; kingdom Pseudomonadati; phylum Bacteroidota; class Flavobacteriia; order Flavobacteriales; family Flavobacteriaceae; genus Flagellimonas; species Flagellimonas algarum. Next base: position 75,520 of record NZ_JBEVTG010000004.1, on the reverse strand, counting down.
TTCTTTCGATCGATATAGGCGTACATCACCGAGTTGATATCGGTCGCGAATTCGATCCATGACCCTTTGAAAGGAATGACCCGTGCAGAGTACAGCTTGGTCCCGTTCGCGTGGAAGGATTGACCGAAGAAAACCCCAGGGGAACGGTGCAACTGTGAAACGACGACACGTTCGGCACCATTGATTACGAAGGTACCGCTTGGGGTCATGTAAGGAATGGTCCCCAAATACACATCCTGTACGATGGTCTCGAAATCTTCGTGCTCTGGATCGGTACAGTATAATTTCAAACGTGCCTTGAGCGGAACGCTATAGGTCAACCCCCTTTCGATACATTCTTGGATGGTATATCGTGGTGGATCGATGAAATAATCCAAAAACTCAAGTACGAATTGGTTTCTGGTATCGGTAATCGGAAAGTTTTCCATGAAGGTATTGTACAAACCTTCGTTGCCTCTTTCGTCAGATTTTGTCTCAAGTTGGAAAAAGTCTTGAAAGGACTTAATCTGAATGTCCAAGAAATCCGGGTATTCCGGTATGTTCTTAGCGGATGCAAAATTTACTCTTTCAGTCTGTTTTGTGAACATCTATGGACAATTTTTGATAGTGAATTCTCTAGGGGTGGCATGCGCCGAAACATGCTGCTATATAAACAGGCTAAGGTCTAACCCACCAATGGTGGAAAAGACCTTAACCCTAATGTATCAATGGATGCTATTATTTAAGCTCAACTTCCGCTCCTGCTTCTTCCAATGATTTTTTGATACCTTCAGCTTCATCTTTGGAAACAGCTTCCTTCACTGCTTTTGGTGCGCTGTCAACGATCTCTTTGGCATCTTTCAAGCCAAGACCAGTCAATTCTTTCACCAATTTAACAACAGCCAATTTCGAAGCACCGGCCGCTTTCAAAATAACATCGAACTCGGTTTTCTCCTCAGCAGCGTCTTCACCACCACCGGCAGCGGCACCGCCACCAGCAACGGCTACTGCAGCAGCTGCAGGCTCGATACCGTATTCTTCTTTCAATATGTCGGCCAATTCATTCACCTCTTTTACGGTAAGGTTGACCAACTGTTCTGCAAAATCTTTTAAATCTGCCATTTTTCTATCGTTTAATGAAATTCTTAAATTATAATTTATTTAGTGCGTACGTGATTATTTCTCGGACAAGGTTTTAAGGATACCCGCGATTTTGCCACCACCGGACTTCAAGCCGGAGATAACGTTTTTCGCCGGAGATTGAAGTAGACCGATGATATCGCCGATGACCTCCTCTTTGGACTTGATGTTCACAAGTGCCTCAAGGTTTTCGTCACCGATATAGACGGCTTCTTCGATAAAGGCCCCTTTCAATACGGGCTTATCCGATTTCTTTCTAAAGTTCTTGATAAGTTTCGCAGGGGCGTTTCCTGTTTCGGAAAGCATCAAGGAGGTATTCCCCTTCAATACTTCAGGAAGATCCCCGAATTCCTTATCAGAAGCTTCCATTGCTTTTGCAAGCAAGGTGTTCTTAACTACTGCCAATTTAATGTTGGCCTTGAAGCATGCCCTTCTCAAATCGGAAGTGGACACAGCGTCCAAGCCAGAGATATCGGCCAGATAAATATTGGTATTATCGGCCAATTGGACAGTCAAATCTTCAATTACAGTTGCTTTTTCTTCTCTTGTCATTGTTTCAATTTTGGACTATCCGTTATTAAACTGCTTTCGGATCCAATGGAACGCTAGGACTCATGGTGCTGCTCAAATAGATGCTCTTCATATACACCCCTTTGGCGGCGGCAGGCTTCATCTTTACCAATGTATCGATAAGCTCCTTGGCGTTTCCGGCGATTTTATCGGCCGAAAAAGACGCTTTTCCGATAGCGGCGTGAACGATTCCGGTCTTGTCGACCTTGAAATCGATTTTACCTCCTTTAACATCGGCGACAGCTTTGCCCACTTCCATGGTTACCGTTCCTGTTTTTGGGTTTGGCATCAGACCACGCGGACCCAAAATCCGACCTAGGGGACCTAATTTCCCCATAACGCTTGGCATGGTGACGATAACGTCAACATCGGTCCAACCGCCTTTGATCTTATCCAAATATTCATCCAACCCGACGAAATCGGCTCCAGCCTCCTTGGCTTCCGCTTCTTTGTCTGGGGTCACCAAGGCCAAAACCTTTACATCTTTACCGGTACCATGGGGCAGGGTCACTACACCACGGACCATTTGATTGGCTTTTCGCGGGTCAACCCCTAGACGAACGGCCAAATCGATCGATGCATCGAATTTTACGTTGGTTATTTCTTTAACTAGTGCAGAGGCCTCGTCTAAGGAATACAGTTTATTCCTATCTATCTTGGCGTTCGCCTCCTTTTGCTTTTTAGTCAATCTTGCCATTTGAAATTGCTTTAAGATTCTTAAAAAGGTCTTTTACCAGCGACTTTCAATCCCATGGATCTCGCCGTACCAGCAACCATACTCATTGCCGACTCGACGGTAAAGGCATTCAAATCGACCATCTTGTCTTCGGCGATCTGCTTGACTTGATCCCAGGAAACCGATCCTGATTTCACACGGTTAGGTTCGCCCGATCCTTTCTTGATCTTTGCTGCTTCCATCAATTGCACGGCCGCCGGAGGTGTTTTGACGACAAACTCAAACGATTTGTCTTTGTACACGGTGATCACTACAGGCAAGACTTTACCTTGCTTGTCTTGGGTCCTGGCATTGAATTGCTTACAGAACTCCATGATGTTGACACCGGCAGCACCTAAGGCGGGTCCGACCGGTGGCGATGGATTCGCGGCACCTCCCCTAACTTGTAATTTAACTACCTTATCTACTTCTTTTGCCATTGTTTCTAATTAATGTGAAATTGTATCAAGTGGAAGCAACACAATTTCGATATATGTAACAGCTCTTCTTAAACTTTTTCTACTTGCATATAGCTCAACTCCAATGGGGTCTTTCTACCGAAGATCTTCACCATAACCTCGAGCTTACGCTTTTCTTCATTGATTTTCTCAACGGAACCATTGAATCCGTTGAAAGGTCCGTCGATGACCTTGACCGTTTCGCCCAAGACGAACGGTATGGCCACATTGTCGGTATTGACCGCCAACTCATCGACCTTACCTAACATCCTATTGACCTCCGCCTTGCGCAATGGCACGGGATCCCCACCTTTGGTCTCACCCAAAAACCCGATTACGTTGGTAATCGATCGGATAATGTGGATCATTTCGCCGCCCAAATTGGCCTTGATCATAATGTAACCAGGAAAGTAGGTACGCTCTTTATTGATCTTCTTACCGTTTCGGATCTGAACGACCTTTTCGGTCGGAACCAAGACTTCTTCCAAGTAGTCGGCAAAACCATGACGTTCTACCTCACTTTCGATATAGCCTTTGATCTTGTTTTCTTGACCACTGACCGCTCGGACTACATACCATTTCTTTTCCAACACTTCCGACATGGCCTAACCGATTAGATTATCAAAGTACAACTTGATCAACTTACTGAAAACGGTATCGACACCCCAGGTCGCCAAGGCGAACAAAATGGAGAAGACCGCTACCACAACCATGAGATTCGATGCCTGTTCCCTGTTCAACCAAGTCACATTGTTCTTCAATTCTTCCCAAGATTCCTTTACGTAAGTCAACATATCACTACTTTTCTTTACTGGCACGGGAGGAGAGACTCGAACTCCCGACACCTGGTTTTGGAGACCAGTGCTCTACCAACTGAGCTACACCCGTTTATAATTACACTTAAAGGTATTCCGCAAAAGCGGAACACCTTTTAGTGTAAACTATGATATAAAATGATTAATCTAAAATTTCAGTAACCTGACCGGCACCTACGGTTCTACCACCTTCACGGATAGCGAAACGAAGTCCTACGCTCAAAGCGATAGGCTGGATCAAATCAACTGTAATGGTCAAGTTATCACCTGGCATTACCATTTCAACACCGTCAGGCAAGTTGATGTTACCTGTTACGTCGGTAGTCCTAACGTAGAACTGTGGACGGTAGTTGTTGTGGAATGGCGTGTGACGACCACCTTCTTCTTTCTTAAGGATATAGACCTCAGCTTTGAATTTGGCGTGCGGCTTAACAGAACCAGGCTTACAGATAACCATACCTCTTTTGATATCGCTTTTCTCGATACCTCTCAATAGGATACCTACGTTATCACCTGCTTCACCACGATCCAAAATCTTACGGAACATCTCAACCCCGGTAATGGTAGAGGCCAATTTCTCAGCACCCATACCGATGATATCGACGGCATCACCAGTGTTGGCAACTCCAGTTTCGATACGACCAGTAGCAACGGTACCACGACCAGTAATGGTGAATACGTCTTCTACAGGCATCAAGAAGTCTTTCTCAACATCCCTTTCTGGAAGCTCGATCCACTCATCAACGGCAGCCATCAATTCCATTACGGTATCGACCCATTTTTGCTCACCGTTCAATGCACCCAAGGCGGAACCTGAAACAACAGGACCATTGTCACCATCGTACTCATAGAAAGAAAGCAACTCCCTTACTTCCATTTCCACCAATTCCAACAACTCCTCGTCATCGACCATGTCGACTTTGTTCAAGAAAACGACGATTCTTGGAATACCGACCTGACGACCCAATAGGATGTGCTCACGAGTCTGAGGCATAGGACCATCAGTAGCGGCAACAACCAAGATAGCACCGTCCATCTGTGCAGCACCTGTAACCATGTTCTTTACGTAATCGGCGTGACCAGGACAGTCAACGTGTGCGTAGTGACGGTTTTGAGTCTGGTACTCTACGTGCGACGTATTGATGGTAATACCCCTTTCTTTTTCTTCAGGAGCATTATCAATTGAATCGAAGCTTCTAAGTTCAGACAACCCTGCGTTCGCCAATACAGTAGTAATAGCGGCAGTCAATGTAGTTTTACCATGATCAACGTGTCCAATAGTACCGATATTAAGGTGCGGTTTGGAACGATCAAAAGTTTCCTTTGCCATTTTAATTAATTTTAATCTTAGTTTATATTAGTGTACAAATCGTTTTGAGCCAATGACGGGATTTGAACCCGTGACCTCTTCCTTACCAAGGAAACGCTCTACCCCTGAGCTACACCGGCGTAAAGTGTTGAATCTTCGACGTTACTGCCGAGACTCCTGCCTTCGCAGGAATGACATCTTTTCTTTGAGCGGGAGACCGGGTTCGAACCGGCGACATTCAGCTTGGAAGGCTGACGCTCTACCAACTGAGCTACTCCCGCATTGTTATTTTCAATATTTCACTTAAAAGCCCTAAATTTTAACACTTTAGGACGGAACGTTGTTTTTTGTGTTGTGGGGAGAGCAGGATTCGAACCTGCGAAGGTAAAAACCAACAGATTTACAGTCTGTCCTCGTTGGCCGCTTGAGTATCTCCCCGCCTTTATTTTAGCACTTTACGAGCCGGTAGAGGGACTCGAACCCACGACCTGCTGATTACAAATCAGCTGCTCTAGCCAGCTGAGCTATACCGGCTTTTACAGCCCTTTTTTACACAAAAAAAGCCCGTTATTTCTAACGGACTGCAAATGTAGAGATTTATTTTTGTATTCAAAATAATTTGAGAAAAATTTTGACTAGGCGTGAGCCCGCATTTTCTCTTTCTTTTTGACCAATTTGCGTTCGAGTGAACTGCATGCCGAATCGATGGCTTCCTCGAAGCTTTTGCATTGCTTTTTGACAATGAATTTGTCGCGCGGAACATGTACTTTGATTTCCACAATCTTATTTTCCTTTGCACTGGTGTTCTCAACCTTCAAATACACGTCGGAACTGATCACCTTATCGTAGAAAAGATCGAGCTTGTCCATCCGGTTTTGGATGAAATCGATCAACTTCCTATCGGCATCAAAGTTTACGGATTGTGTGTTTACCTTCATAGTACTTCGAATTTTTTGGGATCCGCTTGGGACGGACCGGGTTAAACTTCGGCAAGGAGGGTCTATTCCTTACTCCTAGGATGGGCAGCTAGATGTGCTTTTTTTAGCTCGGCAATACTATTATGGGTATAGACTTGTGTTGACGCCAAGCTTGAATGGCCCAGTAATTCCTTGACCGTATTCAGGTCGGCTCCCTCATTGAGCAAATGGGTCGCGAAGGTGTGTCTAACGATATGCGGACTCCTTTTTGCCTTGGGGGAGACCATACTAAAATACTTATTTATAACCCTATAAACAAGTGTTTCATAGATTTTGTGACCCGTTTTGGTTAAAAACAAATAGCTTGGATCAGCGATTTCGGGCAGTAGTTCGCGCGCATCCAGATACTCCTTCAAAGTCATTTTCGTGGTGTCCAAAACCGGTATGATGCGCTCTTTGTTCCGTTTGCCCAATACCTTGACCATTTGTCTTTCCATATCGATGTCTGTCATCTTAAGGGCGATCAATTCGGCCCTTCGCATACCTGTTGCATAGAGCAACTCGATCATCGCCCTGTCACGCTTGCCTTCGAACGAGGCTTCGAAAGGGAGCTGCTCCAACACTTGCTTAAGCTCCGCTTCGGAAAAAGGCACCTGCACCTGCTTTTTGGTCTTTAAGGCTTTGTGTTTGGCCAAAGGGTCGGCAGTCAGGGTGCCTATGGCCAAAAGAAACTTAAAATAGGCTTTTAAAGAAGCTATCTTTCGGTTGATCGACCGGTTGGTGGTTCCTTGTCCGACCAATTCGACTACCCAGCTGCGGATCATGGGGTAGTTGATCTCAGTGGCATCCTTCAGCTGGAACTTATCAAGGCCAAAGGCCATAAAGGCGTCTAAATCACCTTTGTAGGCCTTGACCGTATGCATCGAATAGTTTTTCTCATGCTGCAAGTAGGCAATAAAGGCATCCAAATCCATGATTCAAAGGTACATAAAAGGCAATGGAACACTTGTAGCCATAAAAAAAGCCTTGCGATAGCAAGGCTTTGATTTTATGATTGAACGCTAGGGGACTAGATTTCCTCTCCGTCCCTCAAGTGTTGGATGTACTGTGCTTTTTGGATTTCGGCACGTCGCTTCACAGAAGGTTTGGTGAATTGCTGTCGGCTTCGCAACTGACGCATCGTACCTGTTTTATCAAATTTACGTTTGAACCGCTTCAGGGCCCTATCGATGTTCTCTCCTTCTTTTACTGGTATAATTAACATGGACTACAACCTCCTTTCTTTAAAATTTTGGTGTGCAAATATACAAATCTAGTTTCGCAATGAAAGCATTACTTCAAAATATTTTTTGAAATCACTACTTTCTGTATTTCGGTCGTGCCTTCACCAATGGTGCACAACTTGCTATCCCGGTAAAACTTCTCGACCGGAAAATCTTTGGTATATCCATATCCGCCGTGAATTTGAACGGCATCGTTGGCTACCTTGACACAGACCTCTGAGGCATACATCTTCGACATCGCCCCCATGGTGGTCACTTTTCTTCCTTGATTCTTCAAAAAGGCCGCCTTGTGCAACAACAGCTCCGAAGCTTCGATTTCGGTAGCCATATCGGCCAACTTAAAGGAAACCCCTTGAAACGCACTGATCGGTTTTCCAAACTGTACGCGTTCCTTGGCATATTTCAAAGCTGCCGAATAAGCCCCTTTGGCGATACCCAAGGAAAGGGCACCAATGGAAATCCGACCACCGTCCAAAATTTTCATGGATTGGATAAAGCCATCCCCGACCGCTCCCAAACGATTATCGTCAGAGATCCGGCAATCGGAAAAAATCAACTCAGCGGTCTCACTGGCCCGCATCCCCAATTTATCCTCTTTCTTACCGCTTGAAAACCCAGGAGTACCTTTTTCAATGGCAAAAGCGGTCATGCCGTGGCTGTCACCCTTCTCACCCGTCCTGGCTATTACGACCGCGATGTCGCCTGATTTACCGTGGGTGATAAAATTTTTAGCCCCATTCAGGATCCAATGATCCCCATCTTTAACGGCGGTGGTGTTCATACCCCCTGCATCAGAACCGGTATTATGTTCGGTAAGCCCCCAAGCACCGATCCATTCGGCTGTCGCCAATTTGGGTACCCAGCGTTGTCGCTGTTCTTCGTTGCCGAAAGAAAGGATGTGATTGGTACATAGCGAATTGTGTGCGGCTACGGAAAGGCCTATCGACGGATCGACCTTTGAAATTTCTTCAATAATGGCGACGTATTCATGGTATCCCAGTCCGGACCCCCCTAGGGATTCGGGAACCAGCACTCCCATAAAGCCCATTTCACCGGCTTTTTTAAAGACCTCGACCGGAAAGGTCTGGGCCTCGTCCCACTCCATCACGAACGGACGGATGTACTGCTCTGCGAATTCCTTGGCGGATTCCGCGACCATCTTTTGGGTCTCTGAATAATCGAAGTTAATAGTGGATAAGGTATCCGTAATCATTTCAGGCATTTTAAAGGGACAAATATAATTGAATTATGTCGATTTTGTTTACCGGAAACCCTTCAAGATCAAACAATTCTTCGAAAGATCCGATGCGTCCCCGCGCTTGACGGTAGGCGACCATACGACGGGCCAACCCATAGTCGATATATACCAAACGGGAAAGTTCTTTCACTGTTGCTTCATTAAGTGGTATTTTTTCGATTTGGGGCGCTTGCAATACCTGATACCTGGCAAGGCATCGTTCGACCACCTCGGGTTCAAGACCATACACTTCATACAACTGTGCATTGACCAAAAATCCACCCAATAATTCACGGTACTTTACGATGCGCTGCGACAAAACCTTTCCAATTCCCCGGATGCTGGTCAAAGCCTCTGGGGTCGCAAGGTTTAGATCGGAAGGCACTATTTTTTCCGACCTTGAAGCTTTGCCTTTCCGTCTTGGGTTTTTAGAGGTAAACTCCGGAAACCTGAAGTGCACCGCTAAGGTTTCCAACAACTCATCGGAAACCCCGGTAAGCGCTTGGAACCCCTCGAGGGAATTTACAAAACCACCTGTTTTCCGGAATGCAAGGAGTTTATCCATGGCCGTAACGGGAATGCCGAGCGCATAGCCTTTCGCATCGGTCAAGAAATTCGGATTCAAACGATAGGGCTCCCGCTGTTTGAAACGCAATACAGACAGGCTGTCGTATCGGGCTTGTGCAACCGTATCGAGATACAAGAGGGAATGATCGCTTTGTTTGGGTTTGGACCGGGTACCAAACCAAACCCCTTGGACAAGGAACAAAAGCAGCAACAAAAAAAAGACCCCATTCCGTTCCCTTTTGTCGAGATTGAAATGAGGTCTTAAACGTTTCAAATGTCCGTTCTTATTTGCTGGCCTTAATGGCTTCCATATAGCGGTTCAATTGTTTTTTCACGACCGGGAACAAGAAATACAATCCGACCATGTTGGGGAATACCATGGCAAAGATCATGGCATCCGAAAAGGCCCAGATCGAATCCATACTGGCGGCCGCACCGATAACGACGAACACACAGAACAAAAGTTTGTATGCCAAATCGGTTTTCTTTCCGCGTCCAAACAGATACTTCCATGATTGCAAACCATAATAAGACCATGAGATCATGGTCGAAACGGCGAACAACACTACCGCAATGGTCAAGAAAATATTCGAGAATGGAATGTATGCCCCAAAGGCTTTCGAAGTGATCCCCGCGCCTTCATAGGCAATGCCATCGATAAGGACGGCTCCAGAACCGTCTCCTCCGTAATCGAAGAACCCACCGAAGTTGAAGATCACGATGACCAAGGCCGTCATGGTGCAGATCACTACCGTATCGATAAAAGGTTCCAACAAGGCCACCAAGCCTTCTGAAGCCGAATATTTCGTTTTTACCGCAGAGTGCGCGATCGAAGCAGAACCGGCACCGGCTTCGTTGGAAAAGGCCGCTCTACGGAAACCGACCAACAAAACACCGATCACACCACCGACACCCATGGCCGTTGGATTGAAAGCTTCTGAAACGATCAAGCCGATCGCATCGTCGATCAATGAGAAATTGCTTAAGATGATGTATAGACAGCAGACAATATACATGACCGCCATAAAGGGTACTACTTTTTCGGTCACCGAAGCGATCCTTTTGATCCCCCCGATAATGATGATGGCCACCAAAACGGCCAAAACCACACCTACTATGGCACCAGCTGCGGTACTGTCCCATCCGAATAATTCTTTGATAACAATGGTAGCCTGGTTTGATTGCGCGGCGTTGCCACCCCCAAAAGATCCTCCGATACAGAAGACCGCGAATAGGGCCGCAGCGATTTTGCCAAGGGTCTTGAACCCTTTGTCCTTCAGACCACGACTGATATAGTACATTGGGCCGCCATATACGGTGCCGTTCTCATCTACATCGCGGTATTGCACGCCTAAGGTACATTCGACGAACTTGGTCGACATCCCCAAGAGTCCACAAACGATCATCCAAAACGTAGCTCCGGGTCCGCCAAGGGCGATCGCTAAGGCTACCCCAGCGATATTCCCGTTTCCTACCGTTCCGGATACTGCGGTCGCCAGCGCCTGGAAATGGCTCACTTCCCCCTCTTTGCTTTCGTCACGGATCGTATCGGGTAAATCACCGTCAACGATATTGACCTCCGCTTTTTCTACCCCAGGTCCTGCAGCCACCTCAAGATCATCATATTTGCCTCGAACGACGTTTATGGCCGTCCAGAAATGGCGGATGTTCGGAAAACCGAAATAGAGGGTAAAAAACAAAGCGCTCCCTACCAAGAGGATCAAAACAAAGGGCGTGCCCATGATTTCGAAGAAAATGACCTTATTGAAAAAATCGGAAACCGGTTGGAAGGCCTGATCGATCTGTTGGTCCAAGCCCACTTCCTGGGCATTTGCGAACAACGGTAAAAACAGGGCCATCGCACTAAGAAGTCTGTACTTCATCATATGGTTTTAGTTAGTTTGGTTACTTGTAAAGCTGACAATATCCTAAAAAAAAACTTCAGAATCAAAATTGAAAAAGTTAAACTAACCGATTTTGAACATCTGGTTCAGCTTTTGGATTTGTTCGGGTCGCCCCAGTACGATGACCTTACTTTTGGGCTCCAGTTGCTGGTTGGCCTCAGGGTTGATAATGTAGTTGCCGTTCGGTTCGATATAGCCGATAATGGTACAGCCAGTGCGCCTTCTCAAATCCAGATCCCGTATCGAACTGCAGTCGACCTGATCTTGAAAATCCTCGATTTCAACCTCTTCCAAGTTAGTGGTACTATCTACTTCGGTAGACAACTTATTAATGAAGGTGACCAAATCGGGCATGACTACCAAAGAGGCCATATGATCACCCCCGATCTTGTCGGGCATGATGACCTTGTCGGCCCCGGCCAACATCAACTTGTGTTGTGAGGTCACCTGCGAAGCACGGCTAATGATAAACAGGTCTTTATTCAATTGCCTAGCCGATAAAACCACAAAAAGGTTGGCTGCATCATCCGGTACCGCAGTGATCAAAAAGTTGGCCCTATCGATACCCGCGGCGAGTAAGACTTCATCTTCATTGGCATCCCCTTCGATAAAAAGCACCTCGTCTTCGTTCTTTTCAATGATCTCTTTGTTCTTCTCGATCACTACAAACGGTTTTTTGTAGGCATTCAGTTTTTCGGCCGCTTGTCGGCCATTCCGGCCATAGCCACAGACCACCACATGTTCACTGAGGTTTTCAATTGCTTTTTTCACCTTTTTCTGCTTTAAATTCTGTAGGGAGTTTCTACCCAATAAATACTCGGTGACCACCGAAATGGCGAAACCGAAAATAAAAACGCTGCTGACGATCAAGAATATGGTAAACACTTGGGCATCGGCATCAAGTGGGCGCACTTCTGAAAAACCGACCGTCGTTACCGTAATAATGGTCATATACACCGCCTCGACCCACGAAAAATCAGCCACTAGCCGATAACCCACTACCCCGATCAAAAAAACCATGACCATGAGGGTCAAGGCCAAGGCAATTTTAGATCGGAAAAGTCTCAGTATGGTCATAAATCGAATACGGAAGTCCGTTTAGTATAAATCAAATCCTTGATGCGCAGCCAAAATGCGATAAACAAATAAAGTGCAAAACCGAAACCCAGGGTGGCAAACGTCAAATAGATGAAGGTAGTTCGCACTACCCTAGCCCGGATCCCGAACCGTTCGGCAATGCGCTCACACACTTCAAAACCGCGTTTCTGCAAATAATAGAGTAGATCATAAAACCATCGCATACCCAAAATTAGCGTTTTCTTCCTAGTAAATGAATTCCGATGCTGCATTGCAAACACCGCCCTTTGGAACAGTAGTCATGGTAAAGGCCCAAATTCGCCTGGCTTTCGAAGGCGTTGCTAGCCGAAAGCCCAATGGTTTCGAATTGATCGAGAATACCGTTCTTTTCCCGAGGTAAGGTCCGCATTAACCCAATTACCTCTTCAGAGATATCGTTTCCCCTAGATTGGGCATACATCAACTTCAGGGGTACTATGGTATTGCCGATCAACAAATGGACGGTGGTTTTAGAAACCTGCTTGTTCCTTTTGGCCGAAAGCTTGCCAAAAGTGTAGTGGGTTTTCCAATAGTCGGATACCGACACCCGAAACAAGTCGTAAAAATCGTTTAGGTTGTTCATTCGCATCACCTTTTGGAACAAATCGGACCGAAGGGCATAGAGCTGTACCAACTGTGCCAAGCGTATGGTGGGAAAGTTGGCGGGTCGCAATCCAAAGAACTCAGGTCGTGGACCAAGATAAGGCCGTATACCATAGGTGTTCTTCAAAAAGCGGTAATGGGCTACCTGTTTTAAAAAATAAGGATCATGCGCCTTTTCATTTTCCAAAAACCCGGCCAAACCGAACAACAGCGTTTCCAAAGAAAAGGGACGATGGAACAACTTCTTGATCAGTGAAAAATCAAGATGTTCGGCAAGGGCCTTAAAAGCCCCCCCGTTCTTATTCAGACCGAACCCTTTCATCAAGGAACGGAACAAAATCGCCTCCCAATGGTTTTGGGTCGCCTCCATCGAGGTTTTGATCTCCTCTGATTTCGTTAAAAGGCGGGCGACATAAAGCCGCTGTTGCCATATCGACACCACATCATGGGGAACGGCTTTCAGATTACGTTCACAGGGAATGAACCGAACCTGTTGGTTTTCGAAAACCCTTTGATAACGCGATAACAGATCGGATCCCACGAATCGCTTTAATTCCAGCGTCGGGATGCGGCTGCCATCACGTCGGAATATGGCGACGTCATCAACCCAGACGACATGCAGGACCACATTATCATAGTTGGGATCTTTTTCATGGCCGTGGGCATACCAATCGGAAGCATTTCGATGAATTTCCACGTTTCCACCCCATTCCTGACCATCGATGCTTACCCGGGCATTGAAAAAATCAGGACCACTGGCATGATTGTGCTGACCCGTATTGCGGATTTCCAACACCTCGTTTTCGGTAGTGAACAGTTCCTTCTTGGGAATACGATGGGAAGCCCATACATAATGGAGTAGCGCTTCTTTCATGGTGGCATCTCGATTCGATTACGTCAAAAGACCAAAATAAACCGAGATAACCGCAACGGGTGCGAGCAGTAAGTTTATTCGGCTACTTCGCCCTCCCAGGCCATAAAGCCCCCTTCTAAATTGAACGTTTGCCCGAAACCTTGGCTGTTCATGATGGCGCAAGCCTGACTGCTCCGGTTTCCTGAACGGCAATAGACGTAATAGTTCTTAGACGTATCCAATTCGGCAAGGGCATCAAGGAACCCTTGACCCATATAAATATCTATGTTTTGTGACCCTGGGATGTATCCTTCTTCCACTTCATCGGCAGTGCGGACATCGAGAATGACCGCGTTTTGATCATCGGCTAATTGGGCCGCCCATTCTTCTTGGCTTAAATCCATGTGTTTCGTCAATTTTAATTTGCTCAAAATAAAAGTCCGGAGCATAACCCCGGACCTAAAACTACGTATTTTTCGTATTATACTTTTATCGAACATCCGATGGCCCTTGTGATCGTAAGCTCGATCTCTTCACCGGCCAGCATGGCATCGACCGCGTTTTCTACATATTTCTCTTCGACCTGTGCTGCATCTTGATAGTTGTCATCGATGGCGCCGATGTACCGCACTATATTTCCTTCGTCCGTACGTTCCAATAAATAGACATGTGGTGTGCGGGTGGCACCGTACTGTGGATATATGGTTTGACCGTCATCAAGGAGGTAGGGAAAGGTGAACCCTTTTTCTTGGGCCCTGACCTTCATGGCTTCGAAACTATCGCCGGGTTTTGCCGCCGGATTATTCGGATTGATGGCGATTACCGGAACCCCCATCGGTTTGTATTTGGCATCAAGGGCAATGATCCTGTCTTCGTAGGCCACCGCATACGGACAGGTATTACAGGTAAAAATGACCAAGAAGCCTTTGGCGGTTTCGAAATCGGATAGTGATACCCTATTCCCATCCACATTTTGCAAAGAAAAATCCGTTGCCGCATCCCCGATCGAATACCCTTTATAAGGATTTGTCGTAAAAGCCATGGCACCAATGAGGACCATTGTTAAGAGTAGTGGGGAGAAATAGTGTTTAAGTTTCATCGTATAAATTTTTCAAGTTCACTGTTCAGGGTTTCATAGGTAAAGCCTTGTTCATAGAATTGCCGCTGATCGCGATTATAAATCAAGGTTGCCGGGATACCCCCACCCCAATCGGGAGCTATCTTGGGGATCCAGTCATTCATTTTGGTGTCATCCAAAATCACCACTTGGCCTTTCAGGCCTTTCTTCTCGACAAAGGGTACTAATCGTTTCTGCCACATCGAGGGCATATCGAGACTCACGAAAACCAGGGCGACTTTCTCCGATTTGCGTTCGGCATACGTTTTTTCGAAATAGGGCATTTCTTCGATACAAGGTTTGCACCAGGTAGCCCAGAAGTTGACGATGTAGGTGGTATCGTTCTCTTGCCGAAGCAGCGGTTCAAGGCCTTCGTAGTCATAAACAGGAAATGGCAACCTGGCGTTGTCGGAGGTCACCGGGGTCTCGCTATCGGATACACTGACGGTCTGCGACTCTTTCTTCTTCTCGACACAAGCTTGGGTAAGCAGTACAGCTAGCATCAAAACAGGGAACAACGACCTCATGGCAAATGATTTAGGGTTAAAATTAGCCAATGCCCAAGCCACCGTTATTTTTTTAACAAAATTTTATCGATGGAAAATTTTTGTTCCCTTGCAAATCCTTATACATTTGTATATACAATTGTTGTAACAACATGAATGTAGAAGCGATTATAAAGACGGAAAAACGGCTGCCTCTTCGAATGCGGACCATGATCCACTTCGCCTTGGTTGGCAATAAGATCAGTGAAGCCTTTGCGGCTGCCCTTAAACCCTATGAGGTTTCGGAGCAACAATTCAACGTACTACGCATACTGCGCGGACAAAAAGGCACACCGGCCAACCTTTCGACCATCAATGAGCGCATGGTGACCAAAATGAGCAATACCACCCGATTGGTCGATAAATTATTATTGAAAGGCTATGTTGATCGGGCAGTTTGTGCGAACAATCGAAGAAAAGTCGAAATCACCATAACGAACAAGGGCAACACCATTTTGACCGAATTGGACAGTGTTATGGAGGCGACCGAAAAGCAGCTTCTGCAAAAATTCAACGACAAAGAACTGGAACAATTAAACCTTTTATTGGATAAATTTTAATATGGACAATACACTGAAAAACAGAAATTGGCGCTACGCCACCAAAAAATTCGATGCCAGCAAAAAAGTGTCGGACGAAGATTTGGAAACCCTATTGGAAGCCACTCGCTTAAGTGCCTCCTCGTATGGCTTGCAACCGTATCATATCTATGTCATTACCGACCAAGACATCAGGGAACGGTTAAAACCGGTCAGCTGGGGGCAATCGCAATTGACCGATGCCTCACATATCCTGGTTTTTACCAATGCCACCGATTTTGCCGATGAGCTCATCGATGACTATTTGACCAATGTTTCGGAAACCCGGAATATTCCCGCAGAGGGATTGAAAGGATACGGTGACTTTATGAAATCAAAATTATTGGAGTTGCCCAAGGAAGTGAAAAGCACTTGGACCGCCAAACAAGTGTACTTGGCACTGGGCAACGCCATGCAAGCCGCCGCAGAACTCCAAATCGACACTTGTGCCATGGAAGGTTTCGAACCGGATAAGTACAACGAGATATTGGGGTTATCGGAAAAAAACCAAAACGCAGCCGTTGTTTTGGCCGTTGGGTACCGATCTTCGGAAGACGATACCCAGCACTACGCCAAAGTGCGTAAATCTACCTCGGAATTATTTACACATCTATAAATTTAAAACAATCCATAATTCGAAAATCATGAAAAAGAATCTATTAAGCATTGCACTGACCCTAGTATTCGGACTTGCCCTCGCCAACCCGGTCGATGGTGAAAAGAAAGAAGTGAAAACCGACGCCAGTACGGTCACCTGGAAAGCCTACAAAGTTACAGGCTCGCATACGGGCACCATCAGCCTTAAGGCAGGAGCGCTGGTATTCGACCAAGGCAAATTGACCGGTGGCGAGTTTACCGTCGATATGACCACCATCAACACCACCGATTTGAGTGGTGATTACAAAGCAAAGTTGGATGGGCACCTCCATTCCGACGATTTCTTTTCAACAACCTCCCATCCTACTTCCAATTTGGTATTTACCAAAGTCGAAAGTTCAGGAAAGAACTCGTATAAAGTGACCGGCGACCTCACGATCAAAGGAATCACAAAACCGGTGACCTTCGATGTTTCGGTATATGGCAGCAAAGCCACCGCTACGATGAAAGTTGATCGCGCCCAATACGACGTAAAGTATGGTTCGGGAAGTTTTTTCGACAACTTAGGGGACAAGACCATTTATGACGAGTTCGATTTGGTCGTCGATTTGGAATTTTAAGACCCAACATAGAAAAAGGAAATTAGTTTGAGTGTTTGGAAATCCTGCCGTGGTACTGCCGCTGCGGGATTTTCATTTTTTTATTGGGATTCATCAAATTGATTTCTATATTTGACCCTATGCAACAACGCAATACATCTTGGTGGTGGAAGAACTTACGTCAGATTTCGTGAGCTAGTCCTGCTATCCAAATAATAATATTAAAGGCTTGTCATCACGACAAGCCTTAATTTTTTGAATAAAGTCGAACATGAATTTCAAATTAAAGACCCATCACAAACAGATCCTCGCCGATACGATCACACCGGTCAGTGTGTACCTGAAGGTACGCGATAGATTCCCGAACAGCATTCTGTTGGAGAGTAGTGATTACCATGCCAATGACAACAGTTTTTCATATATCTGTTGCAACCCGATCGCTTCTTTAAAGGTGGCCGATGAACGCATGGAGCAACGGTTTCCTGACGGATCGATCGAAACGGTGGCCTTGGACGACAAAAGCGATGTGACCGCCCTCATCGATGGTTTTTCGAAGCGTTTCGAAATCGACCAACACGACTTCAAGTTCATTACCAACGGCCTGTTCGGCTATATCGCCTATGATGCCGTTCGCTATTTCGAATCGGTGACCCTTACCAAAAAGCCGGATTCTATCGATATCCCCGATATCTTTTATGCAGTCTATCAGAACGTCATCGCCATCAACCATTTTAAGAACGAGGCCTACCTCTTCGCCCATTGTTATGATTCGGACGACAATACCGCCGAATTGGAGCAACTACTCAAAGTACGCAGTTTCGCCACCTATGGGTTCAGTAAAGACGGTGAGGCGGAGTCGAATCTCGAAGATGCCGAATACCGCGAGCATGTGGCCTTTGCGAAAAAGCATTGCCAACGTGGTGATGTCTTCCAATTGGTGCTTTCACGACGGTTTTCACAAGGTTTCAAAGGGGATGAATTCAATGTCTATCGAGCACTGCGATCGATCAACCCCTCGCCCTACCTCTTTTATTTCGATTATGGCGATTTCAAGATATTCGGAAGTTCGCCCGAAGCACAGCTTATCGTGAAAGACGGAAAGGCCGAGATCCACCCCATCGCAGGCACCTATAAACGCACCGGCAATGACGAACAAGATGCCGCTTTGGCCAAAAAACTCGCTGCCGATGAGAAGGAGAACAGCGAACATGTGATGTTGGTCGACCTGGCCCGAAACGACCTCAGCCGCAATGGCAATCTGGTCGATGTCGAAACCTATCGTGAGGTTCAGTATTTCTCACATGTCATCCACCTGGTCTCCAAAGTGACCGGTCAAAAAAAGGATTCCATTTCGACCCTGAAGATCGTCGCCGACACTTTTCCCGCAGGCACGCTGAGCGGAGCGCCCAAACATCGGGCCATGCAATTGATCGAACAATATGAAAAAACCAGTCGGGCCTATTATGGGGGCGCCATCGGGTTTATGGACTTTAAAGGCAATTTCAACCACGCCATTATGATCCGGACCTTCTTGAGCAAAAACCACCAGCTCCATTTTCAGGCAGGTGCGGGCTTGGTAGCGGCCTCCGATCCCGAAACGGAATTACAAGAGACCTATAACAAACTCGGTGCCTTGAACAAGGCCCTTGAAATCGCGGAAAAGATCTAAAATGGGAAGACGGATACTGATGATCGACAACTACGATAGTTTCACCTATAATCTGGTGCACTATCTTGAGGATTTGGACTGTGAAGTGGTGGTCAAACGCAACGATGAATTGAACCTCGATGAAGTGGATGCCTTTGATGAAATCGTGCTCTCACCCGGACCCGGAATTCCGGACGAAGCCGGTTTGCTCAAGCCCATTATCGCCAAATACGGACCAAGCAAACGCATCTTCGGGGTCTGTTTGGGCCAACAGGCCATCGCGGAGGTCTATGGGGGCAGCTTGGTCAATTTGGACCAGGTCTACCACGGGGTGGCCACTACGATAACGATAACCGAGCAAGATCCGATTTTCAAAGGTTTACCCGAAGAGATTGAAGTAGGTCGCTACCACTCTTGGGTAGTCGATACGCATCTTCCGGATGCCCTTGTGGCAACATCGACCGATGAAAACGGAAAGATCATGTCATTACGCCATGCCGAATACGATATCAGGGCGGTCCAATTCCACCCCGAGTCGGTCTTGACCCCACACGGCAAACAAATCTTAAAAAACTGGTTGGAACGATGAAAGAGACCTTGAACAAACTGATCAATCATGAGATCTTGGCCAAAGAAGACGCCAAGCAAATATTGGTGAACATCGCCAAAGGCGAATACAATACCAGTCAAATTGCCGCCTTTCTGACCGTTTACATGATGCGGAGCATCACCATTGACGAGTTGGAAGGCTTTCGTGACGCCCTGTTGGAGCTTTGTCTAGCGGTCGACCTCAGCGCCTATGATCCCATCGACCTTTGCGGTACAGGGGGTGATGGCAAAGACACCTTCAACATCTCGACCCTGGCCTCTTTCGTAACGGCGGGAGCCGGTGTAAAGGTCACCAAGCACGGCAACTACGGGGTTTCGTCAAAATGCGGCAGCAGCAATGTCATGGAGTTTTTGGGCATCCGGTTCAGCAATGAGGCCGACTTCCTCGAAAAGTCCATTGCGGAAGCGGGCATTTGTGTGCTGCACGCACCCTTGTTCCATCCGGCCATGAAAAACGTCGCCCCGATCCGAAGGGAGTTGGCGGTGAAGACCTTCTTCAATATGTTGGGCCCCATGGTAAACCCTGCATTTCCGAAAAACCAAATGGTCGGGGTCTTTAATTTGGAACTGGCCAGAATGTACGGCTATCTCTATCAGAATACCGACAAAAATTTCACGGTGCTCCATGCTTTGGACGGGTATGACGAAATCAGTCTGACCGGGGCCACAAAGACCATTTCAAACGGGTCGGAGGGCATGCTTTCGCCTTCCGATTTCGGTGTCGATGCCGTCAAGGCCGAAGCCATCGTCGGGGGTGATGACGTGAGTGATTCGGCCCGGATCTTTATGGATATCCTACAAGGCAAAGGCAGCGAGGCACAAAACCACGTGGTCTGTGCCAATGCAGGGGTCGCCATTGCCACGGCCCAGAAGGTTACGGTAAAGACCGGTTTTGAAAAGGCCATGGAATCCTTACAGGGAGGAAAAGGTTTGGCCGCATTGAAAAAACTCCAGGAGCTCAGCGCATGAAGAACATCTTAGATCATATCATAGCCGATAAGCGGAAGGAAGTCGCTTTAAAGAAACGTTTGATACCCCAAACACAGTTCGAGGCTTCCCCACTATTCGAACGCGAAGGACCTTCGCTTTCCGCAGCCCTTCGTGAATCATCAACGGGCATCATCGCAGAACACAAGCGCCGTTCCCCATCCAAGCAAACGATCAACCAAGATACCAATGTGGGCCTAGTCGCCCGAGGGTATCAGCAAGCAGGGGCCTGTGGTATGAGCGTGCTTACCGATATCAAATATTTCGGGGGATCCTTAGAAGACTTGGTTTTGGCAAGGGCCTCGGCCCAATTGCCGTTGTTGCGAAAAGAGTTCATGATAGACACCTACCAGGTATTCGAAGCCAAAGCCCATGGTGCCGATGTGATCCTATTGATCGCGGCGGTATTGACACGGCAAGAGATCAAGACCCTATCCGAATTGGCCCAAAGCCTCGGCTTGGAAGTCTTGCTTGAGGTGCACAATGAAACCGAATTGCAGAAAGCCTTGATGCCCAGTCTGAATATGCTGGGGGTGAACAACCGCGACTTGAAAACCTTCGAGGTGTCCCTGGAGACCAGTATGGCCCTTTCCGAAAAGATTCCGGCCGACTTCGTCAAAGTTTCCGAAAGTGGCATCAGTTCCATTTCGGCCATACAGCAATTAAAACCTTATGGCTACCAAGGGTTCTTGGTGGGCGAACACTTTATGAAGACCGAAGACCCCGGAGCCGCGGCAAGGGAATTCATCAAAAAGCTAGACGCATGAAACTGAAGGTCTGTGGTATGAAATACAATAGCGAGGCGGTTGCCGAATTGCGACCCGACTACCTAGGGTTCATCTTTTGGGAGCCTTCGTCGCGCTTTTTCGACCGCAGCATGCCCCAGTTGCCCGATTCGATCAAAAAAATCGGGGTTTTCGTTGACGCACCGATCGCGCAAGTACAACGGACCATAACGGATATGGGCCTGTACGGGGTGCAATTGCACGGATCGGAAACTGTCGATTATTGTCGGGAGGTACGGAAATCAGGAGTTAAGGTCATCAAGGTCTTTTCGATCAAGGATGATTTCGATTTCGATACGCTCGGCCCGTATGAAGGGGTATGCGATTATTACCTCTTCGACACCAAAGGAAGGTTACCGGGGGGCAATGGGTATCGTTTCGATTGGAAGGTCTTGAACGACTATCCATCGACCAAGCCCTATTTCTTAAGTGGTGGTATCGGATTGGAAGAAGGGGAAGCCCTCAAGGGTTTTCTCGCTTCGGATGCAGCCCGATATTGCCATGCCATTGACGTCAATAGCCGGTTCGAAACCGAACCGGGTCTCAAGGATACCGAAAAACTGAACGATTTTAAAAAATTGCTTGAAAATGAGTTATCACGCTAACGAAAAAGGGTACTACGGCGAGTTCGGCGGGGCCTTTATCCCTGAAATGCTCTATCCGAATTGCGAAGAGTTACGAATGAACTACGTTCGGATCATGGAGTCTGCCGAATTCCAAGAAGAGTTCGACCAACTTTTAAAAGACTATGTCGGTCGCCCGACCCCATTGTACTTTGCCGATCGCCTTTCTAAAAAATACGGTTGCAAGGTCTATTTGAAACGCGAGGATCTTTGCCATACCGGGGCCCATAAGGTCAACAACACCATTGGGCAAATCCTGATGGCGAAGAAATTGGGAAAATCGCGTATCATCGCCGAAACCGGGGCTGGCCAGCATGGGGTAGCCACGGCAACGGTCTGCGCCTTGATGGGCATGCAATGCGTGGTCTATATGGGCGAGATCGATATTGCCCGCCAGGCCCCGAACGTGGCCCGCATGAAGATGTTGGGGGCCGAGGTTCGCCCGGCCAAATCGGGCAGCCGTACCCTGAAAGATGCGACCAACGAAGCGATCCGCGATTGGATCAACAATCCGGTCGATACCCACTACATTATCGGTTCCGTGGTGGGGCCCCATCCGTATCCGGACATGGTAGCCCGTTTTCAATCGGTGATCTCCGCAGAGATCAAATGGCAATTGCTCGAAAAAGAGGGACGTGAACGTCCTGATTACGTGGTCGCCTGTGTGGGTGGTGGCAGCAACGCCGCAGGGGCCTATTACCATTATCTCGACGAGGAAGCGGTAGGCATCATCGCGGTCGAGGCGGCCGGTAAGGGTATTGATTCGGGCGAAAGTGCCGCGACATCGGCCTTAGGAAAGGTCGGCATCATACATGGCAGCAAGACCCTGCTCATGCAGACGCCTGACGGCCAAATTACCGAACCTTATTCGATTTCGGCAGGATTGGATTATCCTGGGGTCGGACCGATGCATGCCCATTTGTACCGAAGTGGTAGAGGTGAATTCGTATCGATTACCGATGACGAGGCCATGACGGCCGGGTTGGAAGTTTCCCAATTGGAAGGCATCATACCCGCCATCGAAACCAGCCATGCGTTCGCGATTTTCAATTACAAACAATTCAAGGCCAGTGATATCGTGGTCATCAACTTGTCAGGGCGGGGCGATAAAGACCTGCAGACCTATATAGATTATTTTAAACTATGAACCGCATCAATTCCGCACTTCAGAAAGATCACAAGTTATTGTCCATCTATTTCACGGCTGGGTTTCCGCAACGCTCCGATACGGTCGGGATCATTGAATCCTTGGAACGCGCCGGTGTCGATATGATCGAGATCGGGCTGCCGTTCAGCGACCCCTTGGCCGACGGCCCTACCATTCAGGAAAGTTCGACCGATGCCCTTCGCAATGGCATGCATACCGAATTGCTGTTCGAACAACTGAAAGACATTCGCAAGACCGTTTCGATCCCCTTGATCGTTATGGGCTATTTCAACCCCTTGTTGCAATACGGTGTTGAGGCATTTTGCAATCGCTGTCAAGAAATCGGTATCGACGGGCTTATCATGCCCGACCTGCCTTTGGACGTGTACCAAGAAGAATACCGGGCACTGTTTGAAAAATACGGATTGATCAATGTCTTTTTGATCACACCGCAAACCAGCGATGAACGAATCGCCCAGATCGATGCCGCTTCGAAAGGGTTCATTTATATGGTGAGTTCGGCCAGTACCACAGGGGCAAAATCAGGATTCGGATCTGAACAGGAAGCCTATTTCGAACGGATCGCGGCAATGGGGCTACAACACCCCCAGATAGTAGGTTTCGGTATTAGCAATGCCGAGACATATCAAGCGGCGACCCAACAGGCCAAAGGGGCCATTATCGGCTCGGCCTTTATCAAACACCTTCGTACCGAAGGAACAGCGAAAATCGCGGATTTCATAAGCGCGATACGCGACTAAGACAAAGCGACCGGGCGATTGATCGAGACCGATTTGAATATTCGGATCTCGGCCATGACCCCTTTACTCGTCTTTGATAAGCGCAGACTGGCGTTGTTGTTTTTCAACATCCTTTTGCAAATAAAAAGGCCTTTGCCAGAACCGCTCTCCTTTCGCGTACCCGGAGAACTAGTGACCATCTGTCCGGAGTTTATCTTGGAAAACTTGGATTCATCGATATCGACCGCTGCATTGTGGACGCGCAAATTGAATTGGTTTTCATCTTCGAAATTATCGATAAGGATTTCACGATCCGGAGGTGAAAACTTGATGGCGTTGGTCAAAAGGTTACGGATGACCGTCTGAAAGACTTCTTTGGAATAAAACAGGTTAAAATCCGTCGCGACCTCATTGACCAATTTCAGGTTTTTACCTGAAAGATTCTGTTCGTACTGTGCTCGGATACCCTCAACCAATTCATGGACATTGACATCCATATAGGATTTCAAGGCATCATCGTTCTGCATCGACCAATTCAACAGATTGTCCAACATCCCGTAAGTCTTGTCAATGGACTGTTGTAGCAGTTCTAGATAGGTGTTTCGGTCTTCGCTCGATTTTGAGTTTCTGATCACCGTCGTCAGCATGGAGATTTGATGTATCGGGGTCTTTAGATCATGGGCAATGATCTTCATGATATCCTTTCTGAAATTCGTCAACTCAACAAGTTCCTCGTTTTGTAAACTGACCAATTGATGTTGTTCCGTCAAATCGTTTTGCAATTTGATGACCTTATTGAAAATAAAATAACTGATCCCTGCTACCGAAGAAATCAAGATGAAGGCCAAAATGTATTTGCCTAAGGCCATTTCAGGATACAATAAGGCACAGGCAATAATGAACACCGTATTGTAGCCGATAACCACCAATTGGTGCCATGGTCGCTCAAATACGGCCAACAGCAACCCCATAACGAAAATGATCATCTCGACCCGTGAAAAGTAACCTTCGAAATTCAATTGGGGGTCCTCGATCCGAAATGGCAAATAAATCGTTGACGAAACGATATTGATATACACCATGATGATGAAAAGCGTATGGGTGCCCATCAGCTTTAATTTCCAAGCGACGGCCGAAACCAGAATAATGGAAAATACCGTAAAGTGCTTAATGGCGTATTTATTGAATCCTCCCAAACCATATTCGGTAAAAAAGTTAGTTGCCAATCCTGCAAGCACCAAGAGGATCAAAACATGAAAAATTATGCTGGAGCGGTGTATGGCAACAAGCACTTTTTTATCTTTAACCGGAGAACTGAACGTCGTATCCAAAATGGGTGGTTTGTGAAACCAACAACGATAAACGATGTATTTTCTTACATTTTTGAATTATTATTAGATGAAACGCAGGTTTTTTATAGTTTTTTTCTTGGCTACCAGTTCCGTTTTGGCGCAACGTATCGATAGCATCGCCTTAAAATCAAAGGTTGCCGAAGCCATCACCGATCTTCGCGATTTCGTGGCCATTCCGAACGATGCCCTAAATTCCGATGCCATATCCGACAATCTGTTTTGGCTCAAGAAAAAATTCAGTGAAAGGGGCTTCAACACCACGGAATTGGAGACCGACAACCATCCTTTGTTCTTTGCCACCATGCCCATGGAAGATGGCAAACCCACCATTTTGATCTATATGCATTTCGACGGGCAATCGGTAGATGCTACGAAATGGGATCAACCGAGTCCGTACCGCACGGTTTTGAAAAAACAGGGTCCGAAAGGGTTTGAAACCATAGACTTCAGTGCTTTGGATGAAGATATCGATTACGAATGGCGCCTCTTCGGGCGTTCGACCGCCGATGACAAAGGCCCGATCATCATGTTCCTCAACGCCATCGACTTGCTCAAAAAAGAGGGCAAGACCATTCCGTTCAACATCAAGGTGATTTTGGATGGGGAAGAAGAACGTGGCAGCAAACCACTACCGAAAGCAGTAAAAGTCTATCGTGAATTATTGGAAGCCGACTATTTACTCATCAATGATGGACCGATGCACAGCACGGGCAAACCTACGGTGGTATTCGGATGTCGAGGCATCACTACCATGACCTTGACGACCTATGGCCCGGTCAAACACCAACACAGTGGGCACTATGGCAACTATGCCCCGAATCCGGGATTTCAATTGGCGCAATTGTTGGCCACCATGAAGGATGGTCAGGGCAAAGTGACGGTTTCAGGCTATTACGATGGCATCTCAATTGATGAAAAGGCCATGGCCTTACTTCGCAGTGTTCCTGAAAATGCCGATGATTTCGCCGATAAACTCCAATTCAAAACCGCTGAAAAAGTCGGTGGGTTTTATCAAGAGGCTTTGCAATACCCAAGCTTGAACATTCGAGGCCTCGGTTCTGGATGGGTAGGTAACGAAGCCCGTACCATCGTTCCTGAAAGTGCCACGGCCGAACTAGATCTTCGACTCGTACCCGAAACCGATGGCAATCGACTAAAACAGTTGGTGAAAAACCACATTACCGAACAAGGCTTTCACCTTCTCGATCACGCCCCGACCAAAGAAGAACGCTTGGCCCACGATCGATTGATCACCGTTACCGAAGGAAGTGTGACCGATGCCTTCCGAACCGATTTCGATCATCCTTTCGGACAATTTTTAGTGAACACCCTTGGGACCACTTTCAATGAGGATGTCGTACAAATCCGCATTATGGGTGGCACCGTACCGATCGCCCCGTTTATCAATGAACTGGACATACCGGCCTTTATCGTGACCATGGTCAACCCGGACAACAACCAGCACAGCCCGAACGAGAATCTGAAAATCGGACAGTTGGCCTATGGTATTCAGGCATTCTACAGCATGTTGAGCAATCCGGTACAGCCTTAGATTTTTGTTTTCCAACGCATTCCGAACAGGAGCCGTGTCACCTTGGTGCGCTTGATAATGAAATGGTAGACTAGACCGATAACCGAAATACAGATCAAAACCAGTAGCAAGAGCTTTGGTAAGATACCGATATCCCATTGTAAGATGTAATACCCGGAAGCGACGATTACGGCCTGGTGCATGATGTAATATGGATACACCGCTTGGTTCAAATAGGAAAGCCGCTTATTCGAAACGTTAAGGTAGCGCATCGTATATCCGATGGCGGCCAATATGATGGTCCAAATATGGAAGCCGTTCAAAACCCCAAAACGATAGAGATAGCCATCTTGTGTCAAGGGTTTATTGGCCGACCACTCCCAAAAGTATAGCCCTATTAAGAAGGAAGCCAGTACCAATGCGATCAGTAGGAAGCGTTTCCGATAGCGCATACAAGCTTCCCAAAACGTTGGAAACGCACTGAGCGAAAATCCCAAGACATAGAACGTCATGGAAGATAGGAACACATACCAATCATCGATCAAACTCCCTTGTTCAGGCCATTCGATATACAGTCCGAAAATATACCCCACAAAAGGCAGTCCGAGCAACAAGAGCACGAACCAGCTGTTAAAAAGCTTGGTGACCGCAGTCGCTTGCGAGCGGAACCAAGGAATTTTTGCCGTGGCAAATACGGGCATCAGAATCAAGGTAAAAACGAAAAGATAGGCGACGAACCACATATGACTCCAGGTAAACGAGCCGTCAGGATAGGGTACGATCTCAAAAACGGAAGGGTAGAATTCTGAATACCCCATACTGATCTTTTCCTTTTGAAGCCATTCAAAATACACTTGGATCGGGGTAATGAAAAAGATGGCAAACACCAACGGAATAAAAAGACGTATGATCCGTTCACCCAAAAACCGACCCAAACTCCGTTTTCTCAAGGAGAACCGTACGCCTACCCCTGAAATAAAGAACAAAAGCGGCAATCGCCATTGGTGTACCCACCAAATGATCCTGGTAATTGTAGGGGATGTCCGGTCATTATTGATCTCCCAACTGTAATCTTCAACAAAGGGTACGGCACAATGAAAGACTATCAAAGTAGAAAAGGCCAATACCCGCAACCAATCAATGTAGTGCAAGCGTTCCGTCATAGGTCGGTAATCCAATGGTTCTATAACCAAGACGGACGATCGCAACAAATGGTTGCCCACATTCGAATTGAGCACCGGAATTAAACCTGTAATCCTTGAGTTTCACTTGTTAACGAATTTTCTTACCATTGAACTTCAAACTTTGGTGAAACGCGCGATAAGGGGCAACTTGTCCTTCCCAAATCCTATGTTATGAGCTTAAAGACCGTAATTATCGATGACTCGTCGATACAGTTACTCGCCACCTCCTTTTTGGTGCAAAACCACCCAAAGCTGGGATTGATCGGAGCGTATTCCAATCCTTTTGAAGGCATTCAAGCGGTTTATGAGCAGAAAGCCGACCTTCTTTTATTGGATGTGCTTATCGATGAAACGAACGCTTTTGAACTTTTGGATGCAATAGAGATCCCTTGTACGATCCTGATCAACTCTACCTGGGAACGCTATCTTGACCAGGCGAAGGCCTATGGAATCGATCACTTTTTGATGAAACCCATTCGCAAACAGGTTTTCGTTGAAACTATCGACGCGATAGCCGAAACTTTGCGAATTCCTGAAATGGTCGTTTAGGCCGAATTCCTGCTGGCGTTGATATTGCCGTATAAGGAGCGCGTTACGATCTTTCCGTAATCATCCTTGAAGGGTGAATTTTGGGTAATATGGTACAAGGCGTTCTGTTGGATGACCAGCAGGGGTAGCACGATTTTCTCACGGATTTTGACCGACTCCCTTGAAATGGCCTCATCTTCCATCAAGATCTTGTAACCCGATATGGCGAGCAACATCTTTTCCGAAAGCCTGTATTCATCATATAGGATGTTCCAAAACTTCCCGAACTCGGGATCTTCCTTCATGTAACTGGTCAAATTGAAATTGGTCTTGGCCAATGACATCATGCTGTTATGCATCAAGGCCCTAAAGAAAGGTACTTCTTTGTACAGTTTTTTGATCTCTGGCATTCGACCTTGTTCCTTCAATTGGGCAATGGCACTCCCGAGACCGAAATAGCCCGGTACGTTTTGTTTCAATTGACTCCAAGAACCCACGAACGAAATGGCCCGTAGGTCTGACAGGGTAAGCTGTTTCTTGTTTCCACGTTTGCCAGGCCGACTACCGATATTGGCGTTCGAATAATACTTCAACGTACTTCGATGTTCGAGATATGGTATGAAGTTCGGATGCTGCTTGAGCGCATCGTATTTTTCGAAACTCAATTCGGACAATTCTTCGATCAATTTACGTTGGGCCGTACTGATCGAATGCTCCTTACCGAAAAGGTTGTTGCTAAGACCGGCAGTCAACAATTGTTCGGCATTGTGGATGAACTGGGCTTTGGTACCATAGGTACTGGTGATGGTCTGCCCCTGAATGGTCAACTGTATCTCGTGATTGGCCACATCCTTGGTTTGGGCCGCATAGAAACGGTGTGTCTTTCCACCACCTCGGGCAGGTGGCCCACCACGGCCATCAAAGAAAATGGCTTTGATCCCATTTTTCTTGCAGACCTTACTCAAGGTTTCCTTGGTCTTTAAAATGCTCCAATTGGCTTTAAGGTACCCCCCATCCTTCGTACCATCGGAAAAACCGAGCATGATGGTATGCGTTTCCTGGCGTCGGGCCAAATGCGAACGGTATTGGGGGATATCGAACAAGGCCTGCATGACCGATTCGGAGGCTTCCATTCCCTTCATTGTCTCGAACAGCGGAATAATGTCAAAGCTGATCTCCTCTTCCTTCCATCCACACCAACGGAACAGTCCGAAAACGAACAAAACCGAAAAGATATCCTCCGAGTTGCTGATGATATAACGGTTACATCCATCTTGCCCATTGGTACGTTGAATTTCACCGAGTTGTGAAATATTGGCAATGGTATCCTTGACGATCTCTTCGGTATAGTCGGAAGCCTTTAACGCGAATTGTTCTTTTAACAAAAGATCGACCAATTCGGATTCGGAAAGTTCATTCAAGTCATCTTTGATCTTTCCTTGTCGCTTTAAAATCGTTTCGACCGCCACATAATGTTTGCTATGATCTTGACGTATATCAAGAGTCGCGAAATGGGTCTTGAAAATGTGGACTTTGTCCAATAAAAAGTTCAGTTCATCAAGGTAGAGTGAATGGTAATCGGCAATCAAAATGGCTTTGATTTCTCCCAATTTCCCTACGATCTCAGCATATGGGATAACGTAATTTTCTTGGAACATCGCGCGATAGAGACTTTGGTTCAAAGCATTCAAAGGTTGCTGCAAGCCTTTGAAAGTTAACTTTTTGCGCAAGGCCTTCAATTCATTGTAGTAGCACTTCATCAAGGTAATACGGAGCTCATCGGCAACACTTTTGGTCATGTCGGCGGTCACGAACGGATTGCCATCACGGTCCCCTCCGGGCCAGAACCCCAATTTGATGATATCATAGTTATCGAATCGTTCATTGCGGATGTTGCTTTTGACATATTCGAACAAATCCCCGATAGCATCGTAATACGTATACCTCAAGATATGGATGATGTTTTTGGCCTCATCCAGGGGCGTTGGTTTTTTGGTATTGATCAAAGAAGTGAGCCCCAATTGCTGGAGTGTTTGGTCGATATCGTCGACGCGGTTTTCATCGATTAGATCCCGTAATTCGGAAATGATGTCGAGGACGGCCGGGGTATAAAATTGTGTGGGATGCGCAGTTAACACGATTCGAGCGCTGAACGAACCCAGCTTTTTTCCGATCTTGTCCCAATTCTTCGAGCGGTTCACCAACTCGAAATAATCGTTGATCGACAAGGATTCGGTATATTCTTGGAGTTTCGGGAATGCGGCATCTTCGACACTGTCGAACAATACCACTTGACGTTCGACGTACTGGATGATCCGAAACATGAAATCAACACGTTGCTGTTCGGTTTCAAGCTCCGTGAAATTATCGAAGAAATGCGAAAGGATGTCTTGGGGTTTCTTGCCGGCATTCAAGCCCTTCTCACATTGTTCGAACAACAAGGGCACCAACATGCCTACGTTTTCCATGTCGGCATAGGGCAGACTGAGAAAAAGGCTGTTGTAGATATTGAATTTATTGGTGACCGACTTTTTGAATTCGTCCAACCGCTTCGATCGTTGCATGGCATTCATCCGTAGGTGATTTAAGTGTTGTGCAAAGTTCGCCATAAAAGGGCGATATCCGAACCGCATGTACCGATGTCACAAAAATTTGGTCCGACCTTGCAAACCTAACAAAGCAGTGGGGCTTTGTCAAAAAAACTTTCGATACTGCCCTACCCTGAAATCAAAGGTGGTGAAGTTGGGGTCCTTGGCCTTGATCTGCTTGTATTCTTCCAAACTTCCGACAGCCCGATTCGCAGCTCCTGAGGGGGCGATCAATGAAACGGTGGAAATGGTTTTTTGGGTCACCGGATGGATGAAACGGTACCTTCTCGGTACTTGATCATCAACGGTTTCAAGCTTGAGGTCGAGCGGTTTCAATTGCTTCCTAAAAAAATACTCCGGTCCATTTTTGCTATTTCCCCCCGTGAACAAGAGGGTATGCACGCTCGGATAATGCTCGAGGTATGCCAGCAGATCTCGAAGTTCGACCTGCTGCATCCCGATATCGGAAGCATCGATCTTCTCCCTTTTGGCCGAGGCGACAATATCACAGATCCCTATCTTGCGCCGCTTTAGAAAGGCTTTGCGCTGGGCAACGGCCTTTTCACTGGTCTCGAAAACCAACCCAAGATCGAAAATCCGATCTAGGATGGGCCATAACTGCCCATCGCGGCTGCCATAACAAAAATCGACGTCGCCGGGTTTCAACTCACGGGAAGTAAACCGTGGTGGTGGCAAGGTACCAACGATCAATTTTTCGACTCCTTCGAACAAAAATGGCACATATGGATGCTGATGCACGAACATAAAGACGAAGGTACGCTTCTGTTTGGATTTTGAACCCTATGGAATTTTTGCTAGTTTAAGGGGTTACAAAATTCAGAATTATGGGCAAAGGAGATATCAAGAGCAAGCGTGGTAAAATCATCAACGGCACTTATGGTGCGAGAAGAAAACGCAAAAAGAAGAAGGTCGCACCTGCTCCTGTCAAAAAATCCAGTAAGAAAAAATAAGGGTCAATCGATACGAAAAGTCAATACCACTTCCCCATCGGCATCTATACTGACTTGATATGTATACAATCCTATGGGTAATGGGTCGAAAACTTGATCGGGTGGGGTATAGGTGAAATTCGCCGAATCGGTTTCAATAGTGAACCTCATGGCCTCAAAGGCGGTATCGAAAGGAAGGTATTCCGAAAATCCGTCGGCGGGCACCGCCTCGTAAAACAGACTATCAGGAACGATTTCAAGCAAGTTGAAGGTACTGTTCGTTAGGTTATTGATCCGGATGTTCGCTGCGGTCAGTTCGTCGTCGCGATCTTGACAGGAGAAAAGGACCGCGGCCAATACCGCAAGGCTGTATACTAGCTTTTTCATGGGAGCATTCTTTATAAAACAAGAACGCCCGCTTCACCAAAATATTCTATCGAACGAAAACAGGTTGGTTCTCGTTCAAGGTATGTTCAGGGCTGAAATGATAGTCTAGATAATCGAAGCCTTTGATGGCATCAAGGGTCCGGGCATCTTTATCGATGATATAGCGTACCATGGCCCCCCTGGCCTTTTTGGCGAAGAAACTGATGACCTTTAGCCTGTCGTTCTTCCAATCCTTGAAGATGGGGCTTATCACCGGAACCTTTAAAGACTTGGTGTCTACGGCACTGAAATACTCATTGCTCGCCAGGTTGATGAACAATTCATTATCGGCCAACTCCCCGTTGAGCTGGGCGGTGATTGGTTTGCGCCAAAATTCATAAAGGTTCTTTTTTCTTCCGATGCGTAATTGGGTCCCCATTTCAAGTCGGTATGGTTGAATGAGGTCCAAAGGCTTGAGCAGACCGTAAAGTCCTGATAAGATCCGTAAAGAATCCTGCAAGTTATCCAATTGGCTTTCTTCAAGGGAATGAACGTCCAACCCTTGGTACACGTCCCCATTGAAAGCATAGACCGCTGGTCGCGCGTTTGCCGAAGTAAATGGTGGGGCGAACGATTGGTTTCGTTCCCAATTCAATTCGGCCAATTTTTCGGATATCGACATCAATTTCGACAGGGCTTTCGGCTTTTTTTTGGCCAATACCGTGTTGATTTTCTGGGCTTGTTCAACGAATGCAGGTTGACTGAACCTGTCGGTGGGTAACCGGCTTTCAAAATCCAAGGACTTGGCTGGGGAAATAACGATTTTCATGCGATCGTGAATTTCCCCAAAAATAACCCCTATTGGTCAAAGATGGAATTTTGGGACCAAGGACTTTTCAATAGGCGCATCGGCAAAACCTATTCCGTTGAGTCACCGAGGTGTTTGGCATAATTGCGCCATTTCACCAAGCATTGCTGCATATCATCGGGAAGATCGGAATCAAAACGCATGAACTCACCACTGACGGGATGTTCGAAGCCCAAGGTCTTGGCGTGCAAAGCCTGTCGCGGTAAAACCTTGAAGGTATTATCGACGAATTGCCGGTATTTGGTAAAAGTGGTCCCTTTCAAGATCTTGTCTCCCCCATAGCGGGCATCATTGAAAAGGGTATGGCCGATATACTTCATATGCGCTCTGATCTGGTGGGTACGACCGGTCTCGAGACGGCATGAGACCAGGGTAACATATCCAAAACGTTCGACCACCTTGAAATGGGTAACCGCTTCCTTTCCTTGATCTCCTTCAGGAAAAACCACCATTTGAAGCCTGTTTTTCGGGTTGCGGCCCAAATTTCCAATGACGGTGCCTTCCTCTTCTTCCACATTTCCCCAAACCAAAGCGAGGTATTCACGCTCGCTGGTTTTTTCAAAAAATTGTTGGGCTAAATGGGTCATCGCCGTTTCGGTTTTCGCGACCACCAATAAGCCCGAAGTATCCTTGTCGATCCGGTGCACCAATCCGGGCCTGTTCGAGCTGTTATTGGGCAAATTCTCGAAATGATAGACCAAGGCATTGATCAGGGTATGCTCGTAATTGCCATGGCCGGGATGCACCACCATTCCAGCTTCTTTATTGACCACCAATAGACTTTCATCCTCATAAACGATAGTAAGTGGAATATTTTCACCCACCAGCAAAAATTCATAAGGTGGATGCTCGAAAAGAACCTTGACCTCATCGCCCGCCTTGACCCTATAATTCTGTTTCACCTGTTGATCGTTGACCCAGATATGCCCTTGTTTTGCGGCCTGTTGGATTTTGTTGCGGGTGGCGTTCTCGATGAAGTTCATCAAAAACTTGTCGACCCGAAGGGGTTCTTGGCCTTTTGATGCTTCAAAACGATAATGCTCGAAAAGTTCGTCTTGTTGGATTTCGGAGGGGTCGGTGTCACCCATTAGTCTTCGGATTGGGCACGAATGATCGCACTATTGGGTATGGTGCCATTGCCGCAGATCAATTCGATCTTGGAGGTCTTCGGCAACTTATCGCCCGGACTGACGTATTTGCCTTTGTATTTCATTTGATACACCATGTCCTTACCGAGTTCATCGATATAAGTTATGCGTTGCACGTCAAGACCGACGGCACGCAACATCGATGTCGCGTTGCGCTGTGTTACCTGCACGATATCGGGTACGGTGACCTTTTTGTATCCGGAAGGGTTGACCGTAAAGTAGATTTTTCGATTGTCTTTAACCTTGGTTCCCGCAACAGGATCTTGCTCCAAAATGGAGAAACGCGGGAAATCGGGATTGTAATTGGTCGAATCAAGCACTTCATAACGTAAGCCCCTAGCTTCCGCCAAATCACGCATTTCCTGAACCGACATTTTCGAAAAATCCGGAACCTCGACAAACTCCCCATGGTTGGTGGTACTTTTCAACCAGCCCAAACCGATGAAAACGAAAAGCAACACTACAACCAAGGCCAGGCCCAATTGGATCAAAAACGTTTTACTCTTTAAAAAATCAACAAAATTGCGCATCGTAAGTACTTCTGACAACAAATATAGAAAAAGGGTAATTTTTAATTACTTTGGTGCACGCATATTTGAGCAATGAAGAAAAACATCGCCATTATCATGGGGGGGTATTCCAGTGAACACGCGATTTCCATTAAAAGTGGAAACGTGGTTTACGCACACCTAGACCGAACGAAATTCAACTCTTTTCGCATCCTTATCGAAACGGATGGATGGTACCATCTAGCTGAAGACGGAACCCGACACCCCGTTGACAAAAACGATTTCAGCCTCACTTTGGATGGAAGGAAGGTGCGCTTCGATTGTGTGTTCAATGCCATACACGGCACTCCGGGTGAAGACGGACTGATGCAAGCGTATTTCGAACTTATAGGTCTTGTCCAGACTTCTTGTAACCACTACCAAGCCGCCTTAACGTTCAACAAGCGTGATTTTTTGAGTACCCTCAAACCCTTCGGCATCCATTGTGCCGAGTCGTATTACCTGAATAAAGGCGATGCCATCGACACCAAACACATCATCGATAAAGTCGGGCTTCCCTGTTTCGTTAAGGCCAATAAAGCAGGAAGCAGCTTCGGGATCAGCAAAGTGTACGAGGAAACGGCCATGGGAGCGGCTATCGAACATGCCTTTAATGAAGATGATGAAATCATTATCGAGTCTTTTTTGGACGGTACCGAAGTTTCGGTCGGCGTCATCACCTACCAAGGCAAGACCAAAGTGCTGCCGATTACCGAAATCGTCAGCGAAAACGACTTTTTTGATTATGCGGCGAAGTATGAGGGTAAGTCCAAGGAAATCACTCCAGCCCGAATAAGCGAAGCGCAACGGGAAAAGGTGGAGCGGGTAGCCAAGTACCTATATGAGCTTTTGAAAATGACCGGATATACCCGAAGTGAATTCATTTTTGTCGAAGATGAACCCTATCTTCTTGAAATGAATACCACTCCCGGGTTGACCGAGGAAAGTATCTTACCACAGCAAGCCAAGGAGGCCGATATCAGCTTGGCGCAGCTCTTCGAAAGTTCGATTACCGAGGCCTTGAAAATCAAATAATCCGTACTTTTAAGAAAACTATTCGCCATGAGAAAAGCGGTATTTCCGGGATCGTTCGACCCTTTGACCCTTGGGCACTACGACATCATCAAAAGGGGCATCACCTTGTTCGACGAACTAGTCATTGCCATTGGCATCAACGCCGATAAAAAGTACATGTTCTCCTTAGAACAACGAAAGCAATTCATTGCAGGGGCCTTTGCGAACGAACCCAAGATCAAGGTGGTTACCTATGAGGGCTTGACGGTCGACTTCTGCAAGGAGATCGAAGCGGATTTCATCTTAAGGGGGTTGCGCAATCCGGGGGATTTCGAATTCGAAAAAGCGATCGCCCACACCAACCGAAAATTATCGGAAATCGAAACGGTCTTTTTATTGACTTCTTCCGGCAAGTCTTACATCAGTTCCTCCATCGTTAGGGACGTTATCCGGAATGGAGGCGATTATACCGGTCTCGTTCCCGACACGGTCATTGTCGACAAAGCCCGGTGATCAGGCATCAACATGTCATGGTTCCAAACGCCCGGAACTTGGCTCACCACAGCTTTCGCACCCTACACAACATTATCTTCTATTTGTAGTTATATACTTATAATATTGTAAGTAATTACGTATTAAGTCAAGATCCCAAATCTTAAACACTACATTTTGAAAACCGTCAAAACCTACGACCACACCTATTTGGTCAAACAATTGCCACAACCTATCGCACTGATCGATACCAATTTTGATTTGGTCACCGCTTCCAATAGCTGGTTGTCCTATTTTGAATATGATTTGCATGAGGTGGTCGCAAAAAACATATGTTCCTTGTTTCCGGATAGCAATACCGAATCATGGCAGCAATGCCTAGAACGATGCTTGCAAGGGAGCACCGAATACGGACTGCAGAACAAACTGTTGGAAGATGGTACCGAAAAATGGTTCGAATGGTCGAATTCGCCTTGGTATGATGCATCGGAGAACATCATTGGGGTCATAGTACAGGTACAGGATGTGACCAAGAAAATGGAAGACGAGATCAAGTTTGAAAAATTGGAAAACCTACTTCGTGACCAGTCTGAAATTTCAAAAGTAGGCACTTGGGAGTACAATGTGAACACCGAACAACTGGAATGGTCCGAAATGACCAAACGCATTCATGAAGTAGCTCCTTCATACATACCAAGTGTCGAAACGGCGATCAACTTCTATAAACGGGGTCATGATAGAAACACCATTGCCATGTTGGTGCATAATGGCATCCATAAAGGGGAGGCCTGGTCTGAGAAAGTGCAATTGATTACCGCCAACGGCAATGAACGTTGGGTTATCGCAGCGGGTAAGGCCTTGTACAAAGAAGGAAAGGTCACCCGTTTGATCGGAACCATCCAAGACATCACCGAAGAAGTGGTCGCCACCATCAAGACCCTTGAAAGTGAACAGCTCTTGCGTTCGATTATCGACAACCTCCCGCTGAATGTCTTCGTCAAAGACAAGGAATCGCGCAAAACCCTGGTCAATAATGCCGAATGCGAATATTTGGGGGCAACGCAAGAAGAGGTCCTCGGAAAGACCGATTTCGACCTATTCGAAAGCCATTGCGCCGAATTGTCTAGAGAAGAAGACCTACAAGTCATGAAAACCTTGAAACCGATTATAGGTAAGGAAACCATCGGTTTGAAAAAAGACGGAGAAGCAACCACCTTCCTCACCTCGAAAATTCCATTGGTCAATATCGAAGGGCAGGCCAAAGGCATTATAGGAATCAGTGTCGACATCACCAATATCAAACAAAAAGAGGATCAATTGCGTGACTTGATCAATGTGACTTCGGTACAGAACAAAAAACTGATCAACTTCGCCCATATCGTTTCCCATAATCTAAGATCGCATACAGCGAATTTCTCGATGCTGCTCGACTTTTTGGTCAATGAAAAGGACGACAAGGAGAAAAAACGCATTTTGGATATGCTGCTACACGCTTCCGATAACCTTATGGATACTTTGGAAAACCTGAACGAAGTCGTTGATATCAGTACGAATGTCAGCCTTGAGAAAAAAACATTGAACTTGAACGAATACATTACCCGGGTGCAACAGAACCTGGCAGGTTTCCTTCAAAAAAACCAAGTCGAGATTACCAATACGATCCCCGACAGCATGAACATCAAGGCAGTTCCGGCCTATTTGGAAAGTATTATCCTGAACCTCTTGACCAATGCCGTGAAATACCGACATCCGGACCGCCAACCCCAAATTCGTCTCGAATGCAGAAAGCAAGACGGGCATATCCAATTCAGTATTGGTGATAATGGTTTGGGAATTGATTTGAACAAATACGGCAAGAAATTGTTCGGTATGTATAAGACCTTCCACAATAATGTCGACGCCCGGGGTATCGGGTTGTACATTACGAAAAACCAAATTGAGGCTATGGGCGGAAGCATCATGGCATGCAGCGAACCAGAGCAGGGATCAACCTTTAACGTATACTTCCATGACGATTAATTCGATTTACATAGTAGACGACGATCTGATCACCATTTTCGGACTTAAGAAAATCCTCGGGCGGATACCGATGGATATTCCCATCAAGGAATTCCATAACGGAAAAGACGCCTTGGATGCCATTGAATTACAGCGTATACAAGGTATTCCTCTGCCTTCGG
Source organism: Flagellimonas algarum (assembly GCF_040513375.1). Taxonomy (NCBI): domain Bacteria; kingdom Pseudomonadati; phylum Bacteroidota; class Flavobacteriia; order Flavobacteriales; family Flavobacteriaceae; genus Flagellimonas; species Flagellimonas algarum. The sequence continues at coordinate 37,330 of NZ_JBEVTG010000004.1, read as the reverse complement.
TAATCTTTCTTGACATCAATATGCCGGTGATGGATGGCTGGACGTTTCTCGAAAAGTTCATGGCCATGAACATCGACACCAAAATCAGGATCAAGATCATCACCTCATCGATTGACGTGAGTGATCGAAAAAAATGGGAATATTTCTGTAATAAGGCCAGTTTTCAAATCGACTTCATCACCAAACCCATTTACGACCTGCAGCTCAACGATTTATTGGTAGGCATGGAAATGGCATCATAAAGGGATATTCAATACTTTTGGGGCTCATCATCAAGCCATCCGAAGTGACATTTTCCAATTTTTCCCGTTTCCTCTTTCTTGCGTTGTTCTTTTGGGCATGCAACCCGGCCGAAACCTCCAAATCCTTTCGATTCGACACCACCTTCGAGACTTCAAAAGGTACCGAGACCGCTACCTATGAAGAAGTTATCGAATTTTACCTAGCGCTTTCCAGATCGTTCTCTTCAATCAACGTCCAGACCATTGGGCAAACCGACAGCGGGTACCCCCTTCATTTGGTGACTTATAATCCGGATGGGGAATTCAACTTTTCGAAAATCAGGGAGTCGAAATCCGTCTTGCTGATCAACAATGGCATCCATCCTGGTGAAAGCGATGGCATCGATGCCACCATGATGCTGTTCAGGGATCTGGCCACAGCCGTCTTGGAGTCCCCCGAAAATGTGGTCCTAGCGACCATTCCGGTCTACAACGTCGGTGGCATGCGCAATCGGAACGCTACAAGTCGCGCAAATCAAAACGGCCCCTTGGAATATGGGTTTAGGGGCAATGCGAGGAATTATGACTTGAATCGTGATTTTATCAAAATGGATTCGGAAAACGCCAAAACTTTTGCCCAGATTTTCCATTTGGTCAAACCGGCGGTTTTTATCGATAACCATGTAAGCAATGGAGCGGACTATCAATATACCTTGACCCATCTTTTTACACAGCATAACAAATTGGGCGGCGCCTCGGGAGCCTACCTCCATAATAGCCTGATGCCAAAATTAGAGGCGGGATTGGCCAAGGCAGCATGGGACATTACCCCCTACGTAAACGTTTTCAACCGTTCTCCCGAATCGGGTTTTAGTCAATTTCATGATCATCCCCGCTATTCAACTGGTTATACCACGCTTTGGAACACCTTGGGGATGATGGTCGAAACACATATGCTCAAACCCTACAAGCAAAGGGTCGAAGGTACGTATGCATTGATGAAGACCATGTTGGATATCGTCGAGCAAGATCATGAGACCATCGTGGGCAACCAAGAAGAAGATCGCAAGCGTAATCTTGCCTTAACACAATACCACTTGAATTGGCAAAAGGATACCACTCGTCACAGCAGCTTGCAATTCAAGGGTTTCAAAGTCGACACCTTGACCAGCAAGGTCACCGGTTTGCCCCGATTGAAATATGATCGCGATAAGCCGTTCACCAAAACCGTGCGGTACGATAATTATGAAATCCCCTTGGATACCATTGAGGTACCTGCCGCTTATGTGATCAAAAAAGCATGGTCGGACATTATCGAACGGCTATCGGCCAATGCCATTTCGTTTTACCCGATCCCACAAGACACTAGTCTAAGGGTCCAATCGTATCGCATTGCCGATTACGGAACGTCATCGCGGGCCTATGAAGGACACTACTTGCATTACAACACTACGGTTGAAACCAATGAAAAATCGGTGTTCTTCGAAGCGGGTGATATCTTGGTTCCTTTAGATCAAGAGGGAGCGCGGTACCTTTTGGAAACCTTGGAACCCAACGCACCCGATTCGTTCTTCAACTGGAATTTCTTTGATACGATCCTTCAACAAAAAGAAGGCTTTTCACCCTATGTTTTCGAAGATGTAGCAGCAACCATGCTTGAAGACGACCCGGAACTCCAGGCCGCATTCTCGGCAAAGCGGGCCACTGAACCGGAATTCGCGGCGAATTGGTATGCCCAATTGGATTACTTGTTCAAACGATCGAAGCACTATGAAAGCGCCCACTTGCAATACCCCATTTACCGCATTGTCGATAAAGATCTTACTGCTGGGCTTTTATCGAAATGGTCGCTTCGTTGAACAACAGTTTGATATTGAAATAGGAATTGGTCAAGGCCTTGGCCATTTTTTTTGGGCCCAACCATTTAACTTTGGTAATGCCCTCATCAAGCTGCCCCACTAACTTGCCTTCATAGTTGGTGGTCATGGAGAACCAGTACACCTGTTTCAATTGGAATTTTCCTCCTCTTTTGAAGATATGGTAGGTTTTTCGAAGAAAGCCCTCAACCACAAGGTCTTTGACACCTGTCTCCTCTTCGACCTCACGAACTGCGGCCTTTTCAATGGATTCCCCTTTATCGAGCTTACCCTTAGGAAGGTCCCATTTATCGTTTCGATAGATGAACAAGACTTTTCCTTTCTTGTTGGTGACCAAGCCTCCTGCTGCTACCACAATAGGGATCTTACTCGAAAATTGTTCTAGGATATCGTCTCCGGGATCATAGATATACGCATGGTCCAACAGCTTCTTCGACAAGGACTCAATAGCGTATTTTATCGCATCGTCTTCCATCAAAAAAACATGACCACTATTGCTCGAAGGCTTTTCGTTTGTTAAGATTAGCGGGGACTCATTAACAAAAACTTTATACATTTGCCCAATGATTTTTGATAAGAACAGCGCAGAGAAAACAGCTGAGCTATTGCTGCAAATTAATGCAATTAAGTTGAGACCTGAAAATCCGTTCACTTGGGCTTCAGGCTGGAAATCACCCATATATTGTGACAACAGGATCGTGCTTTCCTACCCCCAGATCCGGAATTTCATCCGTGAGGAAATGGCAAAGCAGGTTGATCACATCCACGGAAAACCCGAAGTCATCGCCGGGGTGGCTACCGGGGCTATCGGTATCGGTATTTTGGTGGCAGAAGCCATGGGGCTTCCCTTTGTTTACGTGCGCCCTGAACCTAAATCGCACGGCCGTCAAAACCAAATCGAAGGAAAGTTGGAAGCCGGTCAGTCTGTCGTGGTCATCGAAGACCTTATCAGTACCGGAAAAAGTAGTCTGAACGCCGTCAAAGCCTTGCGCGATGCGTCTGCGAACGTCAAAGGAATGCTAGGAATTTTCTCTTACGGGTTCGAACTGGCCGAAACGAATTTTTCGGAGGCGGGGGTTACCTTGCATACCCTAAGTGATTACGGGCATTTGATCGACAGGGCCTCAAAGACCGATTATATCAAAGAAGAACAGTTACAAACCCTGTTGCAATGGCGTCAAGCCCCGCAACAATGGAATCCATAGATCATGCATATTGAAATCCCAAAAAAGGCGGTTGCCAAGAGCAGCGCGGAAGTCTTCGAATTTTTGACCGACATCAAGAATTTCGAGATACTCATGCCCGAGAATACCGAAAAATTCGAAATTTTGGACGAACGCACCTTTCGTTTCGCCCTCTCCGGAATGCCAGAGATCATCCTCCGTTTGAAAGAGCAGACCCCGAACTCGCATGTCGTCTATGGCGCGGCAAGCGACAAACTTCCTTTTCGACTGAATATGGATATTGCTTCGGTGTCGGATACTGAAAGTGAGGTAAGTCTAGGGTTCGAAGGCAAATTCAACGCCATGATGGCCATGATGATCAAAAGACCGATCACCAACTTTATGGAGACCCTCGCCTCCAATTTCGACCGTATCGGTCAATAACAAAGCTTGACCTCTTTGAATCCGAATTCCACGACGGATTCCGTTTCGGTCTGCAACTGTAGCAAACCCTGATTCGAAACCCCGAGTATCACGGCATTGAAACGCTGACCGTTTCGGTTTTCAAAAGTGCTCGGGCGCCCCTTTCTAAAAAGGGCCTGATCATAGTGCTTCCGTAAGGTTTCGTCCCCCTTTTTCTCACAAAACTTGAAACTGGATTTCAATGCGTGGAGCAACTTTTCGCGTACCATCCCCAAATCGTGGGTTTTTCCGGTCAAAAGCCGCACCGACGCTGCCCGTTCCAACCCTTTGAATGCAGTCTGGTTTACATTGAGCCCGATTCCGATGACCGATCGTGCGATATGTTCACCCCGGAGGACGTTCTCGATAAGAATGCCACAAACCTTTCGGTTTCCTGACATTATGTCGTTAGGCCATTTCACCTTGATATCGGGCACTGACAGTTCGTCTAAAACATCCTTCACGGCAAGAGAGACAAGGATATTCAAAAGAAAGTGTTCGGAAGCCTGTAGATCGACACCGGTTTTCAACACACTCATTGTCAGGTTTTTGCCACCTTCAGATTGCCATATAGCCCCTTGTTGACCGCGCCCTTGGGTCTGGGATTCGGTCACGACAACCGTATAGTCGTTCAGGGTTTGATTGGCCGAGAGTTCTTTGAGAAAGGTATTGGTCGAGGGCGTGGCATCAAGTTTGATTATCTGCATCATACAGCTCTTGCTTGGTTTTCAATGTAATGTTAAAATCCCAAGGGGTCAAAACAAAAAAGTAATAACTTTGTAGAAACTAAAATTTTTGAATGCAGAAAAACAAAGCTAGCGCAGATGAACTCATTGCTTTAATACTACACGGAATTGAAGAAGTCAAGGGGATAGACATCAACCTACTTGATTTGAGGGAAATTGAAAATACGGTCTGCGACTACTTTATTATTTGCAACGGCACATCGAACACCCATGTCAACGCCATTGTTTCCTCTATACAAAAGACAGTAAGCAAATCAATCAAAGACAAACCTTGGCATATCGAAGGCTCTGACAACGCGGAATGGGTCTTAATGGATTATGTCAATGTAGTGGTCCATGTGTTTCAAAAGCATGTTCGGGAGTTTTATGACATTGAAGGACTTTGGGGTGATGCCAAGGTCACTATGGTGGAGAGCAGCTATAATTAAAACGAAATGGCAAAAGACAACAATGCGAATACCCCCAAGAAACCAAGGTTTAATTCATGGTGGATCTATGGTGTGATCATCGCCCTGATTTTAGGGTTCCAATTCTTCGGCAGTAGTGCCTTCTCCAGTACCGAAAAGACGACGACGTCCGAGTTGCAGGAGTTTTTGAGGAACGGTGACATCAAAGAAATCCTGATCATAACGAACACGCGCCAGGCCAAGGTCTTTTTGACCGATGAAGCCATGAAAAAGGACGTGCATAAAAATGTAGCCGACAAACCACTGATCCCTTCTTCAGGAATCATCCCGCAATACGTTTTGGATTATGGGGACCTCCAGAACTTCGAAGACGAGATCAAAAACATCAAAAAAGAGAACAACCTCGATACCATAGTTGATTTCGATACAGAAAACAACGTATTCGGTGACTTGTTGCTTTCCCTTTTACCCTTCGCCCTAATCATTGGGATTTGGATTTACCTCATGCGAAGAATGTCAGGTGGAGCTGGTGGAGGAGCCGGCGGTCAGATTTTCAACATTGGAAAATCGAAAGCCAAATTATTCGACGAAAAGACGGATACCAGAACCTCATTCAAGGATGTAGCCGGATTGGAAGGGGCTAAAGAAGAGGTACAGGAAATCGTGGAATTCTTGAAGAATCCGGATAAATACACCTCTTTGGGCGGTAAAATTCCGAAAGGTGCGCTTTTGGTAGGCCCTCCCGGTACGGGTAAGACCCTATTGGCAAAAGCCGTTGCAGGTGAAGCCAAAGTACCGTTCTTTTCACTCTCCGGTTCCGATTTCGTTGAAATGTTCGTCGGTGTCGGTGCCTCAAGGGTGCGCGACCTGTTCAAGCAGGCAAAAGACAAATCACCAGCCATCATCTTTATTGACGAAATCGATGCGATCGGGCGTGCCCGCGGTAAAAACAACTTCACCGGTTCGAACGATGAACGTGAAAATACCTTAAACCAGTTATTGACCGAAATGGATGGCTTCGGAACCAATACGAACGTCATCGTATTGGCCGCCACCAACCGCGCAGACGTGCTCGACAAAGCCCTTATGCGGGCCGGTCGATTCGACCGTCAGATCTATGTTGATCTTCCCGATATCAGGGAGCGAAAGGAAATCTTCGACGTACACCTGAGGCCCATCAAAACGGCCGAAACCTTGGATCTTGATTTCTTGGCCAAACAAACCCCTGGTTTTTCAGGTGCCGATATTGCGAACGTCTGTAATGAAGCCGCTTTGATCGCTGCTCGAAAAGAACGAAAGGCAGTAACGAAACAAGACTTTTTGGATGCCGTTGACCGTATCGTCGGCGGACTTGAAAAGAAAAATAAGATCATCACACAAGAAGAAAAACGGACCATTGCCTATCACGAGGCAGGGCATGCTACGGTGAGCTGGATGCTCGAACATGCCGCGCCATTGGTCAAAGTGACCATCGTGCCCCGTGGCCAATCTTTGGGCGCGGCTTGGTACCTGCCCGAAGAACGATTGATCGTAAGGCCCGATCAAATGCTCGATGAGATGTGCGCAACGATGGGCGGACGGGCTGCAGAAAAAGTGATTTTCAATAAAATTTCCACAGGCGCCCTAAGCGATCTTGAAAAGGTAACCAAACAGGCACGGGCCATGGTGACGATCTATGGGTTGAACGACGAGTTGGGCAACATAACCTATTACGATTCATCGGGTCAAAACGAATATGGGTTCTCGAAACCCTACAGTGAGGAGACCGCGCAGAAAATCGATGAGGAAATCTCCAAGATTATTGAAAAGCAGTACCAAAGGGCGATTGAGCTTTTAGAAAACAATAAAGATAAATTATCGGAACTCGCAGACCGCTTGTTGGAAAAAGAAGTGATTTTCAAGGATGACCTTGAAAAGATCTTTGGCAAGCGTCCTTTTGAAAAAGAGGAGGAGGAAGCATCCGTTTCGGTCGACCAACCTACTGGTGAAGAGGTAGGCGGCGAGGCCAAGTAAGATTGCTTTTGTTGCGGTACGAGGGTTGACATGACCTTTGATGGGCCTATTTGACAAACTTTTCGGTGGTGGTAAGAAAGTTTCCAAGGAAACCTTGGAAACACGAGGTGAGCACATGCCCGATCTTAAGATTCCCGTCGATGAGAAGTTCACCATCTATTTTAAAAAGAACGGCGGAAAGTTCATTTATTGCGAAGACTTTTCCGAAGTTACCGAAAGCCTTCAGAATATCGTTTCTGAGAACAACTGGACCGCACATCCATTCTACACCCTTGACAAGCGGTTGAACGAACGATTCGCCTCCAATGGCGTAACGTTCACCTCAAAACGCAACGAAAGTGATATTTTCTTTACCACCTGCGAACATTTGGTCGCCCACAATGGTTCAGTTTTGGTTTGCTCGAATCAGATCAAAGAAAAAAAATTGAACGAGCTGCCCCATAACTTGATCATTTTCGCCACCACAAGCCAATTGGTCGATTCGATCAGCGAGGCCTTAAAGGTGATTAAAAAGAAATATCAAAAGAAAATTCCCGATAATATCACAACGCTGAAACATTTCCAGCTGACCCAAGAAAACAAAAACGACTTTCTTTCATACGGTAGTACTTCAAAAAATGTATATCTTTTGCTTTTAGAAGACTACTGAATTTATGAAAGAACTGTTACGACGGTCACTTACCGGGATCGTTTATGTCGTACTCCTCTTGTCGGCGGTATTTTTAAGTGCCGACGCATTTGATTTTCTTTTTATGGTCTTCGGGTTGGGGTGTTTGTACGAATTCAAGCGCATCGTCAAAATCAAGGGGTACTACGTCTTCTTAGCCTATTTAGGGCTGTGGTGGGCCTATATCTACCTGATCAAAAGCCAAATGCCGATCCGCATTTTGTTGCTGTTGACCTTGACCGTCAATTTGGCTTTATTGGCTTTTCTCTTTTCTAAAAAAGCCCACAACTTCACCGCTTTTCAAAAATTTTTGATCGCCCTACTCTATATCGGGGGCGGCTGTATTTTTTTGACCATGATTCCATACGAAGGCAATTCTTTTGCCAAATTCCTTATTATGGGAATATTCGTGTTGGTCTGGGTAAACGACAGTTTTGCCTATCTCGTAGGACGTACCCTTGGCCGTACGAAATTATTTCCTTCCGTTTCTCCTAAAAAAACCATTGAAGGTTCACTGGGAGGGTTTATTTTTGCATTGATCGCCGCGTACTTTTTAGCGGAATACGAACCTCGGTTGGATACCATGCAATGGATGGTGCTCGCCTCGGTCATCGTCATCGCCGGAAACTTGGGAGACCTATTGGAATCGAAGTTCAAACGTATTGCGGGGGTCAAAGACAGTGGTGCGATATTACCTGGACACGGTGGGATTTACGACCGCCTTGATAGTTTGGTTTTCGCTGCACCATTTGCGTATTTGACACTCAATATTTTCTCTTATGTTTCATAAAGAAGGAAAGCAAATCATTCTGATCACCTTTTTTTTGGTCGTTGCGGCCCTTTTGGCCACGGAATACTACATCACCATCGATTGGTTGCGCTGGGCTTTGCAGCTCACAGCCTTGGTAGTGTTGGTGTTGATCTTACAGTTTTTCCGGAATCCGAAAAGGGTGGTCACCCCGAATTTCGATGAAATTTTAGCCCCGGTCGACGGCAAGGTCGTTGTTATCGAAGAAGTGGAAGAAACCGAGTATTTCAATGGAAAACGCAAGCAAGTCTCGATTTTCATGTCGCCCTTGAACGTGCACGTCACCCGCTATGCGGCCAGCGGCACCATCACCTATTCAAAATACCACCCCGGTAAATATTTGGTCGCGTGGCATCCGAAATCGAGCACCGAAAACGAACGCACGACCGTAGTCGTGCATACCCCAAAATTCGGGGAAATCCTTTACCGTCAGATTGCCGGCGCATTGGCCCGACGAATCGTCAACTACGCCGAAGAAGGCGAACAAGTGGTACAAGGACAGGATGCCGGGTTCATCAAGTTTGGCTCGCGTGTCGATCTTTTCCTTCCACTTGAAGCCGAAATCGCCGTTAAACTGGACCAAAAAGTCGTAGGTGCCAAAACCTGTATAGCGGTTCTTCCAGAAGACGATGCGTGACGAGGCCTTACATAAGGAATTCGAAAAGGCAGTCGCCTTGGTCAACGCCTACACCGACCCCTTACCAGCTGACTTATTGCTTAAATTATACGCTTACTTCAAAATAGCCAATAAGAACTTCAACAATCCAGGAAGTAAAACACCGCTCATCAATGCCTTCAAAGCCAACGCATTGATCCAGGCGCAGCACATCACCATTAACGAAGCCATGCAGCGGTACATCGATTTGGTAAAATCGGAAATCGGTGAAGGTTCTTAAGGCTTCGAAGCAGTCGTAATAGGTATTCGATTAAAGCTGAAATATGCCCCACCGAGACCGGTGATAACGAAATAGGCGGCGACCACAAGGCTTCCCCAACTAAAAACACCATTCAAACCGAACCAATCACCGGTCAAATATAATACCGCTAGGCCTGATATCGCCCGGATCAATTCGATCCAAATAGCATAGAACTTACCGTCCATAAGGGTGGTATACCCATAGATTCCTACAAAAATAAAGGCGCCATAGACCAAAAGGCCCTCATATCCGATATTGGAGAAATTATAGAACATGAACAGCATTAGGGCCGTATTGGCCAACAACTGGAAGATCGAGTATCCTTTGAGGCCATGGGTAACCCTTGGGCGGTACTTTTCAAAGTCGTAAACGTCTTCGATTTTTGAAATCGGATACTTTTCGGCCACATCGGCAGGGCGCCAACCGGTGGGCATGAACCAAATCCTGAATTTATCGACCCAGCGTTCACTGCGCCAAGCATCTTGGGCCAATCGCCAAAGATGTTGGAAGTTGATCAAGACCGGGTTCCAGGTTTCCGCTGGTTTCAAAACCCCGTATTGAGGTGGTACCGTATCCAATTCCTCTTGAAAAGTCCCGAACCAGCGATCCCAAATGCATAAGATCTGGCCGAGGTTCTTGTCGATATATTCCGGATTGATGGCATGGTGCACCCGGTGCTGCGATGGGGTCACGATAACATACTCCAACCAACCCAATTTTCCAATATGCTGGGTATGGTACCAAAACTGTGCAAAGAGGTGGATCGGGGCCAAAATCGCAATGACCTCATTGGGCACCCCCAGTAGGGCCGCAGGTAACATGAGAATGGCAAAATACCCGATAAGATTCGAAATCGATTGTCTTAAGGCGCAGGCCAAATTGAATTCCTCACTGCTATGATGGATGACATGTTGATTCCAAAAAATATTGATGTGGTGACTCAATCGATGGTTCCAATAGCCTGCAAAATCAATCACAATAAAAGCGATGAACCATACGGCCCATGTCGCTTTGATCTCGGTCAAGGCCAAATATTCCAACAATACCGGATAACTCACCAATACGACGGCAAGCCCCAAAGAATCCTTGATGATGTTGGTCAGGCCTGAACTCAAGCTACTGACCGTGTCCATTACATTGTGCTTTTGGTCTTTGACGAAATGGCCGTACAAAATCTCGATGAGCACCAACCCGACGAAAAAGGGAATAGCATAAAGCAAAGCATTCGCATAGGTTTCCATAACGCTAAAGATAAAAATCTTTCACGTCTTCAGCGTTGGTTATGTCGGGTACATGCTCGGCCCTTAAGATGCCGAGAACGCTTTTCTGCTTGGTTTGGGCCATGGTTGCTACAGCATTTGGCAATTCTTTCTCGTCGCGCACGGGATGGAGGGGACAGCTTTCCAAAAAAGGAAGTAAGGTCTTCCCGTAAAAGTTGTAAATGTTCATACTCACCCGAAGTTTCCCCCTTGGATCACGATACTGACCGATCGTATCCGGTTCAGGTTTTTCTACGATCCCTGTTAGGTGCCCTTCGCGTGACAAAACCAACAAGGCAAACCTCGCGATCTTTTCATCTGGGAACTTCAGGGCATCGCGATCATAAGCAATCAGGGCATGGTCGGCCTCGCGGTGATCCCTCAGAGCCAAAAGAGCGGATACCGAGTACAGGTTGTCACCGTTGCAGACTGCGAAACGTTGTTCGAGAAGTTCAGGATACTGCGCTAGACATTGGGTCACCGCATCGGCCGTGCCAATCGCTTTCCTCCTCCCTTTGGGAAGATATTGAATCGCGAAACGGAACTGAAGCGATGCGAAATCCGCTTTATAGGTTTTGACGAACTCCTTGAACCCTTGGTTGGATTCAGAAGTAATCAAGTAGATTTCGCGAATACCGGCATGCATGGCGTTTTTCAACAGATGATACAGCATAGGGCGTTGCGCTGCACCAAGGGGTATCAGGCTTTTATGTTGCTGCTTGGCGATTTCGAAAGCGGTTTTTGACAGTTGCGCCTTTTCAAGGCTCTTCTTCATCCGTGAAGAGGCCCCGGCGACCATAATTAGTAGGCTATCGTTCTTCATAGCATTAATCGGATAAGTTAACTTCATAAGCGCTTGCGGCTCCATGCGCTAAAAAAGCATCGATTACCCCAGTTTTGAGCGAGGGTGACGTTAAGGCGAGCATGCATCCCCCACCACCCGATCCGATGATTTTGGAGCCAACTGCACCGGCGTCAATCGCTGCGCGCATCATACTAGACATGGCCGCGGGGGTATTCTTGATTCGTTGCTCCAAAATGGTCTGATGTGCGATCATCAACCGGCCCAATCGGACGATATCGGGCGTTGGTCCCTGCAATTGTTCGCAGGCTTTCCGGGTGATGTTCAAATTATGAATGGCAGCGTACCAATAATCATGGTATTCCTTGGACACATGGGGCAGGTAGCGATCAAAATCGCTTTCCTCTGAATGTTTCAACTGAAAATCAGGATGCTTAGCCTTCACCTGCGCTACTGCCTTTTCAGCATATTCCCTCGCCTTTTGCAAGACTTTCAAGGTTTTTTTGGCCATTCCGGATTCCGCTACGATCAAAACCCCTAAATCAGCAGTCAAACGCTTTGTATCACCACTTTCAGTATCAATGAATCGTAACCCTTTTTGCGCAATGGAAAATTGATCCATCAATCCACCGGGGCCTTCGAAAAACCCTACTTCGGTTGCATAAGCCAAACGGCCGATTTCGGCATCCGAAAGCACAAGGGCTTCTTCTTGTATGGCTACTAAAAAACGGATCCAAGCCACGATCATGGCCGAAGAACTCGAAAGGCCGGCATTGATCGGAATGGTGCTATGAAATACCAGATCATATCCCGTATTGAACACACATCCCTTTTCTGCGAGAACGACGAGTGCGGCCCTCAAAAAATCGCCGGATTCGACGCTTTCGTCCGAACTCGGATCGATAGTTCGTCGCTTACCCAGATCTTTGAATTCGATTCGAAAAACCCCAAGGGTGTTCCCCTTTCCTTTAATATGGAAGTACCGATCTATGGCACCGGCGATGACCGGCAATGCCAAATAGTCTTGGTGATCGCCGAAAAAACAGATTCTAGCGGGGGCTTTGCAATGCAACATGGTCGTGTTAGCTTACAATTCCCAAAGGGGCCGTGGTCGTCCAATTGCCACGGGTAAAATCAGGGAATGGCTGCGGATATCCCCCACTGGCCACCGATCGCTCACTCAATGGGGCTACCGCACTCCAAAAGCATCCTTCGTATACATTTTGATCCAAAGGCAATCCTTTTTGCAGGCATTCGACGATGCGATAGACCATGATACCATCCATACCACCGTGCCCACTTCCTTTGGCCGCTTGGTTCAGTCGAGTATAAAGTGGATGGTCGTATTTCTCGTAGAGGGCCTGCAATTGCTCTCCTTGCACCCAAGAATGATGGTCTTTGGTCAGGCCTTCAACCCCGCCTTCAAATGCGACCCGGGTCGGGAATCCGGCGAGGGTACCTTTGGTCCCTTGAATGAGGTTGAGTCGGGAATAGGGTCGCGGGCTGGTTTCATCCCATTGCACCATGATCGTTCGTCCTTGTTGGGTTTTAATGATCGTGGTATTCAAGTCCCCCCCTTTGAATTTTAAGGCATTCCATTGATGGTTTTCCGGATAGTTCTTACGGGCATAGGCTTGTCTGCCCATAGCCGGGGTCGAAAAGGAGACCAAGCTACCAAAAGTATCCTCACCACGGCCCAAACTCATGTATTGGGCTACGGGGCCCAAACCATGGGTAGGATATAAATTGCCGTTCCTTTTGGCGTAATGATGGGTACGCCATGAACCCGTTCCCCGCTGCTGTTCTTCCATTTGCCAACGCAATTCATGGATGTAGGCAGCCTCACCATGTAAAAGTTCTCCGATCAGTCCTTTTCTGCATAAATTCAAAAAAAGAAGTTCATCGCGGCTGTAATTGACGTTCTCCAACATCATGCAATGTCTTTGGGTGCGTTCGCTGGTATCGACGATATCCCATAGTTCCGATAAGGTCACGGCCATGGGTACCTCAACGAAGGCATGGGCTCCAGCTTCCATGCTGGCTATGGCCATTGGGGCATGGTTCGTCCAATTCGTGGCAATGAACACCACATCGGGTCGCACTTCCTTGAGCATGGTACGCCATTGGTTTTCATCGCCCGAATACAATTTGATATCGGTATGCCGATCACTACCGGAGACTTCCCGGACCCAGCCCTCCTTTTCCTTGACCAAATCCTCGTATACATCACAAATAGCGACAACCTCGGTACCGGGCAGCGCTGCCAAAAACTTCAAATGATAGCCTCCGCGCGCGCCGACGCCAATGAAAGCGGCCCTGACCGTATCCAACTTAGGGGCGGCATAACCACCCATATACTGGGCCTTAGCGGGTCGTTCCGCTTGACCGTAAACAAATTCAGGGAACAGGCCGGCCGTACCCAACGCGGCGCCGGCAATGGATGATTTCTTTAAAAATGCCCTTCGATCGATCGACTTCATTAGTGTAAGTGTTTATTGAAAAATTCCATGGTACGTTTCCATGCCAATTCGGCCGCAGCTTCGTCGTAGCGCGGTGTGGAGGTATTGTGGAAACCGTGGTTTACATCCGGATAGGTGTAGGCCTCATAGGTCTTACCATGGGCCTTCAAGGCAATTTCGTAAGCTGGCCATCCTGCATTGACCCGCTGATCCAGCCCGGCGAACTGCAACATCAAGGGCGCATTGATGTTTTCGATTTCCGATTTGGGCTGACCTCCATAAAAGGGAACAGCGGCTGCAAGGTCGGGCACACGAACTGCCATCATATTCGAAATCCATCCCCCGAAGCAGAATCCGACCACCCCGATTTTTCCCGAACAATCCGCATGGTTTTTCAAATAATCGTAGGCCGCTATAAAGTCTTCGAGCATTTCGTTTCGGTCGCGCTTGCGTTGCATGGCCCGACCCTCGTCATCATTTCCCGGATACCCGCCCAAAGGGCTAAGTGCATCAGGGGCCAAGGTAATAAAACCGGCCAGGGCCGCCCGTCTCGCCGTATCTTCGATATAAGGATTCAACCCCCTGTTCTCATGTACGACCACGATACCACCAAGCTTGCCATCATGCGTTTTAGGTTTCGATAACAGCCCGTTAATGGCACCACCTCCTTTGGGGGAATCATAAGTAACCACCTGCGAATCGAGGTTGGGATCATCGGGATCGACCAACAGGGTATCGACATAATTGGGTAACATAAAACCCATCAATCCGCTGATAGTAATGCCCCCAACCGCATAGACCGATAGCTTTTCCAAAAATTCCCGGCGACTTAATTTGTTGTGGGCATAGTCATCGTAAAGGTCGAACACCTCTTGTTCGATGTCTTCTTTGCTTAGTTCTTTCATGCTATTCGGTTTTAGTCTGCGGATTTATATATGAACTCAATGATACGATCGCCGTTGATAAAGCCGTTTCCATGGGTGGCATCCCATTCTTTGGATAGTCCTAATGCTTTGGTCGCTTCCAAAGATCGGCCTTCAGAGCGCGCTTTCACCACCCGTTCGCGTAGAGTGACCAACACTTGCCGGTAGGCTTCCAAACCGCCCTTGTCACTCACTTTTCCATGCCCGGGAATGATTTTGGTCTGTTCATCGATAATCCCCAAGGCCATGGTTACATTGGCGATCAATCCGTCGATATCGCCTCCCGAATTCAAATCGATATATGGGTAGCGCCCCGCGAAGAAATTATCTCCCATATGGAGAACGTTGGCCTCTGGAAAATAATAGTAGGCATCACCATCGGTATGTGCCGGATTGACGGATAAGGCATGCATGCTTCCTCCGTTGCCCAAATACAAGGTCAACTTATCGTTGAAGGTAATGACCGGAAGAGCGGCCTGCGGTGATGGTTCGCTGACCCTACCCCCTCCGCGATCTTGACGGGTCGACATGCGTTCGTATACGTTTTCGTGGGCTAGGATCAAGGCCCCTTCATTAGCTAGATTCTCATTACCACCGGTGTGGTCGCCATGCCAATGGGTGTTGAGTACGAACTTCACGGGTTTATCGGTCAAGGTGGCGATATGGGCCAATATCTTTTCCGTCAGCGGACCGAACTGATCATCGATTACAAAGGCTTCGGTCTCCCCAATGGCCAACCCGATATTGCCCCCTGCACCAAACAGTACATAAACATTGTCGGCCAGCCGTTCGGAAGTGATCCGTACCTTACTGTAATCGCGCTGTGCCTGTGAAATAAACGCGAAAAACAGGCAGCAATAAAAAATCGTGGATCTCATAGGTTGGGAATTAGTCATCCCTTAAAAATACCAATTATTTGAAGGAAGATAGCTAGCGGAAAAAGAAATCCCTAAGGAACCCAATCGAGGGTGTCTTTCACCGATGTCCCCTTTTTGGAATCCATAACCCGACTTGGTCACGATACGTACGGTATGCTTCGCCGAATCTCGAAACCATATTCCGTTCCTCAATAGGACGTACGGCGAAATGCCATATCAGTCCACCAAGAATCGTGTAAATAGCAAGGTGTAGTGATCCGACATATAGGGCAATGGAAAGTCCTTGTCCCATACCGGCCAAGGCCATGGGATTGCGAATCCATCGATAGGGTCCGCTTACCACCAGATCATTGGTCTGGTCTGCCGGTAAGGGGGTCCCATTTCCAAAAGCGACCAAGACATAGGCACTTGAAAGGCCCAATAGACTCGAAATCACAAAACCGAACAAGGCCACAATTCGTTGTACATCGGAAGAGGTCACCTCGATGTGGAATGCATCCATGATAATGTATGGGAACAAAACTAGGGTAATGCTCCAGACGCTTACGATCTGCAACAAGGTCTTAAGTGCGTTTCCAAGAAACCCAACGGTATTTGAAGTTTTAAACACCCTAAATTGAAAAACCAAAAACACATTGTACAGCAACCCAAGCAGCATCAAAGTTGTCGATAAGTACCCTCCTGAAGTTAGAAGGGAAGCATTGATACAGTACAGACAGGCATAAGCAAATGCCCCTAGGATAAGAAATTCAAGGCTTCTTTTGGGTACATAGGCCCGAATAACCGATAGGACCGCGACCAAAACCACATCCGGCAATAAAAAGGAATAAAATGCCACCTTGGGGATACCTGGGAATTGGAAAGCCTCGAAAAAAGTATCACTCAATGCCAAAGCGACCCACCAAATGGAAATCAGTGCGCTTTGTACTAAATAAGCCGTGCCTTTCAATTACTAGCGTTTTAAGGGTCGTATCTGCGAGCGAATTAGCCAAAAGCGTGGGTCAGGAACCAATATCCGGCACCATTCGCCCAATCCCTTTTATCCTAAACTCGCCAAGCTCTTCTCCAAGGTATCGATTTTGGCTTCCGCATCGGCAGCTTTCTTACGTTCCAATTCGACAACTTGGGCCGGAGCGTTGTTTACGAAGCGTTCGTTACCCAATTTCTTTTGTACCGACTGCAGAAATCCACGGGTATATTGAAGCTCTTCATTGATTTTCTTGATTTCGGCCTCAACGTCAATGGCACCACCGATCGGTATGAAGTATTCATTGCTCTTTACCCTGAAGCTCAGCGCACCTTCAACGGAATCGGTGACCGTTTCTATCTCGGAAACATTACCCAGCTTAAGGATGATCGCATCCATTACCGAAGAAAGCCCTTCTTTGTTGAGTTCAGAAAGCTGCAATGCTTCTTTTTGAGGGATATTCTTTTCTTTTCGTATGGTGCGGATTCCTGAGATAACCTCAGAGGCGAATTCGAAATCAGAGATGATTTGGGCATCAAAACCGTTTTGTTTGGGCCATTCGGCGACACAGAGTGATTCTTCTGGACTTCTTTCGGCGATATGCTGCCATACCTCTTCCGTCAAAAAAGGCATGAAAGGATGCAACAAGCGGATATTGCGCTCGAACAAATCGATAACCGCATCATAGGTAGTGCGATCTATGGGTTGCTGGTAGGCCGGTTTGACGATTTCCAATAGCCACGAACAGAAATCATCCCAAACCAATTTATACAAAGCCATCAGTGCATCCGAAATACGGTATTTACTGAAATGATCTTCGATTTCGGCCAACACTTGATCGAAGCGTGCCGTATACCAGTCGATGCCGATGCGGGCGGCTTCAGGTTGGTCGATCGCCGCGGTTTCCCAGCCCTTGACCAATCGGAAGGCATTCCAGATTTTATTGGCGAAATTCTTACCCTGTTGGCATAAGGCCTCATCGAAAAGCAAATCGTTCCCCGCCGCTGAACTCAACAACAGTCCAACCCGTACCCCATCTGCACCGAACTCGTCGATAAGCGCCAAGGCATCGGGTGAATTGCCAAGCTGTTTTGACATTTTCCTACGTTGCTTGTCGCGAACCAGACCTGTTAGATACACGTTTTCATAAGGACGTTCATCCCTAAATTCATAGCCTGCAACGATCATACGTGCCACCCAGAAAAACAGGATATCGGGACCGGTGACCAAATCATTGGTCGGGTAATAGTACGATACTTCGTCATTATCGGGCTCCAAAATGCCCCCGAAAACACTGATGGGCCACAACCAGGATGAAAACCAGGTATCGAGCACATCGGGATCTTGTCGAAGGGACGCTTCATCCAAATCAGGATTACCACTTGCCGTTCTCGCCAATTGCAACGCCTCTTCAGGAGATTCGGCTACGACGAAATCCTCGGTCCCGCTACCGTAGTAATAGGCGGGTATCTGTTGCCCCCACCAAAGCTGCCTAGAGATGTTCCAGTCGCGGATATTTTCCATCCAATGCCGGTAAATATTTTCAAATTTCTTAGGAAACAACTTGACCTCTCCGCTTTCCAAGACCGCTTCCAGTGCCGGTTTGGCCAAATCTTCCATCTTCAAGAACCATTGATCCGACAATCG
Source organism: Flagellimonas algarum (assembly GCF_040513375.1). NCBI lineage: Bacteria > Pseudomonadati > Bacteroidota > Flavobacteriia > Flavobacteriales > Flavobacteriaceae > Flagellimonas > Flagellimonas algarum. The sequence continues at coordinate 19,114 of NZ_JBEVTG010000004.1, read as the reverse complement.
GGGTTCGATTACCGCTTTGGTACGCTCTGAAGTACCCACCTTGTTCATGTGCTGTTCGGTCTTCACCAAAACCCCGGCGGCATCCAACTCCTTGGAAATCGCTTTACGCACATCAAACCGGTCACGACCTTTGTAGTGCAAGCCATAATCGTTTAGCGTGGCATCTTCATTGAAGATATCGATGATTTCCAACCCGTGTTTTTCACCCAAGACTTTGTCGTTCTCATCGTGGGCCGGAGTCACTTTAAGACAACCGGTACCGAACTCCATGGTCACATATTCATCTTCGATAATAGGAATAACGCGATTACATATCGGCACGATGGCTTTTTTCCCTTTGAGGTGCTGGTACCGTTCGTCATTGGGGTTGATACAGATCGCCGTATCGCCTAGAATGGTCTCGGGGCGCGTCGTTGCAATCGTAACGGTTTCTTCAGACCCCTCGATCTGATAGGCCAAATAATACAAGGAACCTTGTCGTTCTTCGTAGATCACTTCTTCATCCGAAAGGGTGGTTTTGGCCTCTGGGTCCCAGTTAACCATACGAAAACCCCTATATATCAACCCTTTACGATAAAGGTCAACGAAAACTTTGATGACCGAAGCCGACATGTCGTCATCTAAGGTGAACTTCGTCCGATTCCAATCGCAAGAACATCCCAGTTTCTTTAATTGTTCCAAGATGACCCCGCCATAGGTGTCGGTCCATTCCCATGCATGCTTCAAAAACTCCTCCCGGGTCAGGTCGTTCTTATCGATTCCGTCGGCTTTTAATTTAGCCACGACCTTGGCTTCGGTCGCTATGGAAGCATGGTCCATTCCGGGAACCCAACAGGCGTTCTTTCCTTCCAAACGGGCCTTGCGGATCAAAACATCCTGAATGGTATTGTTGAGCATGTGCCCCATATGGAGGATTCCGGTCACATTGGGTGGTGGGATCACGATGGTATAGGGTTCCCGATCGTCGGGTACCGAGTTGAAAAACCCTTGTTTCATCCAGTAATCATACCATCGCCCTTCAACCGTTCTAGGTTCATATTTAGATGGAATCTCCATTTTCGGTACAGTTTTTGTCTAATTAGGAATGGACTGGGAAATCGTAAGGAATGGCGCTTTGTTAAATTTACGCTATCCGTCGGCGATTGGCCAATCCTTGAAATACGAAACAAAAATAAGTAACGTTATAAGATAACAAAAGAATTTTGGAGGTAGGTTGAAATGGGCTACTTTTGAAATGACCCAAAACTAGAAAAATGAAAAGAACAGTACTTGTATTATTCGTAGGACTTTTGGCCTTCAGCGTGAAAGCGCAGGACAAAACCGCTAAAATCGAGTTTAAGAGTGAGACCATCGACTATGGTGAAATCGACAAAGGAAGTGATGGGGTTCGCGTTTTTGAATTTACCAACACCGGTGATGCACCTTTGGTGATCAGCGATGTACGATCAAGCTGTGGATGTACGATCCCTAAAAAACCGGATGCCCCGATTCTACCAGGAGCTACCGGTGAGATCCAAGTCAAATATGACACCAAGCGTGTCGGACCTATCCGGAAAGCGATTACGGTAAGTTCGAATGCTGATACGCCTACGAAAATCTTGAAAATTAAAGGCACGGTGAAAGCGGAAGGAGCGAAGTAACCGAAGAAAAGCGATAAACCAAAAGCCTTGATGGAAACATCAGGGCTTTTTTGTTTCGAATAGATCCTTTAGGACGAAGGTAAAGAGCAGGTCTTTGTTGTAGCGCTCGATCAAGACCCGAACACGTTTGCCCTTGCGATGGTTGAGCAACTCGAGTATTTCCTGCAATTTGTAATTATGCACTTCCTTACCGTTGACCGCCAAAATAATATCACCCTCCTGCAAGCCCGCTTCTTCTGCTGGACTACCTGCCCGGATTCCTGATACGATGATTTCGGGCACCAAACTCAATCGGGTGCGGTTCTGCATCAAAATCTGCACATTGCCAAAGCTTTTTTCGTCTTTGGTCACGAAACCATTCACATCGGCGATCCGTTGCGATATGTAACGAACCCCGTTATGCTGCAACTCGATTCCGGCCAAATTGTACCGAAATGGATCGTTGAACCTGGCGTTCTTCGATAAGGTAATCTTATTATTCGGGTAGTCGAAAACAATGCTAAAACGTTTTAAGACCTCCCCTCCTACACTACCATTGCGGTCTCCAAGGTCTTTGATGGCATCGAAGGATTCCCGATGGGGAAAAGCGGCCTTGGCCCCGAGCAAATGGAAATCGCCGATCTTCATGCCCTTTAACTTGGTCCGCTTTCCGAAAATGTTACCGCTCAAACCCTTTCCTAGGAAATCCTCATAGTTCGCTTCCGGGATATCCAACCCTTTCTCCGGATTGTGGAACAACCATAAGGCATCGCTGCTCCCGGTATCCACGAGCAATTTTACAGGTACTTCGGCATCATCGGCTTTAATGATCATCCCATCGACATAGGCTTTTTTATCAATGACGGTCAGCGGTAGGGTCTGTTTCTTTTTTGAAGGCTTGTAGGTGTAGTTCTCAGGTCGGTACAACTTGAGGTGTCCTGCCGTGTAGTTGACCTCGACCACGAAACTCTTGAACAGATCATAACCGATGATCCCATGCACGGGCACCCCCAAGGAAGTGGAAAAGTTCAAATCCTTATCAAGGACCACATACATCGATTGGTCGAAACTTTTCGCATTTCCGATAGCGAAGTTGTTGTGTCGCGATTTCAAGGCTTTCATGGGTTCACCCTCGCCAAGACCCCGTAGGGTGATCTCCGTGACATCATTGATTTGCACCGAATCTTGATCGGTAAGATTGAACAAGATCGGATTACTTACCCCAGTATCAAGGATAAAAGAGAGCTTCGCACCATTCAATTCGACAGGTACGACCATGAGGTTGTTGATCAATTCAAAATTGATCTTTTCGAATTTTTTTTGATTGGAAATATGAAACCGCTGGCCGATACCACTAAAGGAAAGGGTCGATAGAAAAAGCAGCAAAAGGGCGGATTTCTTGTTCAAACCGTTAAAAGAGAATTGATTGACTGTCTTAAAGTTACGAAAAACGGATGAATTATACCAGTCTTTTCAAAGGGGATGACTGCGAAATCCTCGGGCAATAATTGCTTTGCTTCCTAGGTTTCACCATTTTTGTCGAAAATAAACGGTAATGCCAGCGATTTCAAAAAAAGGGGCGTTGATGCCCCCTTCACCCATACGGAAATTGGTGCCCTATGCCGAAGCTGCCAAAAAAAAGGGAGTGGAAGTCATCCATTTGAACATCGGTCAACCCGATATCAAGACCCCGAGAGCGGCCTTAGAGGCAGTCAAAAATGCCGATATCGAGGTATTGGCCTATAGCCAGACCGAGGGATCGGAAACCTACCGAGGTAAAATTTCAGGGTATTACGCCAAGCACGATATCCAATTGGACGCCGACGAGATCATCGTCACTACCGGCGGCTCGGAGGCCTTGACCTTCGCCATGGGGTCGGTATTGGATCCCGGGGATGAAATCATCATACCCGAACCGTTCTACGCCAATTACAACGGATTTGCAACGGCCAACGGGATCAATGTCGTGCCTATCGCCTCTTCGATCGATCGGAACTTCGCTTTGCCCCCGATATCCGAATTCGAAAAGCGCATTACGGATAAGACCAAAGCCATTTTGATCTGCAACCCCGGTAATCCGACCGGATACCTCTACACCCATGGGGAAATCAAGGAATTGGTCCGATTGGTGAAGCACCATGATCTCTTTTTGATAGCCGACGAAGTGTACCGTGAATTTGCCTATGACGGCAAGCGGCACCATTCGATATTGCGAGAACATGAAATCGAACAACATGCGATCGTCGTCGACTCGGTCTCAAAGCGTTACAGCATGTGTGGCGCACGAATCGGATGTCTGGTCAGCAAAAACAAAGAAGTCATCGCTACGGCACTGAAATTCGCCCAAGCGAGGCTCTCACCGCCGACTTTGGCACAAATCGCGGGTGAAGCGGCTTTAGAAACCCCACAATCCTATTTCGAAGCGGTCATTGAAGAATATGTTGAACGACGTGACCTGCTCTTGCAAGAATTGGCGAAAATCGAACAGGTAAAGATCGCCAGACCCAATGGCGCCTTTTATTGCGTGGTCGAACTACCGATTGCCGATGCAGACGATTTCGCACAATGGTTGTTAGAGTCGTACCAACTTGATGGACAGACCGTGATGGTAGCCCCGGCAGCCGGTTTTTACGCCACTCCGGGAATGGGTAAAAACCAAATTAGGATCGCCTATGTATTGCAAAAGGAATCGCTGGTGAAAGCCGTCGAGATCTTACGTACCGGTCTCCAAGCCTATCGCACAGCGTGAACATCCAAGAAAACATATCGCTCAAACCCTACAACACCTTCGGCATGGACGTCAAGGCGCGGTTCTTTGTCGAAATCACCGGTCTGTTGCAATTGCAACGCATCTTGCAATTGTCGGCCTATCCGAACCGGTTCATCATCAGCGGTGGGAGCAATATGCTACTGACCAAGGATATCGATGCCTTGGTCCTCTTTATCAACCTCAAAGGGATCCATAAGGTTTCGGAATCCGATGATTCGGTGATCATCAAGGCCATGGCAGGTGAGAACTGGCATGAATTGGTGCTCTGGACGTTGGAACGGGACTATGGCGGCTTGGAAAACCTCTCGCTCATTCCAGGAAACGTTGGAACGGCACCCATTCAGAACATCGGGGCCTATGGGGTCGAGTTGCAGGACGTTTTCGTTTCTTGTGAGGCCATGAACCTTGAAACCAATGAGCTCGAGGAAATCACCAAAGAGGAATGCGCCTTTGGTTATCGCGACTCGATTTTCAAGAACAAGGCCAAAGACCGCTATATCATTACATCGGTCAAACTGCGTCTGAGCAAAACCGACCATAAGATCCACACGCTCTATGGGGCTATTGAAAGCGAATTGGCGGCAAAAGGCGTTGTGCACCCAACGATCAAAGACGTGTCGGAGGCAGTGATCAAAATCCGTCAGGAGAAGTTGCCCGATCCCAAGGAAATCGGAAATAGTGGCAGTTTTTTCAAGAACCCCGTGATTTCGAAAAAGACCTTCGAAAACTTCCATAAGAAATTTCCGGATGCCCCATATTATGCGCAGGAAAACGACCGCTTCAAAATACCGGCCGGTTGGCTGATCGAACAATGTGGATTCAAAGGGAAACGTTTCGGTGATGCCGGCGTACATGCCAAACAGGCCTTGGTGTTGGTCAATTACGGCCAAGCCACCGGAATGGAATTGTACAAATTGGCCCAAACCATCAAAAACTCCGTGTACGACCGCTTCAAAATACACATCGAGCCTGAAGTGAACATCATAAATTAACCCCGGGAACCTAACGATTGCCCGGGGTTAAACCAAACCAAACTAACCAAACTCTTATTGTAATTCTTTTAAAACACCGCGGTAATAATCATTTTTATACTTTAGCGTTTATCTATATACGAGCGAACAAAAGGTTTGGATTCTTAAGGTTTTCCCAATTTTACCCATTGGCCTCTCCATGAGCACATTACTTGAAAAACATATTGTCGAATTGTTAGCGGAACGCGACGAAAAAGCCATTTCATTGCTATACGACAATTATGCCGATACGCTCTTCGGTGTGGCCTACAAAGTGGTCAAAGACGAGGATCTTGCCCAAGATGTCGTACAGGAAAGCTTTGTCAAAATCTGGAAAAAAGCCGATTCCTATGATGCGTCCAAAGCCAAATTGTTCACCTGGCTTTTTCGGATTACCCGAAATACGGCCATCGACAAATTGCGAAGCGCAAGCAAAAAAACCGACAAGGAAATCCAAATCGATGCCTCTGACGTATATAATGTAGGCGTTTCAGCGATCCGCCCTGAGCTTTTGGATATCAAAGAGCACCTTGATAAAATCGAGCCGAAGTACAAATTAGTGCTTGAGGCCCTGTTTTTCGAGGGGATGACACAGCAAGAAGCCAGTGAAGAGCTTGATATTCCGCTGGGTACCATCAAATCAAGGCTCAAGATCGGATTGCGCGAATTACGGAAGATTTATGGTGCCTTTTTGGCCCAAATCATTTTAATGAGCCTGTTGCAATGAAAGAAAAAATAAAAATATTCTTAGACTCGGATCTGCTCGAAAAATACCTTTTGGGCAGTACGTCGACCGAAGAAAGTCTTCAGGTCGAACGGTATATCGCGATGTATCCCGAAGTCCGCAAGACCTACAACGAATTGCAGGAAAATCTGGAAGCATTCGCCAAGCTACATGCCCTAAAGGCCCCGGAGGGACTCAAAGAGCGTATTCTGGCCAGCATCCGCCAAGAACGAAAAAGCAGGTTCAAATTTTACCGCTACGCCATTGCGGCCAGCATCGTTGCCTGTGTTTTTGCAGGTTCGTCCTATTTCTTCTACAATCAGAACAAGAGCCTTCAACAAGAAAACACCATTGTCAACAACAAGATCAAAAACCTTGAGATGGACATGAAGGTGCAATTGGAAGACCTTCGCAACCAATACATTGTTTTGAACAACCCCAACACCCGTCGGTTTTCGGTAATGGGGAACCAAAAGGCGAAAGAGCTGAAGGCCGTCGCCTACATCAATCCGGTGAAAAAATTGTCGTACATCAACGTCAGTCATTTACCCCAATTGCCCGAAGACCAATGTTTTCAAATGTGGGCCGAAGTCAATGGGGAGATGGTCAACCTGGGTATTATCAAACAATTCGATGATAAGGAAAAGCTCTTGGCCCTGCCCTATGCGGATGATGCCATCAGTTATATCACCATCGAGCCCGAAGGTGGCAATGAAGCACCCACCGTACAAAACATCGTGGCCAATATTACCTATTGACCCAAGCATAAAGTCCTCTTAAATGCGAATGCAAGGTGGTTCTATTTCGTACCTTTGCAAAAACTTTCAGGCATGAAATTGATACTTTTGACCATTGGACTCCTAGCACTGGCCTTCGCCGGTATCGCCATCAAGATCTGGTCGAAAAAGGACGGGAAGTTCGCCGGCACTTGTGCCAGTCAAAATCCGTACCTGAACAAAGACGGGGAAGCCTGTGGCTACTGCGGTAAATTGCCGAGCGAACAGGAATGTCGCAAAGACATGGTAACCGACCCCTCCTAACCCTCACGACAAAACCACTTTTTTTGAGTAAACCGGAGTTAAACGTCAATGATATGGTCGCCAAGGCAAAAACGGGCAACCAAATCGCGTTCAGCGCCCTATTGGATCGTTTTTGGAACGATGTCTACGGCTTTCAGCTCATCCGGACCAAGAATGAGAACGATGCCGAGGATATCACCATCCAGACCTTTTCAAAAGCATTCGACAAGATCGACACCTTCGACGAGTCCTATGAGTTCGCAACCTGGTTGATCACTATTTCAAAGAACCTCCACGTAGACCTCATCCGGAAACGCAAACGGAACGTCATGGCCGATGCCGATCAAGGAAAGGCCGAAGAAGTCAATAAAGTCTTGGATGAAAGCCCTACGGCTGAGGATAACCTGATCATCGAGCAAAATTTGGCCACCTTGTTGGCCGACATCAAAAAATTAAAGCCGACCTATCAGAAAGTCATCAATTTGCGCTTTTTCAACGAAATGAGCTACGCCGAAATCGCCAATGAACTCGGAGAACCCATCAACAACATCAAAGTAAAGCTCTTGCGGGCCAAAAAATTGTTGGCCGAGGTGATCGCCAACCGATAGCCGGATTCCGTCCATCAATTCGTATATTTGTAGTCCAAAATTCCAGGTATGTCTACAGCAACCGCTTCACATGTGCATCCGCCGAAGGGCAAGCCGAAATGGCTTCGTGTTAAGCTTCCTACGGGTAAAAAATACACCCAACTCAGGGGATTGGTCGAGAAATACGACCTGCATACCATTTGCACCTCTGGTAGTTGCCCCAATATGGGCGAATGCTGGGGTGAAGGTACCGCTACCTTTATGATCTTGGGGAACATTTGCACCCGTTCTTGCGGTTTTTGCGGGGTCAAGACAGGAAGACCTGAAAGTGTGGATTGGGAAGAACCGGAAAAAGTGGCACGCTCGATCAAGATCATGGGCATCAAACATGCCGTACTTACTTCGGTGGATCGAGACGACCTTAAAGACATGGGATCCATCATTTGGGCCGAAACGGTAAAAGCGGTGCGCCGCATGAACCCTGAAACCACTATGGAAACCTTGATTCCCGATTTCCAAGGTATTGAAAAACACTTAGATCGTTTGATCGCCGTAGCCCCCGAGGTGATTTCACACAATATGGAAACTGTGAGGCGATTGACCCGTGAAGTCCGCATCCAGGCCAAATACGATCGCAGTCTCGAGGTATTGCGCTACTTGAAACAAAATGGCGCCAATCGCACCAAGTCGGGCATCATGCTAGGTTTGGGTGAAGAAGAAGCCGAAGTGCTTCAGACCATGGAAGATTTGAGAAAGGCCGAAGTTGACGTGGTCACCATCGGCCAATATCTACAACCCTCGAAAAAACATCTTCCGGTCAAAAACTTCATACTGCCCGAGCAGTTCAAAAAGTATGAGACTATAGGTTTGGAGATGGGTTTCCGTCATGTAGAAAGTGGGGCATTGGTCCGATCTTCTTACAAAGCCCACAAGCACATCCACTAGTGCCATAACCCTTAAACCCCTTTCTTTTGAACCAAATTCGCATCGGCATCAATGGTTTCGGTAGGATCGGTAGGACTTTCTTTAGGTTGCTCCAGAACCATCCTGAATTGGAAGTCGTTGCGATCAATGACCTTAGCGATGCCAAGACCTTGGCCCATTTGGTCAAATACGACAGCATACATGGCCCCCATAGCGCCTCGATAGCAGGGCAAGATGGACATTTGGTCTATGAAGGAAGGGAGATTCCAGTATTGAACGAACACCATCCGAAACATATCGAATGGGGCAAATACGCAACGGATTTGGTCATTGAGGCCACCGGTAAATTCAAAACCCGCAAAGAACTTGACTTCCATTTGAAGAATGGGGCTAAAAAAGTGATCTTAACGGTTCCTCCCATTGAAACCGATATCAAAATGGTCGTCTATGGGGTCAATGAAGGGGAACTCGGGGCTGATGACCACATCATTTCCAATGCCTCCTGCACAACGAACAATGCCGCCCCGATGATCAAGGTCATCCAAGACCTTTGCGGCATCGAACAAGCCTACATCACCACGGTGCATTCGTACACATCAGATCAAAGCTTGCATGATCGACCACATCGCGATTTGCGAAGGGCACGTGCGGCAAGCCAATCGATTATTCCGACCACCACAGGGGCAGCGAAAGCGCTAACGCGTATTTTCCCTGATTTGGCAGATGTCATTGGTGGATGCGGTATTCGTGTACCTGTTCCAAACGGGTCCTTGACCGACATTACATTCAACGTCAAAAAACAAACCTCGATCCAAGAAATCAACGAGACTTTTAGGCATATTTCTGAAAATCAGCTAAAAAATGTACTTTTCTATACCGAAGACCCCATTGTATCGATCGATATAAACAATAGTTGCTACTCTTGTACGTTTGATTCTCAGATGACTTCGGTGATTGGAAAAATGATCAAAATCATCGGCTGGTACGATAACGAGACCGGCTACTGTTCACGGATCATCGATGTAATTAAACTGCTTATCAAAAAGAACTACGTTTAATGTTTGAACGGTCGAACTTCAAGGGCATACCAGGTCTTGCGGCATTGCTGCTTTGCCTGCTGTTTTCATGGGTAGCCCATACACAAGAATCGACCACTACCGAAAGTTTCGAATCACGCTTTAGGGAAGCCTTGTCGTATGGACATCAAGACAATCTCGAAGCCGCCCTGGAGTCGTTGAAATTAGCAGCGGATCTTGCAGAAAAGGAAGAAAACCTCAAAGCCCTATTGGATACCTACCATCGGTATGCCATGCTCTTCCTTGAGCGTGAAGACAAAGAAAAAACCGAATTCTATTGGGATCGTGCCGGCGTTTTACTCAAAGATCTCGAATATCCTTATGGGGATGCCGTACACCGTTTTATCGAAGCTAACCTGCTCTACCGTGAAGGAAACAACTACCAGGCGATCAACATGTTGGAAGAGGTCAAACTGATCAACAACGATAAAAACCTATTGAACAACATTCTTTTGGCCGAAGGCAATGCCTATTTGAACATCGACAAGTTCGAGGAAGCATCGACCAATTTCAATGCCCTATTGGTAAATTCGGATGAATTGGAACGGGCTTATTTGGCGACCAAGGCGAATCTTGGGTTGGCGCAGTTGAACCAGAAGACCGGGAAGCTGGAACAAGCGACCAAACATGGGGAGGCGGCCCTGCAGCTCGCCCTCAAACACGACTATCGCCTTGAAGCCTTGAACGCCAACCTCTTTTTGACACAAGCCTATGAGGTCACCGGCGAATTTGAAAAATCACTCTTCTATAACAAGGAGGTCACGAAATTCAGGGATTCCATTTTTACCATAGAAAAGTCAAAGACCGAACAGAAAACATCCGAAAAGATATTGCAAGCCCGACAGACCAAGATCATCGCTGATTTGGAGGCCGAAAATGAAAAGTTGAGCCAATCGGCCAACCGATCTGAGATCACCTCGATCTTGACCTCCGCCTTTTTGATCATCATCTCCCTTTTGGCTGTCTCGTTGTATCGCAATAACCAGATCAAGCTGAAAACCAACGACCTTTTACACACCAAGAACCGTGAGTTGGAAACGGCGCGTGACGCAGCGGTATCCGCGATGGAGGCAAAGACCAATTTCCTCTCAACTGTGACCCACGAGCTTCGAACCCCTTTGTATGCGGTAACGGGGCTGACCCATTTGCTCTTGGACGAAAATCCGGCAGAACACCAAAAGGAACACCTGAAATCATTGAAATTTTCAGGAGACTACCTTTTGAATTTCATTAACGACATTCTACAGATCAACAAGATCGACGCCGACAAACTCGAACCGTTGAACATCGAGTTCAAACTCAAGAAGGTTCTGACGGATGTTATCGATTCCTTGCAACAAACGGCGAATGAGAACAATACCAAGATCGTTTTGGATTACGACAACAACATTCCGTTGCATTTGCTCGGCGACCCTTTGAAAATCTCGCAGATATTCATGAACCTCGTCGGAAATGCATTGAAATTCACCAAAGACGGGCAAGTTGATGTAATCACCAAGGTCAAACAACGCGAAGGGGAAGAAATCGACCTGTATTTCGAAGTTAAGGACAACGGTATCGGTATTTCGGCAGAACAGCAGAAGAACATTTTCGAAAGTTTCGAACAAGGCTCCGTCCAGATCAATCGGGAGTACGGGGGTACGGGTCTCGGATTGACCATAGTGAAGAGCTTGTTAGGTCTTTTCGACAGTCAAATCCACCTAAAAAGTGAATTGGGCACGGGTAGTTCCTTCTTTTTCGACCTCAGACTGAAAGTCGAGGAGAACTCTTTGGAAGAAGTCCCATTCGAACTTAGTGTCGAGGATTTCGACTTCGATGGCCTTCATGTTTTGGTGGTCGAGGACAACAAGATCAATCAAGTCATTACCAAGAAAATGTTGAGCAAGAAAAACATCAGTTGCGACATTGCCAACAACGGTAACGAGGCGATTGATGCCGCTAAAGCCAATACTTACGACGCCATCTTAATGGACATTCATATGCCTGGCATCAGTGGTACCGAAGCCACTAAACAAATCCGAAAGTTCGATCCCGACATTCCGATCATCGCCCTAACCGCGATTTCCATGGAAGACAGTCTCGACGAGTTCTACGCCGCTGGGTGTAACGCGGTGGTTACCAAACCCTTTAAACCTGAAGTGTTTTACCAGAAAATCGGAGAAAATATCTTTAAGACGAAGATGGGGAGCAACGCTTGATACCTGTATTGATGAGCTCCATTAATTTCTTGTCACCCCCTCGTAAAAATTCATGATATACCGGCAGGTAGGAAAGTTTGTCGACTTTTCCTTGTAAACGGACATAGTCCTTTTCCGTGGTCAACACAAAATCCACCGAATTGAAAAAAGCGATTTCCTTGGCAGTGAAATAATGATGGTCCGGGTAGGCATGGTGAACGACTTGGATATCCAAAGCTTGCAAATGTTCGACCAAAGGTCTTGGGTCAGCGATTCCGGTCACCAAATCAATGGTCCGATGCCGCAAAAGTTCCAGATCCATGGCACCCTCCTTGTTCTTTACCGCCCCGCCATACCCTAAGGTTGCGAACAACACCTCTTGACCACTATGCCTTCGCAATCGATTGCCAAGTTCTTCCATTTCCTTGATGCCCATAGTTTTGGGGCATTTGGTCACCACAATGGCCGAGGCCCGCTTCGACTGTGATTTGGCATCCCTTAGATATCCTGTCGGCACATACCAATCGCGATGAAAAGGGCGGGCATAGGTGGTGAGCAAAAGCGACAGACAAGCTGCTACCCTTCGATGCTGGAACGCATCATCCAACAGGATGACCTCCGGCCCCACCTCGCGTTCCAATCGGGCGATTCCGCGACGGCGGTCCCCGTCGACTGCCAAGGGAACCTCTGGGAATTTTCGGGACATTTGATAGGGCTCATCCCCCAAGTCCAAAACATCGGAATCCGCATTCGCGAGCACAAAACCTTTCGATTTACGACGATACCCACGACTGAGTATGGCCAACTTCCGATCTTGCATCAGGGCCGCGACCAGGAATTCGATCATAGGGGTTTTCCCGGTTCCCCCGACACTTAGGTTACCCACGACGATGGTCGGGGTTTCAAAACGCTTCGATTCGAACAACCCGAAATCATAGCACCAATTGCGTAGCACCACGATCAGGGCATACAAAAGTGAAAACGGAAAGAGGATGTAGCGAAGAAGGGTCAACATGAGGACGAAATTATAATATTTTATCTTTAACGGATCAAACCACCGTTTATGACCATAAAGAATATCGCCGTCATCCTTGAGGAACTGGCTCCACTGCATTATGCGGAGGATTTCGATAACGTTGGCCTTTTGGTCGGCCAATGGGAACAAGAGGTCAACGGCATCTTGGTAACGCTTGACACCCTCGAGAACGTGGTCGATGAGGCCATTAAAAAAGAATGTAATCTCATTGTAAGCTTTCATCCGATTTTATTCACCGGCATCAAAAAAATTACCGGAGCGAATTATGTAGAACGCGTACTCTTGAAAGCCATAAAGAACGATATCGCTATTTTCAGTATGCACACCGCTTTGGACAATAGTCCCCTAGGGGTCAATGCGAAAATTTGCGAGGTATTGGGACTGGGCAATACCAAAATCTTGCGGCCCAAGGAAGGGACCATCAAAAAATTGACCACCTATGTACCTGTCGATAAAGCCGATGCCCTGCGGGATGGATTGTTCCGTGCTGGTGCCGGAAGTATCGGAAATTATAGCGAATGCAGTTTTAGTGTGGTCGGTACCGGAAGTTTCAAACCAGGAACCGATGCCCATCCGATCATCGGGCAAGAAGGGGTGACCCATTTCGAAAAAGAAGTCCAATTGAACCTGACCTTTCCTGCGGCCTTCGAAAAGGCGGTCCTATCAGCGCTTTTTACAAACCATCCTTACGACGAAGTAGCTTATGAGATGGAGACCTTGGAAAATAGCAACCAAAACATCGGCATGGGTATGGTCGGTACCTTAGCAACCCCAATGAAGGAAATCGAATTCTTTCAATACCTCAAATCGCATATGAACGCCTCCGTAATCAGGCATTCGACCTTGTTGGGTAAGGATGTGGAAAAAGTCGCGGTTTTGGGTGGTAGTGGCGCCTTCGCGATACTGGATGCCGTTCGTGCCGGGGCCGATGTGTTCGTTACCGCCGATGTGAAATACCACCAGTTCTATCAGGCTGAGGGCCAATTGGTCATAGCCGATATCGGGCACTATGAAACTGAGCAGTTTACAAAAAATCTTTTAGTGGATTTTCTTAAGAAAAAAATTCCTAATTTTGCGGTCACTTTATCGGAAAGTATTACTAATCCCATCAAGTATTTTTAAGTATGGCTACCAAAACGGAAACAACTGTTGAAGAGAAACTAAGGGCGTTGTATGATTTGCAATTGATCGATTCTAGGGTTGATGAAATCAGGAATGTACGAGGTGAATTGCCGTTGGAAGTTGAAGACCTTGAAGACGAGGTCTTGGGACTCAAAACCCGCATGGACAAGCTGAAATCGGATGTGGAGACCGTAAACTTCGAAGTCACTGCCAAAAAGAATCTGATCGAGGAATCAAAGGCATTGATGAAAAAATACAGCGAACAACAGAAAAACGTTCGCAACAGCAGGGAATTCAACTCCCTGAGCAAGGAAATCGAATTCCAGGAGTTGGAAATCCAATTGGCCGAAAAGAACATTAAGGAATTCAAAGCGCAGATCGAGCAGAAAAAAGAGGTTATTTCGGAAACCAAGGAAATCCTTTCGGAACGCGAATCACACCTAAAGCACAAAAAAGGGGAACTTGATGCGATTTTGGCCGAAACAGAAAAAGAGGAATTGGCCTTATTGAAGAAATCGGAAGAGTTCGAAGAGAAAATCGATGAGCGTTTGGTCAAAGCCTACAAGCGTATTCGCGGTAGTGTCAAGAACGGATTGGCGGTTGTTCCTGTTGAACGGGGTGCCTCAGGCGGATCGTTCTTTACCATTCCACCACAGATCCAAGTGGAAATCGCTTCCCGAAAAAAAATCATTACCGACGAGCACAGCGGTCGAATTTTGGTCGACCCGGTCTTGGCCGATGAGGAACAAGGCAAAATGGAAAAGCTCTTCGCTAAGCTATAAGAAACAAAGCCTCCGATCCGGGGGCTTTTTTATTGGGATTGTTTTTCGATCAATTCCAACATCAACGCTTCGATTTCCGGAGCATCCCAGCGGGTATCGATATCAGGTTGTTGCATGACCGTTTGCATGATCCGTTCTTGGGCATCCCCTATTTCAAGGGCCTCTCGATATGGGCGGCTTGAAAAGGTTACCCGACTGTATACGGGTACCCATTGCCCAGGATACTTGGCCGCGAATCGTTTCTCGATTTTCTTTTGGAGCTGAAAGTCGGGTTCTGCGGTTTTCTTGCTCATTTCGATGAAATTGCGGTAGCTCAATTCGGCAATGGCATCCGCATTGGGTTTGCGCTGCTCTTGGTAATTCTTGAATATCGCTTCCCAATCATCGCCAAATTCCCCCAATAGCTTGTCAAGTTCCGAAATATCCTCAAAACCCGCATTCATCCCCTGACCGTAAAAGGGCACGACGGCATGAGCCGAATCGCCCACCAAGGCCACCTTATCCCAATACGTCCATGGGTAACATTTCATGGTCACCATGGCGCTGGTCGGGTTTTTGAAAAAATCCTTGGTCAAGTTTTCGATTTCCTTTCTGACATTCGGAAAATAGGTCTCGAAAAAGGCTTTTGCTTCGGCCTCGTTCGTGATGTTCTCAAAAGAAACGGCCCCTTCGAATGGCATGAACAAGGTACAGGTAAAACTACCGTCGGTATTGGGCATGGCGATCAACATGAAGTTGCCGCGCGGCCATATATGGAAGGAATGCTTATCGAGCTTATGGCTTCCATCCTGATTTGCCGGTATGCTGAGTTCCTTATAACCCACATCGATAAAGTCTTGCGAATAATCGAAGCGGCTTCGACGCTGCATTTTGTGCCGAACCCGCGAAAAAGCCCCGTCACAACCAAAGACATGATCGAATGCATAGGCTTTCCAATTTGCTTTTTCTGAAGCACCGGTGTAGATTTTGGCTTCCGGAAGATCGACGTCCCAAACCTTTTCGTCAAAACGGAATTCGGCACCGCTTTCTTCGGCCAAATCGATCATCTTACGGTTCAATATACCCCGTGAAATCGACCATATTGCTTCTCCCTCCTTACCATACGGTTGCAGGAACAAGGGTTCATCCTGCACGTGGATAGCTCTTTGGTAAAGGGGTATCGCGATATCCTTAATGGCATCTTCGATACCTACGTTCCGAATCGCTTTCCAACCACGATCACTCATGGCAAGATTGATCGAACGTCCTGAAAACTCGACTGTTCGGATATCGGGCCGCCGATCGAATATAGTCACAGCATGGCCCCGTCGTCTTAGATAAATAGCGAGTAAGGAACCGACCAATCCAGATCCTATGATCGCGATATTTTTCGGGCTTTGTTTCTTCATGGGGATGGCAAGTGCTTGACTATGATAAATGTAGTCAAAAATACAGTGGGGACGAATCGGAGGGTTATGTAAGGTCTTTCAGCGACAACCGACCAAATCAAAAGTAAAAACGAAATCGCGCGAGCATTCCGCCTAAGGCGTCCATATATATCAAAAAGTCCCTCCTGTTTCGGAAGGACTTTTTTTGTTTGTTACCATTTTAAAGGATGTCGTCGACGATGCCGTAGGCAACCGATTCTTCAGCTCCCATCCAATAATCACGATCGAAATCGCGCATGACCTTTTCAAAATCCTGACCACAGTTATCGGCCAAAATCCGGGCACCCAACTCTTTGGTCTTTATGATTTCCTTAGCTTGGATTTCGATGTTAGAGGCTTGTCCTTGAGCCCCGCCACTCGGTTGGTGGATCATTACACGGGCATGGGGTTGGATAAATCGCCGTCCTTTTTTCCCAACGGATAGCAAAATCGAACCCATAGAAGCGGCCAAACCTGAGCAAACCGTAGATACGGGACTTTTGATTTGTTTGATGGTATCGTAAATAGCAAACCCGGAAGTGACATACCCCCCCGGACTATTGATGATCAACTGTATCTCTTTATTTGACAAAAGATCCAAGTACAGCAAACGGTCTATGACATGTTTGGCCGAATCGTCGTCGACCATACCCCATAGAAACACCTTGCGTTCCTCCAATAATCTTTCGTGAATCAACTCTTGAACTTTTCCTTTCTTCGAACTCATTGTTTTAATCTGATTGAATTCCAAAATTAACCAATTAATCGCAGCTATGATAACCGAATCCACCCGCACACGACCAGTTTTCCCAAATCTTCCTACAATTCTTACATACGACCGGATTTAGAAGAAATTCACATACAAAACCCTCTGTTTCACAACAAATTACAAATATCGATTAAACATAGCCGTTAAACTATGTTGAAGTAATTAATCGATTAAAACAACGCTAACAACGTGAAATTTTACACCGGCGGCGTATTGGGGGTACTTTTATAGCGCAATTGACCCCAAATCAATGCAAAACCGTAAAACTAAAACCTTGACCTATTAAAGATTGCTACTTTTTGAACCACAATTAATTTAATGGGATAAGGTCTTTAGGATTGTAAATTTTTGCACCTAGACCTATGAAGATCAACATTGCTCCTGCTATGCCCGTATTGGCCAGATGGTTACTCCTTCTGGTTTTTGCTATTTCATCTACTACCCTGACCGCCCAAGTGGAAGGTATCCGAACCGGTGCCTCCTTTACCTGGTCCAGTCCACAACCTTCCAACAGCGATCCTGCCCAATTGGAGAGTGTCGAAGTGAACGGTACAAGCTACAATACCTTCGCCGTACCTTCAGGATACTCCTTGATCCGTTTGGGTCCAGCAGGCCACACTGCCAACAGGATTTTTGAAGACGGTACTCTGATAGTCACTTCAAGTGCTGCTGCCAACTGGGATGCGGAAGCATTGGGTGCATATCAAAGCCTAAACTTGAATTACTATTTCGCCTGTAACGGAAACGGGGCGAACATTTGTGAGAATGAAGCGGCCCTGGCTACCACCAACGCCCAGGTCCAAGCCGTTACCTATTCACCGGCACTTCCGGTCAATGATGGTTCCATACTCTTGGTAACCGAGCGGAACGCGAACAATTGTCAACATATTTCGCTTTATGGGATTCCTCCAGGAGGGGGCCCAGAGCAATTGCTTGGCCAGACTTTCGTTCGCCACCAAAATGTATCCAATGGCCCACAACCGAATATTCCTCCCCAAGCGAATAGCGATTACTGGCTGACCGAACGTGTCAACCATACTGGGGGCACCATAGGTATCGCGCTTTACAATCTAACCGATTTGGCCCCTGAAGGATCCCAATTGACCGAAATCAGGTTTACCGCTGCAACGGTCGATGTTGCCGATGGTAAATTTTTGATCATGCAGGAATATGCCGTAGACGATACCTTTGACGTTGACTTCAATACGGTTTTCAATGGGGATGTCGGCGCGAATGATAATGTTCCTGATGGTTCGACTTATACGGCGACTTCCAGCCCTTCAAGTGGCACCTTAACCGTGAACAGTGACGGTACGTTTAGCTATGAACCGGATCCCGATTTTGTCGGCACGGACACTTTTACCATCGAAGTTTGTTTGCCCGCCCCGAATACTGGAATTTGCGAAACTTCTACGGTCACCTTGAACGTGAAACCTGGAGTGAGCATCAATGATGCCATCGCGGACGAAGGCAATAATTTAACCTATACCATTTCCATATCCACACCACTAAGTCAAGATGTGGATTTCAACATTGGTTATACCGATATTTCTACAAGTAATGCGGATTATAGTGGTCCGACTACGGTAACCCTACCGGCTAATGCCTCCTCGGTCAACTTCAATGTGGCTGCTTTGGATGATGCCTGGGTGGAAGGAACCGAAACCCTAGAGGTCGTATTGACCAACCCGGCTGACTTAGTGACTTTTACGGATGACACCGGTCTAGGAACCATCAATGATACGGATGCCGCCTCTGTCATTACGGAAGATTATACCTTTAGTGAAGCCGATGGCAATGTGCAACTTCGAGTACGTTTGGTCGGGGCTGGCGTTGATAGCGCCTTTACGGTTGATGTAACACTAGGTAACGACGGTTCGTTGAGCGATCCGGCTACCGCTGGAACGGATTATACGGCAACGACTACAACAACCTTGACATTCCCTGCGAATTCTCCGGATGGAACCGAATTCTTTATCCCGGTTTCCATTGTTGACGACGGAATCATAGAACCTGCTGAACAATTCATCCAACAACTTGACAACCTAGTAGGAAATAATGGGGTTTTCTTAGGATCTCCTGAAGGAATCGTT
>NZ_JBEVTG010000003.1:0-438660 GCF_040513375.1 Flagellimonas algarum | reverse complement strand
CGCATTTACACGGTTGAACGAAAACAATAAAAACAGGGCACAGAAAATTTGAAGGCTAATGGGGTAGTTTCTTTTCATTTCTCAATTTTTAGCAATTGCCACGCATAATTAGGGCGATTACAAAGATAACCCAAAAGCAAAGTAGCGGTCCTTTTGATTTAAAGAATTCGACTAAGCGAATCCTTTATCGATGAGCTACATTTATGAAGTGGGAACGATAGTAAAAAACGCAATTGAAAAGAGCTGTTTTAGGCCTAAAAAAAGTTCAATTTAATACGAATCCACTTACTTAATGGACCACCATTTCTTAACAGCTTTGCCGTAACCATAGCTGTACATGCCACCATATCCCAAGTCGGAATCGGCAACATCATTGACCAAAAAGCATAAACCAGAGAGTTTTCCTTCCTTTTGGAGTTTGATCGGGTAATCGATGGCCCGTTTTTCGGTTACCCCAGAACGGGTAACGTAAATCAAGTGATCGGCATAGTTGGTCAACAGCAAAGTATCGGTCACCAACATCAAAGGAGCGGTATCGACCAAAACATAATCGTACTTGGAACACACCTTATCGAACAATTCCCCAATTCGGCCACTCAAAAGTAATTCCGCTGGATTCGGTGGAATCTTTCCGGAATAGATTACATCAATTTCATTGTTTTGGACAAGCATCTTGTTCACGATATCCTTCACTTCGATTTTCTCATCGATAATATACTCAGTCAGTCCGTTTTTTGGCTTGGTGCCCCCCATTGACATCCTATCGATATCCTTACCGATAAAAAAGTTATAGATCTTAGGGTTTCGAATGTCAGCGCCTATGAGCAATACTTTTTTAGAGGTATTCGATAGAATCATGGCCAAATTGGAAGAAACGAAGGTCTTTCCTTCCCCTGAGATACTGGAGGAAATAAATATGATATTGTTCTTTGCACTGCCCTTCGATTTACTTTTGATCAAGTAATCCAGATTCGTTCTGATGATCCGTAAGGATTCACCCAAAACCGATCGGTCGTCTTTCAAAATTTTGTTCAATTCCTTTTTTGAGACTTTAGGCAACTCGCCGATTACGGGTACTTCCTTAGTCAACTCCTCTATGGTCTTCATGTTCTTGACCTTGGTATCCAAAAGATCTTTCGCATAAAGCACGGAAAAAGGAACCAAAAGACCGAAGATACCTGCGGCCATTAAGATCACCATTTTACGTGGTGCCACCGGATTGTCGCCCGTGGTGGCATAATCGACTACTTTGCATTTCGGGGAGGTCGAAATTGCCGCGATCTGGGCCTCTTCCTTTTTTTGCAATAAATACAGGTATAAGGATTCCGTGGTTTGTTGTTTACGGGTAATATCGCGCAAAGCCCTTTCGTTTTTAGGGGCGGAGTATATTCTTGAATTGATGATCGCCTGTTGGTTGCTCAAGGTATTGACCGTCAAGGAAAGGTTGTTCACCGTACCGTTCAAACTTGACTTCAGGTTTTTTCGAAGGTTACGGAGTTCCTCATCCAAATTGACGATCATTGGGTTCTTCAAATTAGAACTTTTCAATAAGCGGTTCCGCTCTTGCAGCAATTGATTGTACCTTGCCGTCGTACTGGCAATACTTGGATCGGACAAACCAATATTGGAAGGCAATACTTCGAATTGATCTTGCTGCTCGACCAAATCACTCATACCTTTAGCGATATTGTATTGGTTTTGTGCATTGGCCAATTCTTGACGGTTCGCAGCACCTACGTTCAAATTGATACTTGTTTCCGATGCCAAGTCAGAGATGCCCCTATCGGTCCTTAAGGTCTCAGCGGACTCATCGACCGTAGATAAATTCCCCGCGATAGCGGCGATCCGATTGTCGATGAACGTAGCCGTACGATCAGCGATTACTTTTTTATCGAGAATGGCGTTTTCGTTATAAATGCTGATCAGCTCGCCGATGACATCCTTTGCTTTTTTCTTGCTCCCATTTTTCATTATCACGTTGACGATGTTCGAATCGTCATCATTAAGTTCAATGCTAATGGCTTCCTTCAAGAAATCAGCAACACGTTCAACGGGTGTAATGGCCACACGGAATCGTTTGCCGATATACCTGTTGATATGTTCAAGATTAGGGGTCAAGACCACTTCGCCAATCGACGTCTTCAGCTTTTTCCCGAATGTAAAGGTCGTTCCGGTTTCCTTCTCGTTTTCACTGTAGGAATAGCTGTTGGCCGAATTGATGACCAAAAAGAACTCGAAATTAGATTTGTTGAGTATGGAATCCTCAACGACAAAGTTGAAGTTGACCGGAGCACCGTGGTACTTTTCACTTTGAAGCAGGTCACCCATCTCGAAAATCTGGGTGTTCAACTTCAGTCTTTGGACCAATTCGATCAGGTGGGATCTCGACTTGATGATCTCAATCTCGTCGAGTACGTTATTCTTTTTTATGGAGAAAAGGTCGATATCATCGAAAAGATCCAAGCCGCCGTTGCCATCTTCTTCCAAAATCTTCACTTTGGCAGTTGCTTGATAGAGCACTTTGGTATACCTCAGGTACACTACGGCCAATGCGATGAAGAGAACCAGCGATGCCAAAAACCACTTCCAATATTTTAAATACGAGCTTAGGATTTCCTTTAAATCCGTTTTATTCTCCATGCCTATAGTTTAGGGTGTTTTTTTGGCGAAAGCTAGGTTGAATTTAGTTTCTGGTGATGATCAATACAGTAGAGGTAATTAGCAAGGAAGCGATAGAAACCAGGATCGATGCCCTGTTGTCCAAGCTGCTTGAGGTGACCGCGGATTGGTTGGGTTCTACGTAAACCACGTCGTTTTGGGTCAAATAATACACAGGTGATTCAAACGCGTTCTTGCTGGTCAGGTCAATTCGCGTATATAGCTTGGTACCTTCGAATTCACGGATCACCAATACGTTTTGCCGTTGTCCTTTTATATTCAGATCGCCTGCGAGACCCAAGGCTTCCATTATGGTTATTTTTTCGCCTTCAACGGCATAGGTGCCCGGCTTGTTGACTTGCCCTAGGATCGTTACCGTAAAATTCTTTAAACGGATATTAATGATCGGGTTTTTTAAATAGTCACTTAGTTTGTCTTGCAACAATAGGCGCAGTTCCTGGGCGGTCAAACCAACCACTTTGACCTTCCCGATAACGGGGAATTCGATTTCACCATCCTTATCCACCAAATAGGAAACTTGCTTCGGGCGTATTTCACCTTCTTGTGCTCCTTGGAATATGTTGAACGGGATACTTGCCTCTTTATCCAATGTGGAAACGACGATGCTCAATTCATCATCGATCTTGAATTTCGGCTCGAAATTAAAATCCGATACAATAGTTTCGAAATTCCCGGCATCCTGAAAATACACTACATCTTGTTTTGATGCGCACGAGGTCAACAATAGGCCCGCGACGAATGACGAAAACAACAGCCTTTTGAATTTAAGTTCCATACTTTTTTATTTATGCTAAAACTACAATGTTATGTTCAAGGCTGCAAAATCTTATTCTGTTGTTTTCGGGAATCTTCGGTGGTGTCCGATTCCTCGGCCTCATCCAAATCACAGTATTCCGAATTATTGGAGATGAACTCAGGAACGATTTTCTTCATCAGTTTCACGATATTCTCACTGAAAAAGATGTTGGAAACACAAAGTTCGTCGATTAGGGCGCGTGTTTTCGCATAGTTTTGTTCCCTTACCTTACCGATCATGATCTTTTTGTGGTAGGTCGGCAGGGTATTTTCACCATTGGCCAGAAGTTCTTCATACAGCTTTTCTCCCGGTCTTAGGCCGGTTACCTTGATATCGATATCTTCTGGGTATCGCAGTCCGGAAAGCTTGATCATATTCTTGGCCAGGTCGAATATTTTTACGGATTCACCCATGTCGAAAATGAAAATCTCACCCCCAGAGCCCATTGAACCTGCTTCAAGAACCAACTGGGAAGCTTCCGGGATGGTCATGAAGTATCGGGTAATCTCGCGGTGGGTGACCGTCAACGGCCCCCCCCTTTTCAATCTGTTTTTTGAACAACGGAATGACCGAACCATTCGACCCGAGAACATTACCGAAACGAGTGGTGATGAATTTTGTCTTGTTTTCTTGGTTCAAACAACTAATGTACATTTCAGCGATCCGTTTGGTCGCTCCCATGACATTGGTTGGGTTGACGGCCTTGTCGGTCGATACGAATACGAATTTATCGACCCCATGCTGTAAGGCCAGATCACTTAAAATTTTAGTGCCGATGACATTTGTCTTCGTGGCTTCATAGGCATTGCATTCCATCAAAGGCACGTGTTTGTATGCTGCCGCATGAAAGACCATTGTGGGTTTGAACTCCTGAAAATATGCGTTCATGCGGTTCTTGTCACGGATGTCACTAACGATGGGGACGAAATTATGGAACCCGTTTTGCTTTAGCTCTTGTTGCAGGTCATACAAGGCCGACTCCGCTTGGTCGATCACGATCAATGATTTGTAATCGTAGTTCGCGATTTGGCGAACGATCTCACTACCTATTGATCCTGCGCCACCGGTGACCATGATACTCTGCCCTTTCAACTGTTCACCGACCTTCGAACTTTTCACACGGATCGGGACCCTATTTAAAAGGTCTTCTATCTGTACTTGTTTGATCTGGGCGACATTGAGCTCACCATTGATCCATTTTTCAACGGGAGGAACGATCTTCACTTCAACGGTGAGATCGACCAGGTTTTCGACGAGTTTTCGCAATTTACTGGTTTCAACATCACTGGTGGCGAAAATGACCTCGCTGATCTCTTTCTGTACCAAGAAATCCTTATTCAGGATTTCCTTACCGAAAACCTTGGTCCCATTGATGCTTTTTCCAATTTTCTGTAAATCGTCATCGATATAACCCAACACCCTGATCTTGTTACCCGAATGACTTGATATCGCGTTGTATGTCAACACCCCGGATTCACCGGCACCATAAATCAATACGTTCTTCGAGGTATTGTACCTTCTAATAAAATTCGTGTAAAGGGTTTTGAAAATATATCGTGCGGCGGTCAAGGCCAAAAATCCGATCAAACTATGGATGATGATGATCGATAAGGGTATGGTGAAATTCGGGATGAGTCCGAACGTCCTATTGGCGATAACGAAACAAATCAATAAGATACTCGAAAGGCAAATGGCATTGAAAATATTATAGACATCCTTCACACCGGTATGCCGTACCACGCCTTTATAGGATCCCGTCACCAAAAAAGCGATCAAGGTCAAAATAACCACCATCGGTAATTGGATCCAAAGCATATCGGTGTTGAATTTCATCGTCAAATTGAACCGTATCAGATACGAAAGGAAGAACGACAATGAAATCAAAGTGGAATCGATGACCAATACCACCCATTTCGAAGTGTGTCTATGAATGTTGTTGGAAAAGTAATTTTCGAACATAACTCAATCAGTTAGATTTGGGAGAACCATTTACTTCAGTTCGGTTTTTCGATTTAAAATTAATCATAGTTTGTTCGGAACGATACCCAAGGAGCCATTATTCGTTAAAGACCAAAAATTCCTCGTTTAAATTACAAATTCACTTATATTCTTTGTCATTTATATGAAATAACATAATTATGCGTTTCAAAGTAACTATTCGTTGTTTTTAGTTATTTTTTATTCAAAACTTATTCAAGACCATTCACACTCATAGTATGAAAAAAGTGACCAAAATTTGTTGTATCGGAGCAGGGTATGTAGGTGGACCTACAATGTCGGTTATCGCTTTGAAATGCCCTGAAATCAAGGTCTCGGTAGTCGATATCAACCAAGCGCGGATTGATCAATGGAATGACGAGAATCTTGACAATTTACCGGTATACGAACCTGGTTTAAAGGAAATCGTGGCCAAAACCCGTGGTAAAAACCTTTTTTTCACCACCGAAGTCGATAAGGCCATTGACGAATCGGAAATGATTTTCATTTCGGTCAATACCCCTACCAAAACATATGGAAAAGGGAAAGGGCAAGCAGCCGATTTAAAGTATATTGAATTGTGTGCCCGGAACATCGCCAAAGTAGCCACTACGGATAAGATCGTTGTTGAGAAATCGACTTTGCCGGTTCGAACCGCCGAAGCGGTCAAAAGTATCTTGGACAATACCGGTAGCGGGGTGAAATTCGAAATTTTATCGAATCCTGAATTTTTGGCCGAAGGAACGGCCATCGATGACCTCTTGGATGCCGACAGGGTATTGATAGGGGGCGAGGAATCGGAATCAGGGCAAGCTGCAAAAGATGCTTTGAGCGCCATTTACGAACATTGGTTGCCCAAGGAACGTATCTTGCAGACCAATGTATGGTCTTCCGAACTTTCGAAACTTGTCGCAAACGCCTTTTTGGCCCAGCGGGTTTCCTCTATCAACTCGATTTCGGCCTTGTGTGAAAAAACCGACGCCAATGTCGACGAAGTTGCTAGGGCCATCGGCCGAGATAGTAGAATTGGGGCTAAGTTCTTGAAGTCATCCGTCGGTTTCGGGGGATCTTGTTTCCAGAAAGACATTTTAAACTTGGTCTATATCGCAAGAAGTTTCGGGTTACAGGAAGTCGCCGACTATTGGGAACAGGTAATCATTATGAACGATTACCAAAAAAAGCGTTTCGCCGATAATATCGTAACGACCTTGTACAATACCGTTTCCGGCAAAAAAATCGTATTTTTTGGATGGGCCTTCAAAAAGGACACCAACGATACCCGTGAATCCGCCGCCATATATGTAGCTGACGCGCTCCTAGAAGAGAATGCCGAGATCCATGTCTACGACCCCAAAGTGCCGGAAGAACAGATTTATGCCGATTTGGATTATTTGGGCACCCGTAGTCCCGAAGAGAACAGAAGGCTATTGAAGGTACATACCGACCCGACCGCCATCGTCAAAGATGCCCATGCCGTGGCCGTTTTGACCGAATGGGACGAGTTCTTGGAATACGACTGGAAAAACATATACGAATCGATGTTGAAACCGGCTTTCCTTTTTGATGGAAGGCGGGTTTTGGACACCAAAAAGTTGTCGGCCATCGGATTCAAATGTTATAAAATAGGCGAGTCATAAACGTCTATTAACGCGAACACTGAACATGAAAATACTGGTTACTGGAGCAGCGGGCTTTATCGGTTTCCATACCGTCAAAGTCTTGCTTGACAAGGGGCACCACGTCGTCGCCTTGGACAATATCAACGGCTATTACGACAGCAAACTCAAATACGCCCGGCTTGAACAGCTGGGCATTCGCCAGACCGATGCCAGTCAATACCATATCCTTTGTTACGGCGACCTTTATGGTGAGGCGCTTTCTTTCGTTCGCATGGCCATCGAAGATCGCGAGAAGGTACCGAGACTCTTCAGAAAACAGAAATTCGACATCGTTTGTAATCTAGCGGCCCAGGCCGGTGTTCGCTACAGCATCGAAAACCCAGAGGTTTATGTAGATTCGAACGTGGTGGGCTTTTTGAATATCTTGGAATGTTGTAAGAACTTCGATATCAAACATCTGGTTTACGCCAGTAGTTCAAGTGTCTATGGCGCCAGCGGTGAAATCCCATTTCATACTGACCAAAAAACCGATGCGCCCGTAAGTCTTTACGCTGCTACGAAAAAAAGCAACGAATTGTTGGCCCATACCTACAGCCACCTTTTCGGGATTGCCGTTACCGGATTACGCTTCTTTACGGTCTACGGCCCTTGGGGCCGTCCTGACATGGCTTATTTTCTATTTACCGATGCCATAGAGAAGTCGAAAGCCATCAAGGTCTTCAACCATGGGAATCTAGAACGCGATTTCACCTATATCGACGATATCGTGAACGGTGTGGTCAGCGTTATCGAAAAAGGTTCTATGGGTGATCCCAGTGTAAAAGGCGGTCAATCACGGATCTATAATATCGGTAACAACACCCCGGTACCCTTAAAGGAGTTCATCGCGACCATTGAAGGGGCATTGGGAAAGGAAGCGGTCAAAGAATATTTGCCGCACCAACCCGGCGACGTTCCGAGGACTTGGGCCGATATCGATTCTATGGGAAAAGATTACGGGTACCGACCGACTACTTCATTGTCGACAGGAATCGAAAATTTCGTGCGCTGGTACAAATCCTATTTCAACAACGATTGAATTTCGGGTAGCTAAGATCGAATACTAACCTTGTTTTGGATTATCCGTTTTTGGGAAGCCTATGCGTGGATTCCTCTAGGTAACAAGACGTCATCGGTAAAAGTTCATCCACAATCAAGATGTGCCCTTCCAACCGATTCGATTTTAAGGGTACACAACCTAATGTAGCGCTTCCGAAATCAAAAATCACAGCATCCTTGAATGCAACCAAGATGATGTCGATCGATCAAACGATCATTCCGGCGGCTACGGTCTCGTTCGTACTTTCGTCGATTAAGATGACACTACCGGTAATGCGGTTATCTCGATAAGAATCGATCATCAAGGGCTTGACCGTTTTGATTTTCACCTTGCATATATCGTTCATTTTCATTTCCTTATCATCGAAATTCCGACCTAAACTGTTAATGTCGATTTTATAAACGACCTCCTTGATCAATGCCGTCTGCTCATTGGTCGTGTGTCGAACGGTATACTTTGTACGTGGTCGGGCCGGGTCGCTATTCAACCAACAAAGCATGACTTCGATTTCTTGAACGGGATCAGGCCTGTTGTTCGAGCGAACGATCATGTCGCCACGAGCTACGTCAATATCATCTTCCAAAGTCATGGAAATGGACATGGGTGCAAAGGCTTCCTTGATTTCACCATTGGGTCCATCAATGGATTTTATCTTCGAATTGAATCCGGATGGTAAAACGGTAACTTCTTCCCCTACCCTAAAAATCCCGCTTGATATGCGACCGGCATAACCACGATAATCGATAAATCCTTCACGCTGTGGCCGTAAAACGGTCTGTACGGGAAACCTAGAATCGACTTTGTTGATATCACTACTAATATGAAGGGTTTCCAAGGTGTGTAAGAGCGGAGCCCCGTTGTACCAGCCCATATTCTCCGATCGGTTGACCACATTGTCTCCAAGGAGTGCACTGATCGGAATGAACCGAACATCTTTGACGAACAGTTTGGTCGAGAATTCCTCAAATTGCCGCAACACATTGTTATAGGCTTCTTCCTTGAAATCGACCAAGTCCATTTTATTGATACAAACGATCAAATGGGGGATTTGGAGCAAAGATGCGATGAAAGCATGCCGTTTGGTCTGTTCGATAACCCCGTGTCTGGCATCTACCAAAATGATCGCGGCGTTCGCAGTTGAAGCGCCGGTTACCATATTTCTGGTGTATTGGATGTGCCCTGGAGTATCGGCAATAATGAATTTCCGTTTTGGAGTCGTGAAATAACGATATGCTACATCAATGGTTATTCCTTGTTCGCGCTCGTCGCGAAGACCATCGGTAAATAAAGCGAGGTCGACCCCTTCATGTCCTTTTTGTTTGCTTGTACTTTCAACGGCCTGCAGTTGGTCTTCGAATATGGATTTCGAATCGTACAACAATCTTCCGATCAAAGTACTTTTACCGTCATCGACACTTCCTGCGGTCGTAAATCGTAATAATTGGTTATTACTAATGCCCATTCTTCCGTATTTTAAAAATAACCTTGTTTCTTTCTATCTTCCATTGCCGTTTCGGATCTTTTATCATCCGAGCGATTGCCCCGTTCGGTTTGGCGCATGGCCGAAACCTCTTGCACCACTTTTTCGATCGTATCGGCATCTGACTCGATCCCACCCGTGATGGTGATATCACCCAAGGTTCGGAATCGGATTTTCTTTTTCTCAATGGTCTCGTTCTCATCAAGGATCAAGAACTCCGAATTCGGTATCCAAGACCCGTTACGCCAAACCACTTCACGCTCGTGCGCCAAATACAACGAAGGAATGGCGATGTTTTCCCTCATGATATAGTTCCAAACGTCCATTTCCGTCCAGTTACTTATGGGAAAAGCGCGAAAGTGTTCTCCTTCAAAGTGCTTGCCATTAAAAAGGTTCCAAAGTTCAGGGCGCTGGTTTTTGGGATCCCATTGCCCAAAATCGTCCCGGTGCGAAAAGAAGCGTTCCTTGGCCCTGGCTTTTTCCTCATCACGACGTCCACCACCAATAGCACAATCCACTTTATTACTCTCAATGGCATCCAAAAGCGTCGTGATCTGTAAGGCGTTCCGCGTGGCGTTCTTGCCTTTTTCTTCGGCGACCCTACCTTGATCGATGGATTCTTGAACCGACCCAACGATCAATCGCGCTCCCAGATCATTGATGAGGTCATCCCTGAATTTGATGGTCTCCGGAAAATTATGTCCGGTATCGACATGCATCAACGAAAAAGGGATCTTACTCGGATGAAAAGCCTTCTTGGCCAAATGTGTCACTACGATCGAGTCTTTACCTCCTGAAAAAAGGATGACCGGATTTTGAAATTGTGCCCATACCTCTCGCAAGACATAGATCGCTTCTGATTCCAACTCATCGATATAGTTCAATGAGTAATTGTAATCACTTGCAAACTGTTTCATAGGATATTCTTGATTTTTTGGAAGATGATCTCCACTGATTCTTCTATGGAATTTTGTTCGGTAACCTCCACATTGGGTTGCCGAGGGGGTTCATAAGGTGCCGAAATGCCGGTCATGTTCTTGATTTCCCCTGCCCTCGCTTTTTTGTAAAGCCCTTTCACGTCGCGTCTTTCACATTCTTCAAGACTGGTGTTCACAAAGACCTCGATATAGCTTTCACTACCGACACAAGCTTTTATCCGCTCCCTGTCCTTTTCATATGGAGCAACGAATGCCGCTAAAACGACCACCCCCGCATCAACGAACAGGTTCGCAATTTCACCGATCCTTCGGATATTTTCGGAACGGTCTGATGGGCTGAACGATAGGTCACTATTAATGCCCTTTCTCATATTGTCACCATCAAGGGTATAGGTCTTGACCCCTTCATCGAAAAGGCGTTGCTCCAATCTATTGGCGATGGTCGATTTGCCCGAACCCGAAAGCCCGGTAAAGAAAATCAAGAACGAATGGTGCCCGTTCGCCTTTCTTCGCTGCTCAAGATCGATGTTGTAATTGTGTTTTACGACGTTCTTCTCCATTTTCGAGCTCTGTGAATTTTATCAAGTCCAAAGTTAATCCGATACCACGCACGTTCATGCAAATAATACAAAATCATTTTGGTGAGTATTTCAGCGAATCCGATCTTAAGGCCGGTATAGGGGTTGCCCGAGATGATCCAGGAAATTACGATGGTATCAATGGTGCCGATAGCGCGCCATGTTACGGTTTTCAAAAGGTGTCGCTTCCGGCTTTCACGGATGTTGAACCGGATCCACAACCGCTCATGCAAAAAATAAAGGACCATTTTCGTTATCGATTCCGCCACCCCTATCTTAAGTCCCACGAACGGATTACCCGAAATGAACCACGACAACAAAATGGTGTCCATGGTTCCTACGAACCTCCAAGTAATGGTCTTGGCAATATGTCTTTTATGTGGTATCCTACTGAGCAAAGCGCACCAAAAAATGACTGTTCAAAAGATTACTCCTATTGTATAAAAGTTCTTTTCCGGTTTCGCGTGAAATGACTTCCAGTCCGACGGCGTTACAAATCGCTTGACCGGCAGCGGTATCCCATTCCATCGTTGGAGCATACCTGGGGTACAGATGTGCACCGCCTTCGGCAACCAGACAGAATTTTAAGGAGCTTCCCTTTGAAACGATATTTACGGTCTCGTATTGCGCTTTAAGCTCATTAATATAGTCCTCGGTATCCTGATTCATGTGAGAACGACTACCGACCACATTGACCGTTCCGCCTTCTGGGGCCGAATAGGCGATCATATGTTCATCATCCAAACTCGTAAAGTCGAAGGCATGGTCTTCGGAAAGCGTCACTTTGAAGGCTTTCGATTCTCCCACGAACCCAACATAAAGATCCCGGGTCACGGGTACATAAATTACTCCGAAAACGGGTTTTTGATTTTCGATCAGGGCGATGTTGACCGTAAACTCACCGTTCCTTTTTATGAATTCCTTCGTACCGTCTAAGGGGTCGACCAACCAACAGCTGGACCAAGCCCGACGTTCTTCATAGTCAATTTCCTTGTTCTCTTCGCTGATGATAGGGACTCCCAATCCTTCCAATCGTGCCATGATTGCGGTATTCGAAGCTAAATCCGCTAAGGTCAAAGGTGATTTATCGTCTTTGACCTGCACCCCGATATCATCCGATTCGTAAATATCCAAAATTGCGATTCCACCTTCAATGGCCGCGTAAATCGCTTCTTTTAATGTTTCGTTTATTGTTATCATAAGGTCGTTAAGGTTATGCATTGGGGGGAACGATGCAAGAAACCGTTCTTCATGTCTTGATTTGTGATGTCAAAAACAGTTGGCAAAGTAAGTGCTTTTCTTTTTTTTAGGAATATTTATCACCTTACAATTCACATTATTTCGATGTATTGTCCATTAAGGCTAAATTTGTTACCGTATAACGATTTAAACTTTTCACGTTAAGAAATAATTTTAATATCGCGGTCCATATTAATTTGATCTTTTTAACGTTCCTAATAACAACAGAAACCAAAATCCATGAAAAAAGCATTAATTACCGGTGCCACGGGACAAGATGGCGCTTATTTAAGTGAATTCTTGTTGAAAAAAGGCTATGAAGTACATGGCCTGAAAAGACGTTCATCTTTATTCAATACTGAAAGGATCGATCATCTTTACGAGGACCCGCATATCGAAGGCAGGAAATTCATCCTGCATTATGGCGATATGACCGATAGTACCAACTTAATCCGTTTGATCCAAGAAATCCAGCCCGATGAGATCTACAATCTCGCAGCGATGAGCCACGTCAAGGTATCCTTCGAGGTTCCGGAGTATACCGCGAATGCGGATGGTATCGGAACGTTAAGGATATTGGATGCCGTCCGTTTCTTAGGATTGGAAAAAAAGACCCGGATCTACCAAGCTTCCACTTCGGAACTTTACGGCAAGGTTCAGGAAGTACCGCAGTCGGAAACCACTCCGTTCTACCCGAGAAGTCCCTATGCCGTTGCTAAGATGTACGCGTATTGGATTACGGTGAATTACCGCGAAGCCTACAATATGTATGCTTGTAACGGTATCCTTTTCAATCACGAATCACCCATCCGTGGGGAGACTTTCGTTACCCGTAAAATCACCAGGGCAGCTTCACGAATCGCCTTGGGGCTTCAAGAAAAGTTTTATTTAGGGAACCTCGACGCCAAAAGGGATTGGGGGCACGCCAAAGACTACGTTCGCATGATGTGGATGATTCTACAAGCCGACGAGGCCGAAGATTGGGTCATTGCCACTGGTAAGACCACTACCGTGCGCGATTTCGTTCGAATGAGTTTTGCCCATGTCGGAATCGAGCTTGAATTCAGCGGAACGGGAGTCGATGAACGAGCCGTTGTAAAAGCGTGTAACAACCCAGAGTATCAAATTGAAATCGGTAAGGAGATATTATCGGTCGATGCAAAGTACTTTAGACCAACCGAAGTCGAATTATTGATCGGTGATCCGACAAAAGCCAAAACCAAACTAGGTTGGACCCCAGAGTATGAATTGGAAGATCTTGTCAACGATATGATGGCAAGCGATCTTAAACTCATGCAAAAAGATCAATATATCAAAGAAGGGGGTTACCGTATTTTGAATTATTACGAATAGGCCTTTCTAACAAAGGAACCGATATACAATACCAATCGTAGTAGCAGATAAGCGAATGAAAGCAACCGATACCATATTCGTTGCAGGCCATAGGGGCCTAGTGGGAAGTGCTATCCTAAAAAACCTAAAGCATAGGGGCTATAGCAACATTTTGACACGTACAAGGAAGGAACTTGATCTGGAGGATGCTGTAGCCGTAGCCGATTTTTTCAAGACCGAAAGACCTGATTACGTCTTTTTGGCCGCGGCCAAAGTCGGGGGTATCGTCGCAAACAATACCTATCGCGCAGATTTCATCTATCAAAACCTGATGATCCAAAACAATGTCATCCACAATGCCCATTTGTACGGGGTTAAAAAGTTGTTGTTTTTGGGGAGCACTTGTATTTATCCGAAAGCGTGTCCGCAGCCGATGAAGGAATCGTATTTGTTGACCGATCCGCTCGAATACACCAACGAACCTTATGCCATTGCCAAAATCGCGGGTATCAAGATGTGTGAAAGCTACAACCTACAATACGGTACCAATTTTATATCGGTCATGCCAACCAATCTTTACGGACCGAATGACAACTTCGATTTGGAAAAATCACATGTCCTACCGGCATTGTTGCGTAAAATCCATTTGGGCAAGGCCCTAGAGGCGGCCCAATGGGATGTCATCAAGGAGGATTTGGACAAGCTCCCGATCGAAGGGGTCGATGGTTCGGCCGGACAAGCCGAGATCATCTCGAAACTGGAACAATACGGAATCCGCAAGGATGACGGGGTTTCGGTTGAGATCTGGGGTAGCGGAAAGCCGAGAAGGGAATTCCTTTGGTCAGAAGATATGGCCGATGCCTGCGTGTTTATCATGGAAAACCGCGACTTTTCGGACACCTACGCTGAAGGGGATGTTGAAATCCGCAATTCCCACATCAACATTGGTACCGGTACCGATGTTTCCATCGCCGAATTGGCGCAGATGATCAAAACCGAATTGGATTTTAAGGGGGACTTCGTCTTCAATACCGACAAACCCGACGGAACGTTGAAAAAACTGACCGATGTGAGCAAATTGAACGCCTTGGGCTGGAAGCACGAAGTAGAACTTGTTAACGGCATCCGCCAAATGTACGACTGGTATTTATCGAAAAAGGACTAGATGGCCGATGCCCTGCCCATAGTAATCGTCGCCTACAATAGGGAAAGATCCCTGAATAGGTTGCTTGATTCCATTGCGGCGGCCAGCTATCCGGATACCGAAATCCCGTTAATCATCAGTATTGACCATGCCGAAGATAATCAAGCGGTGGTTGATACGGCCATGGCTTTCGAATGGGCTCATGGAGAGAAGAAGATCATCCGACATCCTGAAAACTTAGGTCTGAGAAAGCACGTGCTTTCTTGTGCATCGCTATGCCTTGAGTATGGCCGGGTCATCGTTCTTGAAGACGACCTCTATGTTTCGCCCCATTTTTATCGGTTTACGGACTCGGCGTTACGATTTTCGGCCAACGATCCAAAGATCGGCGGCGTATCACTTTACAACCATCAATTGAACGTATTGAATGGGTTGTATTTCTCTCCGATAGAAGATGGGTACGACAATTGGTATTTCCAATTCGCGTCTTCATGGGGCCAAGCCTGGAACAAAGCGCAATTTGAGGGGTTCTTGGCTTGGTACGAAGCATTGGATACCCTGCCGGCGACCATCGACTTGCCTGAAAAAGTGGCTTCATGGTCTGAAAAATCATGGTTGCGGTATTATATCGCCTACCTCATCAAGGAAGATAAGTATTTCCTATATCCGAAAATATCGTTGACCACGAATTTCAGCGATACCGGTACCCATATCACTTATAGCAGCACAACGTTCCAAGTTCCGTATCTTGTCGGAACGAAGGAACCGCAGTTCGAATTCAGTACTATCGGCGATTCGGGAGCGATCTATAACGCCCATTTTGAGAATACTGCTTTATATGGGTATTTGGGTATGACGGCCTCCCAGCTGCTATTGGATTTGGGCGGAACGCGAATACAAAAAAACCAAAGGTTTGTATTGACGAAGAAAATACTTGATTTCAAGATCATCAAAGCTTACGGCAGGTATTTACGGCCCATAGAGCTGAACATCTTGCAGGATTTTCCAGGAAATGATTTTTTCCTATACGATACCGAAACTGTAGTAAAAAATCCGAATAAGGAACATTTCTTTCGGGATACCTTCTATCATTTGAAATATATCACGCATCGAAATTCGATGCGTTTGTTCTTGTCCATGACGAAGTCCAGGATTCGGGATTGGATGCAAAAATTCAAACGCTAATAGCAGACCGAACTACCATGATACGCCGGACCCTTCAATTGGTTTTCAATTTTTTTTATGTACGGATGCTTTCCAAGAAACACCGCATAAAAACCGGGCGTTCGGTATATATAAGCCGGTCGTGTACCTTTGAAAGCGATAACGCCTTGGGACATGCGGTCAGCTTGATGGATACCGCCGTCGGCTATGGTAGCTATATTTCCGAAGGATCGGTTTTCAAGCATACTAAAATCGGAAGGTTCTGTTCTATAGGGCCCGATGTGCGCTGCATTTTCGGCAAACACCCAACAGCTACCTTCGTCAGTACCCATCCTAGTTTCTTTTCGAACCAAGGCCAAGCAGGGTTTACGTTTACCGAGAAAACGATATTCGAAGAATACGCCCCACCAGCGGATCCGGAAGGGAAGTATGCGATCGTAATCGGTAACGACGTGTGGTTGGGTGCAGGTGTCATGTTGATGGACGGTGTGACCATCGGTGATGGTGCCGTAGTCGCCGCCGGAGCCTTGGTCGTAAAGGATGTGGCACCGTATGCCATTGTTGGCGGTGTCCCTGCCAAGGAAATCAAAAAAAGGTTCACCGATACCGATATTGAAACGCTTCTCAAGTTACAGTGGTGGCATCAGGATATCGATTGGATCAAAACGCATGCAACTTTTTTTAACAGTTTGACGTTATTGAAACGGCATCTTGCCGAAAACCAACCCGATAATGGACAAACAGACCCTGAAGAAACTCCTTGAAAGCCATCCGGAACTATCTAAAATCGCCCAACGGTACCGTCATGGTGGGTTACTGAAAAGAGCGTTCACCGAGTCCATTTCAGGGCGAGACAACAACATCTCCATTGCCCCTTCTTCCCTGTTGATCCGATGTGCTTTCGAAATCGAAGGCAATAACAACACGATCACCATTGCTGAAGGATGCTTCTTGAAAAAGGCTAGCTTTCGCATCAAGGGAGACTATAATACCATCCATATCGGTAGCGATATCAAGATCAAAAACGGTGGTCTTATCTATGCGGAAAACGATGGGTGCCAAATCAAAGTCGGCAAGGCAACCACCTTCTTCAAAGACATCCAGATCGTGGCGGTTGAAAACGACGCTACTATCGAGATAGGAGAAGATTGTATGTTCGGGTCCGACAATGAAATCAGAACAAGCGATCATCATGCCATCTTGGATCTCGAATCGGGCGAACGAATCAACCCTGCGAAAAACGTAAGTATCGGAAACCATGTTTGGGTAACGAATCGGGTAGCGATCCTTAAGGGAAGTACGATCGGAAACCATTGCATTCTCGGGGCCAAAACGGTAACCTCAGGCCCATACCGTGAAGATCATGTGATTTTAGCGGGCAACCCGGCCCGGATCGTAAAGCGCAACATTACCTGGGATCGTTCGCGAATTGAAGCGATCGATCAAGCAACCGTTACTAATTTCGAATAAAGTTCTTGCGTTTTCTTGCCTATGCCCTGCCAATCATAATGTTCGTGAATTCGAGACCAAATCATCTCGCTCGGCTGCACATCAGCTTCTGAAATCGCCTTGATAATGGCGGTTTTGATACTTTCAGGGGCAACGGTCTCCAAGACTTGCCCGATGTTCCCGAATTGGAAAGGCTCGGCCAACCCGCCTCGATCCGACACGATGACCTTCTTTTTCTCGTGCAACACGGTAAGTAAGACCCCACTCTGAGAAATTTTCAAGTATGGGAGCAAAATATAGTCTGAAAGCTGAATCAGGGCTGAAAATTCATCATCACCCAAAAATCGATTGATCAGGATCACATCGTTCCGATCCCTAACTCGTTCCAAGGCTTGTAGTTGACCGTTACCGGCAATAATCAATGTCGCTTGCGCCTGTAGGTCCTTATCCAAGGAAAGCCAAGCTTCAATCGTCTCATTGACCCCTTTGTACTTATTGATATTGCCCAGCACTGAAAATACCACTTTGTCTTTCAAGCCCCACGAATCGATTAGGGAGCGCTTCTTTTCAACCACTGCATTGGCATCAGAACGATCATTGCCTAAGATACCATGAGGGATGACATGTATTTTTCCACTTTGAATCCTGAATTCGGATACAAGCTCTTTTTTGGTTGTTTCAGTATGAACGATGATCGCATCGACCAATGCATAGATTTTCGCATAGCTCTTTCGGTACCGATCTCCTGAATCATGCGGCAAGAGATTGTGGGCGGTCAAAACGATCGGTATGCCTTTGCCCTTGATCCTTCGCAACAACCAATGATCGATTTTTGGAATCTTGACCCATTGAAAATGGATCAATTCAGGTCGGTTTCGACGAATCGTTTTCCAAAGCCGAAATTGGGTGCCGAGATAGCTGATGATCTTGGCTATGCCTTTCTTGTTCGAATAGGAATACCATTTAAGGGTCCGATGCGGAAGCCCAAGGTCATAATTCGTACTGGTGAAATAAGTAATATCCGGTGTCGAAACATGGCTTAGTAAGGCCGTGTCATAGGCGGCCAAATTACCATAGCCCATAGGGTCGACGAAAAAAACGGCCACTAGTTGATATGATAAAAGTTGAACGTTCTCTTGAACTTACCGTTCAACGGGTGGATGCGGTACTTGGCTAACTTCTTAAACAGTTGACGGTATTTACTGAAATCAAATAGAAACCGTTGTATGATCGTGCCGGTATAATTGTTCGACATAAAGTGGTTCTCGCCGTTCGCTATACTGTAAACCCCCGCCGGAAAAGGAAGCGGTTGTAAATTGCCGGCCGAAGTTTCCATGGTCTCGTGCATATACCACAACCATGGTTCGGTAACGAACAACTCATCGATCAAATCTTTGCGTATGATGATCGACGAACCGCAAAGATGGTTAAAAGTCTTGTTTTTGTAGAAAAGGTACTTGGCACCTTCCTTATAATTATAGCCTTTGTTCACATACCAGCCCGGACTTGATTGATCCTGTTTGTTGACGTATGACAATATCTTATTACTGATCAAATCGTCCGAATCGACTACCATAAGAAAATCAGGGTGGTATTTTTCAGCAATTTTCACACCGTGTTTGATTTTGTACGATTTGTCCAATTCTTTTTTCTCGCGATTTTCATCACGGGTACCGTTCGGGTCCAATTTCGGGGGATCGAAATCGACTTGTACGAACTCGATTTTGTCATGCTTGAAATCCATTTGGGGAATTTCGTGGCATACGACGATAATTTGGTAATTGTCATCGATTTGGTTCGTCAATGACTTCATGGTACGTTCGACCAGTTTTTCGAATTGATTCCAATCATTCGAAACGACTTTGCTTTTGACCGGTACGATAAAACAGAGCATGATAAGGTTTTGTTTGTTGGGTTCCTTATACAAACGTAGTATATAGGGACGTATTTTCAATTTATCCATGAAAATATTAGATGAAATGGAAAATTCATTGTTATTCGGTTGCTTCGAACATTTTCAGTGTGTTTTTTTGGAATACCTTTGAGCCAGTTCAATATTGTGTCCATATTTTCGTTACAACAATGGTTAGTAACCTAATGATGAAACTGCCTGAATGACCGTAAAGACTTATCTTTCAACCGTTGGCTATCCTTTGGTCATTTTACTCGTTTTGCACTTTTTGAATCCTTTTGATCTCGGATTCATTTTTGCATATCTGCTCGTCGTTTTTTGTGCATTGATCAAGAAAAAACAACTGATCAGGGATCTTGATCTTGATTTTTTGCTCTTATTGTGCTTTGGGGCATGTTACAGTATTTTCGATGCCCTAAACGGGCATAGTACCTTTCAATATATGGTCATGCGTGCCATCTTCCCGGCCTTCTTCTATATCTTGGGCAAACAACTGATCGTGAAAGGGCTGACTACCAAACACATCATCCTGGTGGTCTTGGCATTGGTCGTTCTTTTCTCGACAACCACCATACTTTCGATTGGCAAGGACCTATTAAAAGGCGGATTTGCCCAAATCAGTAGGACCATTCCGGATTTTTGGACCGGGCAAGGGATAAAAGCTACGAAGTATTCGAGTTATTTGGTGTATGCCATGGGGTTACCGGCCGTCCTGATCAGTATTTCCAAATTGTACCACAGAAAAACGATTTGGGCCTTGACCGCATTCTTCTTCGTCGCATTGCTATGTGTCTTTCGATTGGGTAGCAGAACGGCAATCTCCATTGCTGTGATTACGTTTTTGTTTGGCCTTGGCACTCTTTTTATGCAACAAAACGCAAAAGATAACATCAGACTCATCGCTTTTCTAGGTCTATTCACCTTTTTGATGCTGAAATTCTCGCCTTTGAACCTCGAGTCCGAAGTTTTCTCGACCTTAGGACACCGGCTTCAGGCAAAGGGAACCTCGAGCAACGAATCTGCCGGTGGACGAACGGAATTGTGGGCATCCGCTATTGAAAATATGGGTAAAAACCCCTTAGGATGGAAATCGAAACGGCACGCCCATAATCTCTGGTTGGACATTGCAAAATTTGCCGGTATCATTCCTGTGATCTTCTTGGTACTCTTCAATATCAGGAATTTCAACAATCATCTCAGGTTGATACGCTTAGACAGGACCCGGTATCCGAATGGGATCAAAATCATGTTCTCCCTATTTACTTTAGGGGCGGTCACCTCTTTTTTCGTTGAACCCATTTTTCAAGGAAACCTCTTTGCATTTACGTTCTTCTGCCTTTTGCAAGGGACCTTAAGCGCTTTTTTAGAGCGGTCTTCCACAAACAACCACAATAAAGAACCTTAAAAAGCCGCTTTTGAGTTTAGGAAAAAAAATGCTTAATGGTGCGATTTGGAGCGGTATGGAACGGATTATCGGTCAGACCATACAGTTCGTCATCGGAATTGTTTTGGCAAGGATCCTTAGTCCGGAAGAATACGGGACCATAAGTCTGATTTTGATCTTCATCGTACTATCACAGGTTTTCGTTGATAGCGGTTTTACCAAAGCCCTGATCCAAAAGAAAGATCGAAATCCGGATGATGTTTCGACCGTTTTCTTTTTCAATCTGATGATCGCAGTAGCCTGTTATGGATTGCTTTATCTTGCTGCTCCTTTTGTCGCCGGGTTCTTTGAAATCGAGATATTACGCGATCTTTTAAGGGTAATGGCGCTGAGTTTGATCTTGGATTCTTTTTTTACGGTCCCGAGTACACTATTTGCCATTGAACTGAACTTCAAGACGCCCGCAATGGTTTATTTAACGTCGGTAACCATAGCAGGTTCCATTGCCATTGCATTGGCTTATGATGGTTTTGGGGTATGGGCGCTTGTTTGGCAGACCTTGATCCGATCCTGTTGCATGGTCATCGGTATATGGTTTTTCATTAAATGGAAACCAAAATTGGTCTTTTCGATGCGGTCATTGAAACACATGTTCAGCTATGGTTCGAAATTATTGGTAACTTCCTTATTAGGGGTGTTTTTCAGCAAATTCAATGAGTTCCTTATCGGAAAATACATTAACGCCCGTGAATTGGGGCTGTTCACCCGTGGCGTGCAATTCACCGGATTTGTTTCTGGCACTTTTAATTCCATGATCAATCGGGTATTCCTACCTTCCTTGGCACCATATCAAGATGATCTGAAGCTGTTGACCATGCAGACCAAAAAAGTAATCAAGCTCTCCGTTTTGGTCTCTACCCCGATATTTATTTTACTCTTTGCGACCGCCGAGTCACTGGTGACGGTGCTTTTGACAGAGAAGTGGATCCGCGTAGTGCCGATCATGCAATTATTCTGTTTTTCAAGATTGATAACGGTTGTTTCGAATATCAATGTGAATCTGCTGTACGTTTTAGGGAAAACGAACTTGGTATTGCGTCAAGAATACTTGAAAATCTCCATACGCGTAGTCCTAATCCTTAGTGCTTTGAAGTATGGGATCGTCTTTATCGCGATCGCTGAACTGGTAACGACCGTATTCCACTTTTTCATCAACAGTTATTACCCTGGCAAACTCATGCAATTCGGTAGCATCAAACAGCTTAAGGCCATTGCGAAAACCTTATTCGCCGGAGTCGTCATGTTAGCGGTGGTGTTGCCCATCGGCATGTATGTTCAAAACGACTATATGCAATTGGGTGTGACCGTTGTGGCCGGTTTGGCCACATACTACCTATTGCTTCGCCTACTCAAGGTAAAGGAACTGGATATCCTTAAGGCAAGGGTTTCCGAAGTCATGATAAAATACAAGCGGTAGCAAGCTTACTTTACGGTAATCTTCTCTATGTTACCAATATCCGCTGCGGTCTGGCTGAACGAACTGTGATGGGAGCCATAGATCCTTTTGGTCCTAGCGAGACAAAAAAGGTCAATGAGCGCATCAATAGCGGCATCCGGATGGTTCCGATCGTAGCTTGAAACATCATTGAACAGGATTTTCGAACCAAATCGACCGGTTAACTCCGATTTCACGGAAGCGGAATCCGTGGAAAGGAAAAACTCCGCTTGCTGATTTTCATCCAAAGTAGCCTCAATTAAGGAGATGAACTTCGTCAAGGGACTGAATTTCAAGGCCGCTTTGTGATCTGTCGTCCTGACATGCAACCCATAGGAATCCTTTACATTGCCGACCTTTGTCGCCACCGTATCCAAAATCCCCGATACCGGTTTGAAATCTTGGTAATTATCAGCCAATGGATGTATTCTATAGCAGGTCGAAATGAATTTATCTTCCGCGTTTCCCATGATGAAATCTTCAATAACCGGCTGGGTCTTTTCCAAAAAATTAAGGTCCATCTGATGAATGTCCATAGCATCATCAGCGTCGAAAGAGGCATAAATTTTCCGAAAATAACCCCAGTCATCAATAATACGGGATGCATCGATTTTTTGAAGTCGTTTTAGGAGTTGATTCGCGGATTTGTTCAATTTGAAACGCTTGGTTTTGTTGACCAAGTTTTTGACCATTGAATTCGATCGCTTTCCGGAACCCGTAAAACCAAAATCCTCTGGGAACCCGGACGGTAGATCCACAACCGTGACGTTTTCTCTATGGAAAGGCATGAAGAGCCTATCGAAACTGGTATTCAATGCTTCGTTGTTGATCCATAGGATCGTCAATTCAAAACCGAATTTTTCCGAAAGTGCAAGCATGCTGTGGATTGCACGCATTCTATTGCATAGTCCACCAAGTGGTCTAAAGTATATCATCAGGTCTTCAAATATTAAATATTCCCATTAATTTTATCCGCAAGTAAATAACTTTATGCTGTATACAACGCTATTGTCAAATTGCTATTATGGATACA
The DNA here is from genome assembly GCF_040513375.1 of Flagellimonas algarum. Taxonomy (NCBI): domain Bacteria; kingdom Pseudomonadati; phylum Bacteroidota; class Flavobacteriia; order Flavobacteriales; family Flavobacteriaceae; genus Flagellimonas; species Flagellimonas algarum. Next base: position 415,342 of record NZ_JBEVTG010000003.1, on the reverse strand, counting down.
ACCTCAAAAATAGCAGTATTACATAATATTTCGTTATTGAAAGAGTTTTAGGATAGAGCAACGCCTTTATAACCCTTAAAATCAAATCAACTTGAAAGATATTGCGGTTTTAGTAACCTGCCATAATAGAAAAGAAAAGACCTTGGAGTGTTTGGAAAGGCTGTTCCAAGCTCGAGAATTTTCAAGCAACAACGGTCAGGATAGTACGCTTACCATTTATTTAACCGATGATGGATCTTCGGACGGAACCGCTAAAGCCGTTGCAAGTCGGTTTCCCCAATCCAAGATCATCAAAGGAAGCGGCAATCTATTTTGGGCCAATGGAATGATTTCAAGTTGGGAGGCCGCTTTAAAAAATAGACATGGATTCTATCTCTTGTTGAACGATGACACCCAAGTCTATGAAGATGTTTTGGAACATCTGGCGAAGGCACATGAGTATTGTCTAAGGACTTATGGGAAACCCGGTATCTATATCGGGGCCACTGAAAATAAGGAAGATCACCAACTGACCTATAGTGGTGCCGTGGTCACCAATTATATCCTGGCTTCCATCCGTGTGGTCCGGCCAGATGGACATAACTTCCAACGATGTGACTTTGGAAATGCCAATATCATGTTGGTTCCCGCTGAGGTAGTGGATCGGATAGGGATCCTGTCAAAAGGATATACCCATGGCAAGGCGGACTACGACTATACCATGAAAGCTAAGAAAGCCGACATCCCTTCCTTGATCTGCCCCGTGGTATTGGGCCATTGCGCCTTTGACCATGACCATTCCTATGTTGGATGGGAGAAGATGACATACGCTGAAAGAAAGAAATCGCTTTTTAGTCCGAAAGGGGTAGACTTCCGATCTCAATTGAAGTTCAATAAAAAGTTCTTTCCGTTGCGCTATCCATTGGTTTGGCTATCGGGATATTTCAAAATCATGTTCCCGAAATTCTATTTGAAACGATTTGAGGTGGTTGAACATAAGAAATGATCGATGCCAAAGCCTAAAACCAACCCAAACCTCCGTAATCTCCATTTGGTCGTATTCGCTTATGGGGATCGTGGGCATACCAAAGAATACGTGTCGAATTTCTGTAGTCGGCTCCATCATAAGTACAACATCACCCTTTACATCGGTTCCACATCCAAGGTTGAGGAACCCGAGCACGTGAATTGTGTGTATATAAATGTGGACATTGCCAAGGTCAAGGCAGAGCGCTTCTTGAAGTTCGGTCGTTTGTCGAACTTGTTCAAAAACCTAAAAAAGCAAGGATTGATCATTCGCTATTGCCGAGAGGTATTGGCCAAAAAGAACATTCAAAAAGATGATGTGGTCTATATCATGGATTATACCGCCCCCTCCTTGTTCGTCCTTTTCAGGGGCTTATCCCGCATCCGGCCCAAGGTTTACCTATGGGTTCATAGTGCCAGATTCAAATCAAAGGATTTGGTGTATTCCCTCTATAAGAAAATGGTCCAGTTCATTTTGAACCGCCTAGGATCAAAAGTCCTTAGCGGTATTGTGGTCAATGGGGACTATATCAAAGCCCAGTTGCCCGGGTTTTTGGATTTCGACGCAGACGATATCCATGTCATCCAGTACCCGAGCGAAATCGAGTTTTCGAAAATCGACAAGTCCGAAGCCAGAAAACAATTAGGGCTTCCGAAGAACGAAGACATCGTGCTGTTTTTTGGAGGCTTGCGAACGGATAAGAATATTGAAGAGGTGGTTCGTAGCACGGCCATGGCCAAGAACAAACCCTTGCTGATTGTCGCGGGATCGGAAAGTACGGTTTCGAAACAAGTATTGGAATCGTGGTTGGCGAAACACGGACACGAGAATTACTTCCTTGATATTTCCTATGTTTCCGAAGAAAAAATGGCCTTATACTATAGTGCCAGCGATGTTATGTTATTGACCTACAATTCGGAATCGGCTTCACAAAGCGGTCCTTTATCCTTGGCGCGTGAATTCTTGCTCCCTGCGATCGTTACCGATGCCGGTGAAATCGGATATTACATCACTAAAAACAACATTGGTCTTGTTGCTTCGCCGGACGAACAAGACGACTATACCGAAAAAGTGGAAACCTTTTTCAATAGCGATCATAAAGCAAGGTTTGAAAAAGCCCTGCAAGAAACCAAGCAGCGGTTTTCCTGGGAAAACGCAGCTGCCAAATACCATAGTTTATTCAAAAGTCAAACCACCTAGCAAAAACACTCAAGACATGATCATTTCACACGACAAGAAATTTATTTTCATACACAACTACAAGGTTGCGGGCACGAGCGTTAGGGCCGCCTTGCTCAAACACAACCATAGGAATTTTTTAGCCGCATCAATTGGTGACAAATTCAAATTCTTAAGTGGTAAATACCCCAAGATCTATTCACATCAATTCGACCACCACATCAAGGCACCTGAATTAAAAGGGAAAATACCCGCTGAAATCTTCGATGGCTATTACAAGTTCGGGTTTGTACGAAATCCGTGGGATTGGCAAGTTTCACTTTACAAATTCATGTTGAAAAGGGAAAGCCATCACCAACATGAATTGACCAAAACGTTCAAAACCTTTGATGACTATATCGATTGGAGGGTTCACGAGGACCTTCACCTTCAAAAGGAATTTTTCTATGATGGGGATACCAATTTAATGGATGCTATCGGTAAGCTTGAACAGTTGGATAACGATTTCGGCAAGATCTGCGAGAAAATCGATGTCAACTCTAACCTTACCCGCAAGAACCCCAGCAGGCCTAAAGACGATGGATTCAAAAAGTATTATACCCAAAAGTCGATCGATTTGGTCGATCAGGCGTTTCAAGAAGACATCAAACTGTTCGGATATCAAAAACCCAGTCTGGATCAATAGACCGATTCGGTTTTACGCACCCTAAATGAAAAAGGGAAGGTACTGTGACCTTCCCTTTTTTTATTTTTTATATCGGTAATTAATTTCCGGAAACAGCGTAGAATGTGCTGCATCCCGCTTCGGACCAATTGGTCGCGAATACGTTTTCAAATCCTTCTATCGTGTAGATGACCCCGGGTGCTCCAAATAACTGCTCTCCGGTCTGTCGGTGATTGGTAAGGTTATTGTAAATAAAGTTGTTGGGGCCAGGAGGTTCATGCCCAGGAACTCCCTCGCGACCTGTTTCGATAATAGGCCAAGCATGCCAGCTTGGAGTGGTTATGGTGTTCTGCTCCACCAAATTAAACCCACCATCTTCGCTGTGGAAATTCATATCGACCCAAAGCGTGTTCTTGAAAGCTACGTTGTATTTCGCACCCCGTTGGAAGATAAAGTGTCTGATTCGTTTGATAACGTTCCCAACGAATAAGTTACCCACCCCGGTAGTTACAACGTAACCCCTGCCTCCTGGGCCTTTGTTGTATGCCCTATCGATAAAACAGTTACGAACGGTATTGTGGTCCCCTTCAATGTCTATTGGGTGGCTACCGCTTTCAAGGATGTTGCAATTGTCTATCCAATTGTTCGAACTCGATCTATCCATTTCGATGGCGTTGACCCTGATATTCGTTAAACCACAGGGATCGTTTTGGAAAAGATTCGAATCGTAAGCACCATCGTTTAGCTCTTGCCTATCGGTAATTTGACAATTATCGACTCGGTAAAAGTGCGTCAGGTTCTCGATTCCTGCATTACTGACATTATCAAAATAAATACTCCTGGAGGTTTGTCCATCCCCACGAACGGTCGATTCAATGATCACCGATTCCTTATCCACACCACGAAGCACCACATTCGATTTCATCATCAAGGTTTGGGATATGCTATACGTACCTTCGGTCATCAGGATGACACCTCCTCCATTGGAATGGACGTCATTGATGATGGCCTGGAGATTATTTGATGTATTGATCGTACGAACTACGGTCAAATTACTCGGAATACCCCCATTAACACCGGCATTGGCCCATTCTTGCATCGTAGGATAGCTCGAATCGAAACATCCGGTATCGGCAAACATACAATCGCCTCCGTAGTCACAGGGAGCACTTCCAGGGTCTTCACCCGTAGCTTCTTCTTCGGCTTCTTCCTCCTGATCGGAATCCGTAGCTTCTTCTTCGACAAAAGTACTTTCAATCTGGGGGGAGTCGGGTGATGTCATATACTCTACGATCAGTCTTGGAGCCACTTCCTCCGAATTCTCTTTGGAAGCCAGGGCCAAGTCGTTTCCAACTTCATGCTTGACCACTAGGGTGATGATTCCCGATTCAATGGCCGCGGTCTGTAAGTCTACCGAAACGGCTTCCCCTACGTGGAACGCACTTTGAACCAAGCCCAAAAGTTCGTTTTCTACCGGGGCACTATCGACGGCCAAATCTTCCTCCGTCCATCCATTGTCGTTACCCTTATATACATTAATGATTCCGTCTCCCGGGTCGTTCTGTACCCTGGCGCGAAATTCCACATTGGTAATATCACCATCGATCTCTCGTAAATCGAACATCAAGTAACTTGTTCTCAGGTTCTCACGCAGTTTGATAACGGTTTCATTGAACCCATCGGAACTTTGTATATAGGCGTCGTTGGTTGGGTAGAATACAACGCTTCGTAATTCAAGATCTCCTTGCGGTTCGTCCTCCGTTTCATCAGTGGATTCCTGGTCATTGTCCGTGCCTCCGTCCTGTACGACTTCCTCATCGTCTCCAAGAACGATTTCATTGAACAAGTCGGAATCTTTCGAGCAGCCAAGGAGCAGCGCAAAAACAAGAAATAACTCGAAAATCAATTTAGGTTTTAATTTTGAAGTGTACATCGTAGGTTAATGTTCATGTGGGGTTAACAATTTCAATTTGGGCTTCCAAATATTCAAGAATCTTTGGGACATAAAATTAGTCCAAGCATTTGATTTTATCGTTTAATCACCAAATTTTTCGATAAACTGCACGGTTTTTTAAAGCCGTCCCGAAAAAGATCGATGAACTGCACACTTGCTCTTAAAAATATCCGAAATTTCCTACGCTATATTCCTTGTCATTACATTCGGTCCGTACTTTTCCCCCACATCCAATAATAATGTACGTGCACCGTTATCCCTTTACTTAGGAAGTTTAGTAGTTTTGTTACCGTAAAAGAATCCCGTTTCGTGCAAAAGAACAACCGACCCCTGGTTTCGATCGTCACCCCAACGTACAATTCAGAAGATTTCATTGCCCATACCGTCGCATCTGTCCAGGCACAGACTGTTTCCGATTGGGAAATGATCATTGTCGACGATGCCTCTAAAGACGGTACCAAGGCCGTTGTCGGTAAAATAAGCAAAGCCGACCCAAGGGTCAAGCTGTTTGCCAATGCCACCAACTCAGGGGCCGCTGTAACCCGAAATGTAGGCCTGGAGAACGCCACGGGGAGGTATTTGGCATTTCTTGATAGTGATGATTTGTGGAAACCCGAAAAACTGGCCAAACAGATTGCTTTCATGACCGATCACGGAGCTCCGATCGCATGTACCTCCTATGATTTGGTCAACGAACAGGGCGAGGCCCTGAACAAGATCATACACTCGGTGCCCCAACTTGATTATACCGCCCATTTGAAGAATACGGCCATCGGTATGTCAACATCGATGATCGATACGAATTTGGTGAAAAACGACTTTCGGTTCATCAACATCAGAACGCGACAGGATTGTTACCTCTGGATCACCTTGCTGAAGCGGGGACATATCGCCTTTGGTATGCCTGAAGTCCTCGCGTCGTATCGTGTTCGAAAAGGGTCCATTTCTTCCAACAAGTTCAAAGGGATGAAAAAAGTATGGTACCTCTATTACGATTTGGAAAAGCTCGGTCTCTTCCGATCGGCCTACTATTTCTTTTTCTATGCCTTTAATGCCTTAAAAAAACGTCTTTGATCCATGATACTTGGTAGCTGTGTCCTTATTTTGATCATCACCGCTTTTCTGTATTCCAAAGTGGCCATTCGGTTCAACATCGTCGATAACCCGAATTTTAGGAGCAGCCATACCATACCGACCATTCGTGGGGCTGGAATACTTTTCGTTTTCGCATGCTTGCTGTTCTTTCTATTTTATGGTTTTCAATATCCCTATTTTATCGGTGGTCTGGTTTTAATCGCTTCGGTGAGTTTCGTTGACGATATCATCACCTTGGGCAGTGGAACGCGTTTGATCGCCCAATTCGCGGCCATCGCGGCTTTGTTCTTTGAAATCGAGGCCTTGCAAGAGCTTCCCCTTCTATACTTGGCGGTTTTGTTGGTTTTGTCATTGGGTTTTATCAATATTTTCAATTTCATGGACGGTATCAATGGCATTACCGGAATATATGCCCTTTCCGTTCTTATTCCGCTTTGGTATGCCAACCACTACATTGCGACCTACACTTCGGAAGAATTCCTCTGGCTCTTAATGCTCTCAATTTTGATTTTCGGCTATTCGAATTTTAGGAAAAAAGCCAAAGTATTCGCAGGGGATGTCGGCAGTGTTTCTTTGGGATTGACATTGGTTTTCCTTTTGACCCGATTGGCCATGGCCACCGAACATTACTACTATTTCATGTTCGTCTTCGTGTATGCCCTGGACGGTGGATTCACCATTTTGGAAAGGCTGTTGTACCAAAAGGAAAATATCTTCAAACCACATCGCCGGCATCTTTATCAGCTGATGACCGATACCCTGAAAATGCCCCATATGCTAACATCGCTATATTATGGAGTCGCACAGCTCTTGATTTCCGCCGGTGTGATCTTTGCGGTATCTACGGGCCTTGAGCTTTGGATTTTCGTCGCCATACCCCTGGTAACGGTGCTCTACGCCCTATTTAAATTCAAATTACAACGACAAAAAAAAATGGCCTGATCCCAAGATCAAGCCATTTGCAGTATTCTTTTTCAATACGGTTTGTTATTCATCCGTCCAGACTACACCGAATTCTGAGCGTCTGTTTTCACGATGTTTGCTTTCCGAACAACGCACGTTGTCATCACATTCATTGGTCAATTGGGTCTCTCCGTAGGCTTTGCTTAGGATACGGTCGGTAGCGACTCCCTTTGTCATCAGATAATCGACAGTACGTTGCAGTCTTCTGTCTGAAAGCCATAGGTTATACGTATCGGTACCACGGGCATCCGTATGTGAACCAACTCGTATCGCCATGGAAGGATGTTCTTCAATAATGGCTACCAAGGCATCGAGCAATGCTTTATCGTTGGCATTCAAATACGATGAATTCAGATCGAAATAAACATAGCCCAGGGCGCTTACGGCATCTTCAACTCCTTTTCGCATCGTATTTCGGGCATCCAATCGGGCTTTCTCTTCCATAGCCAATCTGGCCTCCTCTTCTTCTTTTTTCAAACGCTCGGCCAACAATCGTGCTTCTTCTTCAAGTCGTTGGGCTTCCGCAATGGAATCTTGTACTCGTTGTTGTTCGCGTTCCATCTCCTCGATCATCGCCAATTTCTCTTGCCCTTTTCGTGAAAGTTCCTTCTCGATACCGAAACGGTAGACCACCCCGGCGGCATGTTGGATATGGTTGGTGGAATTGTCCCTATTCATGGTCCATTTACCGGTAGAATTGAAATCCAAGCCCCATTGATCGGAAATCCAAGTTCGGAATCCGACAGCGGCATTGTAGGTTCCCCTACCCTGGTTATTGGCATCCGTATACCCCACACCGATACCGACGTAGGGATCGAACCAACCCGTATCCCCAAGAATTTGGTTCAAGTCGTAGCTGGCCCTAAGGTCAATTGCGTAATAATCAATATCCTCAGGATTCTCGATTCCGTCAATGGTCTTACCTTCTTTGTAGCGGTTATAACTACCGATGGCTTCCAATCCAAATCCGTTCTTAAAATATCTTCCGACACTAACCCGTGAAGGGAAGGGAACGAAATTCCAATTGTCGCCGACGGCAAAAAGGTTTTCGAATTCACTACCTGCGTCGTCGACGGCGTTCCATCCGACACCGAAAATCCAGGAACTGGTCACAGTACTGTCTTTTGCGGTCAATTCAAGGTCTTGCGAATAACTAAATGAAGTGGCCAACACCATAAGTGGCAGCGCAATATACTTTGCGATTTTCATGATCAATAATTTGGGGTCATTGAGGGGCAAATGTAAACGAATTCACCCCAATTCTAAAAATTGTACTTTAAAATGGACGAAATCTTCGATTAGGGGTCAAATTAAGCGTGTACGATTTTTCATCTCGCTAAAAACCAGCAAGTTGAGAATAAATATTGTCCTTGATGTGGATGGGGGCTATCTTGAAATGTCGATCAGTACGAATTTTTGTAGCGAGATCGATAGGCTTTTTCATAGACGTCTTCATAAAGGGGAAGGATGTTGAGGATGTCGAATTTGGACGCCTCCTCCCTAGCGTTGGTCTTGAACTTTTCAAGAATCGCATCATCACTCAAAAGGTATATCGCGTTCTTTGCCATATCATCGATATCACCGACATCGCTCAAAAAACCGGTAATCCCTTGTTTGTTGACTTCAGGGACACCTCCGGCATTACTCGATATCACGGCGACCTTGTTGATCATCGCTTCCAATGCTGCCAAACCGAAGCTTTCCGATTCGGAAGGCAATAAAAACAGATCCGAAAAGCAGAGGATCCGATCGATCTCATTGCTATTACCCAAAAACAAGACCCGATCAGCAATGCCCAATTCTTCGCAAAGCGCCTCTGCACCTTCTTTCTCAGGGCCTTCGCCGACCATGATCAATTTGGCCGGAACTTCCTGTTGGATCTTGGCAAAAACCTTGATCACATCAGGAATACGCTTCACTTTCCTAAAGTTACTTATGTGGGTGACGATACGCTCATCATCCGTAGCCATTAACGAACGTTGACAGTCGGTATAGTCGTTGCTGTATTTTTTGACATCGATGAAATTCGGGATTACTTCGATCTCCTTTTTTACATCGAAAATGTTCAAGGTCTTCAAGCGAAGATCTTCAGAAACCGAAGTGACCACATCCGATTTGTTGATGCTGAAGGTTACGGCCGATTTGTAGAAAGGATGGTTACCCACTAGGGTAATATCGGTACCGTGAAGGGTGGTGATCATGGGTATGAAAATTCCCTCCTCCAACAACATCTTCTTGGCCATATACCCCGCATAGGCGTGCGGTATCGCATAGTGTACGTGCAACAATTCGATACCGTACAGTTTGATGGTGTCTACCAATTTACTTGATAGGGCCAATTCATAAGGCTGGTAGCGAAACAGCGGGTAATCGGGTACATGGACTTCGTGGAAGTGTATGTTGTTATTCAAAAGTCCCAATCGAACCGGTTGCCGGTAGGTGACGAAATGCACTTCATGCCCCCTTTCGGCCAGGGCGATTCCCAACTCGGTGGCTACGACACCGCTTCCTCCGAAAGTCGGGTAACATACTATGGCGATTTTCATATGGTAAAAGTAGCCCTTTCTAGGCGTATCAATTGATAATGGAATCATAAATTGCCTGCTGGATCCTGGTTCGCAGGCCTGATTTGACCAACAGCGTATTGCGCATGGTCGGATAGGTACGGTTCGAAAGAAAAACGTACACCAGTTCTTCTTCGGGATCGGCCCAGGTGTAGGTTCCTGTGAAACCGCTATGACCGAAGCTCTTTCGAGAGACGCAACCACAGGTCGGGCCCTTATCTTCCAATTGGGGCTTATCGAAGCCTACGCCCCTGCGCACATCCTTGTGGCAAAAATAACAGGTATTGAACTTCTTGACCGTACGGGCATCAAAGTACCGTTTGCCGCCATACCATCCTTCCTGCAAATACATTTGCATGATCTTGGCCACATCATTGGCGTTACTGAACATGCCGGCATGCCCTCCGACACCCCCTTGCATCGCCGCTCCCATATCGTGTACATAACCCTGAACGGTACCGTATCGGAAATAATCGTCCACTTCGGTTGGCACAATGTCGCGCTTGACGAATTTTTCAGTCGGATTATATACCGTTTTGTTGGCCCCCAAAGACTTTAGTAAAAAGTCATCGACGAGCCGGTCCAAACGGTTGCCATAGGTTTCCTCAATATATTTTTTGAACACATAATAGGGCACATCACTGTAACGGTATCGATTTGATTTCAACTCTTGCCGACCGATGCGGTTGTAAATGGAATCCTTGTAATAATTCGCCAAATACAAATCATCGCTTACCTTGGTCGTAAAACCGGCTACGGGAGTGTTTCGGTAAAATTCGTTCGACGGTTTGCGATCTTTATCCAAGGTATCGACGTAAAAGGCGATCCAGGCAGGTAACCTCCCATAATGTGATAAGGCCTTCAATACGGTAACATCTTTCAACTCCGTTTCGGCATAGGCAGGCACCAACTGTTGGAAGGTATCGTTCAACCGGATCTTGCCTTCTTCTTCCATCTTCATGATCAGCGGTAAGGTACCCAGGATCTTGGTCAAGGAAGCGAGGTCATAAATATGGTCCGAAGAAATCGGAACTTCGGTGTCGTAAGTGGGTTTTCCGAAGCTTTTCTCATAGACCACCCGGCCCTTTTTGGCGATCAACACCTGTGCCCCAGGGAACATCAAGGAATCCAATCCGTTTTGCACCAAACTATCGACCCGCGCCAAAGCCCCGGAATCGATGCCGACACGTTCGGGGATGCTGTAACCCAAGCGCCCAATGGCTTTGGTCGTCAATCCGGTCCCGACAGGGAATTCCGAATTGATACTGACCGGTAAAGTGCCGGTGGCCGGAAGGGCACCAAATAGTATTTGGGCCGCTTTTTCTTGGGCCAATTGGCTGTTTTGGTAACCGACCAATACCGCATCTATCGATTCGAAGTTGATGATGTCGTTCAACGCATAGGGCTTGGTAAATGCGGTTAGTACGGTATTGCTGGTTCTCATCCGGGCGATTTCCTGAAGCCAAAACTTTTCGTTTTCGGTCAATTCGTGTGACTTCCACGGACTTTCATTACTCTTATGGACACCAATGATCACGAGGTTGTATGCCTTCAGTTTGTTTTTATAACCGGCGATATCCTTGGCCTTGATTTCGGTGACCTGACCATATTTCTTCAAAGTCCGTAAAAACGGGGTGTGATCGGCATCCCCTAATTTCACATAGGCTATCTTTTTGTTCTGAAGGTTTCGAACGGGAACCAAGCCAACCTTGTTCTTGATCAAGGACACGGCATTCTCAATCGCTTTGCCATAAACCAAGGCATCCTCGATCGTATTTAGGTCTTCGACCAATCCGCTCTCCTCAATGGGTTGATAGTGATGTAGGCCTACCTTGTACTTTGCCCGTAATATCTTTTTTACGGATTGGGCCAACCTGGCTTCCGAAATGATTCCTTGAGTATAGGCGTTCTTGATTTTTTCAATGGCCTGGATGACGTTCAAGGGCATCAAAAGCATATCATTGCCCGCAAGAAATGCCGAAAGTTCCACTTCCCCCTCTGGGGCGAATTCAGCAACCGCCTTCATATTCAAGGCGTCTGTGAACACCAAACCACCAAACCCCAATTCTTTCTTTAACAAATCGGTGATGATGGGACGTGAAAGGGAGGATGGAAAGCCCGGGCGTTTTTCAAGACTGGGGATGTTCAGGTGTGCTACCATCACACTACTCAACCCTTCTCGGATCAATTCGCGGTACGGATACAATTCGACGCTATCGAGTCGCGCTTTGGTAAAGTCAAGAAAAGGCAGCGATTTATGGGAATCGGTTGCGGTATCGCCGTGTCCGGGAAAGTGCTTTCCTGAAGATAGTACCCCGGCCGCTTCCATACCTTTCATAAAAGCGATCCCTTTTTGGGCCACCCGCGCTGGGTCTTCGCCAAAAGATCGGTTTCCAATAATCGGATTTTCAGGATTGATGTTTACATCAATATCCGGAGCGAAATTGATATGGACCCCTAAGCGCTTCGCATGATAACCGATCCGGTTACCCACGGCTTCGATGAGTGCGTTATCGCCAACGGCCCCCAAGGTCATGTTCCATGGAAAAGCGAAGGTCGAATCCAAGCGCATCGCCAAACCCCACTCGGCATCCATCCCAATCAATAAGGGGGTTTTCGCCACTTTTTGATAGGCGTTGGTGAGTCGTGCCTGCCGCACGGGTCCGCCTCTTGAAAAAATCACCCCACCTAGATGGTGGCTTTTGACCAATTCCTTGATTTGACCGGTCGCCTTCGAATTTTGATTCGATGCCACACTGACCATGAACAATTGTCCGACTTTTTCCTCCAAAGACATTGCGGCATAGGTGGTCTCGACCCAGGAGTGTTGTTCTACCGAGTCGGCGGTTACCAGCGGATACGATTGTCCATTGGCAATGGTAAAAAGGAGGAAAAAAAAGGCAATGAAGTAGTTTCTCCGCATAAATGAATTGTCTACACAATCAACTTATAGCACATAAAAATATTGCATTTCATCGAAGATATCCAAGAAATAGGGATTATTTGGGAGATTCTTCACAAAAAGCGGGCGTGCCAACTTTCTTCCGCCGGTACTTCCCAATGCTCTTGGTATTCCTGCTTTGTGGCCACTAAATTATTGAATACTACGGTACTTTTCGAAACCGCCTTGTCTTTGGCCATCTTCTTGAAGTCCTTTAGAGGCTTGTAAGCGATGAACTCCCCTTGTTTGTAGGAAACGTTCATCTTATCAAGAAGGTCCACGTCATAGCGTTTTTCCAAGGCTTGGATGAAATGTACCGATGCATCGATGGAACAGCCTGAGGCGGCATTCATCGACTGGTCCAATCCAATGATCAGGAATCGTTTGTAGCGCAATTCGAACCCGGCTTTGAGATCCGCCCCATGGGCGGTCCATTGAACCAAAAAGGCAGCGGCCTGCGCTTCGATTTCCTTCAGCTCGGGTTCTGTAAACGATCGGTTGCACTGGTAGATCCATACCCGTGCGGTATCTGGCAATTTTTCGAATTCCACTAACATGCTACAGTGAATTTGCGATCAGTTCGGCAACGTCGAGGACTTTGACACTATCTTCTTTTTCATGGGCCTTGATACCATCGGTCATCATGGTATTGCAATATGGGCAACCAGTGGCGATGATATTGGGTTGGGTCTCCAAGGCATCTTTGGTACGCATGACGTTGATGTCCATATCCCCTTTCTCGGGTTCTTTGAACATCTGCGCTCCGCCGGCACCACAACACAAGGCGGTCTTTTTGTGCCTTTTCATCTCGACCAAGTCGGCTTTAGTCTCTTGCAAGACGTTCCTAGGGGCATCATAAACGGAATTCGCCCTTCCCAAATAACACGGGTCATGAAAGGTGATGCGTTTGTTTTTATAGGTATCGTTACCTACTTTCAAGCGTCCTGATCGGATCAATTCGTCAATGTATTGGGTATGGTGTACGACTTCGTACCGGCCACCCAATGAAGGGTATTCGTTCTTCAGGGTGTTGAACGAATGCGGATCGCAGGTAACTATTTTCTTGATTTCATAGCCGTTCAAGACTTCGATGTTCATCAATGCTTGCATTTGGAACAAAAATTCGTTCCCTGCCCTTTTCGCCACATCCCCGGTGCAGCTCTCTTCCTGCCCTAAGACCGCAAAATCGACATTCGCCTTATTCAGGATCTTGACAAAAGCCCGGGATATTTTTTTGGCGCGATCATCATAGCTACCGGCAGAACCTACCCAAAAGAGGATTTCGGGTTGTTTGCCTTCGGCCATAAATTGTTCCATGGTCTTTACCGTCAATGTATCTGCCATAGTGTTGCTTATTCGTTAACCCAATTCAGGCGGTCCATTTGGTTGTAGGGCCAAGGAGCACCATTGTTTTCAATATTCGACATCATGTTGTTCAATTCCGTAGGGGCCGCTGATTGCTCCATGACCAAAAAGCGTCGCATCTCCATAATGATCGAAAGGGGATCGATACTCACCGGGCAGGCCTCGACACAAGCATTACAAGTAGTGCAGGCCCAAAGTTCCTCCCGACTGATATAATCATCCAAAAGCTGTTTGCCATCATCGACGAAGGTGCCCTTGTTCTTATCGATATTCTTGCCTACTTCTTCCAGACGATCCCTAGTATCCATCATGATCTTTCTAGGTGAAAGCTTCTTACCGGTCTGGTTTGCCGGGCATTCGGAAGTGCAACGGCCGCATTCGGTACAGGTGTAGGCATTGAGCAATTGGATCCGGTTGAGATCCATGACATCCGAAGCTCCGAATTTATCTGGCTCTGCGGTTTCTTCACCTCCCGTAGCCGCAAAGGGATCCGCATCGGGGTCCATCATCAGTTTGACCTCACTGGTAACGGACTCTAGATTGTTGAAGGCCCCTTTTGGCCGAATCTTACCATAATAGGTGTTCGGAAAAGCCAATAAGATATGTAAGTGCTTGGAATAATAGAGGTAATTCAAAAAGAACAAGATCCCGAGAATGTGCATCCACCAAGCCGAACGTTCGACCATAATCAAACTTGCTTCGCCCATGCCCGAAAACAAAGGGGCGATGAACTTGCTGATCGGATAGCTCCCTGCTTCCACATAATGCGGGGCTTGCAGTTGTTGTAACTGTAGATCCGCAGCGTTCATCGTTAAGAACAGGGTCATCAAGACCAATTCGATATATAAGATCAGATTTCCGTCCTTCTTGGGCCAACCTGCCATTTCAGGCTTCATAAAACGTTGCAGCCGGATCAAGTTTCGCCGCATCCAAAAGACAACTACGGCAACGATGACCAAAAAGGCCAAAATCTCGAACGAACCGATCAGAAAATCATAGAAAGCCCCCAAGCTTGCAAAAATTCGGTGGGTGCCGAACAAGCCGTCAATAATGATCTCAAGGACCTCGATGTTTATGATGATGAAGCCAAGGTAGACGACGATATGCAAAATCCCGGCAATAGGTCGTACCACCATTTTTTGCTGCCCCAATGCGATCAGGGCCATGTTTTTCAACCGTTGGGCACTGTTGCCACTGGTATCGACGCTCTTTCCTTGTTTGATGTTTCGGGTAAGTTTCTTAATGTTCCTAACAAAGAAACCGATACCAGCGATCAGTGCGATCGCGAAAAGTACATTCGGAAGGTATTGTATCATTAGTTTTCCTTTTGAGCCGCCGGGTCGTTATCGGGCAACTCGTAGTCTTTCTGTTTTTTGCCGAATACGGAAACGTTCACATAGCGTTTCGGATTCAAACGGAAATCCTGTAACAACAATTGTAGTTGACGTGACGCATCCGATAGGTTGGTATATAGCGCTTCGTCTTTTGCAAGCTTTCCTAAGGTTCCCTCCCCTTTTTCGATACTGGCCAAAACGCCGTTCAAACCGTCGAGCGATTCCTGCAATCCCTTTATGGTGGCTTCGAAATCAGCTTCGGATAAGGTCTTCGAAAGTTTAGAGAAGTTCGCGGTGATCGTTCCGAAATTTTTAATCGATGAATCGAGCACCTCTTTGTTCTCGACCAATAGCGCATTCAAGGCATTGGTCGTGGTCTCGAAACTTCTAATCGAACCGTTCAAGCCCGCAATGCTTTGGCGGAGTTCCATTTTCGTCTTGGCATCCAATACATCGTTTACATTCATCAACAAGGTATCGGCATGTGAAACGGCCCCCTCCACCTTCATTTGAAGCGGAGTGAGTTTTTGTTGTACCAATTCCGTTAATCCCGGCTTGATTAACGTTCTCAACGTATCTCCGGACTGCGCCATTGGGGCGTTGTCGAATGCTTGTATGATCTGCAGGCCCTTGCCACCGATGATACCGGTATCGAAAAGCTCGATCGTGCTGTTCTTGGAGAATTCGAAATCCGTATTGATATTGAAAGTGACCAACAGTTTCCCGCTGTTATCCTTGAATTTTATGCTGCTGACATTGCCTATAGTTAGCCCGTTCAAGGAAACCTGGGTTCCATTTTGAAGGCCTTGGACGTTATCGTATACCGCGTAGAAGGTTCTTGATTGATCGAAAATGGATGCCGATTTCAAATAACCATACCCTAAAATGAACAAAAAGATACCGACCAAAGCGATGATACCTGTTTTGACTTCCCTGGATAATTTCAAAAGATCTGGTTTTCGGTTTCCAACAAAATTAGGAAAAATTTACACCGTTCTACTGGCTCGCCTCAGATTTTATGGCCTCGGCCAACGGAATACGGACCCCATCACGGTAAGCGACGATGTAAGATGAAGTGTAGCCTTTCGAGTCAGCGAACTCTTTCAATTTTTTGGCACCTTGGTAGGAGGTGGCATTGCCATACATATACCGGAACAGGTTTTTGTAGGGTTCTTTCGAGATAATGCTGAGGCCATTGAAATTTTCGGGTCTCAAAGGCACCTCTTTACCACTGGCCATCAGCTGGATTTTATAGCCGATCGTACTTTTCACCCTTATCTTGGGTTTTGGGACCGTGACTTCCTCGGGTTCTTTAGTATCCGGTTTAACGGAATCAGGCTTGGTGGCCGTTTCGGTTTCACCAACCTTTTCTTCCACTTGGTCCTTAGGTGTCTCGACCGTTTTTTCAACCTGCTCCTTCGGTGCTTCGACCGTTTCCTTTGGTTTTTGCACCACCTCTTCCGGTTCCGGTGTTGGGGTGTCGAATGCGATCACGTTCGCATCGACCCCGTCCTTAAAGCTTAAAATGGCGTTGACCATGGCGGTTGCCATCTCTTTCTGCCCTTTTTTGGAGTTCAGGTAAGCCCCCTCCGTTTTGTTCGTTAAAAACCCGGTCTCCACCAATACACTGGGCATGAAGGTCTGGTGCAGTACGATAAAGCCGGCTTGTTTGACCTTACGGTCTTTTCGCGTCAATTTTTTGGTGAAGTTTTGTTGCATCAATTTGGCCAACTCGATACTCGATTCCAAATATTCCTCCTGCATGATGGTACGGCCGATGACCGATTCAGGCGAATTGATGTCGTATTGGGCGTAGTTGTCGGCATAATTATCTTCGAGATAGATTACCGAATTCTCTTTTTTTGCCACTTCGAAATTCTGCTTATTGGCATGCAGCCCCAAAACAAAGGTACCTGCACCGAAGGCATCCGAATTATGGGAGTCGCAATGGACGGATACGAAGAGATTGGCCTTGGCATCATTGGCGATTTTACCCCTTTTATACAAGTCGATAAAAGTATCGTCCTTACGGGTGTAGATGACGGTCACATCGTCTTGACGTTCCAATAACCTACCGGCCTCCAAAACGATGGCAAGGGCAATGTTCTTTTCAAGATATCCATTACCCAGGTTCCCCGGATCATGCCCGCCATGCCCAGCATCCAGAACGACAACGAATTTTTGCATTTGATCCGTTTCGGTACCATTTTTGATGAATGCGCTAGAGATGAAAAAGACCCCAAAAAATAGGAAGGTCGCCAACTTGGATTTAATCATGGACACTGCCGGTTTTGAGCGTTCTGCCTTGGTTAAAATAATCGTAACGCCCAAGGAACAGAACAAAAAATATATGTAAGTTTGGCTTCAAAAATTAGGCCAACCTGCTACAAAAATAGGACTTATCACGTTGCACGCAAACAAACATCGGTTTCTTTTGGTCCTCCTATTTGTGTTTGGAACCCTCAGTATGAGCGCTCAAGAAGACAAGGTGGTTCCACTACCGGTCAAGGCGATTACCGATACCATCAGTGCCCCGGTTTTACTTCCGGAAACCCTAAATCCCAGCCTCAAAGCGGATAGCACCCTGACCGATACCACGTCCAAAAAACAGGGCGTCCTTCTCGATAAGATCCGATACAAGGCGAAGGACTATGTTCGTTTGAGTAGAAAAGAACAAAAAATCTACCTCTACGACGAAGCCGAAATTTACTATCAAGACATCGAATTGAAAGCGGGTGTAATCGTCATGGATTATGTGAAAAACGAGGTCTATGCCGGTCGTATCAAAGACTCAACGGGCACCTACACCCAACTGCCCTATTTCAAACAAGGGGATCAAATCGTGATCCCCGATTCCATTCGTTTTAATTTCGATACGGAACGGGCCCTCATCTGGAATTCGCGCACCGAGCAGCAGGCCGGGTTGGGCTCCTTTGGGGCCGATGCCATGAAAGTACTGGCCGAGGTCACGAAAAAGGAAAACGACTCGGTGTATTTTTTGAAGGATGGCAAACTCACCACTTCGAAAGATACCGTCGACCCGGATTATTACATCCGGGTCCGGAAGGCCAAATTCGTACCCGGTAAGAAAATCATCGCTGGTTACAGCAACATGTATTTGGTAGACGTACCCACCCCTATCGCGTTACCTTTTGCCTATTTTCCGCTGACCACAGGGCGAACGGCGGGTTTGATCTTTCCTTCGTTTACCCAAGATCCCAACCGGGGCTTTGCCATACAGAACGGTGGCTATTATTTTCCGATCAGTGACTATGTGGACCTAAGTATCATGGGTGATTTTTTCACGAATGGAAGCTACGGTGTGCGAACCCAATCGATTTATGCGAAGCGCTACCGCTTTCGGGGGAATGTCAATTTTCGTTACGAAAACCAGGTCTTTAGTCAAAAAGGGTTTGATGATTTCAGGCGTACGACGCTCTACAACCTCCAGATATCGCACAGTCAAGATGCGAAGGCCAACCCGAATTCCCGATTTTCGGCTTCGGTCAATTTAGGAAGCAGTCAATACTTTACGAATTCCTTCAACCAGATCAATGTCCAGAACACCCAGAACAACAACCTGTCGTCGTCGATTTCGTATTCAAAGACCTTTCCGAATTACCCATCGGTGAACTTCAGCCTGACCGCCACCCACAATCAGAATACCAATACCCAGGAGGTCAACCTGACCCTACCGACCTTGCAGGCCAGTATGGAACGGATCTTCCCTTTTGCCAAACGTGACGGCATCAAAAAGGGCATCATCCAAAACCTGAATTTCCAATATAACTTAAGGGCTGAGAACCGCATTCGTACCAATGAGGAAGATTTTCTGACGGGTAGGATGTTCGACGATGCACGGGTCGGGGCACGCCATACCTTGCCCATCAGTACGAACTTCAAGGTCGCCAAGTACTTCAGTGTAACGGTGGGCGGGAATTATGAGGACGTATGGACCTTGGAAACCTTCAATAGGGGTCTCGATCCCGACAACCCGGATAGCAATACCGAAGTGGTCTTGGACACCATCAACGGGTTTGACCGCTACAACCAATACGGCCTAAGTGCTAGCGTAGGAACCACCCTGTACGGTACTTTTAATTTCGGGGAAGACAAAAAGATACAAGCGATTCGTCACGTCATGCGACCCCAGATCGGGTGGGCATATACCCCCTCGTTCGAACAGTTTTACGATACCTATACCGATAACGACGGTGAAGAAGTGTTGTTCAGTAGGTTCGAAGGCACTTTGAACGGTGCCCCAAGCCTCAACAAGTCGAATTCGATCACGTTTTCGCTACAGAACACTATCGAAGCCAAGGTACGGGATAAGGATTCGACCAAATTGGAACCCAAGAAAATACCCATATTGAGCAACCTGAATTTTTCGACCTCGTATAACTTTGAAGCTGATTCGCTCAAACTGGCACCAGTCAGCATGAATGGGGGAACCACGCTCTTGAACAACAAAATGAGCATCAACTTTTCAGGAACCTTGGACCCCTATACCATTGATAATAACGGCCGTCGTATCAACACCTTCAACGTGAACGCGGGAGGAGGGCTTGTTCGATTGACCCGAGGTTCGTTGAACCTTCGTTATGCCCTTGACAACAGCATCTTCAAAAAAGGAGGTGGTCGTGATGATAAGGCCGAAGGCGAACAGGCCAGTGATTCGTACCGTGCGGCGAGTGGCGGACGTAACGATAACCTCTTCGGTTCAGGTTTCGATACACAGTTCAGCACCCGAAAGGAAGAAGGGGATATCGAAAACCCGGTCTACGGTACCAAAATCCCCTGGAACCTGAACGTGCAATTCGCCTTGGGCTATTTGAATTCCAATAGACAGAACGAAATCAACAACGCTTCGTTAATGTTCGGTGGTGATATCGAGTTATCGCCTCGATGGCAAATGGGGATTTCCTCAGGGTATGATTTCGTAAACAAAGGATTTGCCCAGACCCAATTCCGGTTCAGTCGCAATTTGAAAAGTTTCGATCTTCGATTCAATTGGGTACCTTTCGGTCGGAACGAGCGCTGGGATTTCTTTATTGGAATCAGTAGTTCGATCCTACAAGACTTGAAATACGATAAGAACAGCCAACGCATACGTCGATAAAATCCACCTTATGAAAAGCATCATCAATACACCGCATGCCCCAGCGCCTATCGGGCCCTACAACCAAGCGACCCTTATCAACGGAACCCTGTATATTTCAGGTCAGATCCCGATTGATCCCAGTACTGGTAATTTGGTAGCGGGCGATATCAAAAAAGAGACCCGTCAATCCATGGAAAACCTCAAAGCGATCCTAGAAGCTGCTGGTATGGGCTTCGACAATGTTGTCAAGACTTCGATCTTCATTAAGGATATGCATCAATTTGCAGAAATCAACGAAGCCTATGGAGCGTATTTCGATGCGGAAACCGCACCTGCTCGGGAAACTGTGGAAGTCGCCAACCTACCGAAATTCGTCAATGTCGAAATTTCGATGATCGCCGTTAAATAGTGTCTTTATGGAATTCGACCAAGCCTTCGATAGGGCGTTGTCGGATAACCCCTAAAATCAAATCGTTGCGTTCGATCACCGTGGTCAATTCCTCGCGTAGGAAATGTGCGATGCTGCCCACGAAATTAATCGGCACTTTTGTGGCAAGTTCGAATTGCATGATGTAGTTGTTCACGAACTGTTGAAAGCCTTTGTCGATGACCCCTCTGCAATAAGGGTGGTCCTTATTTTCTATGATAAAGCGTGCAAAAGTGGCCAAATAAGTATTCGGGTTCGGTTGTTTGTAGAGGTGTTCTTTGATCACATCGGCGTCCAACTCATATTCTTTGGCGAACTTCATACCAAGGTCTTGCGGCATTTTGTGAAAATAATAGTCCCTCAATAACTTCCTCCCGAAAAAATTACCACTGCCGTCATCCATCAAAATGTAACCCAAGGAGGTGACTTTTTGAAAGAGCTGGTGCCCATCGTAATAGCTGCAGTTCGATCCGGTACCCAAGATGCAAACGATGCCCTGATGCCCGATTTTGGTCGTCGAGTAGATAGCCGCATAGGTGTCCTCATGGACTTCGGCCTTCGCATTCGGGAAAAAATCGGTAAAGATGTTTTTCAAGAACTGCTTCATACGATCCGTACCGCAACCGGCACCATAAAAATAGAGTTGGGTGACGTCGTTCTTATTCTTTGAAAGCTCGAAGTTATTGGCAAGACGGTCTTTGATCACGGGTTCGGTCAACACTTCCGGACTAAGACCTAAGGTCTGGGTATTGAATAGTTGTTCACCGTTTTCGTCAAGGGCGATCCAGTCCGACTTAGTGGCGCCACTATCTACAATTAAAACCATGGGTTGGTGCTATAAATAAATATTCCTGAAAATAAGGATTTTAGGCCTAATTTTCAGGAATACGTTGGGTAAAAATCTTACAGATTGGCGACGTGCGAAGCGAGGTCCAACATTTTGTTTGAAAATCCAGCTTCGTTATCGTACCACGAAATCAACTTGAAGAACTTCGAATTCAATTCGATTCCCGCTCCGGCATCAAAGATGCTGGTTCTGCTGTCTGAAACGAAATCTTGGGAAACCACCGGTTCCTCGGTATACCCCAAAATGCCTTTCAAATCACCTTCGGCAGCGGTTTTGAACGCTTTTTTGACTTCTTCATAAGAAGTTTCCTTTTCGAGTCGAACCGTCAAATCGACAACGGAAACGTCAGCAGTAGGAACCCTAAAGGCCATCCCGGTCAATTTGCCTTGAAGGGCAGGTATTACCTTGGTGACCGCTTTCGCCGCACCGGTAGAAGCCGGAATGATGTTGATCATGGCACTTCGACCACCGCGGTAGTCTTTTCTTGATGGCCCATCAACGGTCATTTGTGTTGCGGTGGTGGCGTGTACTGTAGTCATCAATCCTTCTTCGATACCGAAGTTGTCGTTCAAGACCTTGGCCATAGGGGCAAGACAGTTGGTCGTACAGGAAGCGTTCGAAACGATGGTATCGCTTGCTTTGGCTTCGTGGTGATTCACACCCATAACGAACATGGGTGCGTCTTTCGAAGGTGCTGAAATAACCACTTTTTTAGCGCCGCCATCAATATGGTATTGGGCGGTTTCCAAAGTGGTGAATATTCCGGTGCATTCTGCAACGATGTCAGCTCCGACCTCATCCCATTTCAGGTTTTTCGGGTCTCTTTCGGCGGTAATCCTGATGGTCTTGCCGTTAACGACCAAATGGCCGTCCTTGATTTCAACGGTGCCATCGAAACGGCCATGTACCGAATCGTATTCCAATAGGTAGGCCAAATGCTCGACATCCAACAAATCATTGATGGCGACCACTTCAACATTGTCGCGTTTTACGCTGGCCCGAAAGACCAAACGGCCAATTCTTCCAAATCCGTTAATCCCTATTTTTACTTGTGACATTATCTTTTTATTTTAAGTTATGATTATGTAGTCATTATATCAGAAACCCTGATGAGTTCCGCGTCAATTTCGGTATGTGCCTTGATCGCCTCACTGATGGGTGTCAAGATGAGTTTGGTGTCACGGACTCCTACCATATAATTGGTTTTTCCTTCCAAAAGGGCCTCGACCGATTTAACCCCCATTCTACTGGCCAATACCCGATCAAAACAGGTTGGGTTACCCCCGCGTTGCATGTGGCCCAAAACGGAAACCCGAACATCATAGATCGGCAAATGCTCTTCTACGTATTCTTTGAGTTCGAAAACGTTTTTACCGGTCTTATCGCCTTCGGCAACGATGACGATACTTGATGATTTCCCTGATTTCTTACTTCGTTTCAAGGAATCGAGAAGTCGTTCCAAGCCAAGATTTTGTTCAGGGATCAAAATTTCCTCTGCCCCGGCACCTACTCCTGCGTTCAAGGCGATATGCCCCACATCGCGGCCCATGACCTCGATAAAGAACAAGCGGTTGTGCGAACTGGCGGTATCACGTATCTTATCGATTACTTCGACCACGGTGTTGATGGCCGTATCGAAACCTATGGTAAAGGAAGTACCTAAAATGTCGTTGTCGATCGTACCCGGTATCCCCATAACCGGGAAATTGAATTCCTCATTGAATTTAAGGGCTCCTGCGAAACTCCCATTACCCCCGATGACCACAAAGGCATCGATGCCGGCCTTGACCAATTGTTCATGGGCTTTTTTCCTTCCTTCAGGCGTCCTGAAATCCTCACAACGGGCCGATTTCAGTATCGTGCCCCCCTTATTGATGATGTTGTTGACACTACGGGCGTTCATTTCCTTAAAATCCCCATCGATCATGCCCTGATATCCTCTGTAGACCGCCACACATTCCAACTCCATAAAGGCGCAAGTACGTACTACGGATCGAATCGCCGCGTTCATTCCCGGTGAGTCCCCTCCTGACGTCAATACGGCTACTTTCCTGATTTTGTTGGCCATAGTAAATTTTAAGAGATCAAAACTAGTGAACTTCTTTCAATTAAAAAATGCGCTATCGCTTATTTTAGGGTATCTAAAATCCTCAAACGATTTCGTAAAATTATTGTACAAAAAATAGACGAAATCGTAGGATTTATTGCCGGATTGATGGCTTTTTCGCGTAAAATCGGATCAAACTGTCTTGCCCCATCACATTTTGTTGTTGCGTAGGTGGCTTTTTCACAGTGGTACTGTCTTGTTTTTTCTTGAAAATACGTTGCCACAGATCATTGAAGTCTTCAAAATCAACCTGATACGATAATCCAACCCCTTGGGTGTACCCTTGGCGTTCGGCTAGGAATTCGTTGATTTCATTCTCACGATTGAAGATCTTGGCACTCAGGGTGCCTTCTTCATTCAATAAGATCTGTACTTCGACGTCACCGGCCACAACGGTCTCGGAGACTCCCCCGACCGGCACCCCTACCCGACCGTTCAATAAAATCTTATCGGAAATCTGGGTCGACACGCTGACCCCGATACGGTCGTCGGTATCTATTTCAGAAGCGGTATAGCCTTGCTCATATGAAAGCCCGAAATTGAATTTGTCGTTGCCACCGCCCAAGACTGAGTTCAACAAGCCTGAGGCCGTCTGGATCAAGTTTCCGGTCACGGCTTGCTGACTGATCCTATTGACGAAAGTTCCTTGGGCCAATAGGAAAAAGGCGTTATCACTCTTGATAGTCGGGTCTTGCAACCGGTATTCCAACTCGGATTTGATGACAGAGCTGGTTCCTGGAAATTCAATATCGAAATCAATGGTCGGACTTTCCAGCTCTCCTTCCAAGCGCACTACTACCTCGGTGGGGATACTTCGACGTGAGCTACTCGGATCATCGAGCAATGGCGCCGGGTTCGCATTGAGCGCATAGACGGCATCCAATGACAATTGCGCCGCTAAGGGATCGCCTTCCCAAAGAATGGTACCCCCAGGGCGCACGGTGAACGTCTTATCGATCACCCCGCCCCGTTTAAAATTGTATTTTCCGGTCACCACGACGAATTCGCCGTACATGTTGAATTTCCCGTTCGTATTGATCTCCATCAACAATAGCCCCTCACCCGTTCCCTTCAACGAGCTTCCGGTCTGTGGATCGACCACGATCTCGACCTCGGCTTCCGGGGTGACCGCAAGGTCAAACGCCATTTCAATGCCTTCATAGTCGTCGAGCACCCGCTCCTCATCAATGGTCGTCCCCTTGTTCTTTTCGATAAAATTGATAAAGGAGTAATCCCCGACACTGGTAAGGTCGCTTAACGGGATCTTTAATTCCGTTCCCCGTGCCGTGGCACCATCGAATTCGATATTCAAGGCTGTGGTCGGCCCATGGATCCTTCCTGAACCGTTGACAAAACCTTTACCGTAATACAAGGCTTCCTCATCGTAGTCGGTATTCAAGATCATCAAGCGTTCACCATCAGTATCCATATTCAAATCGAGATCCCAATCCCCAAAAGCGGTATGGCTGATGGTTCCGTCCAAAATACCCGTAGTACGTTCCGCACTATCGGTCAAACCGATATTCTCGAAATAAAAGGTTTGATCGAACAAGCGAATACGCGACAAGGGGGAAAATTCATAGTCGACGTTCAAATACGGGATTCCCAGACCGGCCTCGTTCAAAGTTAGGGTGCCGTTGATATCCGGGTTTTCGGCCGCACCGGTAATCCGGGCATTCCCGTTCAAATAGCCCCTGATGTTCGATATGACATCCTCTCCCAAGGGGGCAAAAGGCGTGAGGTCGAATTCGGTGAAAGAGGCTTGCAGATCGACCGTGGTCCGGTCCGGATCATTGAACAGATTCCCGTTCAGACTAAAGCGCTCGGTACCCTCCTGATTAAGCCAGGTATTGACACCGAATTCGCTTAGGTCATTATTACCGAAAATCACCACTTCCATATCCCCCATGACCAAATCGTTGACCGAAAAATCGGTTATGTCAAGACTAGATGATGGCAGGTATTTTCCATCCTTTTGCAGCACGTTCAAAAAGCCGTTGACCTCGCCACCCAAGCGCAAACTATCGATTTCTGGGGTGATCTTATCGAGGGAAACGATCTTGAATTGCAACTCCAGGTCTTTGTAGGTCGAATCGGCGAGTTCACCACGAAGTCGTATCTGTTCTTCGTTGTTGTTGTCCATCACGATCTCTTGGATTTGGATGCTATCCAAAGTACGGTTTAAGATGACTTTGTTCCGGTTATTCCCGTTCTTGTTCAAGACCCAGATGTTGTCTTTGAAACTAATATCGGATCGTTTCAAACCGATAACCGATTTATTCTCTTCGTTGAAGGTGTGGTAAAAATTAAGGTTATAACGATCATTGAATTGACTACCCCCTTTGAACTCCGTTCTAAAGAACAGCGTGTCCTTCAAGGTAGTGTTGATCAAACTGAAGTCTTGTACATCATAATAAATGGTCGACATATTCTCAACGGAGAGGTAGGTGTTGAACAAGGGGTTCTTGTTGTCGATCTTGAGCTCGATACCGTCAAGTCCATTATCGAATGCCTCGATGCCAGGTGATTTGAAGGTCAATTTAAAATCCCCTTTATCGGCGACGATATCCCCTCTGATGAAGGTGTTCGGGCCGAAACTCACTTCTGGAAAGAAGATGTTGACGATCTTATTGTAGATCCTAAAGTTGAAATTCATGTGTTGGCCATCCGAAATTTCATAGGGCCGGTAGTTGGTATAAATGCTTCCGATGGAGTTCTGGAACAACCGCCCCAACTCGTTCACTTTGAAATACCCCTTCATGTACCCGGTGATGATATCAGGTGATATGATCTGGATATTGCGGATGGAATCCTGTTCAAAAGTCGATGAAATGGCAAAATCCTCAAAAAAGTAGGTGTCGTTCTTGTTTTGATAGGCGGTATTGGTGAACTGTAATTCCCCATCGAGATTATCAAGGGTATTGCCGGCAATATCCATATTGATGTTACCCCTAAAAATCGAAATGCTATCGTTGATGAAATTCAATTGTTTCAAATTGGCATAATCGACATCGGCCCTGAAATTGAACTCACTTCGATTGGAACTGAAATCGGCCAACCCCTTGAAATCGAATCTAAGGTTGGGATCGTTACAGATCAGCGAACCGTCAAAAAGCTCATCTTTCAAAATACCCGAAATCTTGGTGTTCTGGTATTCGTAGTTGTTGAATTCCATCTTATAGACTTCACCGATGGCCTCCGTATTCAAATACTCGGCGATAAAGCCCTTGCCTTCGACATTGACGTCCAAGGTGGCCGTTCCGAATTTGTTATTGTCGATAAAAGTCCCGAGATCGAAATCGATCAAGGAGATGAACCCGCGATACGAAGCATCGTCGATATTATCGATATTGGTCATCTGAAGGTCGGAGTAACTGCTACCGATGGCCGTACTTAGATTGATCTGGGCATCTATGGAGCTTTCCGTGATTTCCGAAGTACCCCGTATGGTGAACTGACCGAATTTTTGAAAGGAGGTCGGGATGCTCTTTCCTAAAATCTCGGGCAACAAGCCGCGAAGCTGGTAATAGCTTGAGGTGACACTTTCCATGTCTCCGTTCATGATAAATGGGGCCTGGGCATTGAATAGGTTTCGAAAACGATAATCGCCCCTCACCCCGGTATTGCCTGACAACAAGACCAAATCGGTAAAGGTGATGTCGTTCAAGACCCCCGAAGCCTTGGTAGAAAAGGTGGCGGTCTTGTCAGCTCCGAACTCATTGTAAAATCGGTTCACCTCATTGAACGAAACCTTTGAATCAATGAATTCCGCATCGACTTTGACCTTATCGAGAAAGCTTGAAAAATCTTCTCGGTTATAATTGAAATGCAGTCTTCCATGCAAGGAAGATTCGGGCGTTCGAATCGTCAACGAATCGAATCGCATATGTTGTTTGGTATAGGAAAAACTCGTAGTGAGCTGTTCCAAACGGATATCGTGTTTGTCGATCAATGAAAGGGCATCGATCTGCATGGTCACATCGGGGCCCAGAATCTGGAAATCGGAAGCCGAAACGGCAAGTTGGTCGAAATACAAGACCTCCTGTACCTCAAGGTTCTCATCATACAAACGGTACTGGCTATCGTTGATCTGGATCGACGCAGTGGTCATCAAAAAGGGAGGAGTACCGGGTTTTCGAGGTTGTCCATCGTCCAACTTATCGACGAAGACATCAAGATTGGTATCGGTTTCACCCTTATAGGTCTTCATATTCAAAAGCAAGTTGTCGACTTCGATATCGCCGAACTCCAAGTCCCCATTGATCATATTTCGGGCACTCAACACGGAGGTCGTTAATTTTTGGATGTAAATAAGGGTGTCTTGCCTGTAGTCTTCGACATAGATGCCCTTGATGTTCGCATTGAGGTTGAACGGGGTGATCTGTACCCTATCGATCTGGATGTTGGTACCGAACTCCGCATTCAATCCATCCGTAGCCTTTTTCGCCAAGCCGGTTTGCACCACCGGAAGTGAAAACACGATGGTCGCCAGAACAAAAAGCAGCAAAAGCGCCAACAAAAGACGAACCAGTATTTTTCTTAGTTTTTTGATAGGGCTTTACGGTTTATCTTTGCGTTTCAATTTTTGTTCCAAAAGCGGTGGAAAACCAAAATATTTATATCCTGGCCATTGAATCCTCTTGCGACGACACTTCGGCAGCTGTCCTTTGTAACGACGAAGTGCTCAGCAATGTTGTCGCGACCCAAGAAATACATCGGCAATATGGAGGTGTGGTCCCTGAATTGGCTTCAAGGGCGCACCAGCAAAATATCGTTCCCGTTGTGCATCAGGCTTTGGCCAAAGCAAATATCGCTAAAAATCAACTCTCGGCCATAGCCTTTACCAGAGGCCCGGGTCTATTGGGATCCCTGCTGGTCGGAACTTCCTTTGCCAAATCGATGGCCCTGGGCTTGGGCATTCCCCTGATCGAGGTCAACCACATGCAAGCCCATATCCTTGCCCATTTCATTCGTGATGAAGCCCAGCGTGCCCCGAATTTTCCCTTTTTGGCCTTGACCATCAGTGGCGGACATACGCAAATCGTCAAAGTCGACGATCATTTCGAAATGGAGGTACTCGGTGAAACCCTTGATGACGCCGTTGGCGAAGCATTCGATAAAAGTGCCAAGTTATTGGGTTTACCCTATCCTGGTGGCCCATTGGTCGACAAGAAGGCCCAAAACGGCAATGAAAAAGCATTCCCATTTCCAAAACCCAAGGTAGCAGGCTTGAATTTCAGCTTTAGTGGACTCAAGACCAGCATCCTCTATTTCATCCAAAAGAATACCAAAAAAGACCCCGATTTCATCAAGACCCATATCGATGACATTTGTGCGTCGATCCAATACACCATCTTGAACATTTTGATGGATAAATTGGAAAAGGCGGTTGCGGAAACCGGAATCAACCAAGTTGCGATTGGCGGTGGGGTCGCGGCGAATTCAGGTATACGGCAACGTTTGAAAGATGCCGAAAAAAGGGGGTGGCAGACCTACATCCCTAAATTTGCCTACTGCACCGACAACGCGGCCATGATCGGTATCGTTGGGTATTTGAAATTCCTGAATGGTGAATTCAGCAAGCAGGATATCGCCGCAAGGGCGCGATACAAAATCAGTGGTTAACTTAGCAGTCGGAATCGCGGCCTAAAATTGGCCTAAAAGCGTACAGCATGCAATTATTCTACAACCCGTCTTTGGATGGCAGTTTCAAACAGTTCTTTTTTTCGGAAGCCGAAAGCAAGCATATCGTCAGGGTACTACGCAAAAACCCCGGTGACACCTTAACGATCACCAACGGTAAAGGATATCGTTTCGAAGCGGAGATTTTGGAAGCGAACCCGAAAAAATGCAAGGCCCAATTGATCGACGAAGTGAAGACCATTCCGAGGCTTCACCATTTGCATTTGGCAGTGGCCCCAACCAAAATGAACGATCGATTTGAATGGTTTTTGGAAAAGGCCACGGAAATAGGCATTGATGAAATCACTCCTATCCTATGTGACCATTCCGAACGAAAGGCCTTGAAAGAACCACGGCTGCAAAAAGTCCTGGAGACGGCCATGAAGCAATCGCTTCAGACTTATTTGCCCAAACTGAACCCCCTGACGCCCCTTTCCGATTTTTTGAAAGATGTCGAAGGGGATCTTCGATTCATCGCGCATTGTCATGAAGGTGAAAAGATGGAATTGAAACGTCGGGCCGCGGCCGATAAAGACATCGTCATCTTAATCGGCCCTGAAGGCGATTTCTCAAAACCAGAGGTTGACCATGCCCTCAATGCCGGCTTCCTACCGATATCTTTGGGCAAAAACCGGTTACGTACCGAAACAGCGGCAATCGTCGCTTGCAGTACGATAGCCATGATCAATAGTTGAAGCTCACAACGATTTTTTTGCGGCAGCCGTAATGTCGAGGACTTCGGTTTCGGTAAAAAGCATGAGGGTCAAGGCTTCATTCTTACCTACTATAGGCGGAATCCGGATGCTCGCCTTGCCAGCCGGGGCCAAGTCCTTGATATAGGTTTCGGCCACAACGATATTGCTGTTTTTAAGGGTGCGGTTTCGGTTTTCCCCACGTTTGACCACGGTGGTCCGTTCGTTCAACACCAAGACGGCCCGTAATTGTTTCGCATCTATGGGACCTTCGATTTCGTACTCGAAGCTGATGCTACCTGCCTCGGTGGCCGTCGCTTTTATGGCCAATTGATTGGGCGACTTCAAAGAAGCATACTGATCCACCTTGGCATAGGCCTTGGCTTTATTCGATCCTACGAAGTGTTCCTTTCCATTCACCACCAATTGCGGGGTGTAATTGCTGCGGTATTTGAATTTGCGGTTGTAAAAGCGCTGCTTTTGGGTATAGCTTGATTTACTAAAGGGGTCTTCCCAACCGATATAGTTCCAATAGTCGACATGGTAGGAAAGGGCGAACACCTCTAACGGATAACGATCTTTCAATTCGTCGAGTACCACATCGGCAGGTGGGCAACTCGAACAACCCTGGGAAGTGAACAGTTCCAAGACTACAACGGGGGCATACACCGCCTCAACCGCGGTATTTTCAGTGCGCTTATCCTCAACTTCCTTGACCTTTAAAAAGGCCGTTGTGGTCATTGCAACGAATACAACTACGGGAATTACGATTTTCTTAACCATGATTACTGTACATTTGAATTGCTTAATTATTCGAATCCTTATGCGGCAACTTACGGACTGGACTTTGATTTTAACTTTTTTTGTGATGTTCCAGATATCGGGACAAGAACTGGCCATCTTAAAGTATGGCGGAGGAGGCGATTGGTACTCGAATCCGACCGCTTTGCCGAACCTGATCCGGTTTTGCAATAGCGAGATCGATACGCGCATCGCCCCGGAGCCGGTTACCGTCGAAGTCGGAAGCCCGACCATCTTTCAATATCCGTACCTGCATATGACCGGGCATGGCAATGTATTTTTTAGCGCGGAAGAAGCCGAAAACCTGCGTACCTATCTCCTATCGGGAGGCTTTTTGCATGTTGACGACAATTATGGCCTGGCACCTTATTTCAGAAAGGAACTGGTGAAAGTCTTCCCGGATAAGGAATTGATCGAATTGGGTAGCGACCATCCGCTTTTTACCCAACGATTCGATTTCCCCCAAGGCCTGCCCAAAATCCATGAACACGATGGGCAACGTCCCCAAGCCTTCGGGATAATCGATCAAGGCCGCTTGTTGCTTTTGTTCACCGTTGAAAGTGATCTAGGTGATGGCTGGGAAGACCCAGCGGTACATAACGACCCTGAAGAAGTGAGGTTACGGGCCTTGCGGATGGGGGCCAACATTATTGATTACGTTTTTAAATCCTGACCGATATGAAATCCAACACCATAACCAATGGCATCTTACGCGCTGTTTTCATCCTGACGGCCATCGTACTTAGCTTCTATTTTTTATATCAAATACGTTCGGTTCTGGCCTATCTGGCGATTGCAGCGGTTATCGCCTTATTGGGGCGGCCCATTGTGCTCTTTTTGAGGCGGAAACTGAAATTTCCGAATACCCTGGCGGTCATCGTGGCCATGGGACTGATGTTGGCCGTTTTCATAGGCATCTTGGCCTTGTTCATCCCCTTGATCAACGAACAGAGTCGTAACCTGTCGTTGTTGAGTATTGAGGATTTGAAGGAGAATATCAATACCCTTTACCTCCAGATCGTCGATTACTTCGGGGCCACCCCTGCCAACGTCAATGAAATGCTACAGGATTCCGAATTGGAAAAGAGCGTCCTTGAAGGCTTGAACTTGAACTTTATTCCGAATTTCCTGAACTCCTTCATCAGTGTGTTGAGCAATTTCAGTATCGGATTGTTTTCCGTACTCTTCATCTCTTTTTTCTTTTTGAAAGACAGCAAGCTCTTTCAAAACGGACTGCTAATATTCGTGCCCGATAACCGGGAAGGTAATTTGGTCAAATCGATCGATAAGATCAACAACCTATTGTCACGGTATTTCGGTGGCATCTTATTGCAACTGTTCATCCTGTTCGTCATTTATACGGTCACCTTGTTGATCGTTGGTGTTGAAAATGCCATCGTCATTGCCTTCTTGTGTGCCCTGTTCAACATCATTCCATATGTTGGTCCGATTATCGGTGGGGTCATCATGGTCACCCTGACCATGACCAGTTATCTGGGTGCCGATTTCAGCACCGTTATCTTACCCAAAGCCACCTACGTTCTCATCGGTTTGGCGATCGGCCAATTGATCGACAACTTCTTTTCACAACCCATAATATTCTCGAATTCGGTCAAGTCGCATCCTTTGGAAATCTTCTTGGTCATCATTATCGCAGGACTGTTGTTCGGGGTCGTGGGCATGGTCATCGCCGTACCCGGATACACCGCCATCAAGGTGATTTTAAAGGAATTCTTAGCGGAAAACACCTTTGTGCGGAAGTTCACTAAAAACCTATAGTATTGCTTTGAATAAAAGTATTTTAAATACTGGAATACAAGAATTTATATTAAATAATTGGAACACTGACATCATGTCAGTTTTATTGAAGAAACCGATTTTCGAATCGGTTTCGCAGCAAGAGCTGGCCGAGCAGCTAGAAGGCAAAAAACGCTGTCGCAAGAAGTTGCCTACATGGTTCGATAGCGCGAAGATCTATTATCCGAAGAAGGTGCATATCGAACAAAGTAGTTCCGAAGCGACCGCTCTTTTCAAAGCCTCTCTCATCGAAGGAAAACGATTGATCGATCTTACCGGTGGACTCGGTGTCGATTGTTACTTTTTCGCACAACGATTCGAAACGGTCATCCATTGTGAAAGTAACCCCGAGCTCTCTGAGGTCGCTGCCCATAATTTCAGCATGCTTAACATTTCGAACGTCGATTGTTTTGCCAAGGATGGTTTTGAAGTCCTAGCAGACGACCCAACCCCATTCGATTGGATTTATGTCGATCCATCACGACGGGATGCCAGTGCCAATAAGGTGTATTTTTTAAAAGACTGTATGCCCAATGTACCGGAACGTTTGTCTCTACTTTTTACACATGCCGAATCGATTTTGGTAAAGACCTCTCCCCTGCTTGATATCAAACAAGGGTTGCGGGAATTGGATCATGTAGTAACGATTTACGTGGTCGCCTTGGAAAACGAAGTGAAGGAATTGCTTTGGGTGTTGCAAAAAGGGCATGCGGATGCTCCGAACATCGTTGCCATAAACCTCGGTCAAGACAAGGCAATCGAATTCCGCTTCACCCAAGAGGAAGAGGACTTGGCCGAGGTACGTTACGCGTTACCGAAAACCTACTTGTACGAGCCCCATGCCGCACTTATGAAATCCGGTGGCTTCCGTTCGATCGCCAAGCGGTTCACCTTTAGCAAAATAGCGGAACACTCCCATTTGTATACCAGTGACTCCTTGATCGATTTTCCGGGCAGGCGTTTTAAAGTAGTAGCTACCTACCCTTATAGCAAAGAGGCCATGCGGAACCTTCCGTATCAAAAAGCGAATATCAGCACCCGGAACTTCCCGATCAACGTAGCCCAAATACGCAAGAAACACCGCATTGCCGATGGAGGTTCGGCCTACTTGTTCTTTACCACGGATGCTAATGGAAATCGCTTGGTCTTAAGTTGTGCCAAAATAAACCACTGACGCATTCGACACGCTACAATTTGCGTATCTTCAACACCGAACGAACACCATTGACTTCCTTATGAGATTCTTTTTATACCTGTTGCTGCTTGGCGTGCTAAACCCAATACAAGCCCAGCGGAAGAACCAACGCTTGGCGGAGTTGACCTATAACTCTTTAATGAAAACCGTGGATGCTGCCACCCCGGCCAAACGGGATGCTTTTGTGAAAAGCCTGAACGGCGTGCTCAGCATGGCCAAAGACCGCGATTTCGAAGCGAAGCTGACAAGACATATCGCTTATTTGGAAGGCTTGCAGTATTTCAACATCCCCAAAGCCGATACGATAAGGATAACCGATAGCCTTTTAACCGCCAATCGATTGAAATTGAGCCGCGACAAAGGCGCACTATTTATCGAACCTGATGCGAATTTCAAAGCAGTGACCAAAAAAGAAAAAAGCGGAGCCTATCTCTATTTGTTCATTAATACTTCGCAAGATCTGCATCTTGAAATGGTCAATTATACCAATGGACGGCCTACCCTTGGTATTGAGGAGATACGAATGACCGTCGATGCAATGGATCATGACTATTTCTTGAACTGGGTCAAAACCAATGATAACGGGTTTGAGTACTGCACCATTGAGACGAATACCGAAAATTTCATCAGGCTTTTCGAGGCCCTTTCAGCGTCGGAAAAGGAAGTGACGATTACCTTCAAAGGCCCTAAAAAAGATCGTAAGGTCGGGTTATCCCCGGAAATGCTCAAGGAGATGAAAACCATCTTTGCCTGTTACCACCATTTGAAACAAACCGATGGAACCCAGAATTGAAACCCTAAGCCCCAAAAAACTGATCGGTATGTCAATGGTCATGAGCGTGGCCCAAAATACCACGGCAAGCTTATGGGGTGGCTTCGGTCCTCGGATACGGGAAGTAAGTCAACGCCTCGGAACCGATAAATACTCCCTACAGGTTTATCCGATCGATTTTTATGAGCGTTTTGATCCGATGCGGACTTTCGAAAAATGGGCGGCGGTCGAAGTCTCAACCTATGAAGGGATTCCGGATGGGATGCGATCCTTCGATCTCGCAGGCGGATCGTATGCGGTTTTTGATTACAAAGGATCCAGTGCCGACCCGTCCATATTCCAATACATTTATGCAGTATGGCTTCCGAATTCGGCCTTTGTACTTGATGACCGGCCCCATTTTGAAGTATTGGGACCCAACTACAAAAACAACGATCCCGAGTCGGAAGAAGAGATTTGGATTCCCATCCAACCCAAAATCCGAACCAGACCCAAAGAAGATTCTTAACCCAAACTTTACCTTTTGGTAAACCACCTTGGGTAGGGGTTCGCCATCTCAGGATTGTTCAATGCATAAACGACATGAAAATGAAACAAACGAAACGGAAACTCGGATTGCTTTTGGCCACTACCCCTTTGTTCTTGGCCGCACTTTGCGATCCCGCAGATGAATTGATCGGCCCCTCATTGGAACGCAACGCTTTCAAAGTCCGAATTTCAGAAGCCTTTACCTATGCCGTCAATGATACCCTCTGGATCAATGGCAAGGTTTCTTCAATGCTGGTCAATTCGGATACCGGTGATTCGGTACCCAGCATGGAGCCCTCGACCCGCGACATCATCAGTGTGATGCGCCTCGTTCAGGGCGACGATTTTAGCAATACCGAAGAAGCCCTTGACCAATTCAGTGCGATCGCTTCGATTGGCAGTACGGATGTTCTAGGTGCTTGTCCGGAGTCGGAATTGATTGCCATCGCCCCGATTGCAGCTAGCGAAGCCGAATTCGAATACCGGGTCGGACTGGTCGCATTAGCGCCGGGGGATTATGTGTTGAGTTGGTTAGAACCCGTTCGTTTACGTAATGGGAACCTGAATACCGAACTTCTTGACAACTATCCCGTTTCAGGGCGTGATGATTATCTCGGACTCACGAAATGCGGTGTAGGTTATTCGGTTGAAAACGTCAGTCAAGAACGGCGGTCGTTCTTTTTTACCGTAGAATAAGGATTACGGTTCCGTTGGGCAAGGCCATTTGAAATTGGCCACTTTTTGTTTTGACCCTCCCTGCAGGTTATAATGCCACCACTCGGTGCGGATGGACCAAAACCCGTTTGCTTCCATGGTATTTTTTAGCAATCGACGGTTTTGCAGCACGGTATCGGGCAAATCCAGCATGTCGTGGTATGCTTTTTTACCGAAATAATCGAAATCGGTGCCCATGTCGAGTTCCGAACCGTTTAGATCGACCAAGGTGATATCAACGGCCCCACCCTTATTATGGATCGATCCTTTAACCGGATTGGCAACGTATTGCGGATTGGGTACCAGATCCCACATTTTGTATTGCACGGCATTGGGGCGGTAGCAATCATAAAATTTGATGCGATATCCTTTTTTGAGAAACGCAGCGTTCGCCGCCAACAAGGCCTTCGCCGTTCGTGCCCGAACATAACACTCGGCACAGTCGTAAACCTTGGCCTTTAGAAAATTGTTCTCGGTGGCATACCGAAGATCGTAGGCAAAAGCATCTGAAAAATCGGCCAAGCGGACAAAGGTGGTGTCATGGATCCCGGCAAAGCTTTTCGGAATGAATTTCGGGACCATATCCGTTCGAACGGAATCATTAATTATGGCCGTTACTTCTTCAATGTCCGATCTCTTTTCCGCACTTTTAGGAGACGGGCCACAGGCAATAACAAGAAAACCGAAAAGCAGGATGCAACACTGTTTCATCGGTCCCGTTGTTGATCGTTCATCCATTCGTAAAGGGCATCATTGGTATAGGCTTGCTCCCAAGAATTATGACCTACTCCCTCGTATCGGGAATAGCGGACATCAAATCCCATGCCGCGCAGTTTAGCGACCATGACATCGGATTCACTGACGGGAATGACGGGATCTTCATCGCCATGAAACACCCAAATCGGCATGTCCTTATCGAGCCAATGGGCATAAGGAGCAGGGGCCATACCGCAGACCACAGCCAGCGCAGCAAAGGTCTCAGGGTATTGCACCGCCAGGTTCCAAGCGGCACTTCCCCCACGACTCAGTCCGGTGAGATAGATTTTATCGGTATCGACACGGTTCGAGCTTACGATATGATCGAGTAATTGCTTCACCGCATGGATATTCCACCATTGCTTCTTATACGGATTTTGGGGTGCCAGCACCAAGAATGGGAACTGTTTGCCTTCGACCAATAGTTTTGGAGGGCCGTTTTTTTTGATTTCTTCCAAGGCAGCACCTGATTCACCACCCCCATGCAAGAACAACAACAATCCGAACTCCTCATCGGTTTTGGATTCATAGGATTCCGGATAATACAAGTAGTAATGTAGCTCATCGTGCAGTTGGATGTCCTCGACCCCTTCAATCAATTGTCCCTGGCCGGCACAACTGGCCGCCAGCGCGGTAAACAAGATGAATATGTACCTTCGAACGTTCATTTACAATAGCAAATCACCCAATTCGCGCCAAGACCCTGCTCGCTCGAACGGCCCGGCATCGACATTATGCGGTGCCGTAAAGATAATCGATCGGCCTTCAAACCGCTCTAGATTATAGGCGCGATCATCGATCAACACATCCCCTTTCAACACGTGTTTATGACCACATAGGATTCGTTGTTGCCAGGTGATAAACGGAAAATTCGCGTCCAGCCAATCGGATTTCTCTTTAAGCGAATTCGGAAACTGCATGGCCGCAGAAGCGATATAAACCTCGTGTTTGCGGTTGAGTTCCTCCAGAACCTCTTGGCAGTCGGGCATGATCTTGAGGTCAATGAAAAAACCCACTCGCGAGGCATGACCGTGCACGCTGTCTTGATGGGCTTCGGGTACGCAGCGCCAAAACTCTTTGCCCCAACATTGGTCTTTGGTAAAATTCGCTCCGAAATCGGCATTGTAAAGGTCGATGTGCTTTTGATAGGCATCGGCCATGACCTCATCCATATCCACAAAAATGGTCATTCGCTAAGTTTTGGTGAAGTACGCTAAAAACCGGTAAAGTTCGAAGCGAAGCGGGCAATGATAATCAACAATAGGGCATGAGTTATCAAAAAAGCCCGCTCGAGGCGGGCTTGATGAAGGGTTCTTAGAATTTACCGTTGTCGTTTTTCCATTCCGATTTGGGTGGGATGGGCTGGATGACATCCCAATGTTCGACGATCTTGCCGTTATCTACCCGGAAGAGGTCGTAATAGGCTACATGGTCACCCTTACCGAATTTACCTTCACTGAGGGTCAAGACAAAATTGCCTTCACCCATCACCTGATGTACGGTATCGTATTCCATCACCAATCCATTTTCAGCGAAATAGGCCAAGGCGGCCCCCAAACCATCCAACCCATCGGCTACGGCCGAATTGTGTTGCAGGTATTGCTCCGTATTGATGTACTCGGTCATTTTATCACTCTCCCCATTCAAGAGGATATCGGTAACAAAGCCTTTGACCAAGGTCTTATTCGCTTCGGTTTTGTCTAGGTCCATTAAGTCCGTGCTACCGTCTAGTTGGGTGCGGCCGCTTGGATTGGGCGGTGTGATCTCAGCGAGATTATCCCAATGCTCTACGATTTTTCCGTTTTCGAAACGAAACACGTCAAAACCGACTTTGGGGCCGAAAAAATCGTATTCGGTGTGGGTGAACACGAAATCGCCATCTTCAAAAGCTCGGACCACATTGGCCTTGAACCCACCTTCAGGGGCATTTTTCATGACTTCCCCAAAACCTTCCAAGCCATCACCAACGGCTAGGTTGTGCTGTTTGTATTGCGTGGCATCGATATACGCGATTGGGCTTTGGTCGCCGGTATTGAAGCTGTTCAACAGCGCTACTACTTTCTCTTTGTTGGTCAGTTCCATAGGTGTTTCGATTTCAGGTGTTTCTGTTTCTGGGAGCTCCTTTTTGGTCTTTTCACCACATCCGATGACGATGAAAGCCAAGAGAACCACTGTGTTAATGGGAAATTTTTTCATTTCGGTGTTTGGATTAAATTGGGCGTAAAGTTCTATTTAACAGCTTATAAACCAACTATAGAAATTAGATTAAATACTGTATAAATACGAATTATGACTGTTTTGCACGGAAACTTTCGGGGGTCATACCGGCATGGCGCTTGAAGTACTTATAGAAATTGGAGGTTTCTTCAAAGCCCATGGTTAAGGCTACCTGTTTGACCGAAAGCGGGGTATTGATCAGCAGTCGTTTGATCTGCGTCATCCATATCGCATCGATCACTTCTTTGGCTGTTTGCTTGACCACACTTTGGGTGATGTTGTTCAAGGTCTTACTGCTCACACCCATCATTTGGGCATAGGTATTGACACGCGATATCTTCAAAATGTTCGACTCGACCAAATCTTGGAATCGAATGAACTCAGGCAGGTACTTGCTATCGGCCACCATCTGCTCCCCCTTTGATTTGATCCGAAAGAGTTTTGAGACCAAAATGTGTAGCTCGCTTCGGATAATACTGGTAGAATGGGAATCCGCCACGATCCGGTATTCGTGCTCAATACGTTCGATGCTTTCCAGTACTTCGGGGCGATCCGGTTTGGGGATCTCTAACATCGGATGTCCTAACAATTCGTTGAATAATCGCATGGTCTTACGCGCTTCCAAGCCCTCCAAATAACTAACCAGAAAATCATCGGTGAAGAGCAACAAATACCCTTCGACGCCCTTTTTCTTATGAAAGCGATGCAGTTGGTCTTTCCGAATCGTCAAAAGAGATCCTTCACTGTAAGGGTATTCGGTAAAATCAATGGTATGAACCCCATGCCCTTTGGTAATCAAAAGCACGATAAAGAAATCGATCTTGTGGAGCTCTTCGGAATCATGGTCCGAAAAGGTACGGGTGAAGAGTTCCTCTAACCGAAGCAGGTCAAACTTCGATCCGGGTTGGAAACTGTTCCTGAATTTTATCTTTTTCGGTCGATCCACTGCCATCGGTATGATCAAAGGTGGTAAAAAAAACCTATCCCACCCGTACTTCAGCGATACTTAGGCTTTAACAAGCATTCTTTTTGATTTTCGCCGGGATCATGTAATTTTAATCTATGCAAATGCTGCGCGAGTATTTTAATGGATTCGGGACCCTTCCGGATGCGGACATGGATTTTTTATTGGGACAATGCCGCCCACGCGAAATCGCGAAGGGCGAGTTGTTGATCACCCCACATCAACGGGTCGATTCCATCTACTTTTTGGAATCGGGGTATTTGCATTATTATACCCACACGGATATGGGTGAACGCATTACCTTAAAGGTGGTACGACCCAACGTCTGTTGGACCATTCTAGACAATTTCATGAACCAGACCATTGCCCAGGACGAATGTGTGGCCCTGACCGATGTGCGGTTTTGTGAATTGAAACGGGAAGACTATTTGCGGATAAAATCGAAGAACGACCGCCTAGCAAATTTTATTTATACCATCATTGAACAGATGTTGTCGGCCAAGGTGTTGGAAGCGAACAATAAGTCAAAAATGACCGTAGAGCAACGGTATTTGGACCTGCTCAACAACGATCCCGAAATGGTACGCATTGTACCCGTCACGATCCTCGCCTCATTGATCGGCACCTCAAGGGAGACCTTACACCGCATTCGCCGCAAATTGGCCGCGGCCTGATTTTCTTAAATTTTTGTTAGTGTGTCAAATGACACCCTTCTTTTTCAAGGGGATGGGGAACTTTATTCCTATAAACATCTAACAGTTACCTCATGAAAAGAATAGCATATCTATGGGTCGCCTTGATCGCGTTCACGGCCACCGCACAAGACAAGAACAACGCCAAAACCTTCAGCCACACCGTAAATTTGGATAGCTCCAAAGAGCAGGTATGGGAAGCGCTTACCGACTTTTCGAACTTCAAGCAGTGGGACGAAATGATCGTAGATGTCAAGTGTCCCGATGAACTGAAGAAGAACGAGTATTGCAAGGCCATTGTCAGCGCCGGAAAGATGTACGATGTCGAAATCGAGGAAATCGTTGAGAACGAATCCTACACCCTGCGACATAAACTGTCTTCGGGCAACATCTATGTCAAAAGGGAATTGGTGCCCGGTGATGTCTTGGCGTTCACCGAAACCGTATGGTACAAGGGCCTTTCAAAGAAAACCTTTGAAAAATACAAAGGGACCGACTATGATGCGGCCGTTAAAAACCGCGTCCTAAAATTCAAGGCCTACGTCGAAAACAATTTTGGGACCGGAAAGTAATACTCCCGATTGAAAACAAAGAAAAGCAGGCCTTAGGGCCTGCTTTTTTTTATCGCGCCGTCAAACCATCCTGCTTAAGAACAGTTCTTTTTTGGAGTTGGATATCAACACATGATCATCATTGCTCATGATAATATACCCCCCTTGGGTCTTGACGTACTTCTTGACTTCGTTCAGATTGATCAAATAGCTATTATGCACGCGCATGAAATCAATATCCGCCAGCAAATTTTCATATTCCTTTAAATTCTTGCTAACCATGACATCTTTATGGTTTTTGATGCTGAACAAGGTATACGCCCCATTGGCTTTGCAATAGATAATCTCCGAAGGTTTGAAGAATTCCAATCCTTCCAAAGTAGCGAGGCAGATTTTTTTCTCATTCGTATTGCCCCCCTGGATGTTCTCGATAAAATTCTTGATTTTCGAGAGATAGAGCTTGTTTCCTTTTCCTTTACGTACTTTTTCAATAGCGGTTTGTAATTCTTCCAAACCTAAAGGTTTCAGCAGGTAGTCTATCGAGCTGAATTTGATCGCTTTCAGGGCATAATGCTCAAATGCGGTGGTAAAGACCACTTCAAATTCAGGGTTTTCAAAGGCCATCAATACATCAAACCCCGTTCCTGAATGCAACTCTACATCAAGGAAGACCAAATCGGGCCGGGTCGCCTTGATGAGCTTTACGGCGTCGGGCACGGTCGAAGCATGGCCCAAAACCGTTACCTCTTCACAGAACTCGATCAAAAGTTGGCTCAAAGCATCAATGCTCCGTTTTTCGTCTTCGACGATGACTACCCGTAATTCCATTTCAATTCATCTGGTGTTTGTAAATACGTAAGGCAACCTTGGTTCCACTGGGTTTCCCTTCAGCATCGAAAAGATCGTCAATGGAGACCAAAGCACCTTCCTTGCTGCCTTGCAGGTTCAGTAGCTCGATGCGCTTTTTGGTTATCGACATCCCTTTTGATTCATGGTAAATGTTTTTCTTCCTTTTTAGGGCCAAAGCGGCCGCCCTGCCGATTCCGGAATCGACGATATGGCATTTGATGAATTCCCCTTCGTCCGTGAAATTGACTGCGATATGCTTGTCACCTTCAGTTTTGGGGGCCAATCCATGGATGATCGCATTTTCTACATAGGGCTGAATCAACAAGATCGGGATTTCTAGGTTATGGATATCTAGACGATCATCTACTGAAATTTCATAATCGAAGTTCTTGTCGAACCTGAGGCTTTCCAGTTCGAGATACAATTTCAATAAATTGATCTCCTGTTCCAAGGAGGTCGAGCCGTTTTCGGAAGTGTTCAAGATCTTTCGTAATAAATCCGAAAAATTATTGAGGTATTTGACCGATTCCTTTTTATCTCCCTTTAAGATAAAGCCCAATATCGAATTTAGTGCATTGAAGATAAAATGCGGGTTCATCTGTGCTCGGAGCGATCGGATCTGGTTTTGGACCGCCTCCCGCTCGGCCGCTAATTTCTGGGTGTTCAACTTTTTGATCTTATAGCCCAGTCCATAAGAAAAAACGAAGTTTTCCAAAGCCGCCCCATAGACCATGTAATGGAAATTGCCCGAAACCCATGTCATGATCGCCCCAAGGGCGAAGACCAACGAGGCCGCGATCACGAAGAATTCGAGATTCGATTTGCGGTAGCGTAGCAGGTACCAGGTGTTGAACAAAACGAATAAAGACATGCCCGAACGTTGCAGGTCCATCAGATCTTTCTGAAGCGATGGGTCCCATCCCAATAACCAAAACAACGAATGCATCACCAAGAAAACCGATAAAGTGCCCACGATGATCCTGAGAAAAAAATGGAACTTGGGGTAGTTTTCCTTGGTATTCAAGAAAGTCATTGAAAACAGCAAATAACAAAGGTTGATCCCGATTTGCGAGCTATCGTGCAGTATTTGGGGCAAAAGCGTTCGATTACCATAAATCAAACGATTGGTCAAATCACTTTTGAAACTGAAATAAAGCATCAACAAAACCAGATACAAGCCGTACCATAGGAATTCAAGCTTCCGGTTATAGAGAAAAATGGCCCAAGTACACAAGAGAAAGGCGAAGGCGGTACCCATAAAAATATGGATGGGCAATGCAAAAAGTTCCGCTTCTGATATCATGGGAAGAGGACGGGTTAATGGTTTAGTGATTCGATACCGATTAATTTACGCAAATCCCTTCAATCAAGAACTACTTTCAATGGGTTGCTCATAGCCGAGGTCGCACCGTCATCACGTACCAACTTGACCTGGTAGGTATAACCCTCTCTATTTTTGAACAAAGCCCGATCGATGAAGGACCCGCGATTTGAATCCACTTCGGCATACTGCGCCCAACCGTTGTCCGATTT
Source organism: Flagellimonas algarum (assembly GCF_040513375.1). Taxonomy (NCBI): domain Bacteria; kingdom Pseudomonadati; phylum Bacteroidota; class Flavobacteriia; order Flavobacteriales; family Flavobacteriaceae; genus Flagellimonas; species Flagellimonas algarum. Next base: position 372,052 of record NZ_JBEVTG010000003.1, on the reverse strand, counting down.
GCGAAAAACAATGACCGTCGCCTTGGGTTCAGGAGCTATCTCCCATTGTAATCGCAAGGTCTTGGTCTCGGCATCGAATTGTCCGGTCAACTTGGGTTTTCCATCCAGCATTGGACTAGCGAGGTATCCCATTCGGATGTTCGATTTATCCGATTCCAATCCCGAACCGTCAACTGCCACCACAGCGAATCTGGTGAACTTGGACTTGGTATCCGCTAAGGTGCTAAAGGATGTTTGGGGATGTGGGACTTCCTCCAGAAATTGCCAATTGCCTTCATCAAGCTTTTGGTAAATACGGGTGGCCGTGGCATCGGAACTTGCCCCTAGGGTCCAACGCAATACCACCGAATCCCCAACGCGTTCCAATGGGCGCAAGCTGGGGGCCACCGGAGCGACGAGGTCCGGCAATTGCACAATGATGGTATCGGAAGCCGCCGATGCTTTGTAATACGTATCAAAGGCAATGACTTTGTAATACAATTGCCTTTTCAGGGTCTTCAATCGGACCGTGTCGCTATAAAAATTGCCGGACACCGGTCTACGCGTAAGTTGCATGAACTCCTGATCCGGGGCATCCGACCGAAATACGCGATACCCAAGTAAATCAGCCTCTTTTCCCAACTTCCAACCGATGGATACCACTCCCAAAGAGTCAATGGTCGCTTGCAGGCCTTCGGGCCTAGCGGGGGCCGATTCGTTCGGTAACATCGCCATTTTGATCGGACTAATCGTTTGGTTCCCGACCTGATCTTCAGAAAGGACGATATAAAAGTTCACTCCATCCTGGATGGGATCGGTATCGGTGAACGTTCCCTGTGAAGGGGGAAGCAAATTCGTCGTTATCTCCGTGTAAGGACCATTGTATGTGGCACTACGCCATAGGCGAAACCCGACAAGGTCGGAGGCCCCTGCTTGTTCTGGCTCCCAAGAAATGGAAAAACCGCCTCCTTTCACGGGTGCTACCTCAAAATCGGTAATGGCCGGCGGCGGTTCATTATCGGTAACGGTAATGGTGACAGGGGTGCCATAGCTCCCGAAATCGGCAAAACTCCCCACCCCTATGATGCGATACCGGTATTGGGTACCGATGGCGACTTCACTATCGATAAAAAACTGTCGATCCGATCCCGATACGTTGCGAGTCGCTTTGATGATGCTGGGCGAAATACGTTGAAACGTACCGTCTTCGACAGCTCGTTCTACATAGTATCCCGAATACCTCGAATTATTACCCACTTTAGGCCAGGTCAACCTTACTTGACCGTTCTCAGCCGTGGCGGTAAAACCGCGGACGGTCTTTGGCGCCCAGGTATTCATAGTTGCCGCTTTAGAGCGGTTGGAGATCGCCTTACCGCCTACGAACAACGTATACGAATACACCGCATCCTCAAAAGGGGCTGCATCCACAAAACGCATGGCCAAGCCCTTGGCCGCTTCGATGGAAAAATCGGCACTGTAAGCGGCAAAGGCCAATCGGTTGCCTTGTTCTGAGGCAGCTAGCAGTTTATTGCTAAAATTTTGCGCCGAAATCCGAGGGGTAACGGAGTTTGTTCCCAATAGACACTGGGCGGCCGTTGCGACGAAGATGTTGGTCGTATCGGTCAAGGTCTTCCATTGTTCCAAAGTATACGGTTTGAGTGCGATCGGAGTGAGGGTTTCACGTATACCGGTTCGGTTATCCGTACGTGTGACCACCACCCCTTCGCGGTTCATCAAACGCCAGGCGTCCAATTCGGTAGGCGACCAGCGCAACACGATCGAATCTTGATACACCCTTGATTTTAAAAGAAGTTGAGGGGAGGTTTGTGACCACACCGATACAACGGTCAAAAGACAAGTCAACCAAAGTAAATACGCATGATAAGAGGTAGTATATGATGTTCTCATGGTGTGTTCATGTTTGGTGGGATGTTATAAGTCAATTTTTTCTGACCACCCCCTTTAGACGATTTTAAGGTGAATTGAGGGCTGCCCCCTGCGCGGGAGAAACTGCTATAGCGGTGCAAGTTTTGAATCCAATACCCTAAACCTTGCCGCGCCCGATTGAATTCCAAAGTGGACCCATAATCATTTTGGACCGCTCCATATCCCAAATTCTCATTTGCCTCGTAAATATGCGTTCGCAAGCGATGCCAGTCGCGCATCGCCAGCCACTCTGTATAATCGACAAGTGCAAAAAAGACGCCGGTCTCATCAGGCAATTGGTCGTTGTTTTGAAATTGGTTGTTCGCCAACCAGAGGCCCCCATTCGCTCCTCCTCCATGGGTGTAGGGTTTTGTCGTAAATCCGACGGTCGCCCCTTGATGTTGTATCGGCTCGTAGGCATAGGAGCCGGCATGCCAGGTTATGGTGGCCGGTTCGTTTTCAGCGGCGATCAGTTCATATACGTTCGGATAATAGCGTTCGTGAAAGGGTGCGTATCGGCTGTCTTCCAAATAGCGATCGGCCGACCATGACGCATTGCCTTGCATATCGGGCAAAACCAATTGCCAGTGGTCGTCGCTGGGGTAGCCATATTCCAAATTTTGGTAAAAGGCCCCATCGGCCTCAAGTTTCGCCCAGTCGTTCGCATTGGGCACGTGATAGACCTTCTTCAGACCCTGTCCTTGACCCCAAAGGTTGGGGCTGAAGGTAGCACCCCATTTCTGTACGAAATCATTGAACAAGGGTTTTTCGTCAATAACGATCATAGGCGATACCGTCCAACTGAGTTCAGTGGCCTCTTCGCCCTGCCCAATGGTTTCCATATGCCGCTGCCCCAAAACCGTTCGTTGATCGAAATTCTCCCCTGCACTAAGTACAATGATCGGAAGGTTCGAATCAAGGTATTCGGGTTCATCGGTCCCCACACCGGGTAAATCGGAAGGATAGCTTCCCACTTTGGTCGATTCATATTGGATACTGGCCAATTTGGAGGCCAAGGTGCTATAGGTACTCGTCTTAAACTGGAATTTGAACCCTTCGAAGAGTTTCCATTCGAAGGCTTTTCCACCGATTTCGGGGTTCAATAGCTTTCTTTGCCGGCCTCTGATGGACACGTTTTGGTCGCCGTTGTTCAAATCGGCCAAGGAAGCTTCGAAAATGGGATTCGGGGGCGTATTGGCCACATTGGCCAAAATCTTGCTGCCTTTCATACTAACCCCTGATTTACCTTGCTGTTGCCCTCCGGCCCATTGCATCGTTTTAATGCCATTACCCTGCCCCCCGGCCAAGCTCATCTGCATCACCTTCGGTTCGATTTGATCGATCTGACCTGCATTCACTTGCATGGTCTGATACCCTAAACCCTCTTGTTTCGGAGCGCTTTTACCTGAAGCGCCTAAAAGCATCTCCTGATAAACCACATCGGTATTGCTGGGCAATGCGAATTTATTGATAGGCGGGGTGTATTTGACGATGAGTTCCAGTTCGTATCCCCTGTTCGGTTGCAAGCCTTGGGGAATGGCAAAGGCGATGCCTCCTCCTTTATCCCCTTTGGCCCCGACATTGTCCACTTCAAAGGTCGAAGTGAATACCGTTTTTGACTTAACATCGGTGAATTGTGCAATGAAGGCAAAGGCCCCATCAGCCATCCCTTTATACGAATCACCCATTTCGAAAACTTCGGAAAACCAATAATCGGGATCGTCCCAATGATCGAAGGCCGCCATCAAAGTGAGCATACCTTGATTGGAATGATACGATGGGATGAAGTAATTCTCCCCAATAAAAGGGGTGCTTAGCCAGATGTGCTCTTTTTTGATCTTGTCGGGCAATCTATCGGTGACGAAACTACCGGTCTTGGTCTCTTTCAGGACCTCGATTTTCTCCCCATCGACCCATTCGTATGCGGTGACCCCGATCTTATAGGCAATCGAAGTCTCTTCGGGCAAGATGTAATCTTCCCGATTGAAGGTAGCCGAATAACCATCTGGACGGTATTTTTTAAAGGAAGCCAACTCTTCGACCGCTTTTTTGTCGCCTTCAAGCCATTCCAAGGTAAAATAGTCCAATTCATACTGAAACTTCCGGGTAACCTCCTTTCCTTTCTTGTTGATTTCCGAAAACTCGAACACTTCTTCCGGAAAGTTGAACGCCACTTCAGGTATGGTCAAAATGGACACTTTATCTTCGCCATCCGCGGGAATCACATCGGCGATTATCGGAAATTCATCGAATGGGCTCCCTTGCCCCTTCTGGCATTCTTCTCCCAATTCTACCTTGAAGTCAAGATCGAATTGCAAGAGCCCGTCCAACACTTCCCCATTGACTTTCAACTTCCCATCAAAAAAAACGGGGTTGGGTAAACCGGCCGTTAAGGTGGCCCCGGTCTCCACTTTCATAAAGTTGAGCGCACCCTTCCATACCCATAGATCCAGGTTGACCCCTGCATCGCCCAAGAAATAGGCATAAGCATTGCCTTTGGCGTAGAACCCGTTGATCCCGCCCCCTTCGCATAAACCCGGTTCCTTACGCAAGGCAAGATCGAATCCGGCCAAAAATTTCGAACGCATGTAAAAGATGAGGAAATCCATATCCGTTGCGACATGGATTCCACCACCAAGGGCCAGGCCAGGGTTCGACCCGCCTTGTAATTGACCTTCGTTAAAGGTCGCCGCAAACACTTGTCCTCGCTCACTGGCAACCGGCTGATCCATGAAGTTCCGCACATCCAATGGCATTTTCGGAATCCCGGGGATATCGGAACCTAGCATGAAATAACTGTTGACATTGGCTTGCAACGGGCCATCGTTTTGATCCGTACCCAATCCTGAGAAATCCCCCAAATTCAACTGTACCCGGGTTTCATCTTCCCAAGGATAATCTTCTTGGGACCAAAAACCGAACTTATGGTGCCATTGGTTTTTATCGACGTAAATGTCCAAGGTCCCGGATCCGTCGACCATACCATCCAGAATATCGATATTAAAGGTCGAGGTATTTGAAAATTTTGGATCTTCAGGATCGGCGACAATGGTCAGGTCCACATCGCCGGTAATAAACGCCCCATCACGATTATCGAGCGATTGTACCAAATAACCCTTGCCCCCCATCGATAAGGTAGGTACGAAACTACCCCCGGTCTCGATCTGGATGTCGAAGTTCAAGTCGGCATTGAAAACGGTTTCGGCGCTGTTGATACCCAAGACAATGGACTGGGAGAGCCCGTAAGTGCCTTTTTCAGGAGTACGCTGATCGCTGGCATGTCTCGTGAAGCCGGGTGGTTTCGCTTCCAAGGCAGCTTCATCCAAAACCTGGGCGTTTTTAAGCTCGGCAATGCTTATCGGTGCGACCACTTCCGGTTTGCTCATGTTGTACCATGCGCCACCACCGCCACCGAAAATGGAAAAAATCGTCGGAGGTATCGGGATTCCGGTTCCGGGAATATCGGCGTTCATATCAAAATACCAATAGCGGTAATCTTCATCTCCTTCGGTTATCGACCCCAACTGCATTAAGGCATCGAATCCGAACTCGATGGCATTCAAGCGCACCCCTATCGCCCCCTTAAAGCCATTGCCATACACCTCATCTTTCTTAAAGATCTTCACCCCACCGTGCAACGCGGCCACCCCCAAATCGATCGGGTTTTCTTTGGTACCTAAATTGATTTCTTGAAGTTCGACATAATCAAAACCAAAAGTTTTATTGTCGTATTCACCCCAAATAGTGAACTTGGAATCGCCTTCAATGGAGTTGACCTCATCCAAAAGTTTGACACCGATATCGAGGGTGATGCCCAATTTGTTTTGCTCACCGCCATCAAACTCGAGCTGGTTCAAGGCAAAGGTGAATCCCGCGATGTTTGCTTGGGCATCGGTCAGGCCAAAACTACCGATATCGACCTTGGGAACATTGCCCAAACCTGGTTCGACGGTAAAATCCTGGAATTCGACCTTGGGCAGCGTAAATGCGGAAACAGCATTGTCTTCGCCCAAATCCTGGTCCTCTCCCCAGGCAACTTCAATAGTACCATGGAGCGCAGCGCGAGGCGTCCAAACCCCCTCTGTCTTTTTCAAGGTCACCGATGAGCCTTCGAATAGGTCTAGGGTCGCCATCCACATAGGCACTTGTAAATCATCTTCCAAATCGATTTCGCATACCAAATCAAGGTAGGCTTCAGGGTCTTCTGCGCTCGACAACAAAAGGGTATACCCCAGTGCTGTATCGGTAATGGGCAATCGGATGTTACCGAAAATCTCGGACCCCTGAAGCAGGTTTTCTTGGATTTCGACCGTAAATCCAGTGACGGAAATGGGCCAGCTCGATACATCGCCCTCTTCTATGGAAATGAGGTTGTCAAAGGGGCCGATAGTTCCGGAAACCCCGTTTTTATCCAATATGAAATTTTGTACCGTTTTCTCGATTGGCTCCCCGTTCTTCTTAAAAAAGTCGGGGAAGGTCACAACGAAATCCCCCAAATACAACCCCGTCCAACTAGCCGGCCTATCGGTTTCAGGTGGCGATTGGGAGAGCGACTGGTCGAAAACGATGTTTTGGGCTTCCATCTGAAAACCCACCAGACCGGGCAAGGTGAACGGATGGTTGAACGCCTCGATCTGAATGGACCAATCCTGCATGTTTTCCACTTGGGTCTCATAAGAAGCGGTGACCGTGCCGTCGATGACCGTGCCATTGCCACTTAAGGGCAACAAGAGGTTGCGGTCGAATTCGAGCTGGCCATTGAGGTCAATACCCTGGATTCCGGAACAATCATACTGCAGACCGGTTCCTTCGGCGAAAGTGTGATCGATATTCACACCCAACGGAACAACGACATCTTCGGCAAGCAACATTTCACCCGTGTTTCCGAAACCGTTTGGGCGCAAACAATTGCTTCCGGTCAAGAGCAACACCTGATCGTTCAACGCATCGGGAAGCTCAAGGCCGGAGGCCATATTGATATGTGCCCCAGTCGCTGAGAAAACCATTCCAAGCAAGGTCAACCGCGAGGGGCCCACTTCCCAGAGTAAAGGCATGCCTACAGCCTGACCCCCTTGTTCCAAGAGGTGGATCTTTTGCCCTTGATCATCGATGAATGCCATGGCATTCTGAAAAACCTCTTGGGAAACCGCCGGTACATCGACCGCTTGGGTCAGAAAGGCCGCTTGTGGCGGTAAACCACCATCTAATACCGCATTGGCCTGACCTTGATATACCGTAAGATCGGTATTTACTTTAAGGTCGGTGAATTCTACGTGGATGGGGATGTCCAAAAAATTGATGAAAATGGTTCCGTCGCCGGTGAACCCCCCTTGTGAAAATTGCGCGTTGGTGATTTGCATCGAGAATTTACCAATAGCGACTTCATCACCAGGTGCCAAGTTAGAAACCGGATTTTGGTTTTGGGGCAAGGGCACGGTACACGGTGCGATACAGTCAAGGGCATCGTCGGGATCGGGAGGTGAATTCTGACCTTGATTATTGACTTTAACGTCATCACCGGGGATGTGCAAGACCGTAATTTCAACAGGCGTCTCCTGGGGCGAACCATCCGCAATGACGATCGGTGTTTCGGTCTTGGGCACTTGGCCATATTGGAACGTACATACCTCACTGCTTCCCCCATTTCGAAAATTCAAGGGGCGATCATTACCGTTGGCATCAACGAACCCTTGCCGATTGACCGCGGTCACTCGAAACGCATAGGTGCGGCCGGGTTCCAAAGGTGGATCGGCCAGGGTATACAAATAGACATTATTGGTGACCCTTTTTTGAAAAAACGGAGTGGTGGGCAGGGCCAAAAAGAGCTGGTTGGGGTCCATGCCATTGAACACTTCTTGAATGACCAATTCGTATTCGACCTGCATCGGATTCGCACCTGCTGGAATCGCCCAAGAAAACAAGAGGTTTTGCGGATCGGATTTTGAAACCTCATCGCCGCAAAGCGGTTGTAAGATCAACGGAGGTTCGACCGAACTAATGGTAAAGAACCCGCAACCGTTGGGCGCAGCCATCGAAAGGGGTTGACCGGTGGTGTAATCCAAGGCTTGGACACAAAGCTCATAATCCCCTTGGGGAAGCCCCCCTCCCCTAAGAAGCGCTGCTGCCGAAATGCCACTCAGATCCCATGCATTGAGGTCGAAATACTCTTGAAGTTGAAACCCGGTCAAACGTACCGATCCACCGGGAGGGATCAAAATAGGTTGTGAAGGGAGAAAAGAAGGGTTCAAGGCCAAAGCGATACCGTTGTTGCCCGTTGCCGATGCGGTCAGGCGCACTTCTTGTGACAAACCTGCGGGATTTAGATTGTTCAAGGTCACCACCACCCGATTGTCATAAGAGGTATAATCGGAAAAATAGGGGGAATACGGCGGCAGCACTTGGGTCACGACCATCACATCGTTTTGTGCCTTGACCAAGGTCAAAGGCCACAAAGAAAGGAGCAAAAGTAAAAGGCAGTACGATTTTCGCATGACGTTTGTTTTAAAACCGAATTCCATAGTTGATAAAGCCGGTGAACTCGTTGAACGTGCCGTCGATCACTTGGGTGTTCAAATAAGTGCCGGTGATATTGAGTTGGTGTTTTCCTAGCTGGTATGCCCCGCCGAAATTCACACTTTGGCTTCCAAAATCGTTCTGTTCGGCATAGCTGCCGGATAAGTTGAAAGTAAGTTTGCCTTCCAACCACGATTTGTTGAATCCAAGTGAAATCCCTTTACCCGGCAACTTGCCGTTAAAGGTTTCGAGATCATTATAATTGAGCGAAGCGAACAAGCCGTAATATGCCGTCAGGTGATTGAAATTGTAACTCAGATTGACCGTATTTCCCACATATTCTGAAAAAGCGCTGGTCAAAAGGTTGTTGTCGACCAATTCACTTCGGTTGGCAAAAAGGGAAACCTGATGGGCCTTGGTGGTCGTTGCCGTGGCATAGGTAGCTGTAAACGTGTAAATCGGGTTGTTCTGGTCTTGTTTGAATTCATTGTCCAATGGAATAGCCCCTTCTTCCATCAAGGTCGTTACATTAGTATAGGTGCCGATAAAGCTTAGTTTCTGGCTCGGTCTAAAAAACAGGGACGCCCTAGGGATGGTCCTTTTACTCGTGAAAGCCTTCTTATTGTTGAGGTTGTCTCGCTGGAGGGTCAACCCACCATCTACCCGCAACCTTCCTTTGAACAAGGAGAAGGAAGGGGCCACGGTATAGGCCAGCACATCGTTGTTCACGAAATAGATGCCCATGGATCGGTAATCGGAATCAATGCGCTGCACGATTCCTTGTAGTCCGAAGTTTTTCAGTCGTAGCTGTAACCCGCTTTTGAAAGCGGTATAATACTGTGCCGATTCGTTGAGACCGATAAACGAATCGATCCAATTCAAATAACCGGGCAAGTCCAGCACTTCGCCCTCCAAACGTTTATCCCGTACCCAGGTACTGACCGCCCCGTCGAAAAAGAAAGCCAGCTTGTCCTTAAAAAAAGCGGTTCGGCTGTTGACACCGAAAACGACATTTTCACCCGGGGTGATCGTTTCCGGAGTTTCTTCAGCATCCAAGGAATTTTCATCATCGGCGGCTTTGAATAGGACGAAGTCAATGAATTTCGATGGACTGCCGTAGCCCACTTTAATGCCGTAACCTTTACGTTCAAATGCGGGTCTACGCAAGGCCAACAAGGTGGTATCTTCGGTAACCGCACGTTGCAGGCGACCGTAAATGGCGGTCAATCGAAATTTACCCGGATTCAATTCGACCCCGCCACCTAACATTTGGTGTCCTGCAAGGGTGTATTGCGAAAGGTTGATGTTGCGATACCCCACATGGGCAGTCGCCCATTTGTAGGTCGGACTTGCCCCAAATTCATTAAATGGTTGGCTTAGACCGAATTGTTGGTTCGAAAAAGTGAAACTGAATGGAATATTGAGCTCATAAAGGTTGAGATTGGCGTTGCCCGACAACACATAGGTAAAGGGCTGCCTTCGGTCTGCACCTCCGTCGGCCGCATAAAATATCGTTCGTAAACCGGCACCACCGGTGACCTTTACACCTGAAGAATCCCCGATTTTCCCCAAATCCTGGGCGTATATGCCGTTGAGGGCGAAAAGGAAAGGTATCATCACCCAAAAAAGAAAGCGATATCCCCGCATAGCCTAAAAGGTAGTTGCTTCCTTTTAGGAGCCATAGGGTGGATTGAGGGTTACAGGGAGCGGATTGACCAAAGTGCGATTTGGGTTTATGCCTAATTTCGGTATCACACGTTTTTTGGGAATAAAAAAAACCGCCGAAGTTATCATCGGCGGTCTCGTTCAAGCAGTAGAAAGATAACTATCAATAAAAGAAACGCTCTTCCATGATCTTTCCATTTTCGATATGATAAACTATGAGTTCGTCAAGATCCATCAAGCTGCCATCCTTTAAGGTGACTTTCATTTTATAAGGTACCCCAATATGCGATCGGGCCACGATGGCTTGGCCAACTTCCGGTCCTTCGACCGAAGCGATATGTGCCGACATGGCCGCATCTTTCGCTTTGATCGCGTCAAGCCCCTGAAGATGGGCAAACTGTTCGGATTGGGGTTCGATATGTTCAGCATTGCTGTGGAAAAGTTCGTTATAAACCGTTTCGAATTGGCCATGGTTCAGTAATTCGACCAGTCTGTTCGCAATTTCTTGATTCGTCATCATTTTACTTGGTTTTGATTTCGGTGGCTTTGGGATACTTGCCCTTGATTTCTTTGAATTTTCCATTACTCCCATTTACGATTTCACCGGTTTCCACATAGTGTTTCAAACCGATCAAGGTACCTTCTAGCGTTTTCTTGAATTTGCCCTTGGCAAGCCCCCCCATAAAAGCCGGTTTCGTTCGGAATTGGAATTCGTAGCTGGCGGTGCTGGTACCGTCCCCATTGTCCTTTACCCGATAAAAAGCTTGCGAATTGTCGAGGTCAAGCGGGAATTTTTGAGCATCGATGATGCTGTTGTGCATTGTTTTGTTTTTCACATCGATGGCCATGATCCGTTCGTGCGACCAACGAGAGCCTTTCTTGTTGAAAAAACACTTGCGTTCGGCACCTTCGACGCCTTTTAACGATCCGTTTTCGTAATTCGAAGCGAAGATGTAGGGCGAAAAATTCGAAATTTCCCCATAGTCGAGCACCATGGCTTCCCAAACCCTATCGGCCGAAGCATTGATCTTCATGGACACATGGAGGGTGTGGAACTTTTTGTCCATCTGCTGTGCTTGGGTGGTCCATCCCATAAATAACACTACCATACTTGTACAAATTTTTAATTTCATTGTTTTTGTTTTCTACTTAGAAGCCGGAATCGGGAAGGTGTGACGACTTTGAAAACAAGGCATGATACCGGAGTTGGGTGCTAGTTGAGCTTCATTAGGCTTTTGACATGTTCGTCATTGACGATGTCTTCTAAAAATGTGCGCTTGTCGAACTCTTTTTTATAGGGCAAACCGCGGTAGAGTTCCGCATATTTTCCATCAATGAAATCCATCATTTCGTTCGCATCATATTTGATGGCTTCTTTGAACTTCAGGTATTCCTTTCGATTGAAAAGCAAGTTGCGGCTATCGATTACTTTGTTGTCAAGCGCAAAAGTCACTTTCTTGTGGCAACGACAGGGATTTGCCTTGTTGACCAGTCCACACTTGTTGTTCATAAAGTGATAGATATCCTTTCGGGCCCTGCTCAACCGTTTTCTGAAGTTGTCTTTCGATAATTCGAGTATCTCCGATCCAATGGTATGGTCGGCATCGAACATTTCACCAAGAATATAGACCAAACGCTGTTCTCGGGTCAGACATAACAACATACCGCTCATACAGCTGTAGTTCATTTCTTTGATATAGGCCTTTTTCTCTTCTTGCTCCAATGGGGTCAAAACGGTATCCGGGGTCATTTCGAGGTTTTTGGCCATAGTATCGAAATCGCTGAATACCGACTCATTGGGTTTGCGTTTGGCCATGAGAAAGTGATTGACAACGATACGATACGACCAGGTTCGAAATGTACTTTTGTTCTCGAAGGTCGATAGTTTGGTCAACACCTTGATGATGGCTTCTTGTGTCAGGTCTTGGGCATCAGAGGGGTTCCTTACGAATTTCCAGGCGATATTGTAGATAAACGGTTGATGTTTCAGAACCAGTTCCTCCAAGGCTTTTTTGTCACCACCCTGTGCTTCGACAACCAATTGCTGATCGGTCTTATCGCTTTGATACTCCTGTAAAAATGGATTTTCCATACGTATGATTTTTACTTGGATGCAATCTGCCCCAAGCTGTGACGCCTTTTATAAAAATTGTCACAGCGCCCGAATTTTCGAATCAAAGTGCCAAACAAAATAAAAACAAAAACAATGAAACGAATTACACAAAGTCTCGGCCTGTTCCTGTTTTGCATGACGGCCTGGAATGTCACGGCACAAAAAACAAACGCCGACGTGACCATTACGCAAATCTTTGAAACCTCCGCGGATAAGGTCTGGAGTGAATTGCGGCAATTGGACAATATCGACGTCCTTTCGAGCATCATTGCCAAGGTAGAGTTCAATGGCCCAAAAGGTGTAGGTGGTAGTCGTGTTTGTACCTCTGCCGATGGTCAGGGGCGATTTAAGGAAACCATCATCGAGTTCGATGATATCGGGCGTAGCTATACCTATGCTGTGGTCGAAGGGGTACCTGCAATGGGAATGGTGAACCAATTCAAGGTCGTCGATCTGGGTTACGAAAAAAGTATGGTGGTCTGGACGAGCAGTTACGAAAAGTTCGTAACCAATCCGCAAATGGATGAAACCCAATTCAAGGGTTTCCTGACTCAGGCTTCGGGAGAAATGATTGCCAATGTCGGCAAACGAGCCATGAAATAGAAACCGTTTTTAGGTGTGTTGCGTTGTTTAAGGGACCGTGACCCAATTTAGGGTCGTGGTTCCTTTTCCGCGACAAATCCCCTTGACCCTCAAAAACAACGAAATGGACTTTAGGATCAAGTCAGCGGTTGCGTTTCTCCTGAACTTTGTATCCGTTAATCGTTAAATCAAAAGCAGTATGAAAACTACAAAAACCCTCATCGTTATGGCGCTGATCTTCTCCGGATTCGCACAGGGCAGGGCCCAACAATCGGATGCGATCATGACCAAGACCCAAGTCATCAATGCCTCAGCCGATGAAGTTTGGGAACGCTTGCGCAAATTGGATAAGGTCGAAGAACTCACCCCCGACTATGTAGGCGATTCTTGGATCACCGGCACCGTTGGCGTAGGAGCGACCCGCAGCTGTTCGGCCCCAGGGCAAACCCGCAAATCGGCCGACCCGGCCTTTACCGAAACCATCTTGGCCTATGATGACGAAAAACGGTTCTATTCCTATGCCGTTGCCGGAGTACCGGCCAAAAACATGGTCAACTCGTTCAAAGTAGTGGATCTCGGGTACAAAAAATGTATGGTGGTCTGGAGTTCGGGCGGATGGACCTTCGTCGAAAACCCCCAAATGGACAAGGCGCAGTTCATGGGCTTCTTGGATGCCGTTTCGACCCAATTGATCACACGATTGTATGAACTCCACAATGCGAAATCGTAACCCGATCGGCTAATTCGAAGAGCACCTTTCAAAAGAAGGTGCTTTCTTCATTTCAATATCTTTAAGTATGGGACCCACATTCAGGATTTTGACGGTACTATTGCTCGCATTGTCGTGGCATTCGGTACATGCCCAGCGCTTCTCGATTGAAAGCCCGCTCTTGAAGACGACGACCTCGGTCGTTATCGAACCAATAGGGAACGTAACTGCGGCAACTTCGGTGTATTACTTGACCGATGGGGCTAAGCTGCTTGACGCGGGCTATTTGGAACGCTTGAAAGCCTTGCACGGGGCGGGCAAGATCCCTGCCGCCTACTACGTCTTTGTGGGCACCGTCGATGAAACGGACGGCATTGATCAACGAAACCGGTATTTCTTTTGCAATCCCGACTACCTTTCTTTTTTTGAAAAGGAAGTCCTCCCTAGGGTCGAAAAAACCATTGGGAAGACCCTCGAACCTACCCAACGCGGATTGATCGGCATCTCCTTCGGGGGGTTGAATGCCGCATGGTTCGCTGCGAAATCGGAGGCCTTTACGCAGTACGCATTGCTTTCACCGGTTACCTACCCCTGCAACGAACTGGGCGCTGCCATCAGTTTTAGCACGAACACCGCTTTGAACATCTATATTTCGACCGGTACCAATGATGCGGAAACCTATGCTGAACCCCTGCGGCGGCTTTTCGAGGGTAAAGGGTACCGTGTGCATTTCGAGAAAACGAAGGGGGGACACGATTTCGAAAACTGGGCGGGACAGCTGGAAACCCTCTTCCGGTTTTTCAGAGTGGGGCATCCTTAAAAAGAATGGCTTAGTTTTATCCAAAATGATCTTAGCATACGAATCATATCAACTTCAGACGACCAAGGTCTTTGAAAAGGTAATTTTCAGACCACCGTTCAAACCTGCAGCCAATTTCGACCAGGAAGCCTGCTTTATCTATTCCTTGGCCGGTGAGGGAATTTTATATGGGGGGATGGAACAAAGTCCCATTGGTTCGAAAGAAAGTGTTTTGATGAAATGCGGGGCATTCGTGAACCATTGGAAAACCGCCAAGGATACCGGACTATGTGAAATCATCGCGATCCATGTCAACCCCGAGGTGCTCCAATTCATCTATGAAAGGAATCCCCCCGATTTCCTGCGAAACTCAAAAAAGGCCAACACCAAGATCTTCACCAAAATCCCGCAGAAAACGATCATTGACGAATACATCAAAGGGCTGCTGTTTTATTTTGAAAACCCGCAGTTGATCAATGACGATCTGATCGTTTTGAAATTGAAAGAACTGATTCTGTTGCTGCACCAGATCGACTACCCCGGTATCCGGGAGTTACTTCACTCCCTTTTTGACCCTGTGGCCTTGAACTTCAAGGCGATCATCCAAGCCCAACTGTACGAGGAACTCGATATCAAGGATTATGCGGCACTTACCCATATGAGCCTCTCGACCTTCAAACGACGGTTCAAGGAAATCTTTGAGGATACCCCGGCGCATTATATCGTGAACAAGCGGCTTGAAAAAGCGGCAGAACTCCTAAGGTATACCGATAAACGGATAACCGATATCTGTTTTGAATGTGGTTTTGGGAGTCTCAGCACCTTTTCGAAATCGTTCTCCAAAAAATACCGCTGCTCCCCCACGGAATACAAAAGAGGGAGCTGACCCTTTTCGACAATTCTTTGACCCTTTCGACCAAGAGTTCCCCAGCCTGACCAACGACCTTTGTCTTATAAATCAAAAGGTATGGCAACAGCAGTACGGATTCGGGAATCGATCATGATCGGTGTGCCCAAAGAACGGCTTTGGGAGGTCACCGCACTGCAATTCGATAAGATCGGTGATTGGAGTGCCGGAGTGCTCTTTTCCGAAGGTAACGGTGCCAGTGAACTCGGTGCCGTATGTCTCGAACGGGTGTGCGAACCGAGCTATAAGGGTTTTGAAAAAACCACCGAACGCATTGTGGATTACCGGCCTGAACAGTTTCAATTTACCTACCAGATCGTTGCCGGACTTCCAGGTATGGTCGAGAAGGCCACCAACACCTGGACCCATATCGGCGAAGCCTCCAATACCCGATTGACCATGGATGTCAATATGCAGTTGAAAGGGTTCATGGGCGTGCTGATGAAACGGCCCATGCAACGCAAGATGCGTTCCATTCTACGTCAAAACTTGGAGGAACTCAAGATCTATGTCGAACGGGGCGAATTGCACGATCGAAAGAAAAAGTTGTTAAAAATTGCATAAACCAAACACTAGACGACCGGTCAAATGTTATATCTTTGTATCCACAATCCGCAAATCATGTGGCAGGCGACCAAACATAGTGCAAAGATGGATTCCTTGATCGAACATGGAATGTTGTTGCTGTGGAACAAAGGCTACAACGCCACCAGCGTGAAAGACATCGTTGATGCCGCTGGGGTTCCGAAAGGGTCGTTTTACTTTTATTTCGAGAGCAAGGAAGATTTCGCGGTCAAGGCAATTGAGATGTACTTTCAAACAACCTTCCCCCCTGCCCTCGAAATCCTGCAAAACAAAACCGTCGGACCAAAACAGCGTTTGATCGACTTTTACGAATTCCGTGGCCATGTGCTCAAAGAGGAGTTCAACTGCAAAATGGGCTGCATGGGCTGTAACCTGGCCAATGAAATGGGCGAACACAGCGAGGCGATACGGGTAGCCATCGAAAAGAAAACCAGTTTGGTCAAAGGCTATATCGCCGAAGTGGTCGAAGAAGCCCAAAACTATGGGGAGATGGACGATAGCATTGCCGCGATGGACTGGGTGAATTTTATGGAGGACGCCGGCAAAGGGGCCATGGTCAGCATGAAGGAAATGGATAGCTGTTACCCGATCGATAACTTTTTACGTATGGTAAAACGCATGGTTTAAAAAAATTTATCCGATTAATAGACGACCGGTCAACTTTTTGTTGTCCAATGGACTAGCACCAAAACGTCAATACTACGATACACCTAAAACAACAACAATGAATGCACTTAAGAAAGCTGGGGAAGCCAGCAATACCTTCGCCGAAAAATGGGCGACTTTCGTAATCCGTTACAAATGGCCCGTACTCCTGGGTTGTCTCCTCCTAGCCGTCGGCTTGGGCTCACAGGGAAAAATGCAATTCGATGGCGATTATCACGTCTTCTTTTCCAAAAGCAACCCGGAGTTGGAGGCTTTTGATGCCCTTCAGGAAAAATACACCAAAGACGACAACATTCTCATCGTATTGGCCCCGAAGAACAAGAACGTCTTTACCCAAAAGAACCTTGTGGCCATTGAAGAATTGACCGCACAAGCCTGGAATACGCCATACTCGTCGCGGGTCGATGCGATCACGAATTACCAGCATACACGCGCCGAAGGGGACGATCTCTACGTGGATGATCTCTCGTACGAGTCGTCTTTGAAAACACCGGAGGACATTGCTGAAATCCGGGAAATCGCCCTTCACGAACCTTTATTGATCAACCGTCTTATCAATAAGGACGGAAGCGTCACCGCCATCAATGTCACGGTACGGCTCCCTGGCGAAGATAGTGCGGTCGAAATTCCAGAAGTGACCACAGCGGCCCGTGACATGATAACGGCCTTCCAGAACGATCATCCGGAGTTCGATGTATATACCACCGGCTTGGTGCCTTTGAACACCGCTTTTTTCGAGCATTCCGAAAAGGACTTTGCCCGCGTCGGGTTGATGATCTTGATTGTCATGATCCTGACCCTGATCTTGACCCGGAACCTTTTCGCCATGCTGTCGACCCTTTTCGTCTTTCTGTTCTCTTTTATGGCGACCTTGGGCTTTATCGGTCTATTGGGGATCAAACTCACCCCACCTTCGGCGGTCTTTCCTACCATGATCCTCACCTTGGCAGTGGCCGATAGCATCCACATCTTGATTACCTATTTGCAAAAAACACGTACCGATGGTCTGGATAAAAAGGAGGCTCTGATCGAAAGCATGCGCCTCAATTTCATGCCCGTGCTCATCACCAGTCTGACCACGGTCATCGGATTCTTGACTTTTAATTTCGGTGACGTGCCGCCATTCTGGGACCTGGGCAACATCGTGGCCTTCGGTATGACCATGGCTTTCATTTTCTCGACCACGCTCTTACCGGCCCTAATCGCTATTTTCCCATATTGGAAGAAGAAAAAAACCAAGCAGGTCGAAAAGAAAACCAGCTGGTACACGAATTTGGGCTACTGGGTCATTGACCGCCCCAAAGGCATTACGGTGGTATCCATCGGTATCATTGCGGTACTCGCTTATATCGGGTCGTTCAATCGCTTCAATGACGAATTCGTCGAATACTTCGACACCACGGTGAAATTCCGCCAAGACAGCGATTTCATAAACGAAAACCTGACCGGTTTCTACAATGTCGAATTTTCGGTCGGTAGTGGCGAAAGTGGGGGTATCAACAATCCGGAATACCTTCAAAAACTGAATGAATTCGAGGAATGGTTGGAAGAACAGCCCGAGGTCGTACACGTCAACGCCTTTACCGAAGTGGCCCGCAGGGTCAACCGATCCATGCATGGTGATGACCAAAAGTACTACAAGGTGCCGACCCAACGGGAAGAGGCTGCCCAATACCTTTTGCTCTATGAGCTTTCGCTCCCTTTCGGACTTGATCTGAACAACCAGATCAATGTCGACAAATCGGAAACCCGCGTGACCGCGACTTTGGAAAACAATTCCAGTGTTGAGATGATCGCCTTTGCCGAACGGGCAGAGCAGTGGTTGAAAGACAATGCACCCGAACCCATGCATGCCATTGGGGTGAGCCCGACCTTGATGTTTTCGAAATTGGGCTTCCGTCAGGCCGATAGCATGTTCAATGGCAATATCGTGGCCTTGTTGTTGATTTCCTTGGTTTTGATGTTCGCCCTGCGGAACCTAAAGCTCGGGGTTTTGAGTATCATCCCCAATGTGGCCCCCGTATTGGTCGGTTTCGGTTTGTGGTGGTTGTATAAAGGAACCATCAATACGGGTATGGTCATTGTTTTCGGTATGACGTTGGGGATCATCGTCGACGATACGGTCCACTTTATGAGCAAGTTCCTTCGGGCACGCCGCGAATTGGGCTATTCGGCCAAAGATGCCGTTATCTACGCTTTCGAGACCGTCGGCCGGGCTTTGGTCACTACCACCGTGGTTTTAATGGCCGGTTTCGCCGTGCTGTCGACCTCCCCTTTTGCCTTGAACAGCTATATGGCCCGCATCACCCTGATCATCATCTCGTCGGCCCTGATCATCGATTTCCTCCTCTTACCGGCTTTACTGCTATTGACCAGTAGGGAAGGAAAAAAAGCGATCACGGCCGGCAACCAAAATGCATAAAGACAAAAGCACAACATCCATAAAAATTAAAAACATCATGAGAAAAAGATTCGTAACCAGCATGGCCTTTTTGGCCGGATTCGCCTTGATCAACGCCCAGACCGCCGAACAACGGGGTTTGGAAATCGCCAAGGCCGCCGAACAGGCCGATCTCGGTTTCGGCAGTTCGACCGTAGCCTTGAAAATGACGCTGAAGAATAAAAACGGGCAAACCTCCGAACGTTACTTGGAGAACAAAACCTTGGAATTGACCGAAGACGGCGATAAATCGCTTATCGTATTCAACAGTCCGAAAGACGTGAAAGGCACCGCCACCTTGACCTTTACCCATAAAATCGGTAGCGACGACCAATGGTTGTTCCTGCCTTCGATCGCCAGGGTGAAACGCATTTCGTCCAACAACAAATCCGGCCCCTTCGTAGGGAGTGAGTTCGCCTATGAAGATCTGTCTTCCCAAGAAGTGGAAAAATACGGCTACAAATTCCTGAAACAAGAAGGACCGATGTTATGGGTCGAGCAAGATCCCGTAGATCCTAAATCAGGTTATACCCGTCGTATCGCGACCTATAATAAAGACAAGGGCTATCGCCTTGAACAAATTGAGTTCTATGACCGTAAGAATGCGCTTTTAAAGACCTTGACCTATTCGGATTATCAGCTGTATAAAGACAAATTCTGGCGGGCCGGTCAATTGAAAATGGTCAATCACCAAAGCAACAAGGAAACGGTTCTCGAATTCAGTGACTACGACTTCGATCAAGGGCTGACCGAAGAAGACTTCTCGCAGGTCGCTTTGAAACGGGCAGGGAGATAAGGTATAATGTGTTGGTTACCAGGAAGGGAATGCGGCAGGGTGCAGCTCCCTGCCCTTCCCTGACTGGAAAAGCATCCTGAACATGAAACGACATCAACCTATGGTCAGATGGGTGTATCTACACCTGTTTGGCTTGATTACCATCGCGGTCTGGTCACAAGAACAAACGCCCTCCCCCGATTTTGCCCATGAATTTCAATTGGAGGTCGGTGGTGAATACCGTTATTTCTATGACGACGCCCGTTTTTCGGATCAGTTGGACCATTACCCTTCCATCTCCTTTCTGCCTGAATATGCATTGGAATGGGACAAGGGTTATCAAAGCATCAAGGCCAAAGGCTTTTTCCGTCTGGACCGGGATGACGAACGGACCCATTGGGACATTCGGGAACTCTACTATCAAAAAGCCAAGAACAACTGGGAGTTGAGCATTGGTTTGAAAAAAGTGTTCTGGGGGGTCATCGAGAGCAATCATTTGGTCGATATCATCAACCAGACCGATGCGGTCGAAACCTTCGATGGTGAAAAAAAACTGGGGCAACCCATGATCCAATTCAGTTGGATCACCGATAGTTGGGGTACTTTCGATTTCTTTTACCTGCCCTTTCATCGCAAACGCACTTTTGCCGGGGAGGCTGGGCGGCTACGCTTCGGTACCGTGGTCAACCAAGACGATTTGGGGTATGAAAGTGGGGCCGAGCAATGGCGCCAAGACCTTGCCTTGCGATGGAAGCATTTTGTCGGAGCTTTCGATATCGGGCTATCCCACTTTTACGGCAATGGCCGCGAACCGCTTTTTGTCTTCACCCCCGAGGGCGACATCGATGCCTTTTATCCGACCATCCATCAAACGGGGATCGATCTACAGTTGACCCACAACGCTTTTCTGTGGAAGTTGGAATCGATCTACCGTTACGCCGATGCCCAAGACTTTTTTGCCTTGGCAGCGGGCGTGGAATATACCTTCAGCAATATCGATGGAAATGGCTTGGATATCGGAATTCTTGGGGAATACCTCTATGACGGGCGCGATGAACTTGCGCTGAACGCCCTGCAGGATGATGTCTTTTTCGGCACCCGCATCGCGTTCAACGATGTTCAGGATACCTCCATATTGTTGGGCGGATTGACCGATTTGAATTCGAGCAGTACCCTGTATAGTTTGGAAGCTTCACGCCGTTTCGGTTCGAACTGGACCGTAGCGGTCGAGGCCCGGATATTTTCCGATATCGATCCTTCCGAATTGATCTTGGGAAATTTTAGCCAAGACAGCTTCCTACGTATTGCCATCTCCCGATTTTTTTAACCTTAAAAACAAGAAACCATGACCCTAAAACAATCAATACCTTTTTTGATATTGACGTTGTCCCTAATGGGAATGTCCTGCAAATCGGTAGACCTGCGCACGCCTTATATGGCCGAAAACCCGGAGAATTTGGAAGAGCGGGGCAAAGCATTGCTCGAAACGGCCAAGAAGGCCATGGGCTATGACCGATTGGCCCAAACCCAAGTCTATGAGGCCCGAACCGTTTTCGATTGGAAGGGCTTCTGGCTGCTCATGCCGATGAACGCCTTTCCGGGTAACAACAAAGAAAACTTACAGCTTCGGTTCGCGACCAACAGTTTCGACGGTCAGGTCGAATACCTCAGCGGTCGAAAAAAAGGGACCATCCAAGGCCTACAGTCTTGGGAGGGGTACAAAACGGAACGCGACAGCGATTACTTGAAAAGACACGAACACGACCGGTATTTATGGGGGCTGGCCACCTACCACTATCTGATCGAAGCCCCGATGCACCTTCCTCAAGCCGAGATCATCCGCTATGCCGGAACCCAAATCCTAGACGATATCGCCTATGACACCGTTTATGTCACCTGGGGATCCGAGTCCCCGAACAAAACCTACGACCGCATGTTGGTCTACATCCATCCCGAGACCCGGTTTATCGATCTTTTGGAAGTGACCATCAATGATTTCTTCTTGGCGATGCCGAAAGGCTTGCAGCATGCCACGGCCCGGTACGAGCGCGCCAAAACGGAGGTAGGTGCCTACCTCCCGAGCCAGATCACCATCCAGTTCAAAACCCCGAAACCCAAAGACCGAAAGGTCTACAGTTTTTCTATGGACGAGTACCGCTTCGACAGTTTTGATAGAGAGCGCTTATATCCGATTTCAGGATTGAAACACTACGGCTTCTCCAAACCGGAATCCGAATAACCCTGGGTGGCTTTAGCATTCCGATGCATAGCGTGATCCCGCAATAGCTTTCGCGCGATGCTTATGATGTACAATAAGCTCGCGACTTCGACCAGGGTGAAAAACCAATCATCCAAATCAGCGGTCGCCAGGCCCGAAAGCAGGATCAATAGGGTAAACAGGGCCGCGAAACCATTGGTATAGGCATTGGGTTTCGGAGGAAGGTATTTTGACAACAAAACCATCATCAACGGAATCTCGATCATCAGCCAGCCCACCACCATCAATCCTTCGGTGATTTTGATACCGTTGGCTTCGCCCCGCAGCATGTCGGCAACGAAGGCCTGGTTTCCGAATTGGTGCAGATCGCGAAATACCATATGCAATAAGACGAAAATCCATAAAGTGGAAAGTAGTTGGCGTCGATCGTCCATGGGTTTTGGATTTGAATTCCCGACAAAAATCCACCATGTCGATCCCATGCACATTGATTTGGATCAAGAACGGTCAGGCTTTACCCACCAATCGTTTGCGAATGCGGCTGAGGGTTTCAGGTTGGATGCCCAAAAAACTGGCGATCAGGTACTGTGGCACCCGATTCAACAATCCAGGAGCCTGATCTTGAAGCTTGCGATAACGCTCTTCCGGGGTCAAGCGGATCATCTCATCGTATTTCAAGCGCTGCAAGTTCATTTGATCTTGCATGACTTGGCCACTGATCGTCGCCAAACGGGGTAGGTTGCGCATCAACTCGGCATTCCGTTCTTCATTGGCCAAGGCCAGGATCGTATCTTCGGCACATTCCAAGAAATAGGCCGATGGCACCTTGTCGACATAGCTGGTCGGGGTTATGGGTTGCCCTTCGGTAAAAAAATCGGTCACCTTAAGATCGCCATCCCTCAAATAATAGCTATACACACAGCCTTTTAATACGAAATAACATTCCCTCGCCCGTTCCCCTTCAGAGAGGAGTTTACTGCCTTTTGCATAGTACTGGATGACGTTCTGTTTTTCGATATAGGCTTTCTCGGCCGCTGTCAAGGTGATGTATCGGGATAGGAACTCGATGATGGCATGGTCCATAGCGCTTCCTTTTTTTGGATTGATGAAGGGACAAAATTAGGGATTTAAGGGGGATGCCAAGCCCCCAACCTGTTGAATGGGACACTCGCCCTGTAGTCGAAACCGCATTTTAACTAGTTTTGTTACTGGTTTCCTTCCGTTGGGCACCGATGCATGCTATTTTATGTACGAAGATCTCAAGACGTATATCACCGCCAAAGTCCCCCTATCCGAACGCGATATCGAACGGTTTTGCGGGTATTTTAAAGCTCGTAGCCTAGCAAAAAAGGCCTACCTCTTGAAAGAAGGGCAACGTTGCCGGCATTACTTTTTTATTCGAAAAGGGTTGCTTCGTTCGTATTTTACCGACGAGAAAGGCAAGGAAGTGATCACCAGCTTCGCCATTGAGCGTTGGTGGCTCACCGATATCGAGGGGCTCAGTCTACAACAGCCTGCAAGTGTGAACATCCAAGCCTTGGAAGAAACCGAG
Source organism: Flagellimonas algarum (assembly GCF_040513375.1). Taxonomy (NCBI): domain Bacteria; kingdom Pseudomonadati; phylum Bacteroidota; class Flavobacteriia; order Flavobacteriales; family Flavobacteriaceae; genus Flagellimonas; species Flagellimonas algarum. The sequence continues at coordinate 348,623 of NZ_JBEVTG010000003.1, read as the reverse complement.
CTGTGGGCGATCAGCTTTGATGAACTGGAAACCGCAAGTCGTGAAATTCCAGGGATCGATCGGTTGTTCCGGATCATCGCCGAACGGCGTATGGTGGCCCTCCAACGCCGTCATTACCATTACCTCCGTAAGAGCAGTCAAGAACGCTATGCCATGATCATGAAGGAACTGCCGGGTTTCGTACAACGCATTCCCCAATACATGCTTGCTTCTTACCTCGATATGAGTCCCGAATACCTCAGCGAGCTACGGAAAAAGTGACCCCTTCATTTCTTAAGACAGCTTAAGAAGTAGCATTGCCCTGCCTGATACCTTTGTCCCTTATTCATTATCAAAAGCAACATTATGCAACGTATTTTCTATCAGGATATTCCCGAGGGACTGTTCGACCGTTTAATGGAACTGGAAAAGTTCATCAATTCCTCCACTTTGGAAACCCCGCTATTGGAGTTACTGCGTCTACGGGTGGCCCAGCGCAATGGCTGCGCCTACTGTGTTGATATGCACCACAAAGAACTGCGGCATTTGGGTGAATCGGAACTGCGGCTTTCTTCCCTTAGCATTTGGGAAGCAACCCCCTACTTTACGGAAAAAGAACGGGCCGTGCTCCGATTTACAGATGCCTTGACCACCGGTGGGGATCGGCCTTTGGACGATGGCGTGTACCAACCTTTGACCGCCCATTTCTCGAAAGCCGAGATCTGCTTCTTGACTTTGGCCATCTCACAGATCAACAGTTGGACCTTCTTGATGAAGACCTTCAAATTCGAACCGGGCAACTACCAGGTCAACCAATACGCCGAACAGGTCGATTAGGCAATAGGAGCTGGAATTGGACAATACACCCAATCCTACATATATTCCAGAACGAATTCGGGCAGCCAGAGCAGGCTGTCCGATTTCTTGATTTAGGTCAATGTCATCCATGAAAACCGCTCCTAGTTTTGCCTTTCCAAATAGACACTATGGAGACGATACAATCCAAAATCGCACGTACCTTTGGTTTGATATTGGCAGGCATACTGGCCTTGTCGATGGGGAGCTGTGCCACTGGCCGCAACCAAAGCATCGCTGCATGGGAACGTACCGAATGGCAAGCGATCTCAAACAAGTCAAAGGAGGAAGGATCGATCACTTTAGCACGAAGGCAATTGGGCAAACGGGAATGGGAATACCGTATCTCCGGCCAAATCGGGTTGACCCCAAAACAAGCCTTGCTAGGTTTCGAGGAGGCCATACATGCCAAGGCCGGTGCTCCTGCTTCGAAGGAGTATCCCATCTATGATCTGCAGCGGAAAAACGACAGTGCGTTGTTGGTCTATATGACCCATAAGGAGTCCTTTCCCTTCCGGGATACTGAATTGTGTGTGCGATATACGCGGACCAAAGCGGATAATGCAAACCAAGGCCTGCGTTGGGAAACCGCTTGGCCCGACTGTACCACAAACACCGATAGGCGCTGGAAACGGGTAGAACGTTTCGAAGGGGCCGTGCAATTTACCGCCCTTGACCAGGAGTCGAGTCGAATGACCCAGACCATTCGCTTTGATCTAAAGGGCATGCCGCTGTGGTTGGCCCACACGATGGTGGTCACCTATTTGAAAAAGGCGTATCGCGAGCTGCGACAGACCGTTTCCGAAAACCAAAAACAATCCAATCCGCGCAGTTTATAAGATTCCTTTAACGAATTGATGCGCTGCTAATCCTTATTTTTATACTTCTTATGAAACTACGACCTACCCCTCACTCCCTATTCCTGTTACTCCTATCCTTGAGCTTCCTCGCATGTGGTTCAGACGATGGTGGTGATACCATTGCGGAATGTCAAGACACGTTTTGCACCTTGGAATTGCGGCGGATCATCATCCGTGTTTCCGATGCGACCCAAGAACCGGTGGCCTTGGATGCAATTCAAGTCCTGGAACGCCAATCGGGAAATGAACTGACCTTGACCCTCTCGGATAGTGAATGGGACAATGCCCGTGAAACCGGACAGTATCCGCTGATCGAAGATGGGGTACTCGGGCTGTTGCAAGAAACCGAATTGCAATTTACGGGCTTTGTCAATGGACAAGCCGTCATCAGCGCGATGTATACCGTGGGCACTGATTGCTGCCATATCAACTTGATCGATGGTGAAACCGATTTGAGCTTGTAAGCTTATACAAACGAAGCAAATGCTTTTTGGAAGAACGTACAACAAGCCAAAACGAACCATAAAAACAACCGACACCTATGGAAATCGAAGCCTTTGATATCATTGGGATCAGTACCCGAACGACCAATGCCAACGGACAATCCGCTGTGGATGTCGAACGCCTCTGGGGTCGATTTTGGGGGGAAGAAATCCAAAACAAGATACCGAACGCCCTCAATGAGGAGATCTATGCGGTATATACCGACTACGAAAGCGACTACCAAGGCGCCTATACCATGATCATCGGTTGTGCCGTCAGTTCGGTGGAAGAGGTGCCGGAAGGGATGGTCGCCCACCGCATTGCCAGGGATACGTATGAAAAATTCGTCTCCAAAGGGCCCATGCCCCAGGCTATTTTGGCTACTTGGATGGACATCTGGCAGAACGATGCGACCTTGAACAGGGCCTACCGCGCCGATTTCACGGTTCACGGTAAGAAATACTTCGACGGTGACCAGGCCGAAGTCGAGACCTTCCTATCCATAAAAAACCCCTAACCTATGTACTATCGAATCCTCCTATGGGTCATCATCGGATGCCTATGCAGTTGCCGGCCCGAAGCGAACAAGACCGCCCAAGAATGGCGTTTGGTCTATAAAAACGACCGTCATGGTCAAACCCTTGAAGGGGATAAAAACGCCCTATTGGAAGCCGTTCGTCAAGGAGGCCCCATTCGTGTGGGCTGGGCCTCTAGACGTCAAAGCGACACCACCAAAAGCGTCGAGCACCTTGTGGATGCGGAATTCATGACCATCGCCAATGGCAAAGAGGTGTTTGCCCAAATCACTCCCTTTTTGGCCCAACGGCCCGATTTGACCAGCGATACACTGAGCATGACCTTGCTACCTTCCCACTCCTATTGGATTTTGGGTACCAACGGCACCATTAGCAGCGTAGGCCATGACTATATAAAAGATACCGTTATCACCCGGGCGCCCAGTAGTTTTCGGCATCCCATCGGGTGGTATGCCCAAGTTCCTTCCGAATAATCCCCAGCTTTATCAAGGGGGTATCCCGAGCGCATAGTGAATGACTTCGGGAATAATTTATCACTTGAATTGAAACAATGTGCCGATACCATCGTCCTATTTTTCGGGATACCGTCCCGTAAAACAGCCACGCCATGCAACGGATCAAACAACACCGCCTCGTACAACTTTTCGTCATTTACACCCGCTACCTCATCGGGGGTACCTTCGTTTTCGCCAGCCTGATCAAGATCAAAGGGCTTCGGTTTACCTCGGCCAGTGGGGCCGAAAACCCAATCGATACGGCCTGGCACTTTTTTGAAACCCTCTATCAGTCAGGCTTGTACTGGCAATTCATCGGCATCGGACAATTAGTGGCAGGGGGGCTTCTCATGACCCAAAAATATGCGCGCCTGGGGGCCGTGGCCTTTTTGCCCATCAGCGTGAACATCTTTGTGATTACCTTGTCTTACGACTTCAATTACACCCCTGTGGTCACCGGACTGATGGTCTTGGCCAATTTGATGTTGCTCGTCTGGGAGTGGCCGACGCTCAGGGTACTGGTCAACAGAACCCCGGTATTGGAAACCCAGATCCGTATGGAGCATGACGGTCTTTGGACCTTGGTCGGGGTTTTGCTGTTCTGTTTTACCTTTGGGTACCGCTTGTTGGTCAACAAATACGATATCTTTTTCTGGCTTTTGGGCTGTATGGGGATTGGATTGATCGGCTTGATCTTAGGCCTGCGCAATGAAAGCAAACGCCGAAAACGGACCCTATGATTCCGCGAGCGGACCTAAAGTACGAACACCTATGGAAACCCTATTCAAAGCGAATATCGAACGCTATGGCATTGTAACCGAATCGGAACAAGCCCTACTCGAAGCTGTCTTGACCCGACGCACCATTGCCAAGGGAACGGTATTGTTACAGCAGGGGGCCATCGCTTCAAAGCTCTGGTTCCTGCTTTCGGGCCATTGCTACCAATACCGCTTCGATAGTGCAATGGAAGAGCAGGTCGTGGCATTGCATGCGGCAGGTGATTGGGTCATTCAACAGCAAAGTTTCGTTTCGCGAGCGCCTTCCGAATACGAGGTAAAGGCTTATTCGGACTGTACCCTCTACGAATTGACGATCGACGCCGTGCATGGGTTGATCGCCCGAACCCCCGGATTTTTCAAATTGGGGCAGATCCTCGACATCCAACCTAGCGAACGGGAACAACTACAACAATGTGCCAATCCGACGGAGCAGTATCGCTACATCCTCGAAAAACGCCCCGAACTGCTGCAGGGCTTTCCTCAAAAAATGATCGCTTCCTATTTGAACATGACCCCGGAAACCTTAAGCCGTGCCCGAAAGAAACTATTGCGGGATCCTTGATCCAAATCAAGTGTGAATGTCTTGGGTTGCATTGATCTTTGTGCCTACAAAAAACAAAGCAAATGAACCCACATTTTTACAAAAGCACCGGCCTTTCGCTGATCGTAGGGTCGGTATTGGCCATGGTGACCATGGCCCTGCACCCCGTAGGCGGCGATTTCGATCACATTCGTGCCATCGCCAAACCCCTCATCTTTACCCATGCCCTGGCCATTTCATGCCTGCCTTTTATGCTCTTCGGATTTTATGGCCTAACCCGCTTGCTGGGCGAAAAACGGCATCTCGCCACTTTGGCCCTAATCGTGGCTGCATTCGGTCTTTTTGCCGCGTTTTTGGCGGCCCTGTTCAATGGCTTGGTCTTGCCGAGTTTCTTAGCAGGGCACGACCCCGTTGATCCGGTCGAAATCGCACAAATGAAGCTTATTGTCAGCTATGGTTTTGCAGTGAACAAAGCCTTGGACTATGTCTTCATCATCGCCCTTTGCGTCGCCATGTGTTTTTATGCCTTGGCCCTATTACGTTCCCCATTTGTAGGGAAATGGACGGGCTATTTGGCCCTGGGTATTGTCGGGGTATCCGTGATCGGTCTGGTTTTGGGCTTTGCCTTTACCAGCCTTTTCGGTTTTCGATTGTTCGTCTTTAGCTTCTCGATATGGATCTTGGTCTCCGGTTTCATGGTCTACCGCTTCCACCAGAGCTAAACAAACCAAAGCCAACCCAATGACGGGTTGGCTTTTTTCCATTTCTAAGAATAGCGCGTGTCTTCGACCCGTGCTATGATCCCATTACTCGCGATGGGTAAAGAGCTTGTTGACGATCTTCCATTGCCCATCGATTTCCGATAGCGAAAGAAAGTCGTAATAATTGAACCCATATATCGGTACTTGGGCCCTGACCAAAGCCATCTTACCCAATACCTCGATACTGAGGATCCGCATTTCAAAATCTTCACCCAATGCTGATGGGCTTTCCCGTTGGGCCACCCCATCGAGGTAACTTTCCTGCCCTTTTTCATACGGAGCACCATTGATATCGCCATAGAGAAAGGCGTTTTCATGAAAACAGCTCCGCAATAGGGCGATATCACCGGCATAAATGCCCTGAAAATACGCCTGGATGAGCTTTGTTATAGGTTGTGCATCATTTTCGAACATGGTGGTGGATTTAAAGGGCGTGGCCGACCGTATGGCCACCCGCGACGTTAAGGGTTTCTCCAGTTACAAAATCGGCAGCGGCCAAATAATAAGCGGTTTCGGCGATCTCTTCGGCTTCCCCGATACGGTTCAGCAGGTGTAGTCCGGCCAAACTATCGGCATCCGCTACCCCGATCTTGGCTTGCAACGGACTACGGATAACCCCAGGGGATATGGTATTGAACCGGATGTTGTGTTTTCCGAATTCTGCGGCCAATTGTCGGGTCAAGGCATGTATGCCGCCTTTACTACTGATCGGGGCCGTAGCCGGAAAGCCCCCTATGGCATGGTCGACCAAGACCGTACCGACATTGATGACCACCCCGCTTTCCTGTTGGATCATTTCGGCAACGGCCGCTTGGGTGGTAAAAAAGGTGCCTTTGAGGTTGATGCCATGAAAATGGTCCAATTCCGCTTCGGTCACCTCCAAAAAGGGTTTGGGGGCAAAAACCCCGGCATTGTTGATCAAGACGTCGACACTGCCAAAGGTGGCCAGGGCCATGGCGACCAATTGTTTTCCGGTTTCCTTTTTGCTGATATCACCCGCCAAATAGATGGCATTGTCCGGTGACCCCAAATCGCGATAGGCGGTTTGTAGACGGCCTTCGTTGGCCGAGTTCATGACGACCTTACTGCCGCGTTCGATAAAATAAGCCGCGATGGCCTTTCCTAAACCGGTAGATGCACCGGTCACGATGACTGTTTTGTTTCTCATTTTTTGAATTTTGATGAATTTGAATATTGCTTTGCGTTCACGCCCCAATTGTCGATCGGGACGTCGTCAATGACCACATGGGTGGTTTCAGGATGCTTTTGGAGCACCTCGACGACCAATTGGGTCGCCCCTTCGATCAATAAGCGCTTTTGCGTTTTGGTTACGCCTTCATCGGTAACCTTGATGTTGATAAATGGCATGCGATTCGTATTAAAGATTAAAGTTGGAATCCCTCTTGGATTCCCGATTTCATTTAATGTGCAAGCCTCTTCGTCAGTTAAAGGTGTAAGAAGAAGCCGCCTTGTAGGGTCTCCGTGTTCCGATCGAACATGAGGCTGAAAAAGCCACGCCCAAGTTGTTCAGAACGAAACGACCGTCTCAGTCCCCAATGCCCGAAGTCCAATTGATTTTCCGCTAGTCCATAGCCCATATCCACTACCAGCTGATAATGGGTGCGTACAGGAACGATCGCCGAAAAAGCCAGGGTTTCCGGGCTAAGGACTCCCACATAGTGCCCTAAAGGTCCATCCCAACGGGCAGCGGTCAACCAGCTCTTTCCATCCGTATACCCGGTCAAGGCGATCGCCCCTTTTTTGAATTGGAGGTGGTGGAACAATCCGCCACCATGGTCATAGAAACCGTAGGTTACACTGGCCTGTGGACCCCATTGATGGTGCAACTTCGCACCTCTTCGCCCCCCGATGAGTTGCGCTTCGGTCTCGGTTTCGACCTGACTTTGCCAGGTAGTCGGATTCGGCCGCAGTTCGGTAGTCGGGGTGGCCATACGGCCTACTTTCAGCGTCCACTTCGGATGCAGGACCCATTGGAGTTCGAAACTTTCAAAAGTGTTGATCGCCCTTCCCGACCTGAGGTCGACCACCCCAAACGACCGGAATTTCAATTGTTCGGGTACTACCCATAGGCTGACCAAAGCCCCGGCCCGAAATGAGCTTGGAGACTGTCGATCGGCTGTGGATTCCCAAAACGCGGTTTGGGCATGCAGTCCGGCATAAAGGCGGTCGATGGTGACCCCATCCCCTAAGGGAAGGGCTTCGAGCTGTGCTTGCGCAGCCAGTATACCCAGCAACCAGAACAGACCGCCCCTTAACACACTTTGGTATCTAGTGAACCCCACCCGCGGCTATTTTGCTAGGATGGCATAGTTTCCTGCCCCGACCAAAAAGACCACTAGGGCCCCGAAGAGGTAAAAAGCCTGCAATTCGATGGCCCAACCCCCGAATTGGTTCAGGCTGAACACATCGCCCAAATGGGTGGTGAAAATGGCCACCAACATGGTACCTGCGACCAAAAGACTGGCTAGGCGTACCTTGTACCCCAAAATCATGAATACCGGGGCGACGATTTCACCAAGGAAAGCCCCGTAGGCCATAAATTCAGGCAGCCCGGATTGGGCCATCATGCTTTTGATAAAAGCATAGCCGTTCAACAAATTACCGATCCCATGGAAAATGAGCAGTCCGGCAACCAATACCCTCAAGGCCAAGAGGCCGAGGTCCGTTTTTGTTTCAATTGTTTTCATCTGTAATGGTTTTAAAATCAATACCACAAAGATGCTGGGTAGAACTCGCCTAGCTAAGGAGTTAACGCACTGTTTTCGTGTGACCTATGTCACACTTGAGTTGTCGAAAAGAGGGAATGGACTAGGCGTCGAGGCGGCTCAAGGTCTCTCGGGACACCCCTAAATAAGAGGCGATGAGCTTTTTGGGAACGCGTTGGAAAAGCTTGGGGTATTGCTCTAGCAACAGCTCATAGCGTTCTTTGGCGTTATGTTTCAATAAGGATAGGATGCGATTCTGTAACGCAATACGACCGTATTTGCTCTTTTTTGCCCAAAAACGCTCCATTTTATGCAATTCTGCGGTCAATTTGTCCCGATTTTCAAAAGAAATGGTCAAAAACTCACAATCTTCGATACAATCGATATAGATCTTGGATGGGGTTCGTTTAACGAAGGATTCGTAATCGGTGATCCACCAATGCTCCATGGCAAAACGGAGGATGTGCTCCTTCCCTTTTTCATCGAGCACATAGCTTTTGACGCAACCGGATAGGATCCAATACTCTTTGTTGACCACCTCCCCTTCTTGCACGATGTACTGGTGTTTGCGTCTGGTCACGGTTTCGAAATGCCCTAGAATAAAGGCGAACTCCTCATCGGTAAGGGGTACCAGGGCTTCGATATGGGCGCGTAAGGGATGATCCAAAAGGGGTTTGTTTTCTAAAGGAAAGATAGGGCTTATTTGGGAGAAGGGAAATGGGTGAAGGGAGTTGGGTGAAAGGTGATGGGGATAAGGAGAAGGGTTAAGGATATAGGGTTTGGTGGTTTAGGCAACCGTTGGGGGTGGGTGCCAGCTGGTAGGGATTTAATCTTGGATTCTCTCACCGTATTGATACCGGGTTTTTGAAACCAAATCACCATTCTCATCATATCGAAATATCCAACCGGTCATTTTTCCAAGTTTTCTGTACCCAATTTCTTTAACAAGACCAGTGTCATAGAATTCGATATATTGACCTTCTGAATCAATATCATTTTCCCTTAGGTTCTTTATCATACCATTTGGATAAAAATTCATAAGAAATCCTTCAGGTCTTCCACTTTTGGAATCAAACAGATACTTTAGTCTACCATTTTCAATTCTAACGACCAACCCATCCTCATTCCCTTCCTTCATGGTTTTGGTAATAATCAGCTCTTGATTCTCAAATTGTCGTTTAACTCCGGTAAGGGAGTCAAACTCGACCATCATACTTGGTTTTTGACTTGAGCCAGTAAGCACGCCCAGTATAAAAAAAATGAATGTCAGCCTACAATGTTGAATTAGCGTTTCCATTTATAAAGCAACTATTATTTTAGCATTAGGTTCCCCCGCAAGCGCTCGTTTCCGACGCCTGCTTTGACCAAGAAAAACAACCTCTTGGCAAAACGAGCTATCGCTCGTATTCAAAATCAAAATATGCGCATCTCAAAAAAAAGCCAACCCATTCGGTTGGTTTTGGTTTGTTCTGGCACCCGTCAGATGCGGGCGCCAGCTAGGTGCTGGCTTTTGCATTAAATCTGCTTGCAGTACAACTACCGCTGAGCGGATATCGAATTAATCAGGATAGTTAGTTGCCTTTTTTCCCATATTTTCCTCATTCATCAATTCCTGCAAACGAAACTTAACTAAATCTTTCATACTATACTCTTGGAAGGGTATTGGAACATATCCAAGGTAATTGTTTTTGGGTAATTTAGTACGCTTGCGAAGGTTCTTATTTCTATTCTTTACTACTGCATTCAACAATGACTCGTTTTCTATTTTATCAATTATGAGTTTCCTCAATGAAACAGATGAATGTAATCCTGAAGGTATTAAATGGCCATTTTTTTTATCAAAGTCATACTGATAAAAAAATTCAGGCAGTACTTTACATCCATTACATGCAAATTTGTTTAACGAGTCTGCATATCTTTCAATGTAGTCTAGTCCAGTTTTTAATCTTCTTAATTGACTTTCTCTCAACTCATATTCATTCTGTGAAAAACAAATCAGAACCGAAAAGCCACATAGAAATAAACATATTTTTTTCATTAGTTCTTTCTTTTAATTATTACCCCCCCACTAGCAGACATTTCCAACGAGTGCTCGGACTAAGATAGCATAACCGCTTTTCAAAATGAGGTATCACCTCTTTCAAAACTGCTATTACTATTACTACATAAAAAAAACCAACCGCTAAGGGTTGGCTATGGTTTGTCATGGATTCAACTTGAAATGGATGAATACTTTGGATCTAATCACCGAATTTGTTAAAGTAAAAAACATCTTTTGTACAATCATACTTATAGTTTATGATAATATTTCCATTCGATTCAAACATCAACAAACCAGTATTACTGTCGAGACTAGGGTTGACAATACTTATTGGAACTAAAATATGTCCATTTGTTAACTTAATCGTACCTATTCTATATACCATAATACTGTTATCATCATTAGAACGTAATTTTTTACTTAATTCAAACTTGTCAATCAATTTTAGCCCAAAAGGAATTTGATCGATAACGCTATGGTCAAATTCGCCTTGATTAAGAACATATTTCGTCCTTTTCAACATTTTTTCAATTTGCGCCGAAAGCCGAAAGTCCTTTTTATTTCCGTCTAATTCTAAGGCATCCTTCTGAAGATTAAGCTTCGTAATGAATTTATTTAATGAGTTTGGATAAACTTCATTAAAAGGTATTGCATCAGGATATTCTTGTGAAAATGAATTTAATATCGTTGCGAACAAGATTACAATGGTCAAACTTCTTCTTTTCATAGTTTCTTTTTTTATTCAGAGTCAGGTATAGTTAAGAATTTACTCAACGGGAATGAAACGATTTCTTTACCATTTTTATAAAAATAAACTTTCTGACCACCATGCTCAGCCTTACCGGCTCCTAAAACAATTCTAGTAATATTGTTTCCTTCAGAATTACTAATATCCCACCGTTAGCGCCCGTTTCCAACGAGTGCTTTGACCAAGATACCACAACCCTATTTCAAATTGAGCTATTATTCATTTTCGAAACCGTTATTTTCTCCGAGGCAATAAAAGCCAACCGCTAGGGGTTGGCTTTGGTTTGTTTTGGCACCCATCTGAGTTGAGTGCCAGCTGAACTAATCAACAGGTTTATATTTATCGATTACCTCCAAGGCTATCTCATCAACTTCTTCAATTTTTTCAGGCTTTGTTGGTGAGTAAGCAATTCTTTCCACCACCTGCATTATTTTAGAGTTTGGAATTACTTCAGAATGTAGAACTAAAAATTTCACGACCCAATATTTCCATGTTTCATCATTTCCTCTCAGAACGTTAAGGATTTCTTTATAGATTTCATTTGTATGTTTTGCCAAATAATCCGCCACTGGCCCGGCGCATGGCCAATTACCGTCTTGAAGTGATGCTAGCAGCGTTGGAACAACCTCTCTTACTTCATCGATACCATATTTGCAGAGCCCATTTATGAACTCTACATCCGCTTTATCTTTTGGAACTATGTTTTTAATTTTCATTGATCACAATTTTTTTATTCAATTGTTGCTGCCCGCACCCGTCCAGCTCTCCCCCGCTAGCGCTCGTTTCCAACGCCTGCTTTGACCAAGATACCACAACCCTTTTGCAAAATGAGTTATCGCTCTTTATCAAAACCGCTAATTACATTACTGTATCAAAAAAGCCAACCGCTTAGGGTTGGCTTTGGTTGGTTTTGGCACCCGTCGAAAGCGGACGTCAGTTGAAGGTCAACTATAACCTTCGGAAATCAATATCATGAACTTTTTCCTAATATCATCACTGAAAAATTCACGCTGGCCAGTATTGGTAATCATTGAATAAACATTATTGAAAATTGACTTTACACCACTTTTTTCTCGATTTTCATAAATCCCAAAAACTAATTCTCTTGGAACAGCAAGTTCTTCCTCTGGCAAAAAAGAATAGGATGAAATTAGTTCAAGAAACCTATCTGAAATCTCTTTATCAAATGACTTTAAAATATATAATTCGGAAACCGCTAGAATTTCTTGGAGCTTTAAACTCTTCCATAACTGATTATTTCGTTCAAAAAAAGATAAATCTAATTCCTTCAAAAGTTCAACGACTTTCTCATATTTTTTCTTGTCAAAATAGAAAAAACTTAACTCCGTTTTTGAATAAATGTTGTCACCATTTAGGGTAATCGATTTTTTAAGGTTATTCTCAACTTCAAAATCTCTTTCATCACTTTCAACAGGCATTAAATTCCATAAAAAACCTTTGAGATAAAATAATTGATACTTGTCAATTTTAGATGAATCAAGAATCTTTAGAATTCGCTCAATTTCATTTATTTTCGATTCTTCGCTATCTAAAAAATCGATATTGTTTATCAAATCATCTAAATTACCGCTCATATTATTTATGATAATGACCTTTTCCTCCTCAAGCGCTTGTTTCCAACTCCTGCATTGACTAAGATAAAACAACCTATTCTCAAAACCAGAAATGGCCCGTTTTCAAAACCGATTGCTGCATACCCCTAGAATAAAAAAAGCCAACCGCTAGGGGTTGGCTTTGGTTTGTTTTTGCACCCGTTGGAGGTAGGCGCCAGCTGGGACATTACCAATTTATCCTTTCCCAAATTTCACCATTAAAGGTAACGTATTTAATTATACCGTACTCTTTATCCCAATACAGCGATTGAGGCCGATTTCTATGTTTTTCCATATTAAAATGCCGGTTAAGCTCCTTATTGAACACATAAACACTTTCAAAGGACTTATTGCCAATTGATTGGATGTGGCTCATTTCAAAATCTGAAAATCTAGTAATAAAGGTGGAGTTCTTGTATTTTATAGAAGGAAAAGCTTTGTCATCAGGATTTGTTTTCCAAATTTCTAATAACTCTGATAGTTGATTATTTTCATCTTTACTCCAAATACGAGCTACTTGAGGTTGATACTTATCATTTTGAATCCAGTCATATTTTGGATGGTAAACCTCTTTTTTCACTATTGTAACTGTATCTTTTTTTAGGTTATCAATATTTTGAAAAATCAATACATCACCTTCAACATAGACATCTATCCATAAGAGCTCTTCTGATGTCAATTTTACCTTCTCAGCACATGAAATCATAATTGTAATACAACTAATTAGAATCATTAATTTTTTATTGTTCATTTAATTTTCTTTATCATTTAAATAATCATCTATAATTTTCATGATATTTTCTAAGGTCCATGTATGCACTGAATGACCTTTATACCCTTCATTATGCTCCTTTCTTATGTGTAAAAGTTCGACACCTTCAATTCCCCCCAACTTCGATCCTCCATTGAATAATTGGAGTAAGGTTCCTTTTATGCCACTTCTTTTTCCGTTTGAAGAAACCTGATCACTTTCAGTAGAAAACTGAGCGCCAAATACACCTTCAGGGTGAGAGAATTCTGTAGGTTGGTGTGGGGCTAGGTATATACCAATTTCTAACCTGTCAGAAAACTCACTATTTGCCAATTCTGATAACATCCCTGCAGCAAAAGCACCCCCTTGGCTATGCCCGACAATTTTAATTGTTTCTTCATTTTCTAATTGTATAGTCCCATTTTTAAGCTTTTCAATCAATTCTAGGCCGCTTACCTGACCTTGAGCAAACCTATCCGACGCTTGTGACGTGAAGTCATCGGTAGCATTAATATAGGCAATATTATCATCCCTATAGTAATCAATTATTTGATCGTCAATCTCTTTCCAATAATCAAGTTGTTCACCAAACATGTATGGTTCACCTGAGGTCCATATTGTTCTAGGTGGCGGGTATCTGTAAGCATTATTTCTATATGCAAACTTTCTACCTGCTGCTTTTCCAAAGATTAACCCATTCACAAAAACGATAAGTCTTCCATCTGGATCAATGGCATTCACAGGATTGTTGGATACATAATTATATGGACTTAATGTCTCATATTTCTCAGCCAGAGGATCCATGCTAACCCATCTTGCAATAGCGGGGTCATACCTTCTAAATCCGTAATCATACATTTCCAACCCCAAACTCTCATTATATTCCTTTCCATTATACTTCCACTTCTGTGCCACATCGTTACCCAAGGAGGTCGCCCCGCTGTTGTTGTAGCCACGGTGTTTTAAGCCAAAGGGGTAGTAGTTGTTTTCTTCGACGATTTCGGTGCCCGGGCTGGTCACCCTAAAATTATCGATATAACAGTGCGATAGGGTGCCGTCGTCTATGCCCGTACCTTTTTCAAAATACAATTGTACCTTTTCACCGGTCAAGGCGAGGTCCAACACATGATGCCCATCACTGATGTCAACGATACGGTCACGATCCTCAAGGTCTTCCAAGACCCCATTGATGAACTCCCGCACATAAAAAACCGGCACTTCCATATCGCCGTTCTCAAAATCGAATTCGATTCGTAGCGGTTCACCGGGGGTGATATCGATGGTTTTGGCGGTACTACCGTACCTATGGATCACCGCCAGGTTCAAACGCTGGTCATTATTGTTGATATGGCCCGAACTGGGGTTGCCCCAATTATCGGTTCCGGTCTCATAATCGTCGTCGATACTAGTATTCGAAGTATCGACATAACTCAGCCGCTCATTGCCCAAATGGTCTTTATACTGGTATACGTAATGAAAACTGCCATTTTCATGGTGAACATAGCCTTCGGGCTGGCTAAAAAACTGCAAGTCGGTCGATGCGCCATTGCCGGCATAGACGTAAGCACCTGCATATTCGGTAACCTCACCCGTACTCACGGTTTTTTTCAACTTGGTGCCCAAGGCATCATAGACATAGTCGATGGTACCCCCATCGATAGCCACCCGGGTCGGCAAATTCAAATGGTTGTAGTCGATGTCGGTGATCAGTTTGTTCGCATCGGTCTTCATATTGCCGTTGGCATCATAGGTATATTCTACCGATTGGGTGACCCGATCGTTGAACCCATAACTGCCTGCATTATCGTCAACCTTGGTCAATCGGTTGCCTGAATCATAAACATAATCCAGTTGATCGATCCAATCGAAACTGGTAGCACTCGCATTGGTAGCGCCACGACGGTCTAGGGTTTCGATATTCCCGTTTTTATCATAGGTAATCCCCGAGACGCGATACCTGTCCCACCAGCCGTTACCGGCGAATTTGGCATCGACGATCCGGTTCAGGGCATCGTAAATGTAATGGTAGAAGAACTCACTATTGACCCCATGGTCCGATTTCCAGGCTACCTCTGAAATATTGCCGTTGTAGAGCGGTTCGGCTTGGTTGGCCAAGTTGGGGTCGGTATATTTGATATTGAAACCCCAAAGGTCGCTAGCACCTAAGGTTACCCCCGAATTGCTGGCATCGGCATCATTGATCGAACGCAACCAGCCCCTGACATTGTAGGTATAATCGAGTTCTTGGGTGTTGTCACCCACCTGCTTCTTGACCAATTGGCCCAAGCTATCATAGTGGTTGCGTAGCAAGGTCGTATAGGCCGCATTGTTGACACTTTGCTGCTGTTTGACCAAACGGGCCTGATCATCATAATAGAACACGTCATGGATGGCTACATCCGCCTTGCCTGTTTTTTTATGTGTGCTCTGGGTTTCCAATACTTTGCCTGCGAAATCGAGTTTGGATGCGATGATATCTTCAGTGTTAAGATACTCATTTTTTGAATGCGTATACACCGCCCGACCCTTATCGTCGTAGGCGGTCAGGGTGGTGATCCAATCGGTGCTGCCCAAAACCTTGACTTTGCTTACCGTGGGCAGCCCGTTAACGTCACTGGTGATATTTTGACCATAGGTACTCCCTGGTACCGAGATGCCGTCGGTATCGATATACGCGCCATAGTAATTGATGGTCAATACCTCATTGTTGCTGTTCGTCGGATAGGCAGCATTACCGTAGGCCGTCGTTCCTTGGGTTTCGAATTGGGCGCTATGGGCGTCGGCAAAACCCTGAAGCTCCACCCGACCGTCATTGGTGAACGTCTTACCGGTGTAAGCTACCCTGCCGAAGGCATCGTATTTGGTGAACAACCATTCTTTCGGGCTGGCCGCGCGTTGGTTGGCATCTTGGGTCATGATCGGTTGGTCGAGTTTGTTGTACACGATATACTCCCAATCCTTACCCGGTACTTTCTTTTCGACCAAGCGGTTGCGATGGTCGTATTTGTACTGGTAACAAAGAGCGTCCAACTCCGTATTCGACACATTGGCCGCCGTCACCTTGGGGGGGATCACATAGGTCAGGTTGCCGAAATCATCATACACATAGTAGGTATCATGCGCTTCTTCGTTACCACCGACCAAGGCGTAAGTTCGCTTCAGGACGGTGCGCCCCTGCTTATCGACAAAGCTCTCGGTGGTGTGCAGTTTGGTGTTAGACCCATCGTGGTTTTCATCTTTGGTGACGGTTTTGCTCAGCTCGCCGACCAAATAATAGCTGCCGTTCTGTACCAAGCTTGGGGTAAAAGTATTGTTCGCGAACGAGGTACTCACATCGAAATACCGAACTTCGGAAGTACCGTTGGTCGCATACCCGAATTCGATCTCATGCCCGCTGCCCAAGGCCCATTCGGTACCCGGGGCCGCCTGTTTCAAGACCCGGTTCAAAGGGGAGGCCTCGAATTCTTTTTCAGCATACGCGTTGGCCGTAGCTGTAAAATCGTTCGTAAACATGGAGAACGCGCCGTAAAAACTTGCCGTGGCGTTTTCTTGATCGCCGCGATAGGCAGCGTGGCCACCGCTGGTCATTTCGATGGGCAACCATTCTTTTTGTTGGCGGCCATAGGCATCATATCCCAAATGGGTCAGGAGGTCATTGCCATTGCCACTGGCTTTGACCCCAATGGTTTGCACAGGTCTGCCCAAACCGTCGAAATAGGTGATGCTTTCGATCACATCGTTTTCACGGGCCGCATTCTCGTTAAAACTGTCCATTTGCGTTTGGAATACCCTGGTGAACACATAGTTCTCATTACTCAATACCACACCGGTATAGGGGGCGGCGATTGGTCTGGTATCGGCAAAAGGCCCACTTTGCACGATACGAATGTCAAAGCTGTTGCCCGATGTCGGTACGATATGGGTAACCGGTTTGATGCTGATGCTCTGGCCATCTTCATAGACTTGGTTACCGGTATAGGTGCCGGTAGGTAGGTCGACTTGGGCGTTGAGGCCCCAGCCGATGGTAAAAAGGGCGATATATATTGCGATTTTTTTCATCTTGGCGGCTTAGTTAGGGTTCGATTGGTTTTTATATCCGTATTGGTATTCTTGCAACAAGTGCCCCTGGGCATCCTTGATGAACTCGATGCGGTTCAAGGCGTCGTATTCATAGAAGGTGGTATACCCTCTGGCATCGGTCATGCTGGTCATACCGATCAAGGGGTCGTAGGTATAGGTGGTGACCAAGGCCCCTGGTATCGCACGAAGGACGTTCACCTGATCTGTGGTGAGGCCCCCGACGTTGGTATTGTAGTTCGATCCGACCTGTAGGGCCGACTCGACCTGTGCTCGGGTGGCATTCGCTATCTTGGCCACAGGGTACTGTTGGTTGTACCCCCAGATATAGCTGGTATAGGCCCCATCTTCTTGATGGTATTGCAGCACGTTTCCTTTATTGTCGTATTGATCATAGACCAGACGTACCTCTTCAGGGCCGTTGGCCCCTTTTTTTGATTTGACCTGTTTGGGCAGGGTGAGGTTCGAAAAGTTCGATTCATTCGAAAAAACCGTTTCATTACTGGCCAAAAGTGTTTGCTCGATGTCGGTCAGCGTTCCTTCGAACTGTTCCGTTTTCACCACCTCGGTCAAGCGGTTCGCGTTGATCAAGGGCGTGATGTTCAAATCTTCGGCATAGTGGTACTTGGTCGTCATCACCTTGCCGTCACTTGAGGTCACGGTATTCGTTCTGGTGAGGTAGCCCAGATCCATTTCGAAGGTGGCTTCGGTCTTGGTACTCAAAGCTTCTCCATTGAAATATTGGGTGGTCAGGCTACTGTCTTGACGCATGACGTTTTTAAAACCGTTGTCCGAATCGGCATAGTCTACATAGGGCTCGGTAACGATCAAGCCTTGGCCCACTTTGATCAACAGGGGGTAATGCGGAAGGGGCATAAACCCGATATTCCGTTCAGAGAACGAATTCTGGGTATGTACGAGCAAGTCGTTACCCGAATCGTAGATGTGCTCCTCAACGATATTGCCATTGATGTAGTCAAAGGTGTTCGGCAATACCTCGAGCATATAGGTCTCACCGTAACTAACATCGATATGCTGAAGACAGCTGATATCAGGTATGGCATAGACATTCGACCAACTACCACAGGAGATGGTTCCATAATTTATTTGTGAAAGTCCGACATTGCGCTTGAAATAAGCGTTGGGTTTGTTCACATATTCGGTTACGATCTTGCCGTTGGCGGTTCCGTTCGTCGATTCGCTGGTTTCGGTGACCTTCGAATAACCGATGTGGCTGCCCGCTGCCGAATTCATGGTACGCAGCTTATTGTCAGAACTGAGGTAAAAACTATAGGCGCCCGTCGCAGGTATATCGGGCGAGTACTCGAATTGGCTGCCCGTAGTCGACCAGAATACAAGGTCATCCATCAGCTTGCCGCTCGACAGGGTCTGCCCCTCCTCTTGCTGTTCGTAGACGAACGATTTGGTGGTGATCACCTCATTGTTATTGCCTTTATTGATCATTTTGGAAACCCGGGCCCCGCCGACCTGGAATTCTTCATATACAATGGGAGGTGGGTTGAGCTGTAGGCTTTCAAAGGTCATTACGGAAGGCGATGTCACATAAGCGAATGCATTTACAGATTGAGAAGAATATGACCATGGTTGATGGTAGAACTCATAATTACCGACAGGAAGGTCGGTAAACTCTTTACTCAATGAAACACTTAATTGATTGACGTTAAATTGATTATCATAATCAAAAACCGGGATTTCCTGACCCGTTTGAAGGTTTTTTATCCAGACTGCCCTTCCTGATGGGAGAATACTTTCATCAAAAGAAGAACCATGGGTCAAGGTCGCTTGGATCTTCACATTATACGATTGCCCGCTACACAGTGTATTCGGGCCTACCGTAAACTGGCTGCCGCTGACCGTGTAGTTCGTACTCACGTCTTGACAGGTGGCAAAGGCATTGTCATCAAAACTATAGTTGGGGTCGTTCGCCAACTTGAGCATTTGGTAGCAAAAGTCATACCCCTGTGAAGAAGTGATCCCCGAAGACAACATATTGCCCGAACCATCGAATATCGGCGTGTAGGTCCGGTTCTTTAAATGGACCGTATTCGCCTCATATTCGAATTCGGTGGCGCCTTTGGTCGGGTAGACCACGCGCGACAACAGCCCGTTCTTGCCATAATTGAAATCACTTTTTCGAGACACCCCGGTGAACTTGCCAAAACGCTCAAAGGCCTGGTCTTGCGCTAGATCGAACTCAACGAAAAAGCGGTTCATGGAGGGGATGCGATGGGTATTGCCATCCAAACCGTTATAAAAACCCCAAAAATCGATCGCTTTCGAATCTTTTGCCGGAAGCTGATTCGGGTTGATGTACTCGAAGGCATAGGTTCTACCGTCGATGGTCACCCCATCGAGTTTCAATCGCAAATAATAGGAATCGTCCGATTGGCCCAATTTGTTCGAATTGAAATAGGAGTGGTTTAGATCGACCTCCTTTTTGAGCCCCCCGTTGAAATCGCGGATTTCGATCCGGGCCAAGCGGCTATCCGAATTGGTATTTGAAAACGCGTTGAACAGGGCCGAGTTGTAGTCTTGTTGGTAATCAGCGGTCTCATAAAGGTCCTCACGGGCGGCGGCAATGAATTGAATGTTTCCGAAATCACCGCTGATCGTAGCCAATTGCTTTGAATTAAAGCCGGTCAGGGTAGCATAAGTACGCGACGGAAGACCGATGGTACGCTCCAGAGACGGCTCATTGAATTGAAAGGAATAGGTTTCTGAAAAACTAGGAAAACCCAGCTGCTTTTGATCGGCATAGGTGAAATTCAAAATGCGGCCGTTGCTCTGGCCCACACTATGGGGGGATCGTATCTGTGACACTTTCCAAGAAGAGATCATGTCGGTACGACTTAGGCCGGCCACACCTGAATGGTTGAGCAGCGCATTGTCATCGTTCGTAGCCTGCGAGCTTTCTTCGGTAGGAAACGAGGTCGACAACTCTTGCACATCGAAATGGTATTCAAAACCTTTGGAATCGGTCACGACGAAATTATGGGTGGTCATGTTGAAGTCCACCTTGATATTTTGCTCGCCGATCACCAAAGCTTCCAAATCAGGGCCGTTGCCCGACTCCTTGGGCAGATAGAACTTATACGAACCTGTCGGCAGGTTTACCGTGAACAGGTCGGGCAACAGATCATCGGGGACCGTGACACTTTTATTCGACAAGTCGAGCAACTCATCGGGGTCCAGCTCAAAATTACCGTTGAAACCGTTCATTCCTTGTTCGGGAAAGTATTGATCTTCCGTAAACAGGAATCCGATATGGTCGGAACTCAAACCGTCCAAAATATCTTCAAAACCGTTCACTTGCCGTGTAATGACGATGCCGGTAGCGAGGTTCCATCCGAGTCCGACCCAAGAGGCTTCTTGGTTCACGCGGATGCCCCCGGTATTGTAACTGAGGTTTAAGGGTATGCTAAGACCGTCGAGTGAAACGGTATGTATGGGGATGTTGATGTTCGCCGTACCGTTGTATTTGTTCACCGGAATGGCACCGAACTTCCCTAAATCGGCCACCTCAGGGTTCGGAGGTACCAACTGTACCTCATATGATGATGGGCCAACGTTGCCCGGATTGCTTTGCGAGACGACCTGGCCACTGGTCAGGACCAGGGCGATCAGGCTTATGATATGTTTGAATTGCATGGTTTACTGTTTTTTGAGTAGGCTTATTCCTTTTCCGATTCCAATTTTTCGATCCGCGCTTCTTGCTGTAGGATGTAGAGGGTCAGCTCCTCGATTTTTTCCAGTAAGAGCCGGTTCATATCACCCAGTTTCACCCCGTTGGCTGCGACTTCATCGGCGGAAGGGATGTTGGGCAAGTGCCCATAGGTATCGATATAGGCCGAGAGTTCGGCCAAAGTGCGTAATTCGTAATCGGCCTCGAAGACGTAATCGGCCCAGCCGGTCTCGACCTTGATCTCTTCAGCGCGGATGCTTCCGCCCACTGCGAGTTTCCAACCGTCGATGTTCTGGGTGCCGATACCTAGGTTGCCCGATTGATCGAGGACCATAGACGGGGAATTAAGGGTATTGCCGGATACGGCGAACCGTAGTTTCGAGCTCGATTCCAATCCGCCCCCAAAACCGGTATAGCTGGTTACCAAACGGATGTGGTCACCCGATTGCCGTTCGACCTGGATGCCCTGTATGCCGCTATGTCCCCCAGAGAAACGGGCCAAAGTGGCGTTGTTGTCGAATACTTCGAGTTTACTTGCAGGGTTCGAGGTGCCGACCCCCACATTGCCACTGCTGTAATAAATGTCGTTGCTGGCCTCGGTCCAAAGCGAGCTCCCACTCGAGCCCCCACCGCCCGAAGAGCCGCTGTCAGTCGTTACGTTGATGGTCGTGCTGTTCGCACTCTCATTGCCGGCCGCATCCAAAGCCTTGACGCTGAAGGTATAGGTGGTAGCTGAACTGAGTCCGGTCACCTGATAGCTGGTCGTATTGCCGATAGTTGCAATGCTGCTGCCGTTTTGAAAAACCCGATAACCGGTTACAGCGGTATTGTCGCTAGCACTATTCCAAGTTAGATTGATCGTGTTTTGTGTTTGCCCGGTCGATGCCAGACCAGTAGGAACCGTAGGCGCTTGGGTATCTCCTGAACCGGTACCATAAAGCAGGGTGGCCAAGGGGGTCGAATTGGGCACTTCTTCGACCCGTGGATCATAGATGTACATTTTTTCACCCGAGGCACAGGCCCACAAAAAGGCACGTATGCGCAAATCGATTTGACCGACACTGGATGGAAAAATAAAGTCGGATGCCGAATAACTTGCCGCCGGCACATTCGAAGCACTACCCAGTGAGGGGTCGTACAAGCCGGAATCACCAAGGTCTGATGCCGCTCCGGGCCTGACATAGGCGACCATTAGATACCATTTGTTGTTGGGTTGGTCAACTGAGGTAAAGGTCGGCCAAGAAACATTGCTCCCATTTTCGTGTTCAAAGGGTTGCACCAACCCTCCCGTGGTGTAATAGGGTACAAAACCCGTTCGATTGTCACAATTGGTCGGGCCTTCAGATCGTATCCAAAAAGATACCCGATAGGATTTGGAAGTATCGACTATCAACGAATTGTACCAAAGCCCTCCGTTCATACCCGAAGCGCCATTGGCGGCCGCTTCCCAGACGGTTACTTGGTTCCCCAAGGGGCCCGTCATCGTAATGCGCGAATTTTGGGAGGTGTTTCCCAACATGCTCCAATTGGTGGTCGATCCGGTCGTACCCGAAACCCAATCACTGGAATCAACAAGGTTTTGTGCGCTTGTGGTATACATGGTCAGTACACAAGCCGCGGTCAATAGTATGGTTATGCGATTGTTCATGCTTATCGTTTTTCTTTTAGTAATTCGATTTCTTTTTGCTGTTGCAGGATGTAGAGGGTCAGCTCCTCGATTTTTTCCAATAAAAGGCGGTTCATATCACCCAACTTCACCCCGTTGGCGGCGACTTCATCGGCCGAGGGGATGTTGGGCAAATGCCCATGGGTTTCGATATAGGCCGCGAGTTCGGCCAAGGTGCGTAGTTCGTAATCGGCTTCGAACACATAATCGGCCCAGCCGGTCTCGACTTTGATCTCTTCGGCACGGATGCTTCCGGCCACTGCAAGTTTCCAAGTGCCGATGTTTTGGGTACCGATCCCAAGGTTTCCAGATTCGTCAAGGACCATGGCAGGCGTATTGATGGTATTGCCGTCTACGGCGAAGCGTAGTTTGGAGCTCGATTCCAATCCGGCTCCAAAACCGGTATAGTTGGTCACCAAACGGATGTGGTCGCCATCTTGCCGCTCGACCTGGATGCCTTGTATGCCGCTATGCCCTCCAGAGAAACGGGCCAAAGTAGCATTGTTGTCGAATACTTCGAGTTTTCGAATGGGGTTCGTGTTGCCGATACCCACATTACCGCTGCTATAATAAATGGCATCACTACTGCCCGTCTCGGTCCAAACCGAGCTTCCGCTCGACCCACCACCACTCGATGCTGCGGTCACGGTGACCGTTTCGACATCGAAAAGGCCGGTGTTTTCTTGGGATGTAGCCGTGATGGTTGCCGTTCCGTTCGCCACTCCTGTGACGACACCACTGCTGTTGACCGTAGCGACATTGGTGTTCGAACTGGTCCATAGCAGTGTTTGGTTGGCATTCGATGGCAATACGGTACCGTTCAATTGCACGGTCTGCCCTGAAGCCACGCTAACGTTAGACGAGGTGATGGCCACCGAGCTTACCGGGGTCGGGTTCGAATTGTTCGGATACAAAATGTCAAGCAGCGGTTTGGTGCTTCCGTTGACTTCTTCGATCCTCGGGGCATAGGTATACATTACATCACCAGCCCCACAATTGTAGATCAAGCTCCTGAACTTGACTTCAATCGTCGAATGCCCGCTTGGAAAAGCCCAATCGGAAATCGCATAGCTGGAAGCTGGCATCACGTTCGGGTTGGCATTGTCAATGGCGTACATTCCGCTGTCGGCACTGCCGCTATAGCCATTCGGGCCGATGTAGCCTACATAGAGGTACCAGGTATCGTCTTGGATGTTCGCATTCAGCGGTTGCGGTTGTGAGGTAGCACTGCCGCTTGCTGCCGGGGAGAAATTTACCGAAGCCCCATTGGTGGCATTTCCTAAATACCCAACGCGTTTTGAGCAGTTCAGGGCACTTTCAGAACGAACCCAAACGGTAAAACGATACGTCTTATTGGTTGACAGGCTGATGGCATCGCGGGTCCACCCCCCATTGGCCCCCGTCACGTTGGCCGTGACGATTTGCCAAGCTACGACCGAGGTTCCGTACGGTCCGGTGGTGTTGACCCTTGAATTTTGTCCATTGCTCGCATATTGGCTGTAGGGCGATGCGGATCCCGATCCGGTCGACCAAACGACCTCGTCGCCTATATTGGCGATCAGGTTCTGGGCATGTGCGAGTTGAGGAAGCCCTAGGGCGATGAGCACCAAGAGCAGAAATTGGGAAATGGTCCGTTTTACCATGATTTTAGTGTTTGGATTGTTTAACATCAATTTGATTTATGGTTTGCTGAAGCGCTTCCAATTGGGCCTGTTGTTGCGTCAAAAGCGCTTGCTGTTGCAACATATAGAGGGTCAGCTCCTCGATTTTTTCCAATAAAAGGCGGTTCATATCACCCAGTTTGATCCCATTGGCAGCGACTTCATCGGCCGAGGGGATGTTGGGCAAATGCCCATGGGTTTCGATATAGGCCGCGAGTTCGGCCAAGGTGCGTAGTTCGTAATCGGCCTCGAACACGTAATCGGCCCAGCCGGTCTCGACCTTGATCTCTTCGGCACGGATGCTTCCGCCTACTGCGAGTTTCCAACCTTCGATGTTCTGGGTACCGATACCCAGGTTGCCCGACTGATCAAGGACCATTGAGGGGGAATTGATGGTGTTTCCGGATACGGCGAACCGTAGTTTGGAGCTCGATTCCAATCCGCCCCCAAAACCGGTATAGCTGGTTACCAAACGGATATGATCACCTGATTGCCGTTCGACCTGGATGCCTTGAATGCCGCTATGCCCTCCAGAGAAACGGGCCAAAGTGGCGTTGTTGTCGAATACTTCGAGTTTTCGAATCGGGTTCGAGGTTCCAATACCCACATTACCGCTGCTGTAATAAATGGCATTGCTGCCGGACTCCGCCCAAACCGTGCTTCCGCTAGACCCTCCACCGCCAGAAGAACCGCTGTCAGTCGTTACATTGATGGTCGTGCTGCTCGCACTTTCATTGCCGGCCGCATCCAAAGCTGTGACACTGAAGGTATAGGCCGTAGCTGAACTGAGTCCGGTGACCTGATAGCTGGTGGTATTGCCGATGGTAGCGACGTTCGCACCGTTTTGGTAAACCTTGTATCCGGTGACCCCCACATTATCCGTGGCACTGCTCCATGTAAGACCGACAGTGCTATTCGTCTGCCCGGTCGATGCCAGACCGGTTGGTGCCGAAGGCGCTTGGTTGTCCGACCCCCCTGAATTGTTCTCCGTATAGCCTACGGTCAGTATAGGCCGGGATGCAACTGAGGTGGTCGTGGAAGAACCGAAGGCAAGATCGTCAGCATTGGCCCCATTGTGCACGATAATGATCGAAAATCGATCGCCCGTCACCAAATTAGGGGCTATGGTTATATTTTTCACATTGCCGATACCAAAAGGCCCGGATATCGAACCCAAGGCAATATCTTGACCCGGTTTGTTGGCATTGGAAAGCGTGGTCTCGCTCCAGCTGGTAGTATTGCTGAGGTACACTGATAACGGTCCGTCACCGGCATCGGTGACTACGGTCAATTGCAGATCAATGGAGGTTACGGTGCCGTTTATGGCGGCGATATCGAACATTAAAAAACCTTCACGAAGTCGGTTGCCTGCTTCGATACGTAGTAAGTTGTTGTTGTAAAGGGTGCCATTTTGCAAATACGCATCATGTATCGGACCGAAAGTATCCGATTGGGAAATGGCGATCAGGGGTATTGAAAAAAGTGCCAAAAAGAGGCCGAATAGCTTTTTTGAAATGTAGGTTTTCATAAAAGTGGATGTAGGAATAAGATTTGGTGAATTTAGGATTGGGGACTCGCAATTTTCTTTGTAGGATTTGGGGTGTCTTCATAGTAACTCGTATCGGGTCGGTGCCGCAAGGGCAGGCCGACCGAATTCACTAATGTTCCCGAATGACCTAAACGGAAGTATCGGTCCTTAGTATGCCAGTTTTGTTAAATTTTAGATTCTTGGACCAAACCCCTAGTCAGCTTGTAGCAAAACCCCAGTTTCTCAGATTATTCTTACAAGTTATTAACAAAAGGTTTTGCTGGGAGATCGATCAAAATCGGGGATCACAGACCCAAGTCCATCGCTTCGGTATGTCTATTTTAGGGAAAGAAAAGACCGCTTACTTAGGTTGTTCGACCGTTCCTTGTCAGGTCGGTATCGTAGCTTCCGGTTTCAGGAATACCCTAATCGAACCGGGCCCCGAATCCCTTTGAAATTTTCCGTACTTTACACTTGGATCGCGATGCACTCTTTCGCTTCCCCATTTTAAAGCCTTATGGATAAAAACGCCTTGTTGGTTTCCTATTTTTCGCAGTACATGGACTTAAGTGCCGAGGAAATCGAGCTGATCAAAAAGGAGGATATCGTACGTGACTACGCCAAAAACGACTTTCTCCTCAAGGCCGGTGAGTATGCCCAAGTTTGTTTTCTGGTACTGAGCGGCTGTGTGAAACGCTATTATATCGAGGATGGGGAGGAGAAAATCGTGGAGTTCTTTACCGAAAACGATCCGATCACCCCGGTAAGCTATGTCGATAAAACCCCTTCAAAATACTATCTCGAATGCCTTGAAGCCTGCATTGTTTCTACAGGAAACGAGGAACGGACCCAACGGTTCCTTCAGGAGTTTCCCCGGTTTATTCCCATTTTCGTGAAAATCGGTGATCAGTTGTCCGCCAAAAAGCAGCTGTTTTTAGACGACTTGAAAAACCTCTCGCCCGAAGCGCGCTACCAACAATTGATGGAGGCCCGACCCGACCTCATCGAGCGTGTACCCCAATACATGATCGCCAGTTACTTGGGCATCCAACCGGAATCCTTAAGCCGCATCCGAAAGCGGATGTGGTCACAGCAGTAACCCATTTCTTAACCGAAGTCAATGACTTTGGTGTTTCTCCTCCGCAATTTTGTGCCTTTAAAAATCCATCAAAAAACAAGGCATGAAAACACGAACTTTAGTATTGGCAGTTGGGGGTACCCTCATGAGCGGCCTTCTCCTTCTCGCCCTTTGCACGAAAAAACCGGAAGACCGACACTTCGATAGAACCGTCGCGCAACTTATGGAAACCAACGGTTATGTTACACACCAACAAACCATGGACTCTTTTCCTGAATTAGGTCTCATCCATTCGAAAATGGAACGAATGGCCTATCTGAACAGCACCATACACAGCATGATGGCCGGACCCTCCCCCGATGTATCCGAAGATGAACGGGAAGCACTCGATCGCTATCAAACGGAAGTCGGCGTACTCAGGCGGTTCATTCAAACTGAATTGGCCCGCTTCATGCAGGCCCATGCCATCCATCCTTAATCCAAAAAGAATAAAAGATGCATACAAGAAATACCACACCACAAGGCTTACTATCCACCCTTTGGACTTTCGTCTTGTTCAATATGATCTTTCGCGATCTACACGAATTCTTGAACGATGGGTTCTTGGAAAGTTTGAAGACCCTGCACATCGCCGAACCTACGATGCTCCTTTACGGCGTCATTTTGGAACTGCCGATCCTTATGGTCATACTACCCAAACTGTTAGGTGATACGGCGAACCGTTGGGTAAACGTTGTCGTAGCGTTCATCATGCTTTTGGGTATTTTGAGTTCGCTCTTCAATGCGGATCTCGATGACCTGTTTTTCGGAATGATGGGTAGCATCGCTTTGGTAGGCATTATGGTCATCGCCTGGAAGCTCCCTACCAATTCGAATAAGGCAGCTGCAACTGACGCATAAAGGGTATTTAGGATTTTTCGACCCGATAGGTGATACGACGGTTCGTAATGACCGAAGTCACTTCGATGGTCAACTGGGCGGTGTTCGACAATACCTCCCCGCAACTATAACCGGTTTCATTCGCCACCAACCGGAATTGGGCGCCATTGAGCGCGGTCTCGGCCCCGGTGATGGTCAAGTTGTTGGTTTGGGTACCAGAATAAGGGGCCGCTTCGCTTAGATTGTCCCAGGTGCTGCCATTGAACCGTTGCCATTGCAACTGATCTCCATTGCCAACAACCACGGTGAAAGTGGCCGTACAGCCTAAACAGACCGTACTATTGGATGGTTGCACCGTTATGGTAGCTGCCATGCCCGATTCAAGATGATCTTGAGTGCCAGAGGTGTCGGCATCGGCCGGTGTGGCATAGGAAGCCGCGCTTACGGTACCATCGGTTTCGATTGGTGGAATCCCATTACCGAACTGGCCGTTATCGTCAGCGTCGGTGCTTGCATCACCATAAGCTTCGTCGGCATCGCCGCAACCATCATTATCGCTATCGGTATCCAAACAATTTGGAATGCCATCGTTGTCCGTATCCTTGGTGGCCGCCCAAACAATGGCATTGATCAGCAAATCTTCCCCGGCCGCATTATACCCACCGGAACCATTGGTATGGGGTACGATGACCCTTCGTCCAGGCGCGTTACCGACCTCCATGGCATCACCAACATCCCATACCGCTAAGGAAACTTCACCGTTGGGATGCTGCCCTAATACCGTACCTGAGGTAATCCCATTGCCATGGAACGCGGCATCGGCGATATCGTAATTCCCTAAGGAAAGTCCCGCAGTTATAGGATGACCGTTATCAATGATATTGATCAAGCCTGTTGCGCTAGACCCACCTGTCGAGGCCCCCAAAATTTCATCGTGTAATGCATTCTCACTGGTGACCACACCATTCTCCGTGGTAGTCAGATTACTGACATTTGCAAAAGCCGTACTACTAAATGAGTCTTCATAAATGAAAACCGCGGCATAGTCGTTGGCATTGCCGCCGACATTATCATCGACTACAGTAACAGTGTAGCCCAAAGCAGTTAATTTGTCTATCGTATTTTGCTCTTCGGTCTCAGGGGCGTCTTGGGTAACCCATAAGATACGGTCCCCATTGGGGCACTCCAAGCTATCAAGGATTCCGTCGTTATCATCGTCCAGGTCAACGATATCGGCCACTCCATCCCCATCGGTATCCTCTTGGGGATCAACCGTCACCGTAGCGGTATCGCTTTTGCCCAAAGCGGGGCAAATGGATACTGTGGAATCGGTAATGGTATAATCAAAAGTCGTTCCTGGAAAAGCCGTACCCCCACTATACGTATAGGTGACCAAGCCTAAATCGGCATCATCGATCACCACGCTTCCTATGGCAGGCTGTACCACACTTTCAATAAAGAAATCTTCGCCGTCGGGTTCCGAATCGTTCGTAAACAAATTGATTTGAACCGAGACCGTCGTCGTTGGAGGCACTTCAACGAAATCATCGACCGCGTCGGGCGGATTGATATTTTCTACGATTTCGGCATCGGTGGTCGTCATATCGTAATGGTTGGTTCCCGATATCGTGCTCGGTGTGGCGACCACGGTCGCGATCAATCGGGTAAAACCGTCAACGGGGTCGTAAAAATTCGGATAGCGCACTTCGATGATGTAGGTTTCGTTCTCCCCTAAGGGCAAGCCGAAATGGACTTGTTCCGGACTTTGTGTGCCATGTCCGTATACTCCGTTTACCTGTCGCAAACCGCTAATGATATTGCCTTCACAATCTTTGATGATCACGTTGGTACCTACGGCAACACGACCTGAAAACCCTCCGGTAGTACCATCGGCACTACGATCTTCGGTCACATCAATGATCAAGTGGTTATTTCGGTTCGCCGCCGGTAGGTTATTGATCCAAAGCTGGTTGCCCGAACTATGACTGATGTTCATATAAATATCAAGGTCCCCATCATCATCAATGTCGATCATGGTCGTCCCTTCCCCATTTCGCGTATTGAAAGTTTCCGCATCAAGGGCGAAGGTCATGGCCGTACCGCTACCGATAACTCCAGGTGCCGGCGTTGGGCTATTCAATTGGTTAATGTACAGGTAACTTCGGCTATCGCCTACCAAGAGGATATCAATGTCACCATCATTGTCGATATCACCCCCTGCAAGGGCATCGATATCGTTTGAAGAGCTTCCACTATCCGTATTGGATGGTTGCGGTAACCCTGGGAAGACAGAAGCTCCTAAGGCGGTCCAAGTTCCAGGACCATCGTTCCTGAATATCTGGGTCAGACCGTTTTCGGTCCAGACGGCATCGAGATCACCGTCATTGTCCAAATCCCAAAGCCCATTTCCGCCCTTATTGCCATTGGCTGCTTGTGCCAAATCGGAACCATTGGTAAAGGTTCCTCCTTGGTTCAAAAAGAAATCGTTTTCATTGCGCTTCCGCATGAAAATGTCGACCCATCCATCATCGTTCACATCAGCTGCTGAACCGTAGTCACCATCCGTTGCAAACTGGTTCAAACCGAATTCGACGACTCCCGATCCGCTGCCAGGAGTAATGTGGGTAAACAAAGAAGCAGCCGCCGGGGCGACCACGGTATGGGTCAAATGATCAATGTAATTGTTTCGCAACAATTCGATACCATAGTTGTGGCTGTCGAAAAAGATATCGAGATCACCATCCCCTTCAAAATCAAAGAATCCCGCGCCTTCTGAATTGATCGCTGCAATGGTGATGGTATGACTGGCATTCTCCCCAATGGTAATGGGTGCAAAACCTCCTGCTCCATCACCGAAGGTTCCGTCCGTATTCTGAAGATATATCTGTAACGCGACTACAGAACTGTTGGTCCCTGAACTGTTGATCATGAAATCGGGGCGGCCATCGTTGTTCAAATCACCCCACACGGCTTGCCGCTCGGCACGATCTGATAGCATGCCCGGCACCAAGGTGGCTTGTACGTTGGTGAAAGTGCCACCATCATTACGCATCAAAAAGCTTCGGGCCGAATTGTTGCTCTCCAATACCAAGACATCCAAATCCCCATCATTATCGAAATCGGCCCAGGCATGGCCCCCATCCTTGTTCTGGTTGAGATCAAGGCCAAAGGCCGCTGCATTTTCGGTAAAGGTCGTTTGTGCTTGAAGGGCCGTAGCCATCACAAGAAAGAAGGTACCGATAAGATACTTCTGCCACCCCATAGTTTGTTTTTGGTCTATGAATACAAGATTCACCGGAGCAAAGTAGCCGTAAGCCGTTTACAGGGCAATAAAATGTTGTGAAATGAACATAAGTGATTGCAAATCAAAGAATACAAGGGCATTAAACAGCACTATTTTACCGAATTCGACATCCGAAAAAAGACTACCTTAAGGGCTGATTCCACCTTTATGTCAGCTACCACCATCCGCTTAGCCACCCAAGAAGATGCCCCGACGATAGCCCTGTTGGGACGCATTACCTTTACGGAAACCTTCGGGCACCTCTTTGAAAAACCAAAAGACCTTGCCGATTACCTTGAACGTACGTTTGCGGTCGCAAAGATCGAATCGAGTCTTGAAAAAACGCATAACGTCTTTTGGTTGGCCCATGTCGATCGGTTGCCAGTGGGGTTCGCCAAATTGAAACTCCACTCCCAGGCACCGTTTCAAGCAGCGGTCAACAGTTGTCAGTTGCAAAAAATCTATGTGTTGCGGGATTTCTTGGCCCTAAAAATCGGAACGGCCCTTCAAGATCGGCTCTTACAAAAAGCTAAGGCACTTGGTTTTGAAAACGTTTGGCTCTCCGTTTTGAAAAGCAACGAACGCGCCATTCGCTTCTATCATAAGAACGGTTTTGAACCGATCGGGGAGCATGATTTTCAAATCGGTTCGCAAGGGTTTGATTTCAGTGCGATGGCAAAAACGTTATGAATTTTGCTTCCCATAGTTCAGGGTGGAAGTTGTTACAATTTCGATAAACCTTACCGATTTCATACTATGATTCCATCGCTTTCTTGAATAAGTTCATCTAAAAGTCAAGGAATTCCTGCTAGGTTTGTGGTACAACCCGGCAATGCATGCATGCAGAGGTATCGTTATACCACCAGCTTAAATCCAAGGTTTTGAAAGCCTCAAAACCAAATCCCGGATTATGGATCGAAGTCTCACAGTGCAAACAGGAACTCCATATCGCGAAAGGCGAATTGTTGATCGATCATCTATACACCAACGACAGCATGTTCGTGGTCGTTAAAGGCGCTTTCGAATGCATAATAACTTCGAACACCGGCAAAAACAAGCCGATTTGGTTCTATTTTGATCGCGGCTTTGATGTGATCGTCGGTTTGGGTAACCAATTGGTGCAAACCAATACCAAATATCATGTCATCGCAATCGAACCATCTATTGTTTTCAAATTCGAATTTTGGAAAATGCAGGGTTCCAAACCGCGTTATCCTGCCCTTCGGGAATTTAACCAGAAGCAGTTGATCCATTGGCTCCATGATTATTTTGAAATTCGCAACCACCTCCACGCGTTACCCCCTGTTGAATTTCTGGGGTATTTGGAATCCCATTACCCGGAACTCCAACACCGCATTTCCTCCCAAAAGCTGGCCCGATTCATGGGCATCACCCCTGAATGGTTGAGCAAACTCAAAAAGAAACGTTCGCAATAAGGGCAAAACGAAAGGGTATTTTTTGGTCATCCGCGCTACCCTATTGATCATTTATTTTTCGGAAAGATTGAATTTATTCAATTTCCAAGTTTTCGATCTGAACTACTTTCGATCCGCAACCTTTACCGATGTTCTAATTTATTGTAAGATCATGGTAGCATCATTCATTCAAAAAATCGAACATTATGTCAAACCCAGTCTTGGGCTGCAGACCGAATTGGCGGAAGTCTGTAAACCGATCGAAGTTCGAAAAAATGAGATTTTGGTTCGGCATGGCGGAGTTTACTGGAAGGCATTTTTTATTGTCGAAGGCAGCTTTAAGTCTTCCTTATTGACCCCCGAAGGTCATCTAAAGACCACCTGGTTCTACTTTGACCGCCTATTCAGTATCATCCCGATACGGGACAGCTTTCTATCCGGCAAACCCACAAAATTCGAAATACAGGCTCTTGAGGACTCCGTCGTCTTGGAAATTGATATGAACGCCGTGAATTCCTGGCTCCAAAAGTATCCGGAATTCAATGAATTCTTCCGGGTCGATATGATCAATGATTTTATCATGGGCGAAGAAATCCGGACCCATTTATTGTGCTATTCGAAGCAGGACTTTCTCAAATACCTTTTCGACACCTTCCCCATTATCATCGCCAGAACCCCATCACATGCCCTGGCCGATTTTATGGGCATCACTCCGGAATGGTGCTCCAAACTCAAGAAAAAATTAGCTATCTTGAAGTCTTAGGCCCTTTTTTTGAGACTACTTGACACCTTTTACGAACGGTTAAAAGACCAATTCGATATCCCCGCTGGGTTTTGGGATGAACTGGTCGATTGCGCCAAAATCATCCATCTCAGAAAAGACGAGGTCCTTGTGCCCTATAGCAGCAAGAAAAAGGCGGCATATTTGATCCTACAGGGCTCATTGAAACAATCGATCATCGATTCAAATGGGGAAAAGAGCGCGACCTGGTTCTTTTTCGAACATGTGTCGAACGTGGCCATCTGTTTCGATAGCTATTTCTTGGACGAATACACTAAATACGAAATAAGCGCCCTCGAAAGTTCGGTGGTTTGTCAAATCAGCAGAAGTAAAATCGAAGATTGGGCCGACCGCTTTCCGACCTTTAATCGGTTCTATCGGGAAGACTGCATCAAATCGTTTATCCTTTCGGTTGAGATAAGGAACTATATGATATCGCATACCCCGGTTGAGTTTTTGGAATACCTTCGGGAAGCCCAACCGGAATTCATTGCAAAAGTCCCTTCAAAGTATTTGGCCGACTTCATGGGCATTACACCCGAATGGCTGAGTAAAATGAACCGTATGCTTGCCAAAGGGCAAGCTTAACGGTAACTGCCACTCCCTTGACCCAACAGTACCCCAACAATTCATTGCTCTTTTTTCGCTTGTTGAATTAATTCAATGATTTCGGCTGTAGGAGTTTCTAGTT
The DNA here is from genome assembly GCF_040513375.1 of Flagellimonas algarum. Classification (NCBI taxonomy): domain Bacteria; kingdom Pseudomonadati; phylum Bacteroidota; class Flavobacteriia; order Flavobacteriales; family Flavobacteriaceae; genus Flagellimonas; species Flagellimonas algarum. The sequence continues at coordinate 314,694 of NZ_JBEVTG010000003.1, read as the reverse complement.
TTATCCGAACAACCGAATACCGATTACGACCCAACAGCTTCGCAAGCCTTTGGATCAGTGATTACAGCAAGTAGCCCATGTTCGAACCTATGTATGGATGTGCCGGGGAGTCGGTACGGACGCCCCTTTGCTATGTGGCTTTTCATATCAAACATCAGGATGTGAAGGTCCATTTTGAAACCCTGCTTTCGGAAATCGGATTCAAAATCCTCCGAAAGTCAGCGGTGGGTTTTATCCTGTTCGGGCAGGCTACCCAACCATTTGAATGGAACGCCTGGCAACGACTTCGTGATATCGCTTTCGACAGGGAGGATATCGTTGAATTGGTTTTTGTCATGAACGGACAGTTGCAAATAGTGCGATTGAAAAAAATGGGTAACAAATCCCTGTGGTTAATGGAGTTGAAAAACGCAGTTGCTGCTTTCGGTTGAGCCGCGATACAGGATAAAGATCCTTGGAATTGATCTTAACGGTATTCCGAGTCATGTTCGTGCGATTTAAAAACAACCTAAAATTATCCCTATGAATGATACCCAACCCATAGAAGCGCCCTCGGAAACCTTGGAAAACCAAGAATTGTTTTGGACTAAAAAGGAGCCCCGAAAGTCGCTCGCTACCTTTTTCAGAAACCAGAACAAACTCATGGTCAATATGTTGAACATGATGGACCGCAAGGCGGCCATGATGATCCGTATCAACTCCACCTTGGTGTCGGGTATCGTGGTCTTTTTCGAACATTTATCCCAAATCCAAGGAGGTAAGATCATCGGTGTGATCATTGTGTTCTTTTCCTTTATCTCATTGGTTTCCTCCATATTCGCGGCACGACCCCCCATTTCCAAATTCTCAAGGGATTTCAGGAAAAAAATAGGGGCATCCTACCCTGAAGCCGAAAAAAACATCTTTATGGTCGGTATCACCTCAGACCTTGACCTGGAACACTATGAGCGATCCTATGATGCCCTGGTGAAGAGTCAGGAATTGCAGATCGGAAATCAAATCAGGACCCATTTCGTCTTTGAAAGTGAATTGAGAAAGGGTTTTAAGTTGTTGGAGTTCTCATACAATTCCTTTCTAGTAGGATTCGTCATCGCCGTTATCATTTTCCTTTTCAACCAATTGACCTGAACATGAAAAAAGTAAGCCTTACCTCACTATTTATCTGCCTTTGTTTAGGCTGTGCCAGCTATCAAACCCAGATAAAAAACGATTCGATAAGTACGAAAGAACCGCAGAACAAACCACCGTCACATCGGGTATTGTTGCTCGGCAATCTCGAAGGCAAAGGTGGGTTCGACCTGGGCGAGATCTTAACCCTAAAAACAGGGATCCAAACCCGATCAGGGGATTCTTCGACTGTGTTGTTTCTCGGAAACGCTTTCGGACGAATGGAAGGGCAAACCCACCATTCGAAAAAGACCTTACGCGAACAAGTATCGAATTATGATGACCTCTTGGCATCATCGACAGGACAAGTAATCTTCATCCCTGGAAAAACGGAATGGGAACAAGGCGTCGATTGGATCGAAACCTTAGACAATGGCCTGGCAGACACCTTTGGCAAGAAGTCCTTTTTACCCAAAAATGGCTGCCCCATAGCGAGTAGAAAGCTCGGGGAGACCGCGGTCTTGATCACTATCGATAGCCAATGGTACCTAAACGATTGGGACGACTTTCCGAAAATGAACGACCAATGTGAAATCAAGGATCGTGCAAAATTCTTGGCCGAATTCGAAAGCCTGGTCAAAAAGAATACGGACAAGACCTTGATCGTGGCCATGCACCATCCGGTATTGAGTAACGGCAACTACGGTGGGCACTATAGCTTTGGACAAAGCTTAACCCCACTACCCGTGGTAGGTTCCGTGAAAACGGCAGTGCAAAAAATGGGAGGATTCAGCGCTGACCATCTGCAAAATGAAACCTACCGTTCTTTTCGAAAACAACTGATGACCCTATCGAAATACAACCCAAGGGTTTTATTCGTCGCGGCACATGAAAAAAACCTGCAATACATCCATGACGATGGCACCCACCAAATCATCAGCGGTTCCGCGATCCGATCGAAGCCGACTCGTCTGGCCGATAACGGCCAATTCGCAAGCGGTTCGAAAGGATTTGCCAGTCTTGATTTTTACGATGATGGAACAGTCCACCTATCCTTCTTTGACGAGCAAGGTCAGTCCCTTTATCAACATACGGTCATCGAAGCTATTGAAAAGGAAGTACGGCCCCTTGCTAAAAAGAAGCTACCTCTTGAAACCACCGCCCAAATCTACTCGGACCAGGATACCGAGAAATCAGGGTTCCATACCTGGTTTTGGGGCGATCGGTATCGTGAATACTACAGCCAGGCCGTATCCGTTCCGGTCATCGATCTTGATACCCTCATGGGGGGCATGACCGTGCTTCGCAAAGGCGGTGGCCACCAATCGATCTCCTTACGCCTTAAAAGCAAGGATGGCCGCCAATTCGTGATGAGGGCCCTCGAAAAAAGCGCAGAGGCCTATCTGCAGGCCATGGTGGCTAAAGAGGAGTTCATTATAGGCAAGGTGAAGGGTACGGCTCCAGAACGGGTGTTGAAAGACTTCTATACCGGATCGCATCCGTATGCTCCTTTCGTGGTCGGAGCACTTGCCGATGTTTTGGATATCTACCATACCAACCCCCTGCTCTGCTACATCCCAAAACAACCCCGTTTGGGCAGGTTCAACGAAGAATTCGGTGACAAGTTGTTCATGATCGAAGAGCGGGTAACGAGCGGCCATGGAAACCAGGCCAGTTTCGGATTCGCCGATACGATCATCGGTACCGACGATCTCATCGCCCGGATGGCTTCGGATGAAAAATATGAAGTCGACCAGGAACGCTATGTGCGTGCGAGGCTGTTTGACATGCTGTTAGGGGATTGGGACCGCCATGACGACCAGTGGCGTTGGGCCGAATTCAAGGAAAAGGACAAGGTGATCTACCGGCCGATTCCACGGGATCGTGATCAGGTATTCTCTATCATGGGGGATGGGTTTTTGATGGGGGTCGCCACGCGGGCAGTCCCGGGATTACGGCTCATGGAGGGGTTTCAAAAAGAAATACGAAGTGTCGAAGGGTTTAATTCGTCACCCAAAACCTTTGCTTTGGATATGTTGCTCCTACCTGAGACTACCGAAGCGCAATGGCTTACCCAAGCCAAAGCGATCCAAGATGGTATCGATGAAGTGGCGATCGACGCTGCATTCGAAGCGTTTCCGAAAGAAATACGAAACGATTCCAAAACCAAATGGATCAAGGAAGTCCTCCTGGCGAGAAAACAGGGGTTGCATGAAACGGCCAAGGCGTATTACAATATCATCAATAAGATCTCGGTTGTTATCGGCACCGACAAAGACGATCATTTCCGTATCGAGGACCTAGGTGAAGGTAGGACCGAAGTCTCCGGGTATCGCATCATCAAAGGAAAGATAGGCACCCGTTTTTTCAACAAAACCTATGATCGAAACACCACTAAGGAAATCTGGATCTACGGCTTGGACGACAAGGACGTGTTCGAACTCACCGGCAAAGGCAAAAGAGGGCCAAAGATCCGGCTTGTCGGCGGATTGAACAACGACACCTATCAACTGGCCAAGCGCGGTCAGGTGTTTGTCTACGACTACAAGTCCCAAAAGAACACCTTTGACACCCCTCATGGCAAAAAACGACTGACGGACCATTACGATACGAACACCTATAACCCGTATCAAGTCAAGGAAAATCAAAACTTCTTTTTGCCCTTCGTCGGATTCAATCCAGATGACGGGCTACGACTGTTGGCAACGAACACCTTCACCCATAACGGATTCATCAAAGACCCCTTTACCAGCAAGCACCGCATATCGGCAGGATTTTATTTTGCGACCAGTGGGTATGACTTGTCGTACCAAGGTGATTTCGTCCGTTTTTGGGGCAAGGCAGGCTTACGTATCAAGGCCGAGATCACCGGCCCGAACTTCACGACCAATTTCTTCGGATTCGGTAACGAATCGGAAAACTTCGATGACGATTTGGAGCTCGATTTCAACCGCGTTAAGATCGAATCCATCGGTTTCGAACCCTCCTTGGTATGGTATGGGCGGCACGGTAGTGAATTCAGTATCGGTGGCTTTCTGAAAAACTATAAGGTCGAAGCCACCGAAGACCGTTTCATCGAAAACTTCTATGAAGCCAATCCGGATATTGAAAACGAGAATGCCTTTTTGGGCATCCGAACCGAATATGGCTATGAAAACCTCAACAACAAGGCATTCCCCACCTTGGGGCTCACCTTCAACCTAGCCGGAGGATATACCTGGAACATCACCAACGGGGATGATGCGTACGGCTATGTGGTCCCCGAATTGCAGTTCCACTACCCTATTGTTGCTTCAGGTGCGGTGGTCCTATCGTCCCGTCTGGGTGGGCAGGTGAATTTTGGGGATGATTTCCAATTCTACCAAGGAGCGACCTTAGGGGCACAAAATGGTTTACGAGCATATCGATTCCAACGCTTCACCGGAAAACGGTCGTTCTATCAATCCTCCGATCTGAAAATCGTAACCCATCGCATTCGAACAGGTCTGGTCCCACTCTATTTCGGCATCTATGGTGGCTACGACTACGGAAGGGTTTGGGTAAGTGGGGAAGATTCCGATGCTTGGAACGATTCCTTCGGCGGTGGAATTTTCATCAATGGTATCGGTATCATCACCCTGCAGGCAGGTTTGTTCAATGGCGAAGATGGCAACCGGGTCAATTTTGGATTTTCCATCGGCCTTTAGCATCGCAATGGTGTTAGCAGGTATTTCTTGAATTAGTTCGATTTCCAGGAAAAGTGTAGCCCCTAGTTTTAAGTGGTAATCCGAAAGGATCCACTTTGAATCCTAACAAAATCAAATACTATGAAAAATATTATCCATGAAGGCTATCCGAATAACGAACGCTACCAACGGGTTCCGTTGATGCCCATACAAACCGAATCGACCCACCTTGAGTTACGGGTCGAAGGGCAGATTCCTGAATCGCTGAACGGGTTGTATGTACGTAACGGACCCAACCATATTGGGGAAGTAACCCCCCACCACCATTATTTCAGTGGCCATGGTATGGTACACGGCGTTCGTTTAAAAGAAGGCAAGGCCCTGTGGTACCGCAACCGTATCATTAGGGCGGGTAATGTTGCCGAAGTGCTCGGGGAGCAAGATCCCGGAGGGCCGATTGCCCACGAGATTGATGCTTCACCGAATACCAACGTAGTGCTCTTCGCGAATAAACTGTACGCTTCCATAGAAGCAGGTCCTAACCTTGTCGAATTAGGGCCCCATTTGGAAACCATTGCCAGAAGTGACTTGAACGGAATCTTACAATATGGGTATACCGGACACCATAAGATCGATCCCGATGAGGGTGATGTGCATGCGGTCATTTACAATCAGGCGCTTCGGGGCCATGCCCTATACTTAAGGTTAACCGAAGACGGTGAGCTTTTAAACCAAGTCAAGGTACCCTTGACCGGAGCGACCCAGATCCACGACATGTCGATTACCAAAAACTATGTGGTCATCTATGACCTAAACGTGGTCTTCGATCCTAGTCTAATGGGTATGACCACCTTACCGATTAAATGGAAGGCCGACAAACCTGGGCGCGTAGGCATCCTACCCAAGCAGGGAACCGCTGACGATATACAATGGTTCGAAGTAGCATCCTGTTATGTGTATCATCCGATGAACGCTTATGAAACCGAAAACGAAGAGATCATAATCGATGTCAGTCGCTACGAACGTGCTGCAGATAGAGACCTATTCGGCCCCTTGGGCGATACCGCACCTACCATCGATCGTTGGACCTTTTCCTTAAATGGTAATACGTCTCAAGGCAAAGAAGAACGGAAAGTGGACCTCCCGCTTGACTTCCCTAAAATCAATCCATTTGTCGAGGGTCGTCACTACCGATATGGTTATGCGATCATCGCTACTTTAGAACCCATGTTCGAAGGAGCGGTCAAGGTCGACCACCTAACCGGCAAAGTGGAACATCAGCACTTTGGTGGTGGTAAGGCCGGTGAGTTGACTTTTATACCACGACCCGGAGCCATCGAAGAGGATGACGGCTGGCTTGTCGGCTTTGTCTACCAACCCGAAGTACATCGTTCGCGAATGGTCATATTGAACGGAAAGGATTTTTCCGGAGATCCCGTGGCGAGTATCTGGATACCCGAAACCCATATTCCGATCGGCACCCATGGTGGATGGTTCCCGAATATGGGTGGATTATGATCGTGGTTTACGAACAATTATAAGAAAAAGCAGTTCCTGTATTTTTTAGTTTCAATTCAAGTTTGGAGAAAGGCAGCCCTGAAGGGGGCTGTCTTTTTTGGTACATGCCTCCCCATTACAAAAGCATGGACTTGGTTGTCCGAATCCCGATACCGATGCTGAAATTAATAGGATAGCTGCCATATCCATTGTCTTGTGATGGATTTCCGGCTTTATTGAATTAATTCAAGCTACTGCTGCCGACCCTGCTCTAATTTGCATAAGAAGCATTATGGCGGATTTCGCCATACAACAACCAGAGTATAACCATTAAATAAGCAGATTATGAAAGGAACTTCCATCTTCACTATCGGGATGTGCTTGTGTTTTTTGCTCCTCCACACCGAACATAGCCATGCCCAGGCAAATGAGGGCGACCGACCCCCACCGATGACCTCGGCGGATCAAGAAATGAGCCAACGGAATACCTTGCCAAAGCGGTTTACGACACAAATCATTGCCAAGACTTCTGCCGAACGACAAAAAGCACAACATATCATCGCACTTTATAAAGTGCTTTCTGACCGACCCACAATTGAAAAAGTGCTTCGCTATGTGCGGGAAGATTATGTGCAGCACAGTCCGATGCTGCCCGATGGGCCCCAAGGCCTGGCCATGTTCTTTCACGGATTGAATGCCCAATACCCGGTCAAAATCGATGTGTACCGGGTCATGGTCGTGGGCAATTGGGCTATGGCCCATGTCAATTTCAGAAACCTGGATACCGAAGATCCCAATGACTTGGGCAATGCAGGGGTCGACATCTACACCTTCGGTCCTGATGGTCGCCTATCGGAACACTGGGACGCCGTTCAAGGGGTGCCTACCTATTCCGTAAACCCGAATGGGATGTTCTTACAAGTACGAAACAACTAACACTTTGCCACCTACCAAAAACAACGACATGAAGACTTTGCGAACTATCATCGTTTTGGCACTGCTCGTCGCCAGTTGCTCCAAAACAAATAAAGGATCCCAAGCACCCACCGAAACGGATGACCGAAACATCGGGAAGTATGGGACGTATTATGACCGGCATAAAATCGATATCAGTAATCTAAGGGATTATTACGACGGAATCCTGATTGCCGATGTCATGATACATGCGAACGGATTTTTCGATACCACCACCAAATGGAAATTCACCCTATTCCAAATGATCAGGGCCCAAAGCAACCATCATATCGCCCGAAGCGCCTATCAACTTTCACTTTTGGGCGTACCCGCTGAAGAAATCCGATCCCTTTGGTCTCCCGACTATGTCGTCAATATCAAGGACCCCCGCATGCGGGCTGCCTATGCCTATCTCGAAGCGGCTTCAACGGTGCCCACATCGGTGAATGCCGATACCCACGCTTTACTACGTACCCATTTTATCGATCGACAAATCTGTGAATTGACGGAACTGACCGCAATCAATGCGGCCAACGTGGTGCATGATCAAATTTTACCCATTCCTACAGATCAAAAGACCTTGCAGTGGGCCGAAACGCATTTGACCGATGTGGGTTGGTCGGCAGGCTTGAATGCTTCAACTCCGGCAGAACGACGACAACACGGCTTTGTCGGTCAAAGCTTGGAAAAGGCATATCAAGAAATCAATACCGGGTGGAACCGGGCCGACCTCTCGGCCAAAGACCCTGAATTCGAAACCGATTGGATCAATTACCTTACGGGCTATGGGGTGTCACCCGTTACTTTCGATGGGGATTTGGATGGTATCGAAGATCCCTTTGATGCCCATCCCGTAGACTATCTCAGGTGGAAAGAGCCTGAGATGAACAAAGCGAACCTGCCCAAAACGGATACCCCGCCCTTTTTGATCAACGAACACGAATGGCGCTATTTCAATCCCGCCAAGGTCAAGAAAACGACCTATCCGTTCAGTGATCGGCAGCTATTGGATTTGGAATTCACCAGGGGATCATCATTGGGAACACTAATGATGGATGCCTACACCCTGACCAAAGACCGGGCGCTTTCTTTAAAAACCAAATGGTCGCTGTTCTTTATATACCAAATGGCAAGTGGTTGTGTACATTGCCAGGTGCATGGTGCCTTCGGGGTGTACCAAGAATTCGAGAAGGATTTTGTCCACAATGAGATCCCGGAAGCAGCCTTGCCGGAAGTCATTGCCTATATCCATGACCTCATGGATTTTGAAAATGTATCACGATTTTCAGAGGCCGAAAAGGCCGCGTTTCGATTAGCCAGGGATGCCGGACCGATTCCGGGGAGAACTACGGCGGCCCATATCGAGGAACTACGCCGCCACTACAACGACCGTGAAATACAAGAGATCATATCCGTCTGTGTCTTGACCGGATGGCTGGCCACCACCATACAATCACAGGTGGCGGTCACCGATCGAAAAAGCATGTCATGGGCATTGCGGCACCTTTCACCCAAAGGGTGGAATCCGGGCATGCATCTCGGAAGACCGAATGAGCAACGCCCCTATCACATGAGTGAACTTTTTGCGGCTGCCTTTGCCCAGATCGCATCAGGCGAAGTCCCCGATGTGGCTTCCGATTGGGTGGGCGTCGACATCCCGTTGGCGGTAGACTCCGATGCCGATGGGGTACCCGATGCTTATGATGGATATCCGAAAGATCCCCAACGATGGGCCGATACGGATCGTGATGGCATCGAAGATTCAAATGATGACGACATCGATGGTGATGGTCTTTCGAATACGGAAGAATTGAGTAAAGGCACCTTTCCCTACAAAGCCGACTCCGACGGCGATGGCATCGACGACGCTGAAGAGTTGAAAAACGGAACGGATCCCATCGACCCCAGCGACTTTTGAACTATCCACAACATCAATCCCTATTCCAATGAAAAAACGCATTATTCATGGCATGAAAAAGCGGTTTATCCCTATCCGAAAAGGCATGTTAGCCGCACTGCTCATGTTGGTTTCGACAGTTCAGTGTTTTTACGGTCAAGACCAACAACAAGCCAACGATAGTATTCGTGAAAAATCACGGCAACCGCTGGGCCGCTTTCCTGATGACGCCGTGGTCACCCGTGGTACTTTTGACCGTTCGATCCAAGTACCGGGTACCCAAGGGGCCTTCAGGGTGGGTGGCAATGTGATCGTCAACACCAACTATGATTTTGATAACCTTGGCTTTCAAGACATCAGTTTCCAACCGACCATTCCCCTAGACGGTTCGGTCGATGATGAAGAACAGCAATTTCGTACCCATGTGCGGTTTTCCAAAGTGAATTTTGATTACCGGAGTCCAACCAAATTAGGGGAGTTCAGGGTATTTTTGGAGTTCGATTTTTTCAATCCTGCGCAGAACGGAGAATTCGTCAACGACTACGGTTTGCGTCTGCGGCATGCGGTCGCCGAGTTGGGCAACTGGAAATTCGGCCAATTTTGGTCGGGCTTTATGGATGTGTTCTCACAACCTGAAACGGCAGATCCCGGTGGACCTCTTGGATTGCCCAGCAAAAGAAATCCAGGGATATACTATGTGCGCGGTGAACGTAAAACCAATGCTTGGGGTTTGGGATTGGAAAACCCCACCACCGATTTAAGTGGGGAGACCGACCTGCAACGTTCCGAATCCTTACCTAGCTTCGTCGGTTTTTATAAGCTCAGTGGAAAATGGGGGTATACCCGATTGGCAGCGATGACCTTACAACATCGATCGACGGAAGATGATTTGGTCACCGGGGCGGTACATCTCTCCGGAAGATTTAACCTTCCGTTCATTAAACCACACGACAATATCGCCTATGGTTTTCAGGCCGGTGAAGGTTTCGCCCATTATTATTCCAGTTTCGTGCTAGACCTTGATGGCATTATTAGGGCCGATGGTGAAATCGAGACCTCAGCGGTTCTAGGCGGGTTCTTGGCCTATCAACATTGGTGGTCGAAAACCACGCGCTCTACCGTTAATGCCAGTTTTCTCGATCTCGACCATCCAGATGGTTTCAATCCGCTGGCCTATGCCAAGGGATACCGGCTTTCGGGCAATCTGGTCATGACCCCGATTCGGGATTTTACCATCGGGGCCGAACTGAACTACGACACCATTGAGACCTTCAATGGATTACAAGGGGAAGGCATACGGCTTGAAATCGTAAGCCGTTTTGATTTTTAATCGAATTCACCTTGATTACCAATGCACCTAAAGGTTTCGAAAACGACCTTAAATGAGAACATGAAACACAAAATTTATAGATGAGAAGGAAAATCCTTGCTTTCGGGGCTTCCAACAGCCGATCATCCATCAACAAAAAATTCGCCCAATACGCCGCAAGTCAGCTTCGGGGTGTTTCCGTCCAGGTTATGGATCTGTGTGATTTTGAATTACCGGTTTATGCTGTTGACGATGAAAAAGTGAATGGAGTCCCTTCCAGTGCAGTGCTGTTCGCTGAATCGATCAAAGCTAGTGATGGTATCGTAATCTCATTGGCCGAATACAACGGGCTATATACCAGCGCCTTCAAAAATTTATGGGATTGGATGTCAAGAATAGCAACACCGAATGTTTGGCACAATAAACCGATGTTCCTGATCGGCACCAGTCCTAGCCGAAGAAAAGGGTCTTATGTGATGAAGGTTTCCGAATATCTTTTTCCATTGTTCGGGGCCCAAATCATCGCGAGCTATCACTTGCCCTCCTTCAACCATTACTTTGATCAAGGGGAAATCATCGATCCATTGGCCCATCAACAGTTTAAGGAGGCCTTGCAAAAATTCCAAGATCATTTAGATACAACACCATGAAAGAACATAAACACATCGTATTGACCGGCGGACACTCCGGAATGGGGCTCGAACTCACCAAAATGCTTTTGAAGCAGGGGCATACCATCGGTTTGCTGTTACGCAACGAAAAACGAAAACTTGAAACCATGGCGCTATTGGGCAACAGCACGAATATCCATTATTTTTTTGCGGATCTAGGAGATCGGGATGCCTTAGCGAAGGTGAGCCGGGAAATCACCAATGCCTGGCCTAAAATCGATGTACTATTCAACAACGCCGGGGTTTTGACCGACAAACTTTACCGTTCGAAACGCGGTAATGAACTTCAATTGGAAGTCAATGCCATTAGTCCTTACTTGCTGACCGAAGCCCTGTATCCCTTACTTTCAAAATCGAACTCCCCTACTGTAGTGAATACGGCTACCACGGGTCTTCAAAAGAAAATCGCATTTGACATCGAAGGATTCAAAAATCCAAAAAAATTCAGCAAACTGACCGGTTCTTATATGGACTCGAAATTAATGATGGTCTTGCTCATGGATTATCTTGACCGCTTATGGCCCGATGTCAATATCATCAGTGCCGATCCAGGGGCGATCAAAACCAAAATGACCGCTAGCAAAGGCATGCCTTTTTGGTTGAAGCCCATTCGCAAGCTTTTTTTTAGAAGTCCAAAAGAAGGGGCACGGAAACTCTATGAAGCCGCATTTTCGAAACGGGATTCCAACTCCGGTTCGTATCGAAGCAAAGGCAAAGCTATGGTCATGACCTTGCGTCTAAAGGAAACCGACATCGAACGATTGCTGGAATAAGTGGGATTTGGTAATTTCAAGGTTCAATCGGAACCATGCCCAAAACCCAATATCGCGTATACGTAGTGGAATTGTCGAAAAAGGTCTTTACCGAGAACCACCGCTTTAGGAATGCGAATCCGCAGTTCAATGGCGTGCTGCAATGCCTATACGTAGGCATGACCAGCAAAACCCCTAAAGAACGGTTCTTACAACACAAAACCGGGTATCGCAATGCTAAAGGACATAAACTCGCTTCCAATCTCGTGCAAAAGTACGGGCTGTACCTCCGGCCCAGCTTATACAACCATATCGCCCCCATGGCCACGCGCGCCGAAGCCTTGAAAATGGAAGAGATCTTGGCAAAAGAATTGCGACGGAAACGCTATGCGGTTTGGTTCAATTGAATTGTGGTAGCCCCTAGCCCAATACACTGCTCAATTTGAACATGGGCAGGTACATGGCCACTAAGATCACGCCGACAAAGAAACCGATAGCAACGATAATGAAGGGTTCCAATAAGGTGGCGATCATCTTTGATTTTTGCTCGAGTTCGGTCGCGTATTGCCCATTCAACCGCTCGAAAATGAATTCGGTCTGGTTCGTTTCTTCGGCCACTTTGATCAGAGAGGCCATTTTGCTATCGAAAAGGGTATCCCCCTTAAAACTATCACTTAAACTAACCCCTTTCAAAATCCGATCTTCCATTCGTTCAAGTGAATTTTGAAGCGGATAGAAAGCGATCATCCTACGCGCCATTCGGATGCTTTCAACGATCGGTACCTTGGATGCGGTCAACAAGGCGACCGCCTGGGTGAATTGCGCCAGATAGAAGGTTTTCAAAAAGGGGCCCAGTATGGGTAATTTTAGATATAGTTTTTGTTTTCTTCGTTCAAACTCTTTTCCGTTTAAAACGAAGCGTTTCAAGATCCATAAGGCGAACATGGCGAACAACAGCGCAGTTCCGTAGTCTTTAACGAAATTCGAAGCGGCAATGATCCCTTTGGTGATCGCCGGTAGCTCGACCCCGTTCTGCCGAAAAATATCCTCGAACATGGGAACGACCATACGCAGCATGAAAACCACCACCAAAATTGCGGTACACAAAATGATCACCGGATAGGTAAGCGCGTTGCGAACATTGCGTCCTTGATCGTTTTTCCGCTTGTAAAACAGGGCCAATTGCTCGACCACCTTGGCTAGGGTCCCGCTTTGTTCCCCAATGTGTATCGAATAGCGTTCGTATTCCGAGAATTCCTTTCTGTCGGCTACGATTTCAGAAAGGCTACGGCCTTTATCGAGTTCTTGGAGCATGGCTTCGAAATAGGATTGCCGTTTACCCTCTTTTTGATTCTGGGTAAAAATCGCCAAGGATTCCCTTAAATGCACCCCGGCCTTTAGGAGCACCCCCATCTGGGTGTAGAAATCCTCTTTTCTTCGGGCATTCAACCACCCTCCGAAAAGCGTGACTTCCTTTTGCAAAAGGATTTCCATGCGCTGGTTGAAGGCGAGTCCTTCCTTCTTATCAACAACGGTTTGTTCAAGTTTGAATCCCATATTGTTCAATCATTCATAAAACTGGTGGCCGCGTTCCGTTTATAAACGAAAACCCGCTGTGAACCGAATGCCTTGGCCGTTTTAAATTCAAAAGCATCGATCTCACCGGATCCCACCTTGTTTCCATTGAAGAAGTAGGTCGTTTCCTCGATCTGTAAATCGAAGGTGTCGGTATCCTTGATGATCAGCGCATTTTCAAACCGATATGCATGAGGGTCTTTCCCTCCTTCAAAATGTAGGATGCCGGTCTTGGCATCGTAACGGACCAAATCGCTTTGATTGAAGTCGATCCACAGACTTCGGCGCAAGAGATTACACTCCGTACGCACTTCATAGTTATCGGTGATGGCGAACATATGCTGTCGCACCAATTGCAATACCGTAAAACAGGCCCCCACGACCAAAGTGGTCAGCAAAAGGACCACTAGCATTTCACCTAGCGTAAAAGCCTGTATTTTAGTAGTTCGTCGCATCAAAGGAAGTTAAAAGGATTTGTGCCGCACCGTTTTCATGGGAAGCCTGATAGACCGTCTCTCCGGCCTGACCTTGCCTCACTTCCACTTGCCACGCCCCAACGGTTTCGACATATGGTAAAGGCAATTGTCCTTGGGCATGACGATATTGCAATTGGTGTAAAGTCTCGCGTATGGCCCGGTCATGCTGTGAAATGCTGTTCAAGAACACTGAATTCATAACCATACTGGCCATCATGAACAGCAGTACCAAAAGTACCGTTGCCGCCAAGGTTTCCATGAGAGAGGACGCTTTTATTTTCTTCAATACAACCATTTCACTACGGTATTGGGTTGTGGGGCACCGACATCCAATCCACCGTACGCTTCCGGAAGACGGCTGCTGTCGATGATGCCGTTGAATAAATGGTTTTGATAACTATTGCCGTTTTCCATAGCGATGAAGCCCGAGGTCGTGACGCTGCCCCAAACGGTTCCCTTTAATTCCAAGCGGTGGGTGCAATAGATCTCTCCCTGTACCAGGGTGTTTTCGTGAATTTTTATATTGGCCTTATAGGATGGGGTATCACCAAAACCTTCAAACAGGACCATACCGCGCACATCGGCCCCCGTCTTCAGTTCGATGTCAGGAGCCATGGTGTTCTCAGGCCCCTTGTTCCGATGGGTCACTTGTAAGACGGTCGGATATTGCAAACGGACTTTTTCACCCACCACGATAGACCTTGATGCGAACGCTTGGAAGTTACCTACGGTGCCTGGATCGATAACGATCTTCGGTGCGATCAAAATGAGGTCATTCAATTTCGCACTGGCACGGACCCGAATTTCACGATCGGCCTTGATGACGATATGGCCCGATAGCTGTACGTCATCCAGGACCAAGCTTCCCCCTTCTATCAATTGCGGTGGTGCTGAAAAACTTCGTATGACTTGGAGTCCTTGTCGTAGTTTCAGCGTTCCTTTTTCAAATGGTAGGGAAGCCAAGTCGCCCCAAACTTGGTCCAACCGTTCGGTTTTCGGTAAACGTGTTGCACTGGGCGAAATGGTTCCGTATACCAATTGCCTGCCACGGTACCCCTTACCGGCGATATTTCCGGGTTTCACCCCACGTTGGGGCAATAAGGCATTGCCGACGATTTGGGCATCACCCACCACCACTAACGGACGTTGGCGCTCTTGAAGGTACAGCGCAGGGCGTGCTTTGTCTTTACGCCCCGCGAACGCCACTTTGACGAAGTCCATCTTTCCTTTACGGGCGGAAACCTTGATCAAAGGCAATAGCCCCCAGTAAGAAGTCTCTTGACTGATCTCCATCCCTCCTTCTTCAGGCCCGAGGGTATGGGTTTGTCGGCCGGGCACGAAGGGTTTCGAGAGTGATTGCTGCATGTTGCGATCGCAGCTTTGGATCATCGAAACGGTGATATCGGTTTGGGTATTGAATATGCGATGGGCATGCGCGATCAATAGAAAGGCAAAAAGCAATACCGCAATTACGGCCCCAACGAATAGGACCAACTGCAACGAACCTGCTTTAACCTTACGAATTCCCACTATTGGCTTAGTTTGATCGTCTCATGATGTCCAGGGTATCGTACATGGATCGCGTTTTGGTCACCGCGGAGTAGCTTGACCCCATCAATGGTCTGATGGCGTTGCATGAGATGCTGTTTTCCTTCAATGCTGACGAAAAACATACGGTTCGATTGTTCAGTGGCAGCAACCGAACCGGAATAGATAATCCTTTTCTTGGGCCAATCAGCTTGTTTTTTAGAAACCTGGGTGGACTTCGCAGGGGTTGCTTTCGATAGGGTACCCAAAAAAGGATCGCGGTAATCGGTCGCAATGACGAGGGGTTCCCGCTTGGTCTTGGTCGCTTCGGTCAATATAGGCCTTTCAGTGTTAAGGGGCAGGTTGGGTTCCTTTGGTCCGAGACCATTGACGACCTTATATCCGAGTAATCCCCAAATCGCAATGACAAGGGCCAACAATAGGTATGTTTTTCCATGCTTTTTCATCCTCTATCAATTGCCGGTCGCTACGGTGAAGGAGGCTGTTGAAAAGCCGGTCGCGAAGTCACTGTTCTGGGCCTGTACCCGCCATTGGTAGGTATTGTCCGTTAAGTTGCGGATCAACCGGTTACCGACAAAGGTCGAATCGACGACGACGATCGTATCGAGTACGAATTGCGTGGCATTTTCAAAATTTGGGGTCGCGATCTGCACCAAATAGGCATCGGCTTCGGCTACGCCGTCCCAATTGAAACTGACGGAGCTGGTCGTCAAGGTACTTTCATTGGTCGGCGCCAAAAGGGTCACCTGTTCTTCGGATATATCGGTTACCTCAAAAATTTCCTCACAAGCCGTTAGGGTCGCAAGAAAAAACAAACCGGTCAGTGCTTTTCGTAACATGATCAAAATTTTAAAGAATTCCGTCTTTCCTCAAGCTTATAGGCCTTTTTTACGGTGCCCTTCGGACAACCATGGCCATTGGGTCGAAGTAAGGCGATGGCCGTACGGCCTTTACCGTTGTCCTTCCAGCAAAATCCGGAAGTCCCATAATCAAAGGGTTGAAGCTGTCGGATGGAAACGGCCAATAGGCCTTCATCGGATGGTATCCCCAATACCAATCCGCCGTCTATTTCCATCAATTGTACGTATTCGGCCTGCGCGAACTGCGTGCTTGATTCCGATGAGGGTACAAAGTCCATTGCGGTTAACATCCGTATTTCCGGCGCATCCCGCAAATAGGCCAACAAAGAGGCATTTGATGGGGTATTCAAGGTTTCGCGCAACCCGATCACATCCTCGATTTCCAAGTGATAATATCCGATGGGTACCTCACCTTGGTTAGCAGTGGTATCCATAACTTTCGTATAGGCCTGATAGGTTGCTGTCGTAAACGCACGGTATTTCAATGAAAGCCTTATCGGGTGCTGTAGCCGGGGTTTTCCGACCGATCGGAACCCCTTGCTGAACATGCCATTTTCAAAGTAACCTACCGCCCCTAACTGGGGAAGGTCCGAATCAATGGTCTTCAGTTGGCGTAATGGGGTACACGAGACCAAAACCAAGGTCAAGAGGAATATGCTGTAACGGTAATTCATAGTCAGTTAACGGATTTTTATTAACGTGGATTTTCAACAAGTGTTGTCCTATTTTCGACGAATGGCAACCTATCGATCACCGTTTTAGGGCAAAATGGCCTGAAAACACCTTTCCATTATCGTATTCATAGCGAAACCAATAGTCTGAGGCCGGCATCTGCCTACCGGCGTAATTGCCGTCCCAGCCTGCACCTTCAACATCCAATTGGCGTAATAGTTTGCCATAGCGATCGTAGATGAATAAACGGGCCGCAGACGATCCTTCGGCTCCGATGATATTCCAAAAATCATTGTTGCCATCATTGTTGGGTGTGAAAAACCTCGGATAGCCCATGGCGACGACATCTTGTACCAAAATGCGACAACCTAAGGGATCCCGTACATAAACCGTGTATTCGCCGGGGAAAACCGCGAACACATTGTCCAATTGGTAGGTCGACCCATCGATCGAATATTCAAAATCCCCGATTCCGACCGCGTTCACGGTCAGGATCACCTCATCGGACAAACCGCCCGTGCTTACCGTAAAACGTTCGGGCGCTCCGGACGAAAGCACTTCAAACCCTTCGGTATAGCTACAACTTAAACCATTTGTGGATTCACTTACGGTCAAGGTGTACGTTCCGATGGTCGTTATGGAAACTACATGATCGGAACTGATGATAACACCATCGGCATCACGCCATTCATAGGTCTCAAAAACCCCCGGATCGATCTCCAATTCAGGAGCATCCGGACAGATGACATAGGTCGTTTCCAAAGCAGGCTTTGGCAAGGGGTTGATGAAAAGCGCAAAAGGAACGACCGCATAGCAAAAATCGGCCTCCTTCTGTGTCACCCGCGCCCAAAGCGTCTCCGAGGCAGCCGTGTTCCGATAGCTGGATTTCGGTAAGGGGTCGCTATTGTTTAGCGCATCCAATTCGGTGGCATGGTAGCTGACCGACAGCTTAGCCGGGTGCTGTCCCTGCAACAGTTCGGGATCTTTTTCAGATAGATCGAAGGTAAAGCTTCCCGTTCCCGCCTCATCGCAAACAACGATATCGGAGGGTGTAAAGGCCTCAGGCGTATTGAAGACTTGGAGTTCGAAAGTGCCCCATACAAAACATTCGGAACGGGCCGTATTGGCGATTCGCACGTAAATCGGCTGTCGTTCTTGTTGGTTGGTGTAGTCATCGGGAAGGGCATTTTGGTCGGATTCCGCATCGGCTTGGCTCTCGAAAAAGGAAATGCTGACATCCCCTCGTCCTCCCGAGAGGTCTTGCCGCTTTTCCGAAAGGTCGAAAAGGAAACGGCCGTCATTATCGTCATCACAAACTTGCCAATCGGGCAATTCGGGCAATTCGGGAATGCTAAAGGCGCGGACCTGGAAAAAGGTCGTTGCGAAGCAATCCGCATTGTTGCTATTGGTGACCCGCACATGTATGGTCTCCCCACTGCTGGAAGCGACATATTCCGCATTAGGTATGGCATTGGTGTTCCTTTCGGCATCGTTCATCGAAAGGTGGTAACTTACCATGACCCGGGAGGGGTCCTGAGCCCCGAGGATTTCGCCTTCGACTTCGGTCAAATCAAACATTTCTTGACCATCATTGTCGACATCACATCGTTCGATATCGGGCGGTGGGTGGGCGATAACTTGATCGATGACCTCCAGCCGCAGCTCCCCGGTTTCATAACATTCCGGATGCATAGGGTTCTGCATGCGAAATACGAGTGTCTCCACCGAAAGGGCATTTTCGTAGAAGTCGCCCAACGCATTGGTATCGGCATCGGCATCGGCCTGCGAAGGGTGGAAAGACACTTCGGAACGTCGTGGTATTTCATTGGCCAAAAGCAGTTCGCGCATTTCAGTCAAATCAAAGGTAAAGCGGCCAACACTATTGTCATCGCAGACGACCAGCCTGTCGGGTATGGCACTTGGTATGGGCAGTTCTTTGATCAACACCTCAAAACTGGAGGTATCGTAACAGCGGTTGTTCGCTATCGAACTGATTCGGGCGACTATCGTTGTGGTGCCATAACCAAAGGGCTGATCGGTCACCAAAGGGTTCGTAAAAGCGTCGGCATCGGCCTGGGAACCGAAATAATCGACCCGGAACCGAGAAGGATCCTGTGACCCAAGTACCTCAACATCTTTGGAAGCCAAATCCAAAGGAAATACCGGGGTATGGGAACACACTTCAACGGAAGATGCCGTTTGGGCCACCGGTACTTCCGAAATCGTGACTTGGGAGGTTTCCGTAGTGGTTTCGGTCGGGGTGCTGATCTCTACGGTAACCGTATAGGTACCCGGGGCGGTATAAACATGGATGGGATCTGCACCCGTGGCCGTTGTACCATCCCCGAAATCCCAGTTGATCGTGGCTGCCGCATCGGAAAGCTCGATGCGAAATTGGGTGGTTTCCCCAAAACAGAGGTTTTCGGCTTCAATCCTACCTACAAAGAAAAAGGATTGTATAAATGGCGGCAGCCCCAATTGGCTCAGTCGCCCTCCTAAAAAAAGCGATTGGTGGCGTAGATCGCAAGCAGGACCCAATGCTTCGGGGTCATCGATGACACTGAGGTATTCCCCGAAAAAGTGAGCGATATAGATCTTGCCGTCGATTCCCAATTGCATGGCCCCGAATTCCGGCTGATCGGGATCTTGGGCAAGAAGTAAGATCGGATCTGCCGTCGGATTTTCGGTATCGAATTGGTAAATCGTGTCCCCGAAATCGGTAAGGTATAGCAAGCGGCCCGAGGGGGAGAATTCGACCCCATAGGGTTTGGGGACCGTGTTGGTGCTAAATACGTTTCGCGCATTCGAAAAGACCCCGGTATTGGCGTCGAAGTCGAGCCATTCAAAAATACCATCGACATAGGAGATGGCCGCCTTGGTGCCGTCAGGGGAGAATTTGAAGGTGCCGGCACTGGTATTACTGAGGTCATCGAAGGGGGTGAGGTCGTAGCCCAAAGTGCTGATGACCGGTGTGGTGTCGACCCCGCCCGGGCCGACCCTGTAGGCATAGTACGAACGTCGGAGATCGCGGGCAACTACCCAGTAGTCAATGCCATTGGCGTGTTGTACGGCGGTGAGCTTTTCAGTGGCCGGGATCACGAGAGGCGTGTTCT
Organism: Flagellimonas algarum; assembly: GCF_040513375.1. Lineage (NCBI taxonomy): Bacteria > Pseudomonadati > Bacteroidota > Flavobacteriia > Flavobacteriales > Flavobacteriaceae > Flagellimonas > Flagellimonas algarum. Next base: position 294,598 of record NZ_JBEVTG010000003.1, on the reverse strand, counting down.
TGGTGGTAACGTCACCCAAACCGCCGTCCAACCCCAGATCGACCACGGAAAAATGCGTGCCCAGATTGAAACCGATACAACCGGCGGAAAAAACGTAGAAGATCCCTACCTGGCCCGGGGCCGGCACGATAATGCCCGAATTGGTGGCGGAAGCACAACCGAAGAGATCCTCCCCGTTGGGCATGACGTCATGGTTGCGGTTCCAGACCGTGCTGCCATCCGTATAAAAAAGCAGGTTGCCCGAGGGGTCGGCTATGGTCGCGGAACCTTCAACGGTGATCACTTCCCCATCGAATAGGGGTACGGGTGTTCCTGATCGAAAATCGAGCCCGGCATTGTTGCCGAAATACCAAATCGATGCCTCCAATTGGGCATGCCCCTGACCAAAAGCCAGCAGTAAACACGCGATATAAGGTAATCGTAACTTCAAGGGCATCAAGGTCGGTGTTTGTTGATTCAAAATATGCTAGCCCCTATCCAATCGAACGAGGGCGAAGAGAAAGGCCTGTTACTAGGATTCTTAGGTAGTGGTTGGTGCAAGAAGGGCAACCCCGCTTTGGAAGTTGTGGGGTAGCCCTTACTATTTCAATTTGTAAGAAAAATATTTACCTGCTCTTTTCGAACTATAACCGAACTTTAATTTACTACCCTAATTACTAATTTAATGTTTGTTTTTTATGCAGTAAAACTGTTAAGTTCCAACGTTCTCTCGGTTCAAATTCCTTTATTCGTAAAATTGATAATAAATATTAATTTTCTACCCTTATATGCCCATTGGGTCCAATTGTCAATTTTGATTCTTCAGAACTCATAATTGTAAATTGACCATTCTCTTGTAATTTTTTTTCAGTTTTAACTATTTGAAAAAAAGTCTCATCAACAAAAAGGGATCGAATCTCCGTTTTGAAATCAGCATCTCCTAGATTGGATGCGATTATCCTAAAATCAACTATTGAATCTTTTTGTTTGTTTATTGAAACCAAAATAATGTTCGAATAATAATCGTAATTTCCAAATACGGTGATTAAATCGTAAACGTCGTTACTGTAGACTTGACTATATGCTATTAACTTATAATAATTATCTTTTTTCAGTATTAAATGGCTTATACGTTCATCAATACGGTAATTTTCCAAGCTCTCATTTGATAAATTTTTCAAGTCGCTTACCAAAGGTTCTGCCTCGAAATCAAAAACTCTGATAATCTGATCATCTTTAAAAAAACTTCTTTTCTTACCATTACCTTTAGCTTCTAAATGGCTTCCCCCTTCCTCAGCTTGGCCAGTTCTATCTATTTTAGCCTCCGGTCGAATTTTTTGAGAATTCTCATTTTTCCCATTACCACCACATGAAATTATAGCAACTGAAAATATTAAAACAAAGATTCGTTTCATTTTGTCGGTGTTGAATTAGTCGACATCAACGTGATAGTGATTGTTATGAACTGTACCACCATTCCGTATTGTTATCGAACCACTGTTACTTAAATTATTTACGGCATTTGGTCCAACCAAAAATCTTGTAAATCCATTATTGCCTAAAGCATTGACCAACAATTGGGTGTTTTCCGCGCTGTAACTCGAATTATTAACCGTCGTACCGCCAGGTAAACCGCCATTTGCACCTACAAGTCTTAGATCAAATGCACCATTGTTCCCATGATGTGTAGCAGTTGAATTTATGTTTGTTCTGCCGTTTGTTGGTGATCTCATATCTCCGATTTGAACTGGATTTGTAGAATTATCAATCAAAGAGGTTTCATTGAACTCAGTAATACTATTTATCATATTGGCTACATTATTAGGTGTTCCAAATTGGTCTTCAACAGCTCCAGATACATCATTCCTGTTGTAATAACCATAGACAGTGTATCCATCGATTTCAAAAGTTCCAGAAGTATTCGGGCCAGTCTGTTCTGTTCCGCTGCTAGGTAACTCTACTACACCGTTCTCATTTGCCTGAAATTGTTGTACCGTTCCATCCGGTCCTCCAACATTAAGTGTTTCAACGGTACCTGTAAAAGGTATTGCCCTTGGTTCGTTTGTCACCCACGCAGCAACGGGAGAAGATCCGGCAGGTGCAACTCCAACCGCTCCTTGAGGTTGAGGTCCAAATTGTTGAGGTCCATAATCATATCCTTGATATTGCCAACCATTTTCTGTATCAACCCATTCAAGACCTTCCAGCTCAAAACCATCTATTACCCTATTCTCCGCAAAATTATAAGGCGATTGATAGCTATAACTTTCCGATAAAGGATCAACTTGCCAAAACCGCCCTGTTGACGGATCATGCATTCTATATTTAAATTCAAAAATGCTTAAGCCCAATTCGTCGGTCAATTCTTGTCCTTGGAATTTCCACTTTTCTGCAAAATCATTACCAAGAGAGTTTGAGCCACCATTATTATAACCACTATGGTTTAAACCGAATGGATAATAGTTCTTTTCTTCTACTATTTCAAGTACGCCATCATTGTCAAGATAAGAAAGTCTGATGTTCCCCAACTGGTCCTTAAACTGATAAACATAATCAAAAACCGAGGCCTCAGACGTTATGTATCCTTCTGGGTGTCCAAAAAATTGTAACTGTTCGTTACCTGTAGGACCAGAATAAACAAAACTTCCCGCATACAAAGTGGTATTCCCAGCAGAACTCTTCATTATTTTGGTTCCATTTGCATCATAAATATACGATATCGTTCCATTATGGTCTACATTGCTAACAACGATCTCCATTGGAAGATTTAAATAGTTGTATTCTATATTTGTAATTCCTCTATTTAAGTCAGAAGTAATATTTCCGTTTACATCATAACCAAATTCGATAGTTGTGTTTGCACGATCCACAAATCCATAATCTTCGCCTATGGCGTTTTGGTCATCGACTGCCAACAACTGATTTCCATTATCATAGCTATAGGCCAAGTCATCCATCACCCCAAAGACTGAACTGCTCGGATTTTCCGACAACTGTCCTTGCCTGGTTAGGCTTAAAATGTTGCCGTTTTTATCATAGCTGATGTTGTTCACGTTGTAGTGCCCGGTATCGTCTATGGCCGTCTTGATACGATTCAAGGCATCATAGGTATAGGTGTATCGGGAACTTACCGGATTGCCCGGGGTACCGGGATTTACCGATTTCGAAGCCCAAAGGGTCTCGCTGATGTTGCCGTTAAACAATTTTTTACTTGTATCGGCAATGTCATTGTACTTGATCCGGAATCCCCAAAGGTCGTCGCTATTCAAGGTCAAAGCATTGTCGTAAGGGCTGGCGTCATTGATCCCTTCCAACCATCCGCGGACGTTGTATTCGTAATCCACCGTCTGCAGACCACTACCGTTAGGGTCACCCCCTACCTGTTTGCTTTGTAATTGCCCCAAGGCATCGTAGCTGTTGGCAACGATCAACTCCTCGGCGCTGGTGGCAGGGCTGCCCGTTCCACCCCCACCTGGAGCGGCGTTGGGGTCGATACGCAAGGTAGCGGAACTTCCTCCCACCGACGGTCTGAGGATGACCACCTCCCCAGGGCCGGCCCTAAGGGTAATGCTTTCAATGGCGACCTGATCGGTATCGACGACCGGGTCGCCAATGATCGGATTGGTTTCGGCACCTCCTCCATCAACAACGCCGTCACAACTTTCACCCAAACTATCGTCACCGATACACTGGGTCTGGCTCAACAATCGGCCCACATGGTCGTAGGTAAAATTGTCTAAAGTCACCACATTGGTACTGCCGCGGGTATGGGCGGAACGGACCTTTAAGGGACGTCCCACATAATCTAATTTGGTAACTACTATATCAGTGGTATTTAAATAGTCGTTCCTGCTGTAGGTATAAATCGGCCGTGCTTTTTCATCATAGAACGTTGCAGTGGTAATCCAAGTGTTTGTAGTCAATACCTTGACTTTAGTACCTGTAGCGAGACCGTTTACATCGCTAATAGTCATTACATCAAAAGCCAAATGGGCATTAGTAGTACCCGCTAAATCAAAAGTATAGTCGTCATAATAGTTAATCATTAGGATTTCATCGATATTCGAAGTTGGATAGGCCCCATTGGTATAGCCCACCTCCATGGCATCGACCGAATAACTTCCCCTGCTCACCCAATGCTGTGCTATGGCATCCGCATTGGCTTGGACCGTTGAACGATCGGCAGTATCCGTATGCTTGCCGGTATAGGCTACCCGCCCAAAGGCATCGTACTTGGTAAACAACCATTCCCCGATCGCCCTTTGGTTGGCGTCTTGGGTCATAATCGGTTGATCCAATTTATTGTACACAACATATTCTTTATTCTTCCCCGGCAGTTGCTTTTCTACCATTCGATTGCGGTAGTCGTATACATAGCGGTATCCGAGATCCGCCATGCCCGACTGTAGGTCGTTTAGCGTGGCGGTAGTGGCATCCATTTTGGGGGGTAGTACAAAAGTCAGGTTGCCAAAATCATCATAGACGTAATAGGTTTCATGTGCAGCTCCTCCCTCATATGATCGCCTTAGAATTGTTCGTCCTTGAGTATCAATAAACTCTTCGGTACTATAGTCTTTGCTGGGGCCAACGTGGTCTTCAGTAAAGGTAATTGTCTTGAACAAACGACCGGCGGGATAATATTCTGTTGGATTTAGATTAAGTTCGGGGCTTTCTGTATTCCCACCTGGAAACTCCACTTCGAAAAAGCGTACTTCTGTAGTCTCGTTAGTTTCATAGTCAAACTCCATTTCATGGTCCGATCCCATAGCCCAGTCGTTACCAGCGGCGGCTTGTTTCTCCACCCTATCTAAAGGTGAATTATCGAAGGCTTTTAAGGAATAAGGATTTGTAGTATTCTCATATTTTGCTGTATTGTAATGGTTGTTGATACTGCTTTCTACGCCAGCTTTGGTCGCACCAAAGCTTGCCCCGGCATCCAAGGGTACCGGCAACCATTCTTGGGCCATACGCCCAAAACCATCATAGACCATATGGGTCACGATATCTTGCTTACTACCATTGATTTCAGGTGCTTGTTCCAGATTAATTTGTTGTACCGGTCGCCCAAGGTCATCGAAATAGGTCACGCTCTGAATAAGCTCTGCATCTTGTGTGAAAAAATTTGTAGCACTTCCCGATCGTTCGGTTTGATATGTTCTCTTGTAGATATAATTCGGTCCAAAATCCGTGCTGACCGGCACATTGCCGCAGGTGTTTTGATCATCGTTGGGGCAGAAATCGTTGTTGTTGTCGACCCATGGCCCGTCTAAGGTAGGCTGGTCGCATTGCAACAGGCTGGTATCAAAGGGATCCCCAAGTCCGTCTTCATCCACATCGCGGTACCAACGGGTGATGGTCACCAAGGGATCGGTATCATCACAGTCGGTCGAAACATATGGGCCAAAGGCGTAATCATCCGGATTGCCCAAGGCGATACCCGGGTTGACACAACTGGTCACAAAAGAATCGGCCAAGGGGTAATTGTCCCCATCCGCATCGATATACCAGGTCAAAGGTTCCCCTACGCTGTTATCGTTATCGTCGCAATCACCAAAAGCGGTCACCTCGGCCTGGGTGACATATATCGCGGTATCCGGGTTGGTGCAAGACTGTACCGTATTGATATAGAACCCATCGCGGTCTTTGTCCTCATAATAGGTCAGGGTATTGGTCACATCCACGGTTACGGTGGCGGTGTCGGTCTGGTTACAGTTGTTTCGGGCCTCGTAAATCACCGTGGCCTGCCCCACATAACTGCTGTTCCAGCTTACCGTGCCGTTTGAATCGATGGTTCCAGCCGCGCTTGGGCTGAGATCCCAACTAAAGGTCGTGGCGTTGGTTGCCGATCCGGTATAGGTCGAACTCGCGGTACCTTGACAAATCTGGGTGTCGCCCGAATCGATGGAGGTAGCACTAGGTCCGGTCGAACCGGTCAGCGTGACACTGGTCTGCTGCGAAACATTGCAATTGTCGGTTGCAAAAAGGGTGACGGTTATCGATTGGCCGGCGGCGATGGTGACCAAGGCATTGGTGCTGGTAAAGGAATCGACCCCGGTCCAATTTTGAACGCTGTTGGTATTCACTGGAAACAACTGCACCTGCCCAGGGCAAATATCCATAAACCCGCCTGCAGATGAACTGATCGCAATGGGATCCGATGATTGGGAACCGATGGTCCATTGGCTGGTCAAGGTCACATCGGCGCACACACCGTTCGAAGCCACGACCGAATAGGTGCCGGCAGTGATCGTTGAGTTGGTCCAGGTCAGTGCTCCCCCTGTTCCTGGCAAGGTCGCGATGCTGGTGGCGCCACGTCGTAATTCGTAGTCTACCCCACTTTGTGAATCGGATAGGGTGATGCTCCCGGAATTGCCCGAACAAAGCGCATTGGTTCCGGAAAGGGTATACGATGCATTCGGAGGTGCACTCACCGTTACGGTACGGGTAGCGGTATCCGAGACATTACAGTCGCTGATGGCCCGATAGGTCACCGTAGCTTGGCCGGTGTACCCGGCATTCCATTGTACGGTACCATTTTGATTGATGCTACCGGCCCCTGCAGGGGTCAAGGTCCATTCTTCAGTATCGAAATTGGAGGCTGAAGCATTGTAATCGGTGCTGGACGTGCCCTGGCAAACGGCCTGCAAGCCCGAGGTAATCGTTGCTCCACTTGGTGCCGCTTTGGCCGTTAAGGTGACCGATTCCGATTGGGACACATTGCAATTCGCCGTGGTGGCGTTCAAGGTGACCGTAATGCTTTGTCCAGCCGCTATGGTCACCAAGGCATTGGTCTGGTTCCAAGAATCGACCCCTTCCCAACTGAGAACGGTATTCGTATTCTGGGGAAAGAGTTGTATTTGGCCCGGACAAAGATCCGTGAAAGCGCCCGTAGAGGCACTGATTCCGATAGATCCGGCCGAGGTAGTGCCAATGGTCCATTGGCTGGTCAAGGTCACATCGGAACAGACCCCGTTAGAAGCCACCACCGAATAGGTGCCTGAGGTGATCGTTGAGTTGGTCCAAGTCAGGGCTCCCCCTGTTCCTGGTAAGGTCGCGATGCTGGTGGCACCACGTCGTAATTCGTAGTCTACCCCGCTTTGTGAATCGGATAGGGTGATGCTACCCGAAGTCCCCGAACAAAGGGCGTTGGTACCCGAAAGCGTATAGGACGTAATCGGTGGGGCACTGACGGTCACATTTCGATTCACCGTTCTGGAGTCACAGCTGTTGCTGGCCGTAACCGAAATCGTTGCCGTACCCGAAAACCCGCTGTTCCATGTTACGACCCCGGTACTTTGGTTAATGGTCGATCCCCCCGCGTTAGCGATGGACCAAGAATAGCTGGTCGCATTGGAAGCCGAGGCGTTGAAATCACTGGTGCCACTACCTTGGCATCTACTAGAAGTGCCTCCCGTAATCGAAAAGCTACCCACATCGGGCAAAGAACTGAGTGTTAAGGTCGGGCCCAGTACATCAGGACATTGGCTTAAGTTTTTAGAGGCCCGTACCCGATACGTTCCACTAGAGGAAACCGGACTAAAGGTAACGGCCGTATTGCTGCCGGTGACGGATTGAACAACCACATTGTTGCGTAATAGCTCATAGGTTACGTTAGACTGTCCAAAGTCTAAAGATAAGGTCACTGGCAGGCCGCTACAAATAGTGGTCGTACCGTTAGGGCTTGAATTTAAGGCCAAAGACCCCGTAGAAATAGCAGGCTCGACCACCACATTGCGAAAGGTCGAACTGCTGCTGTTATTGGGGCCGTTTGCGGTCACGTTTACGCGGGCGGTCCCCGAAAAACTGCTGCTCCAGGTAACCAGCCCCGTCGAACTATTGATAGTAGAACTTCCGGCGTTCGATAGGGACCACGTATAACTGGTCGCGTTACTGGCAGAGGCATTGTAATCGGACGTACCCCCACCTTGGCAACGCCCGGTCGGCCCTGAGGTAATGGTTACCGGCCCAACCACGGTTCCGCTGACCGTCACCGGTTTCGAAATGATCACGGCATTGTTCGTACTCGGGTTGAAACCGTTGTAGTTCACGATGGCATTGCCGACCGAAGTAAAGCGAATGGTCACGTTAGGCGTACCTTGCCCTGAGACGATGGTATAGGTCATACCCGTTCCGGCCACGGACCAGGTATTGCCCAAAAGTCCTGAAGAATTCGAAACGGTATAGTTTTCATTGACGTTGACATTGACCGATCCATCACCGAGAATGCTGAACTGGGCCTTTGCGGACAACGCCATGCTAAGGAACAAGACGAATGTAATGAACTGTGGTATGTTGATGCTGGTTTTTCTCATGACTGCAAGGCTTAGTTTTTAATGTAATGGGCTTCTTTGAACAGTTGCTTGATGGTCGGATCGGCATACTGTTCGGGAATCAAACAAAGGGCATTGGCGTTGCCCATTGCCACCATTTGGTTGGCTTGGCCAGCACCTTGGGTCTGGGTCGTCAATTGGTTGCCCTGTAACGACCATTGCCCTTGGAATTGGGTACCATTCGATAACAGGACCACGAAAGTCCCGTTGGGTAAAAAAGTGATCCGTTTCCCAGAAAAATACGTTTGCACGAATTGCTGGAGGTCGGTCGACCCCTGGAGCCGTTCGCGAAGGTCGGGATCCATACGGTTGACGGACAAAGCTTCGTTAAATTGCCAGGACCCGTGCAGAAGTTGCGGGGCGATTTGCTGTTGCGCCCAAACCGCGCCGTTCACCAGGAGGGACAACAACAAGATTACTATGGTTTTATGTATCGAATGATGTGTGTTCATTGCTTCGTTTTTTCGTTGGACCAGGAGGTTTGAGGTTAGAAATTACCATTGGTGCAGGCCGTAGGCGAACACTCAGGATGGTCGTAATTCGGGTTCTCAATGATGCGGGTCGCCGTTTGGGTACCGTCACTAACTTCCAGTTTGATGAATATCCGGGTGTCACAACAAACCTCATGCGTGAGCTCCAAAGTGGTACTGGTCGGGTTTGAATCGAAGGTCGCCGTTCGGGCACTGGTACCGGTACCGATGAACCAGGCGTAGGTATACGCTCCGAAGCCACCGGAAACATCCGCTTCCACACTGAAGTATTGTACCCTGTTGTTCGTGGTGCGTATCCGATCGATGGTCAAAAGATTAAAGCACTCCGAGAATTCTTCAGTAGGATACAAGCCTACATCGGCGAATTCATAGCGGTAATCCTCGATCAGGTTGTTCTGTTCATCGCGTATCTCGACCAAGCGATTGTATTGGTCATACACGTAATTCGTCTCATAATCACGGGTATCGGTCATCTGCGTCATACCGACCTGGGGATCATAATCGTAAAACGTGGGCATGGATTCGGGCAACCCCTTGAGCTGGTTCTTCTGCTGGGTTGTCAATCCGGTATTGCCCAAATCAAAACCAGAGCCGAATTCGGATAGGTTTTCGATCTGCTGATAGGTGACGTTTTCAAGTTTGGCCACCATATAACGACCGTTGTACCCCCAAATCGCCGAAACGGGCACTCCATCGGCCTGGCGGTATTGGACCAAGTTTCCATAACCATCGTATTCGTCATAAGTCACACGGTTCTCCATAGACGCCAATGTCTTGTCCTCCTTATTGTAATACACCCCTTCCGGTTTGGTATTCCCGTTGTTGACCGCGAACTTGGTCAACTGATGCCCAACGAATCGGCCATTGTTGAAATAGCGGGTGTAGATGGGTTGACTGATCCGGTTGTCGTTGAAGAGCGTTGAGGAAATCGCGGACGCATCGACCCCATATTCGTAATCATATGGATAATAATATTCTATGCGTTCGGAATTCAAAGGGTTGAACAGGTTGGAAGCGTAATCGATGGTCGCGGTTTTGGAGGTGGTACGCTGTACCGCCTCCAAACGATCATAGTCGTTATATTCATTGCGCTCGGCCTTCACCAACTGCCCATCATCCAAATGCTCGACCGATTTGGATTTGGTCAACCAGGTGACGAATTTTCGGGCGTCGTATTCATGCCAATCGATGATCAGGTTGGCAGGCGAACCGCCATAGTACAATTTGTAGCCTACTTGATAAAAGTCAGAGGCGGTCGCATTTTCATAAACGTCAATGACATAGTTGAATTCATCGACCCGTTTAATGGCCCCGTTGGTGTCATAAACTTCCTCCCTTAGGAGCTTGCCATTGGCACTTTCGTAATGGTGGGGTATCGACTCGACGATATAGGCATAATCGCCGTTTTCAGCCGCTAAGGATTCGTTCGGAATGTTGATGTATTTGGATACGATTCGGCCGTTATCGGTGGCATTGGTCGCCGATTCGATCAATTCGGTCACCTTGGTATAGCCCATAAAACCACCCATGGCCGAATTGTTGGTACCGAACACATTGCCATTGCTGATATTAAATCCATAGAATAAGGTGCCGCTATAATTTGGAAGATTACTCGCCTGATCACCAGTCGAACGGATGCTGCTACGAAAGAAATGCATGGGGTCCATCAGCACCCCTGACGAGGCCACCACGCCAGAAGCAATGGTGTCAAGATAGGAATAAGATTTCTGTAAGAGCGGCCCCCCGTCTTTATCGGTATTCACCACGCGTTTGATACGCAGACCGCCCACCGCGTAGGTCTTGATATCGGGGTTGGCCGGGGCCGAAATCGGATAACCGGGCTCCACCGAATGGTTGAACAAATGAGGGGCATTGAAATCGTCGGCGTTCAAGATGTTGTCAAAAGGATTGACCGTGACTTCGTTGTTTTCGAATTGGAACTGGCTCGTACCCCCGGTCGGATAGCGGATCTCTTCCAAGGAACCAATCAGGGTACTCTCGAAATGACTGCCTTTGGTGGCGCCGCTACTGACCTCGGCCTCGTTGAGTACCTGGGCAGGGTTGTCGAAAGGGCAATTGCCCTGGACCTTGACGAAAGGGATCCGCCAACTGTTCTCGATACCGTTGTAGAACCCCCAAAAATCGACCGACTTCGAATGCTTTTCCGGTAGGGCATCGTCGCATTTGTATTTGAACGCGTATTGTTGGTCGTACATGCTGAATCCGTCAAGTTTCAAACGCAAATAATCCACTGCGTTCGGGGTACCCAAACGGAATTCATTGAAATAACTCTGTTGGAAGGCGATCGTCTTTGTCTTGTCGGTAGCCGAAGCGTACACCTCGATGTCGGTCAATCGCTTCGGTGTCGGATCGACGGCGATGGCCGTATAAGCGATATTCCCCAAATAATCCGTAGAATAAGGATGGATATCCTCACGCGGGGCCGTGTTGAAGACCAAGCGCTCGCCGGTGGTCGTATTTTCGATTTGGCTCAACACCTTGACCTCTTGCAGGGTACGCGAGGCGGTGACGTTCTCGAAACTGGCGAACTGCCATCCGTCCAAACTGCCACCTTGGATTTGAAGGGCACAAAGATCCAAAGTAATATTGCTGGAGTAGACCGGATGACTGGCCGTCACATTGACCGCATCGTCAAGTTCGTCGTCATAAGTGAATTCCAACACATGGCCATCGGGGGAAGTGATCTTATCAACATACCAGGCGGTGGGTATCCAACGGTCGAAACCGGTATTGTATTGGGTCGATCCATCGACCCCGATGATCTGATTGGGTTCCCATTCAAAACCTAGTGAACCTCCCTCTTGTGACCAAGTGGTCGAATATTCAGTATGGGTGAAATCGTATTGGTAGCCTTCTTCATCAATGACCGTGAAGTCTTGGGTCGCTTCGTTATAAGTAATATCCGCATTGCCCTCATCCAAATGGATGACCTCTATCGTCGTCGTGACCGCTTTTTGGGTCAATTGGAATTTGACGGTGGCACCCATCAAGTTGGCCACGAACACGTCGGGCTGGGTGTCGGGTTGCCCGTAAGGCAAGGTCGGGGCATTGGCTACATACTGAGCATAAGCCTCGGTTATACCCCCTTGGGGAAGGGCCGGTTCGAAACAATAACCCGTATTCGGGCTGTTCTTATTGCCGATATCACTGCGTTGGTTGATTTGATGCGTAATGACCGGGAGTCCGCCCAAATTCCAACCCAAGCCGACCCAGGTAGCTTCTTGGGCCACACGGATACCTCCGGTATCATAGGAAAGGCTAAGACCGAGCTGCTTATCATCAATGGCGATATTGCACAACGGAAAATTCACATTGGCCTTTCCGGTATACTTGTTCACCGGGGTCAACTCGAAACGGGACATCTCAAAGGAGGTCGGGTTCATGACCGTAAATTCCTGCTGCCGTTCGTACTGCTGGCCGATCACCGGCAGTGCCAACAAGAATAAGGCGGAAGACATCAATATATTTTTCATCATCTTATCGTTCTTTATTTTCCAATTGCTTGATTCGTTTTTCCTGCTTTAGGATGTAGAGGGTAAGTTCCTCGATTTTCTCGAGCAGCAACTTGTTCATCTCCCCCAACTCGACCCCGTTTTCAGCAACTTCCTGAGCGGTAGGAATACCGGGCAAGTGCCCATTTTCATTGATATAGCGTTCTACGCTTTCCAAGTGGGGCAAGCCGTATTCCGCTTTGAACACGTAGTCGGGCCAGTTGTCTTGATCCACACGTACTTCACGGGTCCTGATGTCACCGTCTACGGCCAATAGGTAGCCGTTAGGGACGGTCGACCGACCAATGGCCACTTCACCGGTGTAGCTCGCAGTCGTTCCAGATTCGGTCCATACGCTCGACCCTCCACCGGTACCGGAGGAGGCGGTGGTTACCGTTTCGGTATTGCTATTTGCGCCAAGGTTCCCGGCCGCATCAAATGCGCGAATGGTAAAATCATAAGCGGTCGCTTCAGTAAGACCGGTTACTTGAAAAGAGGTGCCACCTACATTGGAAGCGATTTCAATATTGTCTTGGTACACGCGATAGCCGCTCACACCGACATTGTCAGTGGCCGCCGTCCATGTCAAGTCAACGGTCGATGTGGTTACCGCCCCAGCAGCCAGACCCGCCGGTGCCGTTGGGGCCTGTGAGTCACCGGTGGCGGTACCATCGACCAAAATATCATCTATGGTATAGGTTTCGTTGCCATAACTTACCCTAAAATCGATTTCGATACGCAAGGTGTTGCCATTCAGACCACTCACGCTTTCGGTGATGGGTGTCGGTACATCATCGGTCGTATTCCCGAATTGTATACGGCTTCCGTTATCAAGGATATAATACCCTCTCACATAATCGGTGGTTTCCTTTTCGGCATCCAAGGCATCGGCAACGACATAGGAGATGCTGATGTTGGTGTGGTTGCTGATATCAATGTCTTCCGATATCCACGTGCCATTGGTTCCGTTGTTTACCCCTTGAAAAAATAGCAAGCCGTTCTGGACTTCCAGGGTCCCTGTGGTCACGGTTCGGCTCCAAGCGGTCGTTCCGTTATCATCGATCGCCCCATTGGCCAATCCTGTGAAATTCTCGTTCCAAATCTGCGCGAACAAAGGAGGAATCGCGCAGTCCGTTTCTTCTTCCATGGCTCCATTTCCGGGGTTTCCGGCGTAGGCCATGACCTCAAACAGGCCGATAAGCAACAGGATTGTCCAAATCGATCGAAGCGAGGATCTGCGTGTGATCGTCATCTTATTGTTGTTTTGATTTCAATGTTTCCAATTCTTGTTTCAATTGAATGATGTGCAAGGTGAGTTCTTCGATTTTCTCCAAGAGGAGGCGGTCCATCTCCCCCAAAGCCACTCCATTTTGTTGGATTTCAAGGGCCGAAGGGATATTGGGTAAATGCCCATGCTCCGCGATGTGCTTTTTGATTTCTGCCAAGGTCGGAAGGTCATAGTCCGCCTTAAATACATAATCGGGCCAATTGTCTTGATCGACCCGTACTTCGCGGGCCCGGACAAACCCATCAACAGCCAGTTTGTAACCCGCGGGAACGGATGCCCTGCCGATGGCTACATTGCCGGTCTCGTAGTAAACGTCATTGCCGTTGGCCGACCACAAAGAGTTTCCGCCAGTTCCGCCACCATTGTTTCCGGTCGGCACCCCATCCGTATTGTTGAATGTAGGACCATTGAACAATTCACCGGTAAACCCATTGGGGCCGGAATCGTTCGCCAGACCGTTGTCGAAATTGTACAATACATGGAGACCGCTTTCGCCCCCCGTCACTACACCAGGTTGTTTATTCGCATCGATTTCAGACGCACTAAGCACCCTGTGCCAGATGCGTAATTCGGAAATATCACCCGTATAGTATTCACCATTGCGGTTGGCGTTATAAGAGGAGGCTTCGGACCCATCACCAATAAACCCGAAGCGGGTGGTCGATTTACCTAAAGCGGTACCGCCGTGAGGGTTGGTCTGGGTGCCGTCTAAGACACCATCCACATAAATGAACTTGTCGGTACCATCATAAACCGCGGCGATATGGTGCCACTGCCCATCGTTTACTGTTGACGACCCGTAGAAATCTTGAATCGCCCCTGTTGGGGAATAGGTGCTGAAGGCCACACGACCATCGCCATGGACAAAAAAGTTATAGAAGTCGCTTCGATCGAAATCGACAATGGCCCAGTTCGCATTGTAGGATCCACTTGAAAACGAAGTACGCACCCAAGCTTCAACACTGACCACGGGTAAGGAATTCGCCCCATTATAGGAAATGGGCAAGGCGATATAATCGTTTGTACCATCAAAAGTGAGGTAATGGTCTTCTTGGGCTTGCAGGTTTAAGGCGAGCAAAGAGAACAGGATCGAACCTGCCCATCCTAGGTGGTTTTTTGAAAGAAACATCGCTTGTGTTTTGAGTTTTCATAAAACTAGCCGATGCCTTTCGCACTTCTTTGGGTGACCGCCTTTGAAACACTAAGGGAAAGCCCTTAGTTTCGATGAACTGTTCAAAAAATCAGAAGAACTACACTATTTTACCTGTTTTCAGACTTTTTTCTTACAAAAATTACTTCGGAATAGACTTACATTTCAATCCGATAAGACAAAATAGCTGAAAATTCCTTTGTTACCATGGGGATGTTCGGAGTGGAAATCCACGGAATGCCGAAAGATGGTTCCCCATCGAATTCAGGGAACGCGGTCCTGCTGTTTTGCAAACCGTGCGGTTAGGTTTGCCCTTCAAAGTCTTAGATCAGTTTGAGTTCTTTGCGCACATAGTCAAGGAGTTCTTGGATATTCGATGAAGACGAACCCAAATTTTGCGCGATCCTCCGTTTGCGGTATTCGATCCCAGATATAGAGAGACCAAGTCTAGTTCCTATTTCAGGAAGGCTCAACCCCTTGTCGAGCAAGTGGATCATCTTTAAATCACGATCATCGATATCCTTAAAGATCTTACGTGATTTTCGGACGAACTCACGCACTTTCTTACTGTAAACCATCTGCCCGTCTAGAATAGCCCCCACATCGCGTTTGAGATTGTTCAGGTCGATATCACTTTTAATGAGGAAGCCGTCGGGATTCAACTCGGTCAATATGGAATACATGACATAGCGGTCGGTAATGGAAGTAATCATCATCACCTTACAATCAGGGAAATGGATCTTGGCTTCCAATCCAAGCATAAGGCCGTTCTTGGGGGTCCCATCAGTAGTTTGGCCTCCGATCCGATAATCGAGCATGCAAAAATCTATGCTGTGATTTGAAGTACGGGCCTCCTCAATCAACGAGAGTCCCGCTTCCGCGGTATGGGCGGTAAGGATTTTGTTCTTTGGTAGCTTCCCTTCGTTTTCGAGGGTAACAAAAAGATTTTGATATACCCCACAAAGTAAGGGTTCATCTTCTACGATAAGTACGGTATTCATGTTATGGTCAATGGTGTGTTTGGGCTGTTTCCAATAACGAAGGCAGTAGTGATATTATTGTAACCGTGATACAGATCAAAAGATGGCAAGTGGTATCCATTATGAAAAAAACAAAGCAATCCCCCACCTTCCATTCAATCTTTTGAAAACCTTAATGTTGCTGCTCCATGTGTATTAGGGCCATAACCGATCATGGCATACTTACGGCTTTAACGACTTATACCTTAGAAAAGCCGGCATTCACAACATTAATGCAAGATTTGAAGGAAATTAACTGTTATTTGGAGGTATTACTATGCACTACTCGACCATGACCTTTACCCGCCGTTGCGCTTTTCTCAAAAGGAGGATTTCTGCATTGAACCTTCAAGAAACACTTATTGTCTTGGCGATAATCGGGATTCTATTGTTGCTTGCGCTACCCAATCTCATGCCCTTGATTTCCAAAGCCAAGAGTATCGAGGCCCAAACCCAGCTCAAAGCCCTTTACAACGCCCAAACGACCTATCGCTATATGTACAGCAAATATTCAGATGACATCGATGCCCTTGATTTCATTCCACCGAAAACCGTTATCGAAGACGGCACGGCCAACTACCGGTATGAGATTCTGGAGGCTTCCAATAGTGCGTTCAAAGCCAGGGCCGAAGCCGTTACCGATTTCGACGGTGACGGAGTGATGAACGTTTGGGAGATCGATGAGAACGGGAACCCTACCCAAACCGTTAAAGACTGAGGTCATGGTGTTCCAGTGTTTCGCCATTTTAGGCTTCGGATGCATCGCCTACCAAGACCTACGCGAACGTCTTGTTTATTGGATCCTCTTTCCTCTGGTCGGACTCTTTATGGCCTTGGCCTACCTCGAACGTTCAATGACCATCAGTTTCATCTGGAACGTTGTGGGAAATTGGATTTTGATCAGTTTGGTGTTATTGCTGCTTTGGGCCTACACCAAAATGCGCCAGCGTGCACCTTTCTTGAACCATAGCATCGGACTGGGTGATATCCTATTCTTCTATGCCATGGCGTTCGGATTTCCGATGGTGACTTTTCTCGTCCTTTTTACAGGCTCCTTGTTATTTTCCTTGGCCATACACCTTATTGCCAACCGAAAAGGAACGGCTGCGACGGTACCCTTAGCGGGTTATATGAGTTTGTTTTTGATCATTACATTCTTGATATCCTACAGCAGTAATCATTTTGAACTTTACCTTATTTAATGGACGTGATTTCTTATGACATACCGTCCGAGGTGCTGCAGAAGATCGCAGCGGAGCAAGCCTTCCACTACAGGATCGTTCCCTTTGCTGAAGAAGCGGGTGCCTTGGTGTTATTGACCGATTCACAGTCGCAGGAAGACCTCTTGGCCGAATTGAAAATCATTTTGGATATGCCGATCAGCCTTCGCCCATGCGGGCCAGAGGTGATGACCAAGCTGTTGACCGCCAATTATAGGGTGGCCAATACCTCGCAAATCGGACAGCTTGGATATTCCAATGATTTTCTGGAAAAAATACTCTATAACGCCAAGCTTTTGGGAAGCAGTGACATTCATTTCGAACCTTATGAAGACAGTTGTCGCATCCGGTATCGATTGGATGGGAAACTTCTTGAGCAGTATCGCATACCCCTTTCGGATTATCCCACCATGATCAACAAAGTGAAAATCAGGGCCAATCTCGACATTGCGGAAAAGCGATTGCCGCAAGATGGACGAATCACCATTAAAAACGGTGCCGACGAATTCGATCTGAGGGTCTCTTCGTTACCGACACTCTTCGGTGAGAAACTGGTATTGCGGATCTTAAGTCGTGATTCTGGGACCTTGCAATTGGAACAATTGGGTTTTTCGAAAACCGAATTGAAGAGTTTTTTATCAGGTATTCAAAGGCCGAATGGCATCGTCTTGATCTCGGGTCCGACCGGTTCCGGAAAGACCACCACCTTGTACGCGGCCTTAAAACTATTGAACAAGGCCGAAACCAATATCCTGACCATCGAAGACCCTATAGAATATACCCTACAAGGGGTTAACCAGGTGCAGTTGAAAGAAAATATCGGCCTTGATTTCGCGACGGCCTTACGTACCTTTTTACGGCAAGATCCCGATATCATCATGGTCGGGGAGATCCGGGACGCCAAAACCGCGAATATGGCGATTCGCGCAGCCTTGACCGGACATTTGGTACTCTCGACCATACATACGAATTCAGCCTGGGGCACCATCTCGCGATTGATCGATATGGATATTCCACCATTTCTGATCACCAGTACCCTTAACATGAGCGTCGCCCAACGTCTTGTTCGCAAACTATGTGACCATTGTAAGACCAAGGTCGATATCCATAGCGATGACCTTTCAGGGCAATTGGATCTACCCGCTGACCTTACCCACCACTATCAAGCCGTAGGATGCCAACATTGCCATCAGACGGGATACAAAGGACGGAAGGCCATCTATGAGATCTTACCGGTCACCAAAACACTTGAAGAAGCCGTTAAAAACAATAATCTCGATATAGACCGTTATATCAAAGACCACAATATCGCAAGCTTACGCACCAACGCGATCCAATTGGTCAAAGATGGGGTCACCTCGCTTGTCGAGGTATATCCGCTGTTGATGCATTGAACCATGAAGAAACTTAGCCTTTATCTATGTCTGATTTTTTGCGTTTCGCTCTGCGTCGCGCAAGAAGACCGCATTCAACAGATCAAGAACAACCTTGAGGTATTGGCGGTCGACAATCCGGAATTCAACAAAACCTTGAAACTGGAAGTGAACGTGAGCAACGTGACGCTTCCGAATTTTTTGCTGGCCGTGTCGAAAGTGCATGGGTTGAACCTCAGCGTGGCCAATGATATTTCAAACATCAATATCGTTAATAATTTCACCAACGTTACCATCGCCGATCTCCTGGTCTTCCTATGTAAGGAATACAATTTGACCATCGATTTCACGGGTAGCATCCTATCGGTCAAACGATTTATCCCCAAAGGTCCTGAACCCCAAGAAAAACTAAGGGAGTTACGCTATATCGCTACTGCTGACGATTTTAGTATCGATGCGAATTCCGCTCCTCTTGATGAGGTTTTTCGACGTATCATGGAAACCTCGGGAAAAAACCTCTTGTACGCAAACGAACTCAAGACCAAACCCATTACCGGGTATTTAAGGCATGTGCCGTTCGATACGGCTATGGAGAAGTTGGCCGATATCAACGGGCTGGTGTATTCGAAATCCCGCGATGGATTCCATCTATTCAGTGCGGCCGAATCAAATGGATCAAACCGACGAAGATTGAATGGGAACCGGCCTGGCATGCGCTACGAGGTACTCGATACCGTTAACAAGATTTTGAATGTGGACTTTACCAATTCCGCAATTTCCGAAATCATCGACGCCATTAGTTACGACCTTCACCTTGATGTCTATACCGCCACTCCCCTTCAGGAAGCCGGATCGGTCACCTTTAATGCCAAAAGCATCCATTTCGATGATTTACTAACGCATATTTTCGAAAGTCAAGAGGTGGGCACAACAATTCCCCCTCTTGAAGAAGAACGTATCCGTCCGGCAGGAAGGGGGCGCAACGGGGCCGGTCAAGCAGCCGTACAAAACAACACTCCCAAGTACTTCACCTTTAAGAAGGAAAACAATATCTATTTTTTCGGCACGGTCGATCAACTAAGCTTGCGCACGGTAGAGATCGTTCAGATGATGCACCGTTCGATTGAACTATTGAGTGACCCCATGGGGGGAGGCAGAACCGCAGGACGTACCAATACCGGAAGTGTCAACTATTTTTCGAACGGAACCGGAGGCAACGGATTCGGCAGCCCAGGGGGTATTAATACCCAGCGTCCGTTGAACGTTCAAGACAATAGTTTCGGGAATTACGAAAACAATGCCGAAGCTTTGGTAAACATCCTACCCGACGAGATCAAAAGCGATCTGGATATCAAAGTGGATTTCGAATTGAACAGCTTTTTCGTTAGTGGTCCGGCTTCAAAAATCGAGCGATTCAAAAGTTTCATCAATGAAATCGACAAGCCCGTACCCGTAGTTCTGATCGAGGTCATGATCCTCGAGGTACGCAAAACGGCTACGGTAGAAACGGGCATCAGTTGGGGGATCGGCAGTGAGCCTACTTCAACGGTCGGAACCGCTTTTCCGACAACCGATATTACACTTGGGGCAAAGACGATCAACAAGGTCATCGGCGGTTTTGATGGCTTTGGGTCCTTTAATATCGGTAAAGTCGTACCGGAGTTTTTCGCTACCATCAAAGCCCTTGAGGAAAACGGGAATATCAAGATTCGATCAACCCCAAAACTTTCGACCTTGAATGGGCATCGAGCGAGCCTTTCGATCGGTGAAACCACCTACTATGTCGTTACCAATCAGAACTTTTTCGGGTCGCAGGTTCCTACGACCTCCGAAATACGGAACTATGCCCCAATCGATGCCGAATTGGGTATTAGCATCAAACCTTTGGTTTCCGGCGATGGGCAAGTTACTTTGGACATCAATGTCATCCAGTCCGATTTCAGTGGAGAGCGTATCGAAGAAGATGCCCCCCCAGGATTGACATCCCGGGAATTCAGCTCCATCATCCGCATGCAAAACCAAGACCTCGCCATTTTGGGGGGATTGGAAGAAAAAGTAAAGAACGACAGTGGGAGTGGTGTACCCGGCCTGGCCAGGGTACCCATCCTAAAATGGTTCTTCAGCAAACGAAAACGGGAAGATTCCAAACAAAAACTGACCATACTGATCAAACCAACCGTAATCTACTAAATGGCCACCAAGTCCATAGAAAATAGGATATATGGCAAACGTTATTTCGCCTTAGAGGTTTTCGAGATCGAAGATGCGCTGCATTTTGCGCTATTGGTCATGGAGTATCGAAAAGGGGAACTCGAGGTCATAGCCACTTATACCGCCCAACGGTTGGAGGATATCATAGAATCGATTGACAAAAACAAACCGTTGTTAGTAACGCTAAATACTACCAAGGTCTTGACAAGGACGCTGGTCGTACAAGCGGAATCGAAGCCAGAAGACATCGTATTGCAAGCTTTTCCTAATTTGGATTTGGATAAGTTCTACTATCAAACGACACTAAGGGTCACCCATGGCATGGTATCGATATGTAGGAAGGATGCTGTCGATACGCTTTTGGAGGAATTTGTAAAATCCGGCTATTCCCCACTTCGCCTTACTCTTGGAGCGAACGATGCAATACTGCTTCAATCTTACGCAGATGCTGGATTGACCGGCTCGAATTTTAAAATGGATTTTACGGATTCCGCGATATCCTTCACATCCGATTCCAAGGCTGTTGAAACCCTGACCATTGGCGGACTATCGTTTGCGAACACCTTCCTATTGGCTTTCGCGAGTGTGTTGGGCCAGCTTAAAACAGAACGGCATCGGGGCAATTTGATTCAAACCAACGAGGGTTTGAAAAGTACATTCATGGCCGAACGTTTGTTCAATATCGGATTGCGCGCTGGTCTTGGTTTTTTCTTGCTGCTTTTGTTGTGTAATTTTTTGGTGTTCCAGCACTATTTTGAAAAAAACGAAATCCTGGTCGCAGGGCTAAGCGAAGCCAATGGTAAAAACACCACCCTATCGGCCTTACAAGAAAGGGTCACGGCAAAAGAGGTACAGCTGGGACGCATCTTGAATACGAAAGGATCCCAAAGTACCTTGTATTTGAATGAACTCGGAAAATCCGTTCCGAACACCATCTCGCTGACCGAATTGCAATTCCATCCTCTCGAATCACCCTTAAAACCCAACAAACCCATTCTGATCGAAAAGAACGTGTATCTGGTTTCAGGCCAAACCAAGGACAAACTTGGATTTACCATATGGACTAAGCAAATCGAGGATTTGCCATGGGTCGCCCAAATTTCGATTGTGGATTATGGATCGATTTCTACCAACACAGCGAATTTCACCTTAAAAATCAGTGCCCATGCTAGCGAATAAAAAAATCAGATTGCTCGTCACCGGGGTGCTATTCATGCTCTTCATCTGCTATCAATTCGGTATTAAAAAAACCATAGCCACCTCAAAGGCCTATTACGACAACCTTGAAAAATATGAAAAGGTCAGTGCCATTCCCCAACAAGTGCGAAAGCTGTCCCAAAAAGAACATTGGATCAACGCACAGCTAGCCCAATTGAATTTAGGTGACGGCACGCTTCAAAACCAGTTTCTGGATTTTTTAAACCAAAAATCCGCGATGCACAATGTCAATGTGTTGAAATTCGACTTGCCCCACACCGTCGAAACCGACGCGAATTCGATAGAGACCTTTATTTTCGAGTTGGAAGGGTCGTACGGCGATATGCTCCAAGTTCTCAATAGCATCGAAAACAATGCGGGTTTCGGGGCGGTTACCCATGTGCATTTTGAAAAAGACCGGAAACGTAAATCACGACGATCCTATCTCAAGGCCCAGGTTTTTTTGGAACAGCTGCATTGAAACAAAGTCCTTACTTACCCCAAGCCCAAACGATCAAAGAAGCCAGCCTTGTAGCTATCCCCTATCGGAATACGGATATCGTCAATGACGATCTTACTGCGCTGCACGGAATGTATTTTATGGATATTGACGATAAAGGAACGGTGGACGCGCATGAAGTTCGCACTCGATAATTTGGATTCGATGTCCTTAAAACTCATGAGGGTCAGGATCGGCTTTTTTTCGATATCGACATGTATTTTCAAGTAATCTTTCAAGCCTTGGATGTGGGTAATGTCGTCCAACCGGATCTTGACGTTCCCATAATCCGATTTCACAAAAATGAATTGGTTTTCCGCTGTCACACTTCCCATGGCCGGGGCGAGGTTGCCCTCTTGTCCCATAACATTGCCATCTTTCAACTTCATCAACCCCTTCGCCCGGTTGATCGCCTTGACGAAACGGGGAAAAGGGATGGGTTTCACCAGGTAATCGACCGCATTGAGATCAAAACCGTCAATGGCATATTCAGGATAAGCGGTCGTGAATACGAACAATGGTTTCGTATCGATTGATTTGACGAATTCGATACCGGTGATCTGTGGCATTTCAATGTCCAAGAACACCAAATCAACTTGCTTTGATTGGATCAATGAAACACTCTCCAAAGGGTTGGTAAAGGTCCCTAGTAGGGTCACCCCCCCGATATCCTCACAATACGATTTGATGATATTGATGGCCAAGGGCTCATCATCGATAATGATACAATTCATGTTGCCAAATTTATTTCGAGTTCGACCAGGTAACTGCCGTTCTCCTTATCGATTTTCAAGGCATGGTTGTCAGGAAAAAGCAATTGGAGCCTATTCGCGATGTTCTTTAGACCGATACCCGAATTGATCTTGTCTTTCCGGTAATCGTTGATCCGGTTCTTTGCACTGAAAAAGAGATCGTTGTCTATGATCTCGAGCCGGATCTTCACATCGGTCAATCCTTTGAAATTGGTGCCGTATTTGAAAGCATTCTCCACAAAGGGAATCAGTAGCAGAGGCGGTATTTTTTTATCCTGATATTCCCCTTTTATGGCCAACTTCACTTCGCTACAGTCCTGCAACCGATAGCGTTGCAACTGCACGTAATTTTTGATGTAATCGATTTCTTTTGACAAGGGTACCACATCGCCTTTGGTCTCATATAACATATAACGCATGAGCTCCGATAAGGCAATGACCGCCTCTGGTGCTTCCCGCGACTTGTTGCGTACCATCGAATAGATCCCATTGAGCGAATTGAACAGAAAATGCGGGTTTAACTGCGCTTTCAAGAATTCCAATTCGGTCTCTTTCTTTTGCACCAAAATCTCGCGATTCATGCGGTCTCTGCGGTAAAAGTCCTTGGTCAACCCAAGAATACCCCCCAAAAGATAAAAGGCCAGTGAAAAAATCAAGGTCATCGCGTAGGGCAATTGGCGCAACGGGGCCATTCGAAAATCTTCTTCGGGGGTTCGCAGGCCGTCGGTCAAATCGATCAACCGTTGAATGGGAACCGGAAAGAACCAGCGGTTGATGACGGTGTTGAAGACCACGATGATCAATACCGAAAGAAAGAGATAGGTCCATAATTTTTTCTTCAACAAAAACTTCGGTACGAGGTACAGGTAATTGATGTACACTAAAAATATCGGGTTGAATACGGCGCGGGGCAAAAAATTGGGGTCGATCTCCCCGATTTTAGCATATCCGATCCCTAAGGGTAAGGATAGGAAACAGATCCATATGATGACATGGATCCAGACCTCTTTAATCCTTCTTGTTTTCTTCAAAGTTTCCAACTACGTTTAAAAATACGATCATTTGAACGAAATCCCGTTTTCAATGAGTTCTTTCCGACTGATGCCGGGCGGATGGCCTTTTAGAAGTTTTTCCAAAACCAGTTGCCCGATTCGGCCCGCCTCTTCCTTATCCCGAAAGTTTTGGTGGCCGTTCACCCCAGGGATCCATTCTTGTCTCAGCATCATTCGACCCTCAATATGGATCTCATAGCGCCAATGCCCATGATGGGGGTTTCTCTCAACCACCAATTCATAGGGTGCCCCTTCTTCAACCTTCCCGGGTGCCTCCGCCCGAATGAAAAGTCTCCAGAGCATCACCATCAACAATAGGGCTCCCAAGCCCCATAAGGCATACTTCGCTTTTACCATGTTCTTTACTTAAACCGCGTTCCCCTTACCCTGGGGAACGCGGTGATCCAATCGAATCTATCAACACAAAACAAAACACAATCGGTTCTTACTTTTATTTGGACATGGGAATCAATCATCTTCGTCCTCTTCCTCCAACGGAAAAAACTCACGGTTATCATCAAGATACAGGTTGCCGCTCCGCCCTAGTCCTAGAAAGGCCCGGGTCCCATTGTAAAAAGCCACGGCTCCTTGCCTCGTGGTCCCCTCATAGGCCGTTTTCTCTTCCCAAAGATCCGTGGCGGGGTTGTACTCCCAAACATCGGAAGAAGCCCCGAACCCGCTATCACCTGTGGCAAAATAACCTCGGTCCCCAATGCTGAACCCCACGGCGTTGTTGCGTAAGATGAAGTTGTCTTCGTCATCATCAAGATCCAACAAGGCGGTCCATTGTTCGCTATTGAGGTCGAACGACCAAAAATCGGTTTGAAATTGGCCATTGGAGACACCGGTCCCCAAATACACCTTATCCCCAATGGTGAAGGTGGTTGCGTCACGCCGTTTGGTACCACCGAAACCGACCAGTTCCTGCCAACTGTTATCACTGGGGTCAAAGCGCCAAAAATCTTTTTTATCATTATCCCCATCGAAGCCCGTTCCTACATAGCCTAGGGTGGGTGAACTGAATGCGATGGCGCCCCTTCGGGCGGTTCCGGCGAAGGGGGTGATGCTATCCCAACTATTGGAAGCGATATCAAAACGATAAAAATCGGCCAGCTCGTCATCACCGTCATAGCCGAGACCGACATAACCCTGGTCATTAATCGCAAAAGCAACTGCAGCACTTCTGGGAATTCCTGGAAAATCGGCCAATTGTGCCCAGAAATTGTTCTCTAGATCATAAACCCAAACATCCGACAGCCGATCATCGCCATCATATCCGGTACCCATGTACCCAAAATTTCCGACAGTAAAGGCAAAAGCACCACTTCTTGGGGTACCATCGAATACCGAGCGATCGACCCAATTGCCGATTTCATCCCCACTATCATCGTCACTAGTGGAGCAGGCCGTGCAAAGTACAAGGGCCAATAGCAAGATCGGTCGAAACCAACGGTTCCATCGTAAAACAAAATGTGTCATTATCATTATCCTTAGTTTAAATTATAGGTCAATCCCATTGAAAAGAACACCGAGCCGTCTGGCTCGAAATCAAGCAAGTCGGTACCGGAAAGCGTTTCCACCTCCAATTGAGGGGTGGCAAGCAACCCGATGCGGGATACGACTTCGATCCGTTCCTGTAATTTGTAATGATGTCGCAACGATAGATCGACTTGGCTGAATACCAAGCGAGTCGCTTCAAAGCTTTGTCCAAACCCATTCGAAAATCCATTCCCGATATGGTAAAACGTTCCTTGTTGCTCCGCAGTTGCAGACAGGCTATGCCGTTCGTTCAAGGTGTAAGACAATCGACTTTCGGGAAAACCCAATCGCATGGTCAATTGTGAATTGACCCGGTGCCAAAAAGCGACCATCGGCACAAAGCGCGGGGCACCGAGACGTGTATTCCGTTCGACCCCAACGCGAAACCCGGTCTTCTGCCACGATTTTTCGATTTGAAACCCGTATTGCCAGACAAAATCAGCTTCGGATAGTGATCCACTGAGGTCGGAAGCCAATTGGGGTGTCAAGCTGGCGAACAATGCCCAATCAGCCCCAAGTTTCTTGGTCGTTTCGAGTGCTAGATCCAATCGGTGTAGTTTTTCATAGTCTGAGGGATTTGTAAGTCCCTCCACCTGAAAGAAACTGAAATTCGTGTGCGTATACGCGAGTTGCAGCCGTGTTCCGCCCCACGACCAATCGTTTTCGCTGGCGAGCGCATAGGAATAGGTTTCCAGGTAATGGTTGCCAAGACTCGGCGCCGTGCCATAGTCGAACCCGAAACGAAGCCCTAGTCCGCCTTCTTGTCCCAAAGCACTGAAGGTGGCCATCCAAAACAAGCCCATGTACATTGCGTATCTCAACGATTTATTTTTTGCCAAAACTATGGGTAGCCCCCAGCCCTACTAAATAAATTATACCAAGAAGCGCATTGTGACGATCAATGGGGAGTTTTGCTCTACGTATGGCATTCGCAAGAATTTATAGGGAAAAAGCCGTTGCTGGTCGCCATTTTTGGCTGCCTAGTATAATATAGTTCGTTAGCGCGCACCTTAGGATTTTATTTGTCACAAAAAAAGAATGAACAAACCCTTTTGGTACGTCTTGATATCCGTAATGGCCGTGCTTGCCTGTTCTGTCGAATCGCGTGAGATCCCTACCCTGGAGGTGGGTCAGAATTTTGTCAACTCGAACGTACGGTTGATCGTGTTGGATACCTTTGACCTTGAACTATCGACCTTTCGATTCGACAGCATCAATTCTTCCGATTCCGATCGCTTGTTGTTCGGCAAGTATACCGAGGATTATTTTGGAGAGGTCGAGGCGCAATCCTATTTCGAATTGGTCGCTGCGGTAGTCGAATCGGTGAACGGCCCCTTCGAAATCGACCCCGAAGCGGAACTCGACAGTGTCGCCCTCATCTTGGGGTACGACGGCTATTTTTACCAGGATACTACCGCGAGCCTGCAGATCAACGTACACCGATTGACCGAAGATGTGGTGCCTGAAGGGGACTTTTTTTTCAATACCAGCACCTTGGATTTCGATAGCGTTCCTATTCTGAGCCGGAACTTCAGACCGGAACCTTTCGATGAGGATTCGCTGCACCTTTCGCTTCCCCTAACCTTTGGGCAGGAAATTTTTGACCAGATCACCGAGGATGCCATTTCGAACAACGATGATTTAAGGGAGGTGTTCCCAGGGTTGGCCCTCATTCCAGGGGCCGACGACAACGGTAGTGTCATCGGGTTTTCACGGAACCAAGAGAACACCTACCTGCGGTTTTATTATCAGGTACCGGATGAATTCGATGATAACGAAGAAACCTTGGACCTGGTCATCAACCCCTTTCCGAACACCCCGGTTGCCTTCCATAACGTCAGGGCCACCCCCGAAGGCCCTCTTTCATCTTTATCGGACCAAGAAATCGAATTGAAGAGTCATGACAGCGATGATCTCGCCTTTATCCAATCCGGAACGGGTTTTGCCCTTAAGGCCACCTTTCCCAATATCAAATCGATCTACAACATATCGGGTACGGGTACGGTATTGAGCGCCATTCTACAAATTCGACCCCTAAAGGCAAGCGTCACCGATTTTACACCCTTGCGCGACACCTTAGTGACTTCCATACTCGATGCGAACAATGTCATCATTGAAGAGATCCGTACGGCAAACGGCCTAGTCGAAGGGGTGTTGATAGGCGAAAATGAAGAATTCGATACCGCCACCTATGAAATCCCCATCGGCATCTTCTTGGATGAAAAATTGAATGAACGCCCAGAAACCGAAACGGCTTTGGTGCTTTTCAACGAACAATACAACGAAACCGTGAACCGATTGGTCCTTCAGGGTGAAGCCCATGAGGATTTTAGGGCACGGATCATCATAACCTATGCGATTTATGAGGAATAGCATCGGATGCATCATCATCTTTCTGGTATTGGCCGCCCAGGCCAAGGCACAGACCAATAATTTGACGGGGTCGCCCTATTCCTTTTTTGGGTTGGGTTTGGCTAGTAACTCCAACATCGGCATTACCAACGCCATGGGCAATGGGGGTTATGCCCTTTCCGGGGATGGATTCATCAACAACAACAATCCGGCTTCCTACGGCAGTTTGGGCGAGCGTAATTTTCTTTTCGACTTCGGTTTTTTGGCCGAGATCAGTGACATCAGTACCAATTCCACGTCGGAAAACCGGATCGCCGGAAGCTTTTCGAATGTCGCCTTTGCCGCTTCGATGACGCCGAACAGTGCTTTTGGGATTTCTTTGAACCCGTTCAGCGATGTGGGTTATGCCGTGATCGGTGTAGAAAGCAATATCGAAGGTTCTTTCGATACGTTTTCAAGCAATGTCTTCGGATCAGGTGGGTTGAACGACCTCAGACTATCCTTAGGAAGCGAATGGTTCGGAAAGCTTCGTACGGGGGCATATTTGTCGTATCTCTTCGGGGTCATTGAAGAACGGGAAATCATCGATGCGAGCCAGGACCTCCCCAATGAGAGTACCTTGATCGTACAAGAGCGGAATTTCTACAATGGCCTGAGGGTTGGCTTCGGACTACAGTATGACCTCCTACCGAAACTGACCCTGGCTGCTGGGGCCGAACTGAATACCTCCCTTTCGGGCACCCAAGACCGTACGGTTGAAAAAACCTTGGATTTTACCCCTTCAGTGGTCGAAAACACAGCGGACGTGACCCTTGAGGACTTTGAGCTGCCCGCCCAATTGAACGCCGGCTTATACTTCAGACCTAACAACGGTTTGGGGTTGACCTTGGATTTCAGCAAGCGGTTTTGGGATATTACCGAACAGGAAGACAATATAGGTGATTTCGTGGACGAGGAATCGTACAGTATCGGCCTACACTATGCCGCGGACCCCAGCAGTTACCAATACCGGAAAAGGATCCAATACCGCCTGGGATGGAACTACCGATCCGGAAACCTGGAGGTGAATGCCAACCGCATCGATCAATACGGGTTCTCTTTCGGAATCGGGCTCCCCATGGGCCTACGCTCCGCCTCTACATTGAACATTACCTACCGCTACGGCCAACGTGGTGCCGCCGAAGGGGTCTTGGTAGAAGAACGCCTACACACCCTGACCGTGAACTTCAGCCTCCGCGATTTATGGTTCGGTAAGCGTAAGATCAACTGACTTTTCACGATGTGCTTCCTTATTTCATCTATGAATGGCCTTGAAACGGTTGATCGGGAAAAACCAGACTTCCGTATAGGCATCTTGGCCTTCCGTAGAATACTTTTGAACCGACTGGATGGCA
The DNA here is from genome assembly GCF_040513375.1 of Flagellimonas algarum. Lineage (NCBI taxonomy): Bacteria > Pseudomonadati > Bacteroidota > Flavobacteriia > Flavobacteriales > Flavobacteriaceae > Flagellimonas > Flagellimonas algarum. The sequence continues at coordinate 265,240 of NZ_JBEVTG010000003.1, read as the reverse complement.
AGGCTAGCTTTGTCGCCATGATCAAACGATTGCTTTCCTTTTTGGCCATTGCACAAGCCACGGCCGTCTTTGCCCAGGACCTAGCACCCATGGGTGCCGAAGAACTGAACCCGATAAAATTGGATTACGGTATCATGCCCGATATCGGCGATACCGAAATCACCACCTATGGTCTTCAATTGAATTTTGGAAAGCCTTTAAAGAAAGGTGCACTCGCATTCTCATTGGGGTACCGCCATTACGATTTCGATTTCAACCGCAGCACGAATACCATCGACTTGGAACCCTTTGAAGCTATGGAAGTCGTTCGGGCTAACGTATCATGGATTGGGGAATTGGGGACATCGACCCGGTTCGTTCTTAGTGCCGGAACTGCCTTAATGTCGAATTTGGAGGACGGGTTATCGTCAGACGATTTCGTATTCAATGCTTTGGCGGGGATCATCAAACAATGGCCCAATTCGCGATTGCTGGTGGGGGTTGCCTATGGCACCCAATTCGGGGAACCCACCCTGCTACCTGCCATTTCGTTTTCACAAACCCTGGGGCCCAAATGGCAATACAGCATCGGGCTGCCCCAAACCGGGATCAGTTTCCGGCCGAATGACCGTTCATGGCTCGCTTTGTTGGCATCACCACAAGGTATTTACGGAAACAATTCCGGTACCATAAGGGCCGAGGGCAATCAAGTGTTGACCAATAGTAAAATCCAGTTCAACGGCCTTAATACCCGTTTGTTCTATCAATATCGGTTTACGGAACAATTGGCCTTTTTTATAGAAGGGGGCATGCTCCCGATCAGTGTCCTACGTATCTCCGATTCAGAGGGCAACGAACTACTGGATCTCGAGCCCAACAATGGGGCCTATGCCAATATCGGACTGAAATTGGTCTTATCAAAACCCAAAAAAAAGAAAGAAAATGAAGAATAAACTAGCATTGTTCACAGCCTTATTGGTAGCCCAACTTGCCTTCGGGCAGAAAATGGACCCGGTCAAGATGGCCGATTACCAAACCGATCTCATGGTCGAACGTTTGGCCTTGACCGAAACCCAAAAAACAGCGGTACACGCCATCAACCAAAAATATTCGGTCAAACAGGCCGAACTGCTGAACCGAAAAGGTTCAATGTTCAGCAAAATGGGCGATATGAAAAAAATCAAGAAGGCAAAAAATGCCGAAATGGAAGCGGTTTTAACCGACGAACAAATGACCATTCTCGTCGATGAACTCGAGCCGGAAATGCGCGAGCAAATGAAAAAAAACAAGAAGGGTTGATGTTATGGGAAAAAGGAGCAACATCGTCCTTGGTATCGCCATTCTCCTATTGGCCATAGTGGTCTTCGTTTGGTTGAACAAAACCGAAAAAGCGGACCGGCCCAACACTACCACCGCACCGACTAGAGTCACCACACGCTTGGCCGTTCCGGTATCCCTTCCCTACCGTTTGGAGGTCACGGGTACCGTTCGTGCAACCCACAAGGTCGAACTATTCAGCGAAGTGCAGGGGGTATTGATGCCTTCTTCACCCCCGTTCAAAATCGGAAACCGTTTTCGAAAAAACCAAACGCTATTGCAACTCAATGACCGCGAATACCAAGCACAATTATTGTCGACCAAAAGCAGTTTGGTCAGTCAGATCGCGGCCATGCTGCCCGATATGGAAATCGAATTCCCTCAAGCTTCCAAAGGCTGGGAAGCCTACTTGAATTCCTTTGAGATGCAGGGGCCACTTCCTGAATTACCGAAAACGCGAACCGACAAAGAAAAACTCTTTATCACCGGCAAGGGCATCCTACAAACCTATTACAATGCCAAAAACCAACAGGAACGCGCAGCCAAGTACCGCATCAGGGCACCTTTTTCCGGAACCCTGACCGTGGCGAACGTCAATCCGGGAACCCTGATACGGAGCGGTCAGAAATTGGGGGAGTTCATCGACCCCGACCGTTTCGAGCTCGAATTGGCCATACCGGCAGGGGCCTTCCCTTATGTTGCTGTCGGCAAACCGGTGCAGATCATGGGAACTGACGGAACGGGCGAAATCGTCGCCAATATCGATCGCTTGAACCAAAAAGTGGACCAAGGCACCCAAACCAGCTCAGCGGTGGTCGGTTTGAACGGTTATCCGTTTTTGGAAGGCCAGTACCTCAAGGCCCGCATCGAAGGGGAAACCCTGGATCAGGTGGTGCGCATCAAAGCGAACCTGCTGATGGAAAACAACCAGGTATATATCGTCAAAGACAGCGTATTGGCCTTGCAACAGGTGCGTTTGCGCTACTACGATCAAGACGAGGTGATCGTTCAAGGCTTGCAACAAAACATGGTCTTGCTTGATGAAGTTTTGGCCGATGCCTACCCGGGTATGAAAGTAACCTATTGATCGGCTATGAAGCACTTTATCAGCTATTTCATCAAGTATCCCGTCGCGGTGAATATTTTCATCGTCGGTTTCTTGATCTTCGGGTATCTGGGTTATCAAAAAATGAACTCGTCCTTCTTTCCTTTGGCCGACGCGAACAACATCTTGATTTCGGTGACCTATCCCGGGGCCTCACCGCAAGAGGTAGAGGAAGGCATAGTCGACAAAATCGAGCGGAACCTCAAAGGCATTTCAGGGATCGATAGGGTCAGTTCCGTTTCCCAAGAAAATGCGGCATCCGTCCGGATCGAAATCCTATCCGATGCCGACATCAACCTTGTCTTGGAAGAGGTCAAAAACGCAGTTGACCGTATTCCTTCCTTCCCCAATACCATGGAACCTCCGGTCATCGAAACCGTGCTACCCACCAGACCTGCGCTTTCGTTCGTAATCAGTGGTCAAGACATTCCCCTGCACATCTTAAAACGATATGCCCAAGATATCGAAGACGACTTGCTACGCCTCGACGGGATTTCTCAAATCGAATTGAGCGGCTTTCCGGATGAGGAAATCGAAATCACGGTTTCCGAAACCCAATTGCGTAGGTATGGGTTGACCATAGAAGAAGTTGCCCAAGCCGTTGCACAAGCCAACCTGGTCCTATCCGGTGGGTCGATCAAGACCGAAGATGAGGAGTTTTTGATCCGTACCGACAACAAGGGGTACCAGGCCAAAGCCTTGGTCGATATCGTCGTCAAAACCACCCTTTCGGGCCAAAAAGTCTACCTCAGGGATATCGCAACCCTGAAAGACGGATTCGAAGATACCCCGGATCGGTTATCGTACAATGGGGAAACGGCCATACAGATCGATTTGAAAAATACGAATTCGGAAGACCTTATCGGAAGTGTCGAAGCCGTGCAGGCGTATATGGCGCGATTCAATGCCGAGCATGAAAACATCGAACTCAAAGAAACCTTCAATTCGGCTATTTTAGTCGAAGACCGGATTTCCTTGCTTCTGGAAAACGCATTGGTGGGAATGGTCTTGGTCTTGGTGTTGCTCTCTTTTTTTCTTCGGCCTACGGTCGCTTTTTGGGTGGCTTTCGGTTTGCCTATTTCCTTTTTCGGGATGTTCATTTTATTGCCGAATTATGGGGTGACCTTGAACATGATGTCGATGTTCGGAATGATCTTGGTCATCGGGATATTGGTCGACGACGGCATCGTCATTGCCGAAAACATCTACAGCAGGCGTGAGAAAGGGGATGGCCCTTTGAAAGCTGCCGTGCTGGGTACCGTTGATGTGCTAAAACCCATTCTGTCAGCCATTGCGACTACCATATTGGCGTTTTCAATCTTCTTCTTTTTGGACGGTCAGATCGGGGATTTCTTTGAAGATATCGCTTTGGTCATCACCTTGACCCTTCTGGTCTCCTTGATCGAAGCCTTATTGATTTTGCCGGCCCACCTAGCCCATTCCAAAGACTTGAAGCGGATTACCGATACCAACCGCTTCAACCAGCTTGGGGAACGTATCATGGACTATCTCAAACATCGGATCTACGCCCCCGTCTATCGCAAATGCCTGCAATATAAGTTCGTGACCTTTTCGATCATTTTTTTCTTTTTCGTGATCACCCTCGGGGCGATTTCCAGTGGACTCATCAAGTTGACTTTCTTTCCTTCGAACGCAAGTGATCAAATCGTCATCAATATCGAAACACCCAAAGGCACTAGTGAGGGCATCACTGAAGGGATAACCACAACTATTGAGGCCACCGTTTGGGAAATCAACGAGGCATTGGGCGCGAGCGAAACAGGGACCGACCATATCACCGGTACCATCAGGAAAATCGGGCCCGTTAGTTCCTCAAGTTCGATAACCGTGAATCTGGCACCCAGTGAATCACGCACGATTTCATCCATACAGATCACCGATAGCATCCGAAAACGCGTCGGGCCCCAACCCTTGCTTGAAAAATTGACCTTCGATTCCGGTTCCAATGTGGGTGGAGCACCCATTTCGGTCTCTTTGCAAGGATCCGATATCACCGCCATCAATGCCGCGAAAGAACAGCTGATCGCTGAGATGAAAAAGAATCCCGACATCAAAGACATATCCGATTCGAACCCAAAAGGCATTAAGGAAATCCACCTGAAACTGAACGAAAAGGCCCGTTTGCTTGGTTTGAGCTATTCAAGCCTTATGGGGCAGGTTAGAAATGCCTTTTTCGGCTATGAAGTACAACGGGTACAACGCGGGCAAGACGAGGTCAAGGTATGGGTGCGCTATGAAGATCGGGATCGTTCAAAAATCAGTGCGATCGAAACCATTGAGATCAATACGCCCAACGGCAGGGTACCCTTGGTTCAAGTGGCCGACTACAGCATTGCCCGTGGCGAAACGGCGATCAATCATTTGGATGGGTTGCGCGAGGTTACCTTATCGGCCGATATCGCCGATCCCAAGGTCAGTGCGACCGAAATCATGCGTGACATCCGCTTGCGATTGGTCCCCGAGATCATCAAACGCTTCCCTGAAGTCAGCATTTCGACCGAAGGGCAAAACCGGGAAGCCCAAAAGATCATCGACTCTGCCTGGGACGTTCTCCCGGCCGTGGTTTTTCTGATCTATGTGGTCATCGTTTTCACCTTTCGGAGTTTCAGCCAACCGTTTATCTTATTGACCTTGGTGCCCTTTGCCTTGATCGGGGTGGCTTGGGGGCATTTCTTCCATGGGTTTTCCATGAGCATCCTGTCCTATCTGGGTATCATCGGATTGATCGGTATCCTAGTCAATGACGGCTTGGTATTCACGAACAAGTTCAACCAATTCCTGAAAGACGGCTTGGCCTTTGATCAAGCACTGTTTCAAACCGGATTGGCCCGTTTTCGAGCGATATTCCTGACGTCGATCACCACCATCGCCGGTTTGGCCCCTTTGATGTTGGAGCGCAGCCTGCAAGCCCAATTTCTCATACCCATGGCTTTATCCATTGCCTACGGTATTGCCGTTGCTACGGTCTTGACCTTGTTTCTATTGCCCATACTGCTTTCAGCGGTAAATGGGCTCAAAGTTGAATTCGCCTATTGGACCACCGGAAAACGCCCGAGCCGTGAATCGGTCGAACGGGCCATTAAAGAACTAAAAGTTGAAGATGTTGCGCTATAGTTTGTTTTGCCTCGTGTTATTGATCGGCTTATTCGGGCGGGGACAGGAAGTCATGACCTTAGACCAAGCGATCGCCGCCGCCGTCGAAGGCAACCACGATTTGAAGATCGCCAGGAATACTACAGCCCTTGCCGATCTGGATGCCGGACTTTTGAATAGCGGCTACCTGCCGACCCTTAGTGCTACGGCCGGCGTGAGTTATTCCGATGAAAACCAAAACGTCACCTTCGCTGATGGTTCGGCCACCGAAATCGAAGGTGCCGTAACCGAATCGTATAACGCTTCGATTACCGCTGAATACGTGCTATTTGATGGCTTGGTTCGAAAGTTTACCTATGATTCGAATCGGGGTACCCTCACGCTGCGTCAATTGCAGGAGCGCCAACAAGTCGAAAACACCATCATCGCGGTTTACGAACAGTATTTCAATGTCGCTTACCAGCAACAGCTGGTCGAGAACCTGGCCCTTAACCTTGAAAACTCGCTCGACCGCCTTGACCGGGCCAAAAAACGACTCAAGTATGGCCAAGGGACCTACCTCGACGAACTCAATGCCCAAGTCGATCTGAATTCCGACAGCATTACCTATGTCGAAGCCACCAAAAACCTGTCGACCTTAAAGCGAAACCTCAACTTGCTCTTAGGAAGGGAACAGCAACAGTTGTTCCATGTCGACACTACCCTGACCTTTAACCCCATGCCCGATGAGTTACTGGTTTTGGAACGTACGAAAACCAATAACATCACTATGGTCTTGGCCGAACAACAACTCCTGCTCAGTGAATTGGACATCAAGATCAATAAAGCCCGATTCCTGCCTAAAATCAGTGGCTCAGGTTCGTATCGTTGGAACGAAAGTCAAAACCCACCTACTTCCTTCGCCTTGAACAACGAGGCCCATGGTATCAACCTCGGACTGAACCTTTCTTGGAACATTTTCAGCGGCAGCAGCAAAACCCAGACCAAAAAGGCAAGGATCAATGCCCGCAATCGCGAAATCGAATTAAAACAAGCCGAGGATGAAGTGCTGACCGAGGCCATGAATGCCTACGGGGAATACGATCTCGCCCAATTCCGTTTTAAGGCCGAAAAAAAGAACCTGGAAACCAACCAGCTGAATTTCAAACGAAGTCAAAAACAATACCTGCTCGGGCAAATTACGGCCGTCGAGTTTCGACAGGCCCAGATCAACCTATACAATGTGTTGAACAGCTTAGCCCGTGCCAAATACGATTTGAAAATTGCCGAGATCAGTCTTCAACAACTCATGGGTGCCTTGTTATAAGTACTTGGTATTCAAATCGATAAAAAAGAAAAACATGATACGGAAACGAATGCTTCAAGTTTGTGTAACCCTGCTCTTTATCGCTGGGGTAGTTGATTTTATGCGAGGGGTGGCCCACACCTTTCGTGTTCGGTATGCGGCCACCCATATCGCAAAGATCGATCCGACCGCGGACAGTCTGGTGCTCATGGGTAGCTTTGGGATTTCCAATTTTTTAACCGCCTTTATCTACATACTGATCGTTTTTAGGGCCAGGAAACTGGCCCCTTACATCCTTCTGCTGATTCCTTTGAGTTATGCTTTGGGCATACTCGGGTTGATCGGATATCAAAACGTGGTTTTGGAATCCGAGTTCAACGGACAGTATATGATGCAGTATTATCTCATCATTTGTGCTGCAGCGGGTTTGCTGTATTTTATCACTCCACAATTCAAACGGTCGAAAGGCAAATCCGCTTCTCAAGGCATGGGTTAAATGCAATGCTTTCCCATAGCCTGCCGAGAACACTACTTAGTTTAAAGAAAATCACGGAATTATGCGTAATTTAAAACTTCAAAAACAAAGCCCAGCGCTACTTTCCGACAATGGCCGTCATAAAACGCATTTTGAAATGGATCGGGTATTCTTTACTCCTCCCCATTGCATATGGTCTGGTTTCATTGCTTTTGTCTTATATCACCATCGAGCGCGAAAACGAGGATGAACTTACCGAAACCAGCATTTTCTTGAGCACCAATGGGGTGCATCTGGATATCGTCATGCCGACCGAATACCTTGCGCCATCGCTGGCCGATGATCTTGAATTAGGGCCCCGAACGCAATATTTGGCTTTTGGCTGGGGCGATGCCGAATTTTACCTGAATACCCCGACTTGGGGGGATCTTACGTTCACCAATGCTTTTAGCGCCTTGTTCTTGAACAGTGCGACCCTCATGCATGTGACCCGTTATGATGGCAAGCGAGCGGGTTGGATCGAAGTCAAGGTCAGCAAGACCGAACTACAGCGATTGAACGACTTTCTGTTTGCTTCCTTCCAAACCGATGCACAGGGCAACAAGCTTATTCTCGAAGGGAAAGGGTATTTTACAAATGACGATTTTTACAAAGCCAATGGGAGCTATTCCTGCTTTAAAACCTGCAATAGTTGGGTGAATTCAGGTTTTCGCCAAAGCGGTTTGAAATCGTGTTTCTGGACCCCTTTCGATTTTGGATTGATGAACAAATACGATTGAACATGGACACGCTATGATCAATTCTACCAAAACACCGTATCGAAAACTCAATGATGAGTTGCGCCGACTCGGGGTCCCCGACCATGAATTCCTAAGTCAAAAAGGGGATGCCGTCGATACCTTGGTCAATACGAAATGGCCCCTTCGACCCTATGTCGACATCCTCTTGGACTATTTACCCCAACTTAAGACCAATGAGCAAGAAATGGTCGTTAGGGCACTAGGGTTCAAAGGGAATACTGCTGCAAGCAGCACGCTTATCGCCATGTTCGATAAAACCGATGTATATTCTGAAAATTTTCTTTGGGTGGTCGCCAACAGTTTGGCCAAAATCGATGATAAAAATACCTACCCGGAAATCTTGGCGATCTGCAATGAAAAAAGATGTGGAATGGCCCGGCAAATGCTCTTCCTTTTCGTGCTGCCCCGCATGAAAACCGAAGAAGCCTATCAGACGCTGCTCAGCGGGCTGAACGACCCTGACGTCAAGGGCCATGCGATCTACGGCTTAGGCAAATTGGGTAGGCCCGATGCGATTCCGATACTAGAACATCTTGAGGTGGTCAAGGGTAAAAACGAATACAAGGCCAAAAAAAGCGCATTGACAAAGCTAAAACGGAAATTGGATTCAAAAGGATGAAAAAGATTACGGATACTTGGCCGGTTCGAATACAAGACCTCATACAACTAGGACTTCTTTTAGGGCTTTTGATCTTTTGTGTCGAATGGTGCCATGAGGCCATCCAAAAAGACCCTAGAAACCTTTTGGGATTGAATTCCTATCGGTATGGGATTGCCTTGTTACCCGCTTTGGGAATGGTTGTTTCCGCCTATCACGCAATCCGTACAATAGGGCGGATAACAAAGCGAAGAACGAAAAAACGTCGCGAACAATGAAATCATAGCATATCGAATATATCACCAATTGGAAGCTGGCGCCTTTGGCCTATTGGGTACACATCGAATCGGACGACAAACCCTGGTTCAAAGCTGAAGTTTTCGATCCCCCGGCACCCAAGAAAATCGGGACTCGAGGGTATCCTAAATTGATTATCGAATTTAACGGAAACCGGTTCTTTTTCACGAGTGAAGCCCAATTCGAGCATTTTATTGCGATTATGGGTACCAAACTCCTGCCGACTACTAGACAACTTTCGAACCGGCGTGGGGGTGGATCTGGCCCCAACAGGCATTGGTTGGGTAGGTTGCCTAGCAGTTCCAAACCGTGGCGGTATCGGGAAAAATTAGTCGCGTATTGCAAAACGATCCAATTTCCGACATAATGGGTTTTCAGCACAAGAGTCAAGGTTCCATATGAAAAAAACGCTATTTCTGGGGATTGTACTGCTATTCCTGCTAGTGGTCTGGAACAACTTCTACCCGAATCAGGTGGTGGTCGGCACCTATATCAGCAATACGACGGCCCCTGTCCTTGAAGGGCCAGCGACCATCGATACCCTCATCCTTCATGCCGACGGCAGCTATGACAACCGGACTTGGGGAAAAGGAACCTACGACATCCAAGGGGATGCTATCCATTTTGCCATCCCTCATTCCCATGGCGTCATGCATTACCATACGTCCTTGAGTCGGTCTTACTTCTTGGGAAAACCCAAGATCCAATTGGACTATGACCAGGGATTTTATTATTTTAAAGTGGATTAATCCGAAATAAAACCAACCCCCATGCTACTACGATCCTTGTTCTTGTTTACAACTCTTGCCTGTTTGTTGTCTTGCTCGAAAAACGAGACCACGACTACCCTTGTTGCCGAGGGGCTCCAAAAGCCGGTCGAAGTTGTCCGAGATCCTTGGGGCATCAACCATATCTACGCAGCGAACCAACACGATCTTTTCTTTGCCCAAGGCTATACGGCGGCGGCCGACCGCCTCTTTCAATTTGAAATTTGGCGGAGGCAGGCTACCGGCACTGTTGCCGAAATGTTGGGCGAACGGGAACTGCAACGCGATATCGGCACCCGACTGTTTCGATTCAGGGGGGATATGGAAACGGAAATGGCCTATTACCACGAAGATGGGGTCGAAATCATCACCGCCTATACCGAAGGGGTGAACGCCTACATTGAGTCGGTACTGGAAACGCCCGATGTCCTGCCCATCGAATTCAAGATCTTGGATATCCTACCCCAGAAATGGACGCCCGAGGTGGTCATCTCACGGCACCAAGGTTTGTTGGGAAACATCGGATTAGAACTTGAAGTGGGCCGTGCCGTTGCCGAACTGGGGGCTAAAAAAGTCAAGGAACTCTATTGGTTCCATCCGCAGGAACCCGATCTGACCCTAGACCCGAGCATCGCCCCCGAACAACTTTCAGATACCATCTTAGCGCTCTACCGAGCCTATCGAAAACCGGTCCGATTTACCAACGAAGATGTCGTGGCGACCTATCGGAACCCCGTCAAGCAAGAAGTAGCCGAACTGCAGCCTGACCTCATGGACGAACGCTACGGCCTCGGTAGCAACAATTGGGTAATCCAAGGCCATAAAATGGCGAATGGCCACAGTGTGATGGCCAACGACCCCCACCGTACCATTGCCGTGCCTTCCTTACGCTACATGAGCCATTTGGTCGCCCCGGGATGGAACGTCATCGGGGGCGGTGAACCAGAGATTCCCGGCATATCGATCGGCCATAACGAGTACGGCGCTTGGGGACTTACCGTTTATCGCACCGATGGGGAAGATCTGTATGTCTATGAACTGAATCCCGAGAATCCGAAACAATACCGTTTTCAAGGCGAATGGGTCGACATGACCGAAATCGAGGAGACCATCAAAGTTAAGGGGCAAAACGACCGACAGGTCACCCTGCGGTATACCCATCACGGTCCGGTGACCCATGTCGACACCGAAAACCATCTGGCCTATGCCGTACGCTGCGCCTGGTTAGAGCCCGGGGGTTCACCCTACCTTGCCTCGCTCCGTATGGATCAGGCGCAAACTTGGGACGAATTTCGGGAAGCCTGCAATTACAGCCATATTCCAGGTGAAAACATGATATGGGCCGGTACGGATGGTACGATCGGATGGCAAGCGGTCGGCATCGCTCCGATACGAAAGAATTTCAGCGGACTGGTTCCGGTACCCGGGGATGGCCGTTACGAATGGGATAGCTATTTGCCCATCATCGAAAAACCCCACGCCAGCAATCCGGAACGTGGTTTTCTCGCGACGGCGAACCAAAACGTAACGCCCCCTGACTACGACCATTGGGATGCCGTGGGTTACTCCTGGTCAGACCCCTACCGCGGGCAACGGGTCAACGAGGTTTTGGGTGCCGATAAGGCCCTCACGATGGCCGATATGAAGGCATTGCAAACCGATTACCTATCCGTACCCGCGCGGCTTTTGACCCCGTTTTTGGAAGGATTGGAATTTACCGGTACGGCTGCCGAAGCCAAAGAACAGCTCAACGACTGGGACCTGCGCTTGGAAGCACGATCCATTGCTGCCGCCATTTATGTTGCTTGGGAAAATGAAATCAGGGCCTTGGCCAATGAACGCTTTATCCCCAAAGCCGGGCAAGGTATCATCGCCGGTATCCAACTGGGGCGCATCCTGCAATGGATCGAAACCCCCGACGCCCGCTTTGGCGAGCAGCCTATTCTAGGAAGGAACGCATTTTTGAGTGAGGCTTTTGTAAGGGCAGTGACCCGACTGGAAACACAGCTCGGTGCTGATATAGGGCAATGGCAATACGGTCAGGAAAAGAACAAACACGCCTATTTTGAGCATGCCTTAAGTGACGCGGTCAACGAGGTCACCAGAAGACAACTCGATATCGGACCCGTAGCCCGGGGCGGCAATGCCTACACCCCCAACTCGACGGGAAACAACCTGAGACAAAGTAGTGGGGCTTCCTTTCGGATCATTGCGGATACCGGGGACTGGGACGCTTCAGTGGGGGCCAACGGACCCGGGCAATCCGGGGACCCCGACAGTCCGTTTTACGACAACCTCTTCGAATCTTGGGCCGCAAACCGCTATTTCCCCATATACTATTCGCGATCTAAAATCGACTCCGTTGCCGTGACGCGAACGAAGCTGCTTCCTACCGATAAGTAAGGCATGGGAAAGAAGTCCGATTCCCTCAAGATCAAGGCGGCCGATTGGAAAGAAGTCATTGGTTTGTACAGGCGGTTCTTGACCCATAACCATGACGACCTGCACAAGGAATTCGAAGCCCGACAACAACAAAACTAAGCGATTGCCATGTAAAAAGGCCGGGGCGCTGTCTTCCCCGACCTTTTCAACCAACTAACTAATCCCTCCACCTAAGAGGAAACCGCAGCTTCAGTCGTTTCGAACTGATTGCTGGTGTTTTTGGCACCCCCGGCCTTGAGCGCATGCTCTCCGGCAAAGAAGGTTTTATGGTCATCACCCAGATCGGATCCCGCCATGCGTTGGTGCTTGACACAGGAGACCCCTTTGCGGATCTCTTGCCGCTGTACGTGTTTCACATAGGCCAACATGCCCATCTCCCCAAAATACCCTTCGGTCAAATCGTTCATATGCAAGGCCGTGGTATGATAGGTCGGCAATGTGATCAAATGATGGAAAATTCCCGCCTCCCGTGATCCGTCACGCTGAAATGATTGGATCATGTCGTCGGCGCGTTGGGCCAATTCGGTCTGGTCATAGGCACTGTCCATCAAGTTGGCTCGATCGTATGACGACATGTCTTGCCCTTCATCGCTCATGGTATCGAAAGCTTGCTGTCGAAAGTTCAGCGTCCAATTGAAGGAAGGCGAATTGTTGTAGACCAATTTGGCATTCGGCACTTTCTCCCTCACCCGATCGATCATATGGGCGATCTGCTTTACGTTCGGCGTCGGGGTTTCGATCCACAAGAGATCGGCCCCATTTTGAAGGCTGGTGATGCAATCCAAGACCACCCGATCGATATTGCTTCCATCCTTGAATTTATAAAGGCCATTGGCCAATCGCTTGGGTCGCGACAGGCTACCATCGCGTTTCATCAAGACCTCCCCTTCTTCGACATCCGAGAGGACGATCGGCTCGGTTTCCACGAATTCGAGGTATTGCGAGGCCAAATCCCCGGGTAGTTTTGAAACCGGTAGTTTTTGGGTGAGTCCGGCCCCTTCCGAATCCGTGCGGGCCACGATGATCCCCTCCGGTATGCCCAATTCCAGAAAGGCGTAGCGAACGGCGTTCAGCTTGGCGATGAAATCTTCATGGGGTACGGTCACCTTACCGTCTTGGTGGCCACATTGCTTGGCATCGGATACTTGGTTCTCGATCTGGATGGCGCAGGCCCCTGCCTCGATCATTTTTTTTGCCAAGAGGTAAGTGGCCTCCTCGTTTCCGAAACCAGCATCGATATCCGCGATGATGGGGACCACATGGGTCTCGAAGTTATCGATGTCATCCTGAACGTCCTCCCCGGCTTCCTGGCGACGGTAGAGGTCATTGAGTTCGATCGCATCGGCCTGCTTTAAAAATCCATAGATTTCATCGATCAATTTCGGAACGGCCGTCTTTTCATGCATCGATTGATCGGGCAAGGGACCGAATTCGGAACGTAGGGCGGCGACCATCCAACCTGAAAGATATAAATACCGCTTACGGGTGGTCTTATGGTGTTTTTTGACCGCGATCATCTTTTGCTGGGCCACGAAACCGTGCCAGCATCCCAGTGACTGGGTATAGCAGGTGTTATCCGCGTCGTAGGCCGCCATATCCTGGCGCATGATCGAAGCCGTGTACTTCGCGATGTCCAGGCCTGTTTTGAATCTGTTCTGTGTGGCCATTCGGGCCGCATTCTCTGGGCTTATGGCCGCCCAGCTATCCCCGTGCCTTTGTTGTATGGCACGAATCCGTTGCACTAAATCAGTGTAATTCGACATAACTATGAAATTAAATGGTGTGTTGTTGCTTATGTTTTTTATATCATCCGATAGGCGGGCAGGGTCAAGAACTCCTTGAACGCCTGGGTGGTCACTAATTCATCAAAAAGGGCAAAGGCCTTTTCGAATTCGGTCTCGGCAAGGGCAACGATGCCCACTTCTTCCCGTATTTTTTTGACTTCTTCACGAAAAAGGATGCGGTACAATCCGTCGGTAAACCGGCGGCCGTCGGCCAACAAGACCGCGTACTTGCGCCATTGCCAAATCTGGGTACGTGAGATTTCGGCCGTGGCCGCGTCTTCCATCAGGTTGTAGAGGGCTACGCATCCATTGCCACGTAGCCAAGCTTCCAGATAGAGGATGCCCACATTGATGTTCTTCCGGATACCTTGCTCCGTGATCTTGCCTTTCGGAATGGCGATCAAATCCGCTTCTGAAATGCGGTCGTTTTCACGCAACGTATCGAGCTGGTTCGCCTGCGGCATATGGGTATCGAATACCTTTTTCGCTATTGGTACGAGCGCCGGGTGGGCCACCCAGGTACCATCATGACCGTTGGTCACTTCACGCTCTTTGTCCAGCCGAACCTTTTCGAGGGCCACCGCATTGGCCGTGGGGTCGCCTTTAATGGGAATTTGGGCTGCCATTCCCCCAATGGCATGGATACCCCGTTTGTGGCATCGTTGGATCACCAAACGGGAATAGGCATCCATGAAGGGACTGGCCATGGTCACCTGATCACGATCAGGAAGGATGAACGCCTTATGGTTCCTGAATTTCTTGATGTAGGAAAAAATATAATCCCAGCGCCCGCAGTTCAAGCCGACGATGTGGTTCTTCAATTCGTAGATGATCTCATCCAATTGGAAACTGGCCGTGATGGTCTCGATCAACACCGTGGCCTTAAAGGTGCCTACGGGAATCCCCATATGCTCTTCCGCGAAGGTGAACACCTCATCCCACCACCGGGCTTCCAAGTAATGTTCCAATTTGGGTAGATAGAAATAGGGAGCCGACTTGCGCCGTCGCAGTAGTTCGGTGTTATGGAACACATACAGCCCGAAATCGACCAAACTCGCCGAAGCTTCGACCCCGTTGATGATCAAATGGCGTTCGTTGAGATGCAGGCCCCGTGGGCGTACGATAAGTACGGCCACCTCTTCGTTGAGTTCATAGGACTTGTCTTTTCGATAATCGTAATAACTGATGGTACGGCGGTTGGCATCCAACAGATTGCGTTGGCCTTGGATGCAATTGTCCCAAGTAGGGGCATTGCTGTCCTCAAAATCGGCCATAAAGGTCTTGGCGCCCGAATTCAGGGCATTGATGACCATTTTCCGATCCACTGGGCCCGTGATCTCTACCCGGCGGTCTTGCAGGTCGTTGGGAATGTAGCCCGCAGACCAATCGGAAGTGCGGGTCATCGCGGTTTCCTTGGGGAAGGTGGGAAACTCCCCTAAATCGAATTGATGTTGTTGTTTCACCCGCTGCTGCAAGAGTTGCAACCTGCCGTTATCGAAACGATCATGTAAAAGGGTCAGAAACTCCAAAGCCTCATCGGTCAACAGATCGGGGTAGTAATTCGTTACGGTGTCGCTGAACTGTAGGTTCGAAACTTGTTGCTTTACTATTTCCATATGACTAGTTTTATGACACAAGTATATCGGATCACTTTGGAAAAAGTTAGCGAACGTTCGCTTTTTTTTAATTGGTCGCTATTTTTATCATATTCGCAAGAATACGTACATTTGCTTGCGAATTATGGAACAAGCGTATATAAAACTCGTTTTCGGACTGAAGCTCAAGCAGGTCAGGGTCAAGAAAAACCTATCGCTTTTCGGGCTCTCGAAACTGACCGGATTATCGAAATCGTACCTGAACGAAATCGAAAAAGGGAAGAAATATCCCAAGACCGACAAAATCGCCCTATTGGCCGAAAAGCTTGAGGTACCGTATGACAGCTTGGTCTCCATCAAGCTGGACAAAAACCTGGCGCCTGTGGGTGAGCTGCTCCAGTCGAACATCCTGAAAGAACTGCCCCTAGAACTGTTCGGGATCAAGGAACGCGATCTGATCGAGATCGTTTCCGAAGCCCCGACCAAGGTAACGGCCTTCATCAGTACCGTCATCGAAATCGCCAACCATTATAATTTCGGGAAAGAGAGCTTCTACCTTGCCTCGCTCCGCTCCTATCAAGAAGCCAACAACAACTTTTTCCCGGATTTGGAACAGGCGGTCATCGACTTTGCCAAGGCCTACCAAATCGATCTGACCCAATCGGTAACCGCTGCTGAATTGGAAGAGATCCTCATCGAAGAATACGGGTATACCATCAACAATGAGGACCTTAGAAAACATCAGGAACTCGACAACCTCCGTTCGATTTTCGTTCCAAAGACCAAGACCTTATTGGTGGCCGAACATGTCGACGAGGCCCAACGAACCTTTATCTACGCCAAAGAAATCGGGTATAATTACCTGAAGATCCAAGAACGGCTCTATACCTTTACTTGGATCGCCTTTGACAACTTCGATCAGGTATTGAATAATTTTTATGCCTCCTATTTCGCTGGCGCCTTGATCATTCCACGGGACTTATTGAAAACCCATTTGGAAACCTTCTTGGCCAAACCGAAATTCGACAAGGCGTTTTTGGGGGGTATGAACGCCTTGTATAACGCCTCTCCGGAATCGCTCTACCAGCGCCTTACGAACATCTTGCCCAACGATTACCTCATGCAGAACCTCTTTTTTCTGCGCTTGGGCCATAAAAAGGGCAGTGATCGTTTCGATATCACCAAAGAACTGCACCTTACGCACAAACATTCACCCCATGGCAATGAAACCAATGAAAAATATTGTCGTCGTTGGGTGTCGATCCGGGTATTGCGCGAGATCGTAGCCCAGGATTCCGAACACCATATGGATGTGCAGGTATCGCACTACCCCGCTGACGGACTGTCGTATTTGATCTTTGCCTCGGCGACCAAAGATCCCTTTAAGGAAGGGGTGTATCGCAGCGTGGGTATCGGACTCCGGATCAATGATACGCTCCGCAAAAAGGTGAATTTTCTCGATGATCCCAAGATCAAGACCTATGATGTCGGGGTAACCTGCGAGCGCTGTGCGATCCGCGATTGCGAGGTCAGACAGGCCCCGGCACGTATCTTGACCCAGGCCCAAAAAGATACCGATACCGCGGCCGTGGTGGCCGAACTGCAGCGTAAGTTTTCGGAAAACCGTTCTTAATGCGTTTTTGCCTATTTGTTCCGGTAATACTCTTGGAGAACGTAGAAAGCCAGTTTGCGTTGGCCCATATTGGAAATCAAGCCTTTTCGGTTCCAGCCGTCTTGAATACCCGGAAGCATCCGTCTTGGGGATCTAAAATCGACGAGTAACCAGGGTGACATGCCTCGTATTTTCGGGTTCCGATCCAGCATGTCCAAGGTTTCCTCATACAAATACGCCTGGTACTCCTCTGTCCATCGTTCATTTTTGTCCCCGTGTAAGCCGCTTTTGGCCCCGGCACCGAATTCGGAGATCACCACAGGTTTGTCTTGCGAAATCTGCCAATTGATTTTACTGCATTTATCCGGTAGGCCGTCATACCAACCGATGTATTGGTTAAAGCTGAGAATGTCGACATGGTCGGCAAAAGGGTCTTCAATGGTTCGGGTGAAGGGGTCATTGGCAACGGACTTTTGTTCCAGAGCCGCACTGATAAGCCGACTTGGGTCGGCAGTACGCGCCGTTTGGGCCATGGATTTCAAAAAGGCCAAACGTGCCTCGGAAGTCGGGGTCTCATTGGCCATGGACCAAATGATGACTGACGCCCTATTCGCATCCCTATGGATCATTTCAAGCAGTTGCTGCTGTGCGTTGGCCAGGGTTTTCGGTGCTTCCCAATCAATGGTCCAATAGACCGGCACTTCTTCCCAGACCATCAAGCCAAGGCTATCGGCCACGCGAACCATGTGTTCGTTGTGCGCATAGTGGGCCAAACGAACATAATTGCATCCCAGATCTTTGGCCCATGATAACAGTTGTATGGCATCTTCCCGGGAATTCGCCCTTCCCCCTTTGATAGGTCGTTCTTCGTGTATGGAAATCCCTTTTAAAAAAACAGGGGTCCCGTTCAATTCGATCTCCGGTCCATTGACATTTATGGTCCGAAATCCTATACGTTCACTTAAACTATCACCCCGGGTCGAGAATCGGACATTATAGCGGTTTGGGGTCTGCACATCCCAAAATTCGATGCCTTTTAGTTTAAATTTTGCTTGAACTCGTCCGTTCGCATCGGCGGTAAAACTACGTTTCATTTGCAACGAAGCGATTTCAACGGTCAGTTCCCCTCCTGCAGCCCCTGGTCCGGATAGCTGTGCTTCCAACTGCAAGGTCGATGTTTCCCGGTCTTGTAACCGCAATACATACGATTGCAAGAAGGTTTGCGGTACTTCGACCAGTAGCACGCTTCGGGTCAATCCCCCATAGTTCCACCAATCGGTATTCAAGGTAGGAACACCTTGTTTCAATCGGGTGTTATCGATTTTGACGATCAAATGGTTTTCACCCATCCTCAGGGCATCGGTCACCTCAAAATAAAAGGGAGTGAAACCGCCTTCGTGGGCCCCCAATTTTTTCCCGTTCAGATACACGTCGGTACGGTAGTTGGCCGCCCCAAAATGGACAAACACCCGATTGTCCCCTTTATCCTTGGTGTATCG
Organism: Flagellimonas algarum; assembly: GCF_040513375.1. Lineage (NCBI taxonomy): Bacteria > Pseudomonadati > Bacteroidota > Flavobacteriia > Flavobacteriales > Flavobacteriaceae > Flagellimonas > Flagellimonas algarum. The sequence continues at coordinate 246,571 of NZ_JBEVTG010000003.1, read as the reverse complement.
AAAAGATTTTTTCACCCATATGCTACCCTCATAGTACAGCAGTTTCTTTTTCTGGGTATTCCAATCCCCGGGCACCCATAAACTATCGGAGGTATCAAAATCGTATTCGACGAGCTCATGGGCGGCCTTGGGCTTATAATTGGTGAAAAAGGCATTGTTGCTGGGCCGTTCTTGGTCTTCAAACGGTTCATAGCGATAATTGTAAAAGCCGTTTTCATAGGGATCGATGATGATCTTCCAATATCCATCAAGGCTGGTAGTATTTCTCTGGTGGATGTTGTTAAATGCCGGATTTTGGCTCCAGGTAAGCAAATGCAGTACCATAGCCGTTAGGATTGCGATGGATTGTTTGGATGCCTTTATGGATGTAGGATGCATATCGGAAGGTGTTGTGGTCAATAAAAATACGTCATCAAGGCCGATACGCCATTATAGGACACCACGCATGAAAAAACGAAGGCCAGTACCAAGGCCAGATTGACCCCAAAAGAGGTGCGATGGCCCTTCATGAGTTTGCGATCGTTCACCAAAAAGAAGATTCCTAGGATGACCAACGGCAACACAAAAACGTTGAAGATCTGCGAAATCAATTGAATTTCAATCGGGTTCGAACCGAATACCGGAACAACCAAGGCAAAACAACACGCCAAGGCGGTCAATAGCTTGAAGCGTTTTGATGTGGTATCCAACTGCCCCGATTCGTAATCGGCCAATAAAAGGGGAACGATGAGTAGGATGGGGAAAATGGAGGAAAGTCCGGCACTAAGGGTCCCGAAAAAGAAAAGGGTGAGGGCGAATTTACCGGCAATGGGCTCCAAGGTGTTCACCATATCAAGTACTTGGTTCACCGGTTTTCCGGCATAGAAAAGCGCCCCTGTGGCTACGGCCATAATGGCACTACTGATCAAAAAGACCAAAACGGCAGCTACAATGGCATCTTTTTTCTGTTTCACACGATCTTTTACCGTCCAACCTTTCCCTCTTACGAACAAGGGTCGGGATAAAAAGGTGGCCGAAGCCATGGTCGTTCCTACAAAAGCGGCCACAAGCATTTTCCCTCCTTCGACTTTCGGAATGGAAGGCACCAACCCTTGCAACACCTCTTGCGGTAAGGGGTAGACCAAAAACAAGGAAAGTAGAAACGAAGCTGCCATCAAGGAAACGAATACGACCAAAATTTTCTCGAAAAAGGTGTATTTGCCCACTAGCAACAGCGCGTAGAATATCGCCGTCAGCAGCACAGCGATACTAATGACAAAGACGAATCGGGATGCGACTATCGAAGGATAATACACGGCCAAGACCTCGTAGATCAGGTTGGAGGAGATCCCCATGATGCCCATCAGTGAATTCCATTGGCCCAGGGCCACCCCGGCAATGATCAACCATGCCATCGGCCGACCCCATTTCAAGTGCTTTTTAAAGGCGAATAGCGCCGTCTGGCCGGTTATCAAACTGAAATTGCCGAAGACATGGATAAGCACTCCTGAAAAGACGCAACTCAACAATAGTACCCAAGTCAATTGCATACCGAACGTACTACCGGCCACGATCATGGAGGTGACGCTCCCGGTACCAATAGTGTAACCGATGGCGAAAATTCCCGGGCCGAAAGCAAGGATGACCGAGAGCAGTCGCTTCAAGAAACCGCTATGCCCCCCTGCCATGGATCAGGATTTGATGTGATTGATGATCGCTATCGCTGATGCTACTTTGGCTTCAAGTCGGTCAAAGTCTTCCTCCTCCAAAATAGCCTTATCTATGAGCTTTGATCCCATTCCCACGCAGGCGACACCGGCTTCGAACCATTGTTTGAGATTTTCTTCGGTGGGCGCCACGCCACCCGTAGGCATGATGGGAACGTTCGGAAAGACCGCTTTCACCGATTTGACAAAGCCCACCCCCAATACATTGCCAGGAAAAGCCTTGACCATTCGAGCCCCATGCTGCAGCGCCTGGTGGATTTCGGTCACCGTACCACAACCTGGAATCCAAAGTACCCCATTGGCGTTGCAATAAGCCGCCATTTCAGGCACCATGGCGGGTGAAACGATGAACTGGGCCCCTGCCCTATGAAAAGCTTCCGCCTGTTCGGCGGAAAAAAGGGTTCCTATACCCAACAATAGATCGGGATATCGGGAAGCATGGGCGACCAAAGCTTCGAATACTTCGAGGGCATTCGCTCCCCTATTGGTGAATTCAAAGACCCGGACCCCGCCTTTGTAGCAAGCGTCCAGTACTTTTTTTGCCGTTTCGACATCCGTATGGTTAAAGACGGGGATCAACCCCACCTTGGCCATTTCGGCAACGAAGGTTTCTTGGTTTGTATTTTCCATAGGTCCTGCTTAGCGTGCCACACGTCCTGAGGCATCGCCTCCCATCAATTTTTCTACCTCGGCCACGGTCACCAGATTGGCATCCCCTTTTATGGTATGCTTCAAACAAGAAGCCGCTACCGCAAAATCCAAGGCGTTTTGATCATCCTCCGGATAGTGTAGCAGTCCGTAAATCAGTCCCCCCATAAAGCTATCCCCGCCACCAACGCGATCCACAATGTGGGTGATCTGGTATTCGGGTGATTTCAATAGGTTTTTGCCATCATATAAAACCCCCGCCCAGGTATTGTGCGAGGCCGACAGGGAACCCCTTAAGGTGGTAATGACTTTTTTAGCTTTTGGAAAACGCTCCATCATTTGGGTACAGACCGATAAAAAGGCCTCGGCCTTGACATGTTCGCCCTGGGTAGTGATGTCCAAGCCTTCCGGTTTGATGCCAAAGTGCTTTTCGGCATCTTCTTCGTTGCCCAATACGATATCGCAATACGAGGTCAACTCGGCCATAACCGCTTCGCGATGTTGGGCATCGCAATAGGTCCATAATTTGGCCCGGTAGTTCAAATCGGTTGAAATTGTAATGCCCAAAGCACTGGCTTTTTTAACCGCCTCCAAACATACATCGGCGGCTCCCTGCGAAATGGCCGGGGTAATACCGGTCCAGTGGAACCATTCGACCCCCTCGAATACGGCGTCCCAATCGATCATTCCTTTTTCAATCTCGGCCATAGCCGAATGGGCACGGTCATAGACCACTTTACTGCCGCGGCTTACCGCCCCGGTCTCCAAGAAATAAATCCCCAATCGGTCACCTCCATACACGATTTTATCTGTACCTACACCGCGTTTTCTCATTTCCATCAAAGCACATTGCCCGATGTCATTATTGGGTAAACGGGTTACGAAATCGACATCGACCCCATAATTGGCCAAGGAAACGGCTACGTTGGATTCACCTCCCCCATAGATCACATCAAAACTATTGGCCTGGGAAAACCGTAAGAATCCCGGTGGGGCCAACCGCAACATGATCTCGCCGAAGGTCACTACTTTTTTCATTGCTGTTCTTTTATATATAAGGTTAGCGGCCGCTTAGCTAAATGCCAAACCGCCATTGATATCAATATTGTTTCCTGTCACGAAGGAAGCTTGCTCGGTAGCTAAATAGACTACCAAATCGGCCACCTCATCGGCCATACCTTCCCTTCGCAAGGGTGTGCCTGCGGCTACCTTGGCCCGCACTTCATCTTTGGTGAAATCATCGTGGAATTTCGTTCCTATGAGTCCCGGGCAAACGGCATTCACCCGTATTCCTTTAGGCCCCAGTTCTTTGGCCATGGCCCGGGTAAAGGTCGTTACCGCACCTTTCGATGCACTGTACAAAGCCGATCCGGCACCTCCACCATCCCTGGCTGCCTGGGAAGAAAGGTTGATGATCGTACCCCCTGTGCGCATTATAGGCACGAAGGCTTGGGTAGTAAAAACCGCTGACTTAAAATTGACCCCGAGCACCAAATCGTAAAAGGTCTCATCGAATTCCGAAAGCGATCTTCGCGCAAACAAACCACCGGCATTGTTCACCAAAATATCGAGTCTATCACCAAAGGCATCGCTTGTCGCTTCTTTCAGCCAAGCGATATCCGATGTTTTGGAAACATCGGCCTTCACGGCGATGGCCTCTTGGCCCAGTGCCTTGATGCGGGCCACGGTTTCCTTGGCCCCCTTTTCAGAATTGTAATAATTGACGACCACCTTGGCTCCTTCATTGGCCAAAGCAATGGCTATCGCCCTTCCGATATCACGGGATCCCCCGGTCACCACTGCTATTTTTGATTCCAATCTACCCATGATCACTGTTTAGATTCCCAATCCTTGTCCCCCACCAACTTGAATCGTTTCGGCGGTCAAAAACGCCGCATCCTGGCTTACCAAAAAGGAAACGACCGCCGCCACGTCTTCGGGTTGTCCCAAACGTCCTAACAAGATATTGTTTTTCCACGAAGCGAATACCTCGGGTTTGGTCGACTTGATCTGCGCGTGAAAGGCAGTATCAATGGTACCCGGTGATACAGCGTTCACCCGAATGCCATATTCTGCCAAATCTTTTGCAAAAGCCCGGGTGATAGCATGTACCGCGGCTTTCGAGGTGCCGTAGATGCCCGCACCCGGGCCACCGGCATTCCAACCCGCGATCGAAGTGTAGTTGATGATCGAAGGGTTGTTACTTTTCTTCAAAAACGGAATGGCCGCACGAGAACAGAAAAAGGTCGAATCTAGGTTCAGGGCCATGACCCAGCGGTAAAACTCGGTCGACATTTCCTCGAAACGTGATCGTCCACCCAAACCTCCAGCATTGTTGATCAAGGCATCGATCTTACCGTATTTCGCGCCAATGGTCGCAATGTTTTCGTTCACGGCCGATTCGTCGGTCACATCAAAGCCGTAATATGCGGCGGTGATACCCAAGGCGTTTAGCTCCTTAACACGTTTGGCACCCTCTTCATGTTCAATACCGTTTAGAATGACGGTAAAACCATCTTCTCCAAGGCGTTTCGCCACTTGAAACCCGATACCCCCGGTCGCCCCGGTGATCAATGCGATATTAGTTGTTGAATCCATGTAGATACTTTTCTTTGATTTGTTTATGTTTTAATAAGGTTTTGTTTTCGAACCGGGCCGATCTTTTTGATCAATACATAGACCGCTACCACGCCTAGTACGACCGAAACACAGATCGCGATAAAGGCCGGGGTATAGGATTCGGTAGTGATCTGCCCAACGAACCAGTTCATGATCATGGGTGAAATCGCGGCTACCGTTCCGGCCAGACCGGCCAGCGTTCCTACCGACGGCCCCCTGAACAGGTCGCTTGAGATGGTTTGGATGTTACCGATCGCGAATTGGAACCCGAATAGGGCCAAACCGGCGAAATAAATGAATCCCATAAAGTTGTTTTCCTTCACTAGGGTGATGATGCATACAAAGGCGATCAAGATCAACAATCCGCCCAGAGAAATAGTCAGCTTTCGCGCATGATCCACGCTTGCTTTTTTCATCAGGGCTTTGGTGAACATACCGCCGATAATGCTTCCGGCAGCAGCCATGAGATACGAAATCCACATGGTCGCGGCGATTTCCTCAATACTCAGGTTGTATTTGTCATTGAGGTAGATCGGCATCCATCCGGCAAAGAACCACCAGATGGGTTCAATAAAGAATCGGCATAACAACACGCCCCATGATTCACGATGACTTAATATTTTGGCAACACTTAAGCTTTTGCCCTCACTTTCGACCCCTTGTTGCCCCTTATCGATCCTACTGTCGAGAATAAGTGCTCGTTCCTTATCGGTGATCCATGGGTGTTTTTCCGGATTGGCCTTGTTCAAGAACAACCAAGGGATGACCCACAAGAGGCCGATGGCCCCCAAAACGATATAGGTGGTCTGCCAGCCGAAGCGTGCATAAAGAAATACGATGATAAAGGGCGCGATGACATTGCCGATCGATGCACCGGCATTGAAAATACCCTGGGCAATGGCCCGTTCCTTGACGGGAAACCACTCCCCATTGCTCTTTACCGCACCGGGCCAATTTCCAGCTTCACCAAGACCGAGCATCCCCCTGAAAATCGCTAAGGTCGCCAGGCCACGGGCAAAGGCATGAAAGGCAGAAGCTACTGACCAGACAATAATGGAGACCGTAAACCCCAATCGGGTTCCGATGATATCATACAACTTCCCGGAAGCGAATTTCCCAATGGCATAACAGGCCATGAAGACGTTGAGCATGATGGCGTAATCGGCCTTGTCCATGCCCAGGTCCTCTCCCATTTGTGGCCATAAAAGGGCGAAAGCGGTTCGATCGATATAATTGATGACGGTCGCAATGAAAATCAATGCGATGATCCACCACCGTAATCCTTTTACTTTCATAATTCGTTGTTTGGTTATGGGAATATATTGCCAAGGCCCGATTGTAAGCGTGGCCCATCTTTGCAAGTTTCAGGACTTATGAAATGCCCGGATTTCCACTTTTGAAAATCCCATTGGGTATGATAAGTACTACTTCCCTCCTAACTATTCAATTTAGTGGTTTTCGGAAGCGTGCAATTCCGACAACCATATTTTTACTCGGCGTTGTAACAGTATTGGTACAAGACCTTGAAATGTTTCTTCATTTTTTCTTTGGCCCGCTTCGGGTCTTTATCCCGGATCGCATCGAAAATTTCCTGATGTTCTTGGATCCCCTGCATCGAGAGGTTGGAATCACAGACATGATACTTCTCGAAATTCGTAATGATCTCAGGGGTGATGATCAACATAAAGGTGTTCATGGTGCTGTTCTTGCTCGCTTTGGCAATGGCCAAGTGGAACAAAAGGTCTTCTTCGACCGCATCCTGCCCATTAACGACCTTGGTGCGATAGGCGTCCAAAGCTTCGCGCATTTTTTCAAGATCTTCTTCGGTCCTTCGTAATGAGGCCAGTTTTACGGTTTTCAACTCCAATAGGATCCGCGTCTCGACCAGGCATTTGAACGAAGGGTCTTCCAAGCGAAGGATGTCATCGAGCATGCCGCCCATAGCGACCCTTCCGATATTGGCGATAAAGGTCCCACTTTGGGGCCTGGACTTCAAAATGCCATAAAACTCCAGCTTTTGGATCGCTTCCCTAATGTTGCTCCGGCTAACCCCAAAACGTTCAGACAACATCCGCTCAGAGGGCAATTTGTCCCCTGGCTCGAGATTCTTGTATTCAATGTAATCCCTGAGTTTGGAAATGATGCCCTGTTGGACGTTGTTGTTCTCGTTTTTTGTTAAAATTTCTACCTTCATAATGACTGCAACCAAATTGGTTAACCAGATTGGTTTGTTAAATTTAGGAAAAAGATTCGTACTATTCCGTGCTTTTCACCGCTTTTTTTCGGTTAAAAAAGGGCTATACCCAAATTGTCTTAGCCATAGCCCCGTACTTAACTAAACTAACTCAAATAATTCGCTTCAATGCCCCACTTCGAGGCGATATAGCTTGACTTTCGCAAACGAACCTTCGTCGGTGGTCTGCAAATAATTCCCTGCTTTGAAATAATTCTCGAACACCTCCCATTTTTGGATGTTCACATCGTCATAGACCACGGATTCCCCATTGTTCAAAATGACCTCCATCCTGCCTTCAGAGACTTTTACTTCCAAGGTGAATTTGTCAAATCCTACCGTTTCATCGAAATAATGGCCGTCATCGTCAGTCCACGCATCGGTATAAAGTATTTCGTTACCGGTAGCCCCCGGGTCCTTCAATATTTTCGTTTTTACCCGCACCCTTCCGTTTTGCCAATAGATCTTCAGGATGGGTGGGGCGTTATTGTCATCTTCACCGATCAGATCCCGTTGTGCATCGGTCAACCGGCCGTGTATTTGCATGATGATCGTTCTATGGTACTCCCCATCGGCATCCGTTGAGATTTCTGCCATGGCGAGTTCCCCAAATAAACTCCCTCCTTGTGCAAAGGTCCAATTCGTATTATTACTGCCCGGCACCAACTGTTCCCTCAGTTCGGTACGCGACCGCGATGAATTCGGGGTCGTTACTCCGGGATAGGTATAAAAAACCAAGGAGCCGTCGGTAGAGTCGTTGTACATAAAAGGCAACAAGGTTTCACTAGTCGCGTAATCCAAGATTTCGGGGGGCTCGACTTCAGTGGGTTTTCCGTTTACACCCACCGGCAAAGTCACCTTCCAATTCGATAAATCGATTTCCGGGAGTACGAAGCTTGCTTCGTCATCAGTTGTTTCACCTTCTTCATCCAGCGGTGGCAAGACCTCATCGATCGTACCAACATCCGGAACATCGATAGTCGGTTTTTCATTCTTTTGACATGCGGCAAACAGCAGCAGTATCAGAACAATCGATAGTGTAGTTGATTTTCTTTCCATTCCTTTCGATTTAGTGCTCCGCACTGAGTTCATAGACCTTCACTTTAGCATAGGCGCCTTCGTCCCTGGTCTGCAAATAATTGCCGACCTTGAAATAATTTTCGAAGACTCCCCATCGCTGTATACTTGGGCTCTCGTAAACAAAAAACTCATTTTTGTTCAAAGAGACCACCATTTTTCCTTGGCTGACTTTTACTTCAATGGTGAATTTCCTGAAACCCACTTCCTGTTCGAATTTCTTGCCTTGATCATCGATCCAGGCTTCTTTGTGCAAAACGGCCGTATTATCCACACCGGCGTACTTGAGCACTTTGGTTTTGACCCGGATCTTCCCCTTATCCCAATATATCTTCAATATGGGAGGGGCATTGTTATCTTTTTGCCCAATGGCCTCACGTTGTGCATTGGTTAGCCTTCCATGGATCTGCGCGATGATAACCTTGTGGTATTTGCCATTGCTATCACGGGAAACCTCTTCCATGGCCATTTTGGCTTTAAGGATACCTCCTTCTTGAAAAGTCCAGTTGACGTTGTTGTCACCGGAAACCATTTGCTCCCGCAATTCGGAGCGGGAATATTTGGTATTGGCCGTCGTAGCTTTACTCGGAAAGGCATAAAAAACAAGGGCCCCCGAAGTAGAATCGTTATACATATACGGTTTTAAGACCTCATTGGTCGCGTAGTCCAGAATCTCCGGTGGCTTGACCGTGACGGCCTTGCCCTTACCACTACCCGCGGGTATGGTGACACTCCAATGGGTGAGATCGATTTCAGGCAGTTTCACCTTCTTCTTTCGCCCTTTCTTACGCGCCGTTTTCTTCTTCGAATCGACAGCCAAGATCGCTTCTTGTGCAATGGCCCCCGTCGTAAGAAAAAGTATCGTACAAAGTGTTATGGCTAAGTTATACAGCTTCATTCTCTAGTTTTGCGACTTGCCCAAGGAGCCACCTTATCCATGTTTTCCCGAGCAAGATTTCAATAGTATTTAAAAGCATCCCCCAAGCCCGATAGGTTCGAACCAACGGTGCCGAGGGATGCCTATAATGTTCACTCAATTGTGATGTTGTCAAAGAAGGCTTCCGCCGACCCATCGACTACATCAATATTCCTGACGTAGATCACGATCTGGTTCGTCGAAGCCGTAAATTGGAAGGTATGGGTCGCATACGCATCCCCTTGGGTATCAAAGATGTTCGGAATGGCGAAATAGGCATCCACATCCGGATCGGCACCCAAATTCGCATTGATCCCAACTTCATCAGCGATTTCGGTATTCAAGATGAATACTTCCGAAGTGATTCCCCCGGCCGTGGTTCGCGCATCGATCGAAAAGGTATAGGTCGACCCTTGTTGTACGGTCAAGACCTGATAGAGACGTCGCCCCGTTTCATCCAGCTTCGCTCCTCGCGTACCGTTGTTACCATCACTGGTCGAACCGGCTTGTTCACTGTTGTCGCCATATTCAGCCTCGAGCCAGCTATCCAATGCGCCGTTGTCCCACAATGGATCATAAGGGCTGGGGATGTCATTGCCGTCACAATCCTTGATCGTGGAGTTCGGTGTCATGTCCCAGGCATCGGCATTATCACCAGTGCTTTCGCCATTACAACCAGGCGTCGTACCGTATAAGTCAAAATTTCCGTTCAATACCTGTACCACGAATCCTTGGGCTACCACGATTTCTTCGCTGGCCACACTGATGTTTCCGGTGATACTGGTGGCCGTCAAGGTCACGGTATAAATACCATCCGCATCGTAGGTATGGGTCGGGTCCATTCCCGTAAATTGGAAGCCATCCCCGAATTCCCACAACAAGGACTCCGCCCCTTCAGAGGCGTCCATAAAGCTATAGGTTCGGTAATCGTCTGGGTCGACCTGCGAGGTAAAATCAGCAGTGACCGGTGCCAAAATATTGATGGTCTGGCTCAGTGTCGTTGACAAATTGGTTTCATTCGTTGCAGTCAAGGTCACTTCGTACTCCGCTGCAACGGCGTAAACGTGGGTCGGTGACTCTTCCGTAGACGTATTACCGTCCCCAAAATCCCATTCGTAGCTTACCGCTCCGGTAGAGGAATTGTTGAAGGTATACTCCAAAAAGTTGATTTCACTCTGTTCGGCACTGAAACCGGCTGATGGAGGCACGGCCCCTTCAGCTCCTACTTCGATGATGAAGTCGTCCAATCGACATTCTACATCCCCGTTGGTGAAGAAAATGGCAATGGTATTGTTCATCCCCGAATTAAAGGACAGTTTTTGCTGCAGATAAGTGTCGGGTTCGGTATCATCGGTAACCGTTACCGAAGCAATGGTGCCGTCGGCAACTTCCTCTAAAGTGGCAAAGGTCCCGCCATTTTCGGTAACCCCTAATACCGCTACGATCAATCGGGGATCCGAAGATCCGCTCAACATGGTGTACCAAAAACTCAAGTCGTAATTGGTATCGGGTTCTACCGTAATTTCTTGATAACCGATGCGATCGCCAGCGGGTACTGGCAATTTAGCGCCCTGGTCACCGAAAGTCACGGGACTTCCGGTAATTTGGATGACCCCACCCAAATCACTGTTGCGCCATGAATCACGACCATCACCGCCACCTTCAGGTAGGGTGTCGTCTTCAAAACCTGCTTCCAAAATAATCGGTTGGAACGGCCCTTCGACCACCAACACATCGATCGTGGTCATCCCGGTTATCCCATTTCCATCGGTGGCGGTCAAGGTCACCGGAAAAGTACCTTCCCCGTCGAAGGTAAACGAGGGGTCTTCCTCATCCGATGTACTTCCACTCCCGAAATCCCAGGCAAAACTAATGGCCTCTGAAGACAGGTTGGTAAAATTGATCGTTCTAAAATCCTCTAAGGATGAAGCGTAAGAGAAATTCGCCTCAGGAAATACCTCGTCGGCCTTTGAATTCGCCCCAGGTAGTTCATCCCTAAAGAGCTCATCACCGACACAGCCCATAGCAAGGCCAGCGATGGCCAGGCCGACCAGCATCATTTTTTTCGTACCCAAAATATGTATTACACGTTTCATTGCTTTTTCTTTTGATATTAATAACCAGGATTCTGGGTCAACAGCCCGTTACTTAGGTTGATCTCGCGCGCTGGGATCGGCAACAACAAATCCCTTGCCGAATACACATAGCCCATTTCCTCGGCATGATCGCTCAATACCGCGTCGGCCACACCGAATCGGATCAAATCGAACCATCGTTGGTTCTCAAAGGCCAATTCGACCCGGCGTTCCACCAAAAGTTCGGTTTTGCTGACACTCGAAACCGCATTCGGGGCGGTATCCGGGAACGCCCTGTCACGAACCATTTGAAAGGATTGTAGGGCGGCGGCATCCGTGGTACTCGTTCCTGAACCGATGGCGGCCTCGACATGCATCAAAAGCACATCGGCATACCGCAAGGCGATGTAATCATTTCCTGCATTACGTGCATTATCACCGTAAGTCGGTGGGGAAGTGGTGATGTCCGAGCCATCAGGCAAAAACTTGATCACTTCGAAATTACTCCCCAATGAAATAAACGACTGTGCCCCCCTGACACCACCAAAGGCGGCAAAATCGGCGACCAAGTTATCGTTCACGATATTCTGCCCATCTTCACGCCCCTGTCGGAAGGTCGAGGTAAACTCGGAAGAAAAACTCTGGCTTTCCAACGGATTTCCAAAGGCATATTGAATGGCGAAAATGATCTCATCATTCAACTCATTGTAAAAGACATCGGTAAAATTCTGTTGCAAACTAAAGGCATTGCTGCTAATGATCGATTCGCAGAGTTGTTTGGCAGCAGGGTAGTTTCGATTGGGCTGTGTCATATACACTTTGGCCAAAAGTCCCTGGGCCGCTGCCCTGGACGCCCTTGACTTGTACGTATTGTCCAAGCCGTCGATGGCCTCGAGCAAATCGTCCTCGATCTGGGCGTAGATCACATCGATGCCAATCCTAGTGAACAAGGCCTCATTATCGGTCGGGCCGACCACCTCGGTGACCAAGGGCACCTCACCGAATAAGCGAACCAGTTTGAAATACGCATACGCCCGTAAGAATTTAATCTCTGCGGTATAACGGGTCTGGTTGTCGGCATCGGCGATATCGATGAACTTGAAGATATTGTTAGCCCTAAAGATCACTTCGTACATGGAGGCATAGAAATCTTCAGACTCCACATTGTTGGCGTCGACCAAATACCTGTGGAAGTCCGATTTGGAACCTTCCAAAGTGGCGTTTCTGGTGTTATCCGTTCGATGCTCGGTCAACAGGTGTTCAAATTGCACCCCTCTGTTGGCGACACCGATATTGGTCGTCGTATTTTCATTGACCCCTTGAAGGGCATCATAGATTCCCAAAATTCCGGTCTCTACATCAGCATCCGTTTGGAAGAAGGACTCTTCCACAACGACTGTATCGGGTAGCGGGTTCAAAAACTCATCGGCATCACATGAAATGAAGATGACGGTTATTGCGAGCGCTATATATTTTATAGGTTTCATAATTCTCTCTTTACTTTTTTAGAAATCAATATTTAGACCCAGGGTCACCGTTTTGAAAATCGGTGTACCCGCCCTTTGTGAACCAAATGCCCTGGGATTGCCATTATCATCATGTTCTGGGTTGAATCCGTGATAGTCATCCGCGGTGATGTAAATCAGATTCTGCGCCGTGGCATACACCCTAAGCCCATCCAAACCGATTTTATCAAGCATCCTCGGACTGAAATTATACCCCAGATTGACATTTCTTAAGGAGAAATAATCGGCACTGGCGATGACTTCGCTGGTCAGTACTTTCTCTTGGATGAAAGATGGGTGTGGCACGAGTCCATCGGCAACTGCTTGCTCGGCCCCGCCGCTTCGTGTGCGGTTTCCGAACCAGTTATAGAAATATTGATCCCCGATATTGTTGACTTGGGCCCCAAGGCTACCCTGTACCATGAAAGAGAAATCGAATTGCCCGAATTCAAAGGCATTGGTAAGGCTATAGATCAAGTCTGGATAAGGATCTCCTAGAATCGTCTTATCCTCATCGGTGATGATCCCATCCCCGTTCAAATCGAGTACGATCGTATCATCGGCCTGCCCATTGATGCGATTCCAAGGATTGTCGACATAGGTCGTCCTGAACTGGGTTTCATCATAGGCCTCGGTATCGACGACGAATCCCCAGAATGATGATATCGGTTCACCGATACGATTGATCCATTGTGAATTCCGTCCGTAGGTATCCTCGATCAAGGCATTGTTCGAATCCCCAAAACTCAACAATTCGTTTTGGTTGGTCGAAGCGATAAAGGTAGATGACCACCTGAAGTTCTCACGAACGATATTCTGGGTGCGAAGTTCAAATTCAAGTCCGCGGTTCTGGACCTCACCCAAATTCACGATACCGCTATTGAATCCGGTAATATAGGAAACCGGATTCTGCAACAGCAATTCATCACTGTTCCTACGATAAAAATCGATGGATCCCGAAACTCTGTTGTTCCAGAAACCATAGTCCAACCCAATGGTCAGTTCCTCCGAAGCTTCCCATTGCAGTAGGGCATTGGCGATGTTCAAAGGGGAAATTCCGGAAGCCGTTACCCCTTCGACCACAGCGTTGGTGTTTTGCAACAAGGCCAAATACGGCCAGGTGTTCACGACTTCAGACCCCACATTGAAATTCTCGGCCCCGGTAAAACCGTAACTGGCCCTGAATTTCAAATTGTTGACGACATCGCTTTCCAAAAGGAAGTTCTCCTTAGCGATATTCCATCCTACCGAAACCGAAGGAAAGTTACCCCATTTCGAATCCAATCCGAATACCGAACTACCATCACGTCGAAACGACGCATTGAACAGGTACTTCCCTTTGTAATCGTAGTTGATCCTGGCGAACATCCCTATTTTCTTCAACTCGGTATTGGATTGCAATACCGTAGTGTTGTCCGGATTGGCCCCTTGCACATTGGGCAAGCGATCATCGGTAAACCCATTGGCGTTGACCTGGCTGGTCTCGCTTTTTCGTTGTTGGATGGTCAAACCTCCTAAGACGTTGATCTTGTGGTCACCGAAAGATTTGTTATACGATATGGTATTATCGGAAATCAATCGGGTACGAAATCTATTCTCCAAGAAGTAGTTGGATCTGCTGGCCCCAGCCGCATGATAGTTTACCCCGTCATAACGGTCCCTCTTGCGTTGCTCCAGGGTGACACCCAATGATGTTTTCGCGATCAGCCCATCAGCAAGTTTGTAACTGAGATAGGTCGATCCGAATAATTTGGTATTGAATTCGTAATGTTCGCGTTCGACGTATTGTTGGAAAGGGTTCGAATCGCCCGAAGTTCTGGGTCGTTCGGTATTGCCGTCATTGTCGTAATCCAAATTGATCAGGTGGTTTTCCAAAAAGTAATCCCCCACACCCACATCAGGGTAGACATCACGATTGATGAACGGAAGGGTCTCCTCGGTATGGTAAATAGGCAACCAAGGGGATTGCCGTGTCGGATTGTGGATCGAAGTGGGCAGTCTGCGCTGTTCGGTATACGAAGGGGAAGCCCTAAGTCCGAACTTCAAGCGTTTGCCGACCTTGGTGTCGAATTTCAAATTCGCCGTGTACAGCTTGTAATCATCGGTAATGACGACCCCTTCATCGTGCAAGGATCGTAAGGACGCGCTGAAGGTTGAATTCTCGGTACCCCCACGGGCCGATAAGGAGTGGCTGGTAACGATACCCCCATTAAAGAAAACATCTTGCCAATCGCGATTCACCCCGGTGATACTTACTAGATCCAAGGCATAAAGGGTCTCTCCTGATAGTGTTCCAGTAGCCGCCTGTTCAAGGGCTGCCCATTCGTTCAGGTCTTTGCGATAATCATCACTGCCATGGGCTTGCTTGAAACCGGTATAGGTTTGGTAACTGAACTTGGTCTTACCGGCCTTTCCACTTTTGGTGGTGATCAAAATCACCCCATTGGCCCCTTCACTACCATAAATGGAAGCGGAGGCGGCATCTTTAAGAACCTCAAAGGACTCCACATCGTTCATATCGATGTTGGCCAAGAATTCTGAGCTTACTACGATTCCATCGACCACCAAAGCCGGGCCTGAATCCGCGGTGATCGAGCCCACACCACGAATAGTAATGGTCGGGGCACCTCCCGCCTCGGCGTTTGTGGCTTGGATGTTGACCCCGGATACTTGACCGATAAGGGCATCGTCGACCCTGGAAACGGCGATTTGATCTAAAGTTTCATTGACCACTTTTGAAATCGAACCGGTTACGGTCGATTTTCGTTGTGTACCGTAACCGATGACCACCACTTCATCCAATTGACTGGCATCTTCCTCCAGTTGGATATTGATGGTCGTTTGGTCACCTACGATGACGGTTTGTGTACCGTAGCCGATATAAGAGAACTGTAGTACCTCTCCTGAGCTTACGTTAATGGTATAATTCCCGTCGAAATCCGTTTGCGTACCCCGCGTAGTGTTTAAAACGATGACGTTTACACCTGGAATGGGAACGTTGTTCGCGTCAGATACGGCCCCTGTGACCGTTATGCTCTGAGCGATAAGTTGCATCTTGATGAACAAGAGGGCAACTAGCGTTAGTTTCGTTTTTAAATTCATTTGTTTTAAGTTAATTTTCAGTAGTTCCGTTTGCTTTGCGGATGCGATGATGCGATCCTTCGCGTTGTTTCTGCACCGTACCAATCGCCAAATGAATTTTTCGTATTTTTGGATTGGCATGTGTCACCATGTGCCGCACATTTACTTCCCTCCGAAAAGAAGTAATGTTTCTAAAAGGATAGGCGTGCACCTATCCTTTTTTAGTGGGTTATGTTTTCATATGTGTTGTTTGTTTATTGGATAACCAAATTGGTTAACCAGTTTGGATTACCAAATATATGTTATAAAATCGTTAATAGAAAACGGATTTCGCATTTAAATGTTAAAAAAACGGCGTGGGTGGAAATATTCGGTAGGAAAAATTTTCGAATCCCTGATTTCAGGGCTTAAAATTCACGATTCCATAAAATCCTCACGGATGGGACTGAACACATCGATCAATACACCCGCTTCGGTACATACGGCACCATGTAAGGCGTGCGGCGGGATGTAGAAGGAATCACCGCCCGTCAACGTCTTGGTTTGCCCATCAATGGTAACATCGAAACTTCCGCTTTCGACATAGGTGACCTGTGAGTGGTAATGTTCGTGCATTTGCCCTACGGCCCCTACTTCAAAATGGACCTTGACCAGCATGATCTTGTCGTCATAGCCCATGATCTTCCGTTTTAGGCCTTCGCCCACAACCTCCCATTCGAGGTCGGTTCCTTTGATGAATTCCTTGCTTGCTCCAAATGTTTTCATTGTCAAATCAGTATCAGTTAGTTGTTTTCGGTATGCTGTCTTGTTTATTGTGGTGGTATTCCCGGTCCGACCGTGGCTTCACGGAACCAGACTTCGGTATAGCAGCCGTTTTCATATTGTCGGGCGATGTCACCCCCGTAAGTTTCGGCCCCGGCAAACCAGACGCGGTTCTTTTCGGGATCCTTGCCATTGGTTTGGTTGTAGGCCCCTTGTTTGAAATAACCCAGTTCGCCTTGGTAAGCGGTGGGGCGTTCGGTACCGTCTTGCCCCATCGGTCCGAATAACGCCTTGACCTGTTCAGGCAGGGTATCGTTAGTCCCATATTCCGAAACCAGTAGGTTTTTGGTAAAGGTTTTGGTTTCATGGTTCGGGCTTGAGAAGGTGAGGTACATAATACCTTGGTAAACGTTTACTTCGTAACTGAACTCTTCGCCTAATGCGATCCCGTCAGTGGGTGCTTCCGGGAAATCGTTCTTTGCCGTTCCTACCACCGACATGTCGTGGCCCCAGACGGCGGTCGAAAAATCCCATCGTTTTGAATTGTCATTTCCGGCCGTATTGATTTCGTAATTCCAAAAGACCGAGCCTTTGTCATGCCCTGGAAACTTTTTGTAGAAAATCTTCAAGGGTTCGTTTTCATGGCCTTCCCCACTGTGGATCTGCCCCACTACGGTAGCGTAAGAGGCCGCGACCCTGGCGTCTCCGGAAACGGAAACATGCATGACCTTGCAGGTACCGGTGAGCCTACCCCCTTCTTCAGGCACCCATTCGCGCTTTTCATGCAATTCGGTTCGGGTATTGCTGGAGTTCTTTGAGGTCACCCCTGAATTTGGGGTTTTGTAGACCACCCATCTGCGCGTACCATCAATAACAGTATGGAAAAAGTCCTCGTTTTGAAAATCGACCAGATCGTCAACGGAAGTCCCATCCCCCATCAAGATCTTGAACTTGTCCATAAAGGGGATCACCTCACTAGGATAAACGGTCTTCTTGCTCAAGCCATCATTGGCCTCGAAATAACCGGCATTCGACATGGCATCCTCGCTTATGGTAATGGAAGCGGATTTGAACCACACCTCGGCATAGTTGCCATCGGCATATTGTTTTTTCAAATCCCCTTGGTGGGTTTCAGCACCCGAGCACCATACCTTGTTTACCGCAGGGTCTTTGCCGTTGGTTTGGTTGTAGCAACCCAATTTGAAGAACAAGCCTTCACCGGCATAGGCGTGCTCCCGTTCGACACCGTCTTGCCCGATGGGTACGAAAAGCGTTTCAACCTGTTGCGGCAAGGCCTCCCTATCGGTATAGGCCGAATGGATTAGGTCTTTGGTAAACGTCTTGGTTTCATGACCCTCACTGGTAAATTCCAAGAACAAGGTCCCGTCCTTTACCCGCACCGAATAGCTAAAGGTCTCCCCAAGGGCAATGCCGTCTTCGGGTTCAGGTGGGTAGCTATCAGCGGTCGCACCGACGACCGAAAAATCATGACCCCATACCGGATAAGAATAGTCCCAACGTTTGGAGTTGTCTTCACCGGCAGTATTGATCTCGTAATTCCAAAAGACCGAGCCTTTGGTATGGCCTGGAAACTTTTTGTAAAATATCTTCAAGGGTTCGTTTTCATGTCCGTCGGCACTGTGGATCTGTCCGACGACCACCGAGTAGGTCGCTGCCACACGGGCATCGCCGGTAGTAGCCACTTGCATTACTTTTAAGGTAGCTTCCATATGGGCCTCGGTCATCGGGGTCCATTTTTTTAGCTGGGCCAGCTCAGTGCGCGTATTGTTCGAGGTACCATGGGTATTTCCGGCATTGGGCGATTTGAATACCACCCAGTCAACGGCATTTTCATTCGTTGCATAAAAGTAATCCGGAGCCTCATAATCCAAGGCTTGTCCGGCGTTGCTCCCATCCCCCAAAATCAAGTTCCAATGCTCGAAAAAGGGAATGACGTCACTCGCCATCGCCGATGGAGTGCCCTTATGCTGCTTGCATGCAAGGGTCGAAAAAAGGAGCACTACGAGAAAAGGGAGTAAAGGACGGTTCATTTAAAATTGGTTTACCAGTTTGGTTAACCAAAAATAGGTATATT
The DNA here is from genome assembly GCF_040513375.1 of Flagellimonas algarum. Taxonomy (NCBI): domain Bacteria; kingdom Pseudomonadati; phylum Bacteroidota; class Flavobacteriia; order Flavobacteriales; family Flavobacteriaceae; genus Flagellimonas; species Flagellimonas algarum. The sequence goes on along the minus strand of NZ_JBEVTG010000003.1, from coordinate 227,854 downwards.
TGAAAACTAAACAAATTTTTAACGGTTTAATTCCCTAAAAACCAATTTTGGCCCTTAAAAATACGAGTATGGAAAAAGTACGTTTCGAACAACTAGGCCAAATCAGTACGGCCACCCTGACCACTTGTTTGTTCAAACGCGGACTGCGCAATCAGTTCCTTCAGAACGTGCAAGCCGTAAAGGATTATGGGAAGCCGATGGTCGGCAGGGCAGTTACCTTAAGGTATATTCCAGCCCGCGAAGACCTTAATCCGATTTCGGTGTTCAAAGATCCCGATCATCCGCAACGGGTCGCTATAGAGCAATGCGGGCCTGGTGATGTACTGGTCATCGACAGCCGTAAGGATGCCCGGGCGGCATCGGCCGGGTCGATTTTGGTCACCCGATTGCTACGACGCGGTGCTGCCGGCATTGTTACGGATGGCGGGTTTCGCGATTCGCGCGAAATCGCCAACTCGGGTTTTCCTGCCTTCCATCAACGACCCTCCGCCCCGACCAACCTGACCCTACACCAGGCCATTGCCATCAATGAACCCATTGGCTGCGGTGACGTGGCCGTATTTCCGGGGGATTATATCGTGGGGGATGCCGATGGCGTAGTGGTCATTCCCGCTGCGGAAATCGATGCCGTTATACAAGAAGGCCTCGAAATGACCTTGTTTGAAACCTTTGTGACCGAACAGGTCGATCAAGGTGCCTCCATCAAGGGACTTTATCCCCCGACCGATCCTGACCATGTAGCGGCTTTTTCACGCTGGAAACAAAACCTTCCGTCCGAATCCTAAGGGAACGAAAGCGTATAAAAGCTTATTTTTAAGCAAAACCCGAGCATGAAACGGAATGGAAAATTCTGGGGGATAGTTACCCTCCTCCTTACTATTGGTATGATCATCGGCTACGGCTTGGGCTATCGAAACGAATTGGGCCCGGGCATCATTGCCTTATTTTTACTGCTCGCTTGGTCGGTACGCTATGTGCCGCGTCTACAAGGTTTCGCGTTCACCCTTTTGATTTTTGCCGCGGTCGCTGCCGCCTTGTTTTACCCGGGATTCTTTGTCGCCATAGGAGACTTCAAACTTAGTGGGTTGATCGTTCCCTTGTTGATCATCATCATGTTCGGTATGGGTACCTCGATCGGTATCAAGGATTTCGTAGGTGTGGTCAAAATGCCCAAAGGGGTCTTGGTGGGACTGATCGCCCAGTTTACCATCATGCCCTTTATCGGCTTCGGTCTGGCCAAGTTTTCAGGACTGTCTCCTGAAATCGCGGCCGGTATCATCTTGGTCGGTTGTTCTCCGAGCGGCTTGGCATCAAACGTCATGGCCTATATTGCGGGTGCCAACCTAGCGCTCTCCTTGACGCTTACGGCCATAGCGACCCTTTTGTCACCCTTGGTCACTCCCTTTTTTATGCAACTATTGGCCAATGAACTCGTGCCCATCGATTTTTTGGCCATGTTCTTGAGTATCGTCAAAATCGTCATCCTACCTATCGCAGCGGGCCTCCTGTTCAACCATTTTGCCCATGGTAAATTCCGTTGGCTTGATGCCTTGATGCCTAAAATCTCCATGGCGGCCATTGCCATCATCATCACGGTGATTACCGCAGCAGGTCGTGATTCGCTCTTATCCATTGGTCTTATATTGATCGTAGTCGTGTTATTACATAACCTTTCGGGCTATGTACTGGGGTACTTCGGAAGCCGGATGGTCGGCCTGGATGAAAAATCGGCCCGGACCGTTGCTTTTGAAGTGGGGATGCAGAATTCCGGTCTGGCATCCGGGATCGCTTTGGAAATGGGCCGTTTAGCGACCATGGGCCTGGCCCCAGCGGTCTTTGGCCCTTTCATGAACATCACCGGCTCCTCACTGGCGACACTTTGGAAAGGAAAACCACCAAATTCCGAACAATAGCCAAGCTTCCTTAATCGATTTACACCTTCTCGACCGATTGTAATCCGTTGTTTTGAACCCTCTTTTTAAAATTAATTAAGGGTAAGCGCAAGTATTTGGTGAAAAGGGCACCTAACCCTTATGTACAATCCACTAAATACAACCCTATGAACTATTTGAAAATGCCGGTTTTGCTTTTTGCAGGCGTTGTCCTATTCCTAGTTTCTTGCAATAGTAGTGATTCGGAAACCCCCACTCTCGACGACGATACCGTCATCGGTGACGATCCGTCGGATGCCGTCAGTACCCCCTTGGCCGCCTTTGAAGAATTCAATCCCGATGCGGTTACCGTTTCCTTTGATGGTACCAACATCACCATTGATTCCAACGGACTGCCCAACCATACCTCCCCATATTGGGAAGAGACGAATCCATTGTACATCGACCCCGTCGTTGCAGTAGCTTTGACTCCAGGCAGGATCGGAGGAGATCGCAACTATTCGGTTACCGTTTCGGCTGCACCGGAATTGGCCGCTTCGAGTACGGCAACTGGGCTAGGGGCCATCGGTATCGCGGTGACCGGTGCCCCGATATTCAACGATTTGGAAGGTAATAACAGGCCTATTGAGGAAATGATCGCTGAGACTTTCGATTATGCCGGGGCCCATAATGGTCCTTCAGGTTACCATTATCATATCGAGTCTTCTGACGTGCCGGAAAACACCACCCTTTCCTTTGATGACGAAAAACTGGTCGGCATTATGGCCGACGGATTCCTGTTATATGGACGTCGGGAAGCGGATGGTTCGTACCCCACCGATTTGGATGCCTCTGGAGGGCATTTCGGTACCACACCGCATAGCAATGGGGAAGTAATCTACCACTATCACATCGTCAATGAATTCTATTTCGGCAGCGTCATCGCACTCTTTGCTGGGGATTTACAGGGGACACCCAATACCATCATGTAATTGATCGCATCTAATACAATTGGCAAGCCAAAAGCGATTCTTGTGTCGTTTTTACGCACACTTGTTCCCAAAATGTTGCTATGCCTTGGCCTGTTAGCCAAAGGATGCACGGAACAAGGAGGCACATCGGCTGAGGAACATGCAAGGCGCGTGATTCCTGACCGTCAGGTGGAAGAAAGCAAACTCGTTTACCACCCTGAAAGATCACAGTGGACCTGGAAGGACCATCCCTTTTCCGGCTATGCAGTCACTTACTTTCCAGACGGCAAACCCAAAACACGTTTTGGCGTCTTGGATGGGAAAAAGCAACACCATGTATTGCAGTGGTACCCCGATGGACATCTAAAAAGCAGTATGTTCTACCAGCAGGGCAGGCTACATGGCACCAAAAAAATGTGGACCTCGGACCCCAACCACTACTTGGTCGCCCATTACCGGTATAGCAATGGCAGACCGCACGGGGTCCAATTCAAATGGTACCCCACCGGTGAGCTGTTCAAAATCATGAACCTCCACCATGGGCGCGAATCAGGCCTGCAACAAGCCTTTCGAAAAAATGGCGCTCGCTATGCGAACTACGAGGCGCGTAAAGGGAGGATCTTTGGCATGAAAAAAGCCAAACTCTGTTATAGCCTCGTTGAAGAACAGGTCAAGAACAAAGAATGACCAACGATTGAAGGATTACCCATTAAACAAAGCAAAAAAGACTTTTTAACAAAGTGTCTGCCCTGGTTTCACCGGATCTTTGCGCTGAAACGCAATACGCACTTACCATGGCTATACAAACAACGAACGATTTCGGTACAACGGGGTGGACTCCCGACCGGCTCCCAGACCTCAATGGAAAAACCTATGTCATCACCGGGGCCAACTCCGGGGCCGGTTATGAAGCCGCCAAGATCTTACTTGGCAAAGGGGCCGAAGTGGTGATGTTGAACCGGAGTGCTGAAAAATCAAGAAAGGCCATCGGAAGCTTGATCGATCATTTTGGCAAGCAAGCCAAAGTATCCTTCATCCGACTTGACCTTGCCGAATTGGCCTCGGTCAGGGAGGCAGCCACCGAAGTATTGGCTGCCGTACCGAAAATCGACGCCCTGATCTGCAATGCCGCCATCGCCCAGGTGCCGACGCAGCAACGCACCGTTGAGGGATTTGAAAGCCATCTCGGCGTCAACCATTACGGTCATTTTCTGTTGGTCAATCGCTTGTTCGAAAGGATCTCAGAGGCTTCAGGTAGGATCGTCGTGGTCGGTAGTGAGGGGTATAAAATGGGTTTGAAGACCATACAGTTCGACGATATGGACTGGGATGCCAATTATCATCCCATGAACACCTATTGCCACAGCAAATTGGCTCAGATCATGTTTGCCTTTGAACTGCAACGACGAATAGCGGCCAAACAAGGAAGGGCCAAGGTCTATGTATGCCATCCTGGGGCTTCGGCCACTTCGTTGATCAAAAACAGCGGTGGGCTTCGCGATCGGATCATTTGGGGTTTGGTCTCCAAAACCCCCTTGGTGCAATCGGCCAAAAAAGGGGCATACCCGGAGGTGCTCTGTGCTACGGAAGACCCCTTGGAACAGCAGGCCTACTACGGCCCGACCAAACGCATGCAGACCGGCGGACCGGTCGGGGCATGCCAGTTGGAACCCTTTGCGTTGGATGCCGAGGTAGCAGCCCGTCTTTGGACTATTTCCGAAGAAGCGACCGGAGAAGCATTTCATTGTTGATATTTGTACCAGATGGAACATCCGACAACAAGCAGTAAAGGCCGCGTATTCGTTTCGGGAAGCACCGAAAAGCAGTACACTTGGGAAAGCATTTCACCCCAGCACATCATTGTCTTCATTTGCTCGGGCAAACTGGTATTGACCTATGGCAAGGAAGAGTTGGTTTTCGGAGCCGGGGCCACGGTTTTGATCCCAAAAAATCAACTGGTGCGCAGCCTGAAACAACCTGTCGAGGGCAAACCCTTCAAATGTGTTTCCCTATTCCTCCCAGAAGCGGACTTAAGGGCCTTTTATGGAGAACGCTCCCAAACCGAAAGCTGGACGGAGAACATCACCACCCAGCGAGCCATCCTCCCCCATCCCCTTTTGGAAAGCTATTTCAACACCTTATTACCGTATTTCGATATGGATGATGAGCTGCCCGAAGCCCTGGTACCCATCAAAATCCAGGAAGTCCTGACCATCATCGATGCCGTCGATACTCGAGCCAGTGCACTTTTAGGCCACTTCGAACCCTTAGGTAAAATCGATCTAGCGGCCTTTATGGAAGCGCACTATATGTACAACATCCCCTTGGAACGCTTCGCTTTTTTGACCGGCAGGAGCCTATCCACCTTCAAAAACGATTTCAAGAAGACTTTTCACGATAGTCCGGGGCGATGGTTGACCCAAAAACGTCTGGATCTCGCCCACTATAAACTCAACCATGAAAAACAAAAGGCCACAGAGGTGTATCTTTCGGTGGGTTTCGAAAACCTTTCGCATTTTTCCTTTGCGTTCAAAAAGGCCTTTGGATACCCCCCAAGCCGTTTACCACATACTTGAATCACACAAAATCAACATCTATGGAAATCCTTAAAATCGCAGTGGAATGGGCCAAATCCGAAGTATTCTCGGCCCGCTTTTTCGTTTTGTTCGGCCTGTTGTTCCTGTTGGGCAGCCTTGGGTTCTGGCAATTGGGCAAGACCGAAATGGCCAAGGCCTTTATCATTCCGACCCTAGTGGCGGGCCTTTTGCTCGTGATCATCGGGGCCGGTATCTTCTTTACGAACAAATCACGGGTCACCGGCTTTGTAGAAGCCTATGAATCCGATGCCGATGCCTTCGTAGCCTCGGAAATCGTGCGTACCGAAAAGTCCATGGCCGAATACCGCAACATCGTCTTTAAGGCCATCCCCCTGATCATTGTAGCAGCTGCCCTGGTGTTGCTCTTTATTGACACCCCGCTTTGGCGGGCGATCGGCATCACCACCCTGGCATTGATGGTCGTCATTTTGGTTATCGACAGCAACGCCAATGCCCGGATCGAAACTTATCGAACGGCTTTGGATACGGCAGTTAATTAAGCTTTTAAGACCAACAGCACCCCTTCTTTGTAGGTACCCCCAATGGGGATTTCAAGGGTGCCGATTTCAACGTCCTTGGCGGTAAATGCAGTGACTTGATCGGTATTTACCACATAAGAGCGGTGTACGCGCAAAAAGGTATTGGGCAAGCGCTGCAGCAGTTGGTTCAAAGGCTCTTTGACCACCACACGACGGTCAGCAAGATGTAATTTGACGTAATCCTTCAAGCTTTCGATATACAAGACCTCGGCCAAGTTGATCTTCAGCTGCTTTTTGTTGGCCTGTACAAAAATCGCCTCTTGTCGTGGTGAATGCTCTCGAGGTTCCGCAGACTTAGTTGGTTGTTGCAACTTTCCGATCGCCTTGAAGAAACGCTCGAAGGTAATGGGTTTAAGCAGGTAATCGACCACTCCGAATTCGTAGCTATCGACGGCATATTCGCGATAAGCCGTGGTCAAAATGACCTGGGGGGGATGGGTTAGGGTTTTCAGGAAGTCGAGCCCGGTCAGCTTGGGCATTTGGATATCCAAGAACAGCACATCCACCGAATGGGTTTGAAGAAAACCGTGGGCCGCTACCGCGCTTTTAAACGAACCGAGGTGTTCCAATACCGGTACATCGGCGATATGCCCTTCCAACAAGGAACGGGCCAAAGGCTCATCATCGATAACGATACACTTAAACATAGGCGGAGTCGGTATTGATCCGCAATTCCGCAAGGTACCAATTGCCCTGATCTTCATGGGTAAAATCGGCATCTTGATATACCAACTGCAGTTGTTGTTCTACATTTTTGATCCCGATACCCTCAGTATATTGGGTAACGTCTTGTTGCTTTTCCTTGCTTTTGGTGTTTTTTACCTGAAAGCGCAATTCCTGCCCTTCCAGCTGCAGCAGGATCTGGATTTGCAGTCCCTCCACTTGGCCGCTGACCCCATGTTTAAAGGCATTTTCAACCAAGGAAAGAAACAACAAGGGGGCGATTTTTGGATCGGGTTCCAAGGCGCGCTCGGTATCGATATTTAACGAAATGGCAATCTCATCCCCATAACGCAAACGCTCCAGGGCGATATAGTTTTGGACCAATTCGATTTCTTTCGATAAAGGCACCAAGCGGTCATTGCATTGGTAGAGGATGTAATCGAGCATGGCCGAAAGGGCTTCGACCATTTTCGGGGCGCTATCTGATTTTTGTACGGTCAGGGCATAGAGGTTGTTCAAGGTATTGAATAGAAAATGGGGGTGGATCTGGGCTTTCAACACATTGAGTTCCGCCTTGTTCTTATCGCGCTCCAATTTCAAGTGTTGGGTCTCAGCACGGTTCCTTTCAATAAGCAGACAAGTCAGGGCAAGCGCGACCGCAGCGATCAGCAGGGGTGGCAGATAGCCTGTGAAGAGGTAACCGGTGTCCGAGAAGATCTCGAACAGGGATTCCTGTACGAAGGCTTCCTTTCGAAACAAGGGCTCATAGCCATACACGTTCACGATACGGTCAAAGGCACTGCTTAGGTAAAACAGCAACAGCGAACCAAGAAAAAAGCCCAGGTAGTTGTTCTTGTTCCGCAAAAGCGGGATGATGAGTCCGGTAAAACCATAGGCGGCCACCAGCATGGCCGGCATTCGTTTGAAATTCTGCGCAAAGACCAACCAAAACCCTTGAACGTTGCCGTCTTTAAAAAACTGGATGACCGTAAACCCCAAGAGCAGCAACAACCAAAACAACAGGTGGCCTTGCAGATCCATCGTCCGGCTACTTTTCCTTTGCTGTGGGTTGAATCGCGACATAGACCGTAAAAGTACGGAATACAGGCAGGTAACGCTCCGTTCATCGACGGATCGGTATTTGCCGATGACCAAGGTGTTGTTCCAGCTGCCCAACCCGTTCGACGCCCGCAAACCGGTTTCCGTTTGCGCTACCCCTGCTTTGGGCGATTTTCGAGCGGGCGATTACACAAATGGCGGAGTTTTGGGGCATGAAAACATTCAAAATCAAAAGCAAACGTTTACGACGCTTCCTCCGCGTCTTGCTGACCCTATTCACGCTCTGGTTCTTGTGGAGTATTTATTATTTTACGACCTGGACCAAGTTTCCGGAAGCGGCGACCTACCCCATGAACCAGGGGGTGTCGGACACCGTTTATGCAGCACCCATTCAACAGGCCACGGCCCATCTCAAAGGGATATCAAAACGACTGAACGTACCCTCTTTTTCGGTGGCGGTGGGGCATCAAGGCAAACTCATCTGGTCGGCCAGTGAAGGATTCGCTACGGTAGAAACCGGAAAAGCGGCCACCCCCTTGACCCAATACCGGATGGGCAGCACCTCTAAGGCCATTACCGCGACCGGCGTAGCCCGATTGGTCGATCGAGGGCAGCTCGACCTCGAGGCCATCATCGGGGATTCCATCACCAATTGGGACCGCAAGGAATGGGACTTCAGTATGAAACAATTGCTGAGCCATACCGCAGGCGTAGGTAATTATGAGGATTTCGGACTCCATTCGGCCCAATTTACGCTCTGCAATTGCAACCAATTCGAATCGGCTGCCGAGGGCATTACGGTCTTCAACCGATACGACCTGCTGTATGAACCCGGTACGCGATTTCAATACTCATCCTTCGATGTCAACCTGGCCAGCGTCGTCTTGGAACAGGCAGCGGATCGGCCGTTTTTGGACTATATGCAAGCCATGGTCTTCGACCCCTTGCAGATGCAGCACACCTATGCGGATCATAGCCGACCGAAGTCGGAACACTTTGCCACTTTTTACCAAACCGAAGACGACTACTATCGGGAGTATCGCACCATGGGCATCAAACACGATGTCAACCTCAGCTACAAATGGGCCGGGGGCGGATTCATCTCAACGCCCACCGACCTCGTGAAGATGGGCAACGCCTATTTGGGAGACCCTAGCTTTTTGAGCGCTTCGACCAAACAGGAATTCTGGACCCCGGTGCGCCTTGAAAACGGGAACATCAACGAACAGGAATATGCGCTAGGCTGGCGCTCTTGGCCCACCTATGAGAACGAGCTTTTGCTCGACGGGGAAACCCCGATTTGGATGGTGCACCATGGTGGGGTCAGCAAGGGATCTATGAATTTCTTGGTGCTCTTTCCGAACTATGGTTTGGTCATCGATGCCTCGATCAATAGTCGGGCGGCCACCTTCGGGGAATTCGCCGCCGAAGTACGCCAATTGGCCGACTTCTTCTTACGTGCGGTACCCAAGGAAGAATGGGAGCGCTATAGTGCAATCCAAGAAGTGGTCTCGCACTAGGTAAAACGCAAGACAAGCCGTGATCAAAATCCGTGGTTGCGGTTTTCTTGCTACTTTTGGAGCAAAACCCAAATCATCCTTTTGCCTCCCATGTCATTGAGACCCTTTCTCCAGATTGCGATTATCTTTTTTTGTATGACCATCGAAGCCTACGCGCAAACGCCGAATCGAACTGAATCCGTAGCTGTTAATGGAAAAACCCTGTATTATGAATCCTATGGGGAAGGTCCGCCCCTGTTACTTTTACACGGGTACAGCCAATCTTCCATATCCTGGCGACCCTATGTCAAGGAATTTACGGAGGATTTCGAAGTATTCTTGATCGATTTGACGGGTCATGGGAAGTCCGCTCCTTTTGATTCCGATCTATCGGTACGATCCGTTGGGGAAGACCTTTTGGCATTGATCCGCCATTTAAATTTAACCCGGGTCGATGCCGTAGGCTTTAGTTTTGGAGGGGATATCCTCTACCAAGTGGCCTTGATCGATCCCAATTGCATCCGGTCGATGATTACCATTGGTGCGGTCGGTACATGGACCATTGCCGATTTTCCGGAGTATCTCGAGGAGTTCACTTTTGAAAACCGGGCGAACTTCCCTTGGCTGGAACGCTCTCATGCGAATGAGACCACCCTAAAGGCGCTGTTGGACCAATTCAAAAATTATCGGGTCCGATTGAGCGATGAAGAACTACAAGCCATTACCCCCGAAGTCATGATCATGGTAGGCGATGATGATGAAGGGACCCCAATGGAAGAAGTCTTTCGAGCCCGGACCCATTTGCCCCATTCAGACCTTTGGATCTTGCCTGATGTGGCGCATAGTGCCCACGCCGAACCAAATAAAACAGTGTTCTTAAACCGGGCTAAGGCTTTTTTTAGCAAAAAGAAATAAGGCGTTTCGGAAGCATTGATCACTAGAACCCTAAAGTAAGTAACTCCTTTTTTTAGAAACCGGCGCAACAGCAATGCGGATTCCTTATCTTCGGCTTCGAATCAACCAACACACCATCCTATTGAAGCTTTTCAAAACACCTTCCATCCGTTCGTATACCCCTCGAAAAAACTTAACCCCCTTGCAGGTTTTTGCCATAGATAAGCGCACGGTATCATGAACAAACTTTTCTATTACCTGTTGCTTTTACCGATTTCGCGATTGCCATTTCCGATGCTATATGGCCTCTCCAATGTCATGTACTACCTCATGTACCGCCTTATCGGGTATCGCAAGGCGGTGGTGCGCAAGAATCTTACGCAATCCTTTCCGGACAGATCGGATACCGAAATCCGGGCTATTGAAAAAAAGTTTTACCGCCACTTTTGTGACATCATGGTAGAGAGTATCAAGAACTTCACCATATCGGAAGCGGCCACCAAAAAGCGGATGCGCATTGAAAACCCGGAAGTCTTGGAGCGCTATTTTAAAGAAGGACGGAGCGTGATATTGGTCGGCGGACATTACAACAGTTGGGAGTTGTTCGCCCTGGCCGTGGCCGGGCAGATCAAACACACCCCGATGGCGCTCTATTCCCCGTTATCCAATGCCTTTTGGAACGAAAAGATTACCGCTAGTCGCTCCAAATACGGCCTGCATATGCTTCGAATCGATGGGGTTATTGAAAAAATGAAAGCTGAAGAAGAGGGGCCCTTTGCCGTGATTTTCGGCAGCGATCAATCCCCAAGAAAATCCCAATTGGCGCATTTTACACGCTTTTTGAACCAAGAGACTGCCGTGGCTTATGGGGCGGAACGTATGGCTAGGGAATATGACATGCCCATCATCTCAGGTTCCAACATCAAAGTAGCCCGTGGGTACTACAAGGTCGTTTTCAAGTTGGTCTCGGATGACCATAGCCAATTTGAGAAAGGGGAAATCACGGCCGCTTTCACGGCAAACTTGGAAAAAGACATTCTAAACGCGCCACAATACTGGTTGTGGTCGCATAAGCGATGGAAACACCGCAAATCGGCACACGAGCCGGATCGGATCATCTAGCATCAGAGGGTACCTCTAGCGGATAGGCTGGTCATTTTTTCGTAGCTTCCTTGAACCAGAATGGTTCGACCCCTATCTAAGACTAATGAACCCTACTGTCTAATTTCAAGCCTCTACCCCATGAAGATCAACAGCTTCTATCCGAAACATGAAGTGCTTCAGCAGTATGTGGCGAGCTATTACATCTTAGAGCATTCGGAGCAGGATCCGGCGATCAGCTACTTGACCTTTCCTTCCGTGAATTCCATTGTGGCAGCCGTCCCAAATGCCGAACATGTGCGCTTCGAACACAAGATCTTGACCCGCCCGTCACAAACAAAGCCTATAGCGAGCAGTCTGGTCTGCCGGTTTAACGAGCCCATCTGTTTTGAATATCAAGGGAACATCAAGGAAATCTGCATCTACTTCAAACCTTTGGGACTCAATGCCTTCTTACCCAAACCCCTGGCCACCTATAGCCACGGCCCATTCGATCCTTTCAATCCCTTTTCGGACTATGCCATGGAGATGAAACGGATTGTAAAAATCGTAGACCCCAACGAACTGGCCCAACAGTTGGAAACCTATTGGTTGGCCCACTGTACGGGCTTTACACATCCGTTTTTGGGGGAAGCGATCGCCTTGATCGATGACGACCTGAAAATCACCACCGCCGAATTGGCCCGGCATTTCAAGCGCAGTCAAAAGACCCTGATCGCCCAGTTCAAGAAGCACCTCTGCAAAACCCCATCCGAATACAAAAAAATCCTTCGGTTTCGAAAAGCTATTGTTGCTATGAAGGGCAATGGTAACAAGACCAGTTTGACCGAACTCAGCCACCTCATCGAATTTTTCGACCAATCGCACATGATCGGTAATTTCAAAGCCCTCACCCAACGGACACCCCGGCGGTTTTTCGAAAACCTGACTACCATGGGCAACAGCAACGTGCATTGGATTTTTCCGTAGGGTAAACCTTTTGCAATTTTATGTCAGACCAAGGTGCCATATTTGTAGTACCGAAAAACGCATCTATCATGAAGAAAGCACTTTGTAGTGTTCTAGCAATCGTCCTTTGGGGCTGTAACCAAAACGAACCCCAAACCGCGGATGAAACCGACCCAACACCCCAAAAAGAGGTCTTGCTCATCGGCACCTTCCATTACAACAATCCCGGTGCGGATGTGGCCAAGACCAAATCCTTTGATGTAATGAGCGAGGAAGCTCAAGCGGAGTTGGAAGCGATTTCAGCACGCATCAAAGCCTACCGGCCGACCAAGATCTTCGTCGAATGGCCTTATGACGAACAGTCCGAGTTGGATTCGTTATATCGAATGTACCACGAAGGCCGCTACTTCTCACAAGACAGTCTGTCCGATTTCTATTTGAAAAACGAGATCTTCCAATTGGCGTTTCGAACCGCCCATGCCAGTGATTTGCAACAGGTATACGGAATCGATTACAAAACCTCCTTTCCGTTCGAAGCGGTCATGGGGGCCATCCAAGAAGCGGAACAGACGGAATTGCTGGCGGAAATCCAAAACGGCATTCAAAAGTTCACCTCGGACTTCGATACCCAAATCGAAGAAGGCACTTCGTTGATGGATCTGACGTACTACTTGAATGAAACGGAGATGCGCCGATTCTCCAATTACTTCCATACCGACTTGATGTTATTGGCGGGAAATCCCGATGACTTTTCAGGCCCTTTGTTGACTTCCGAATGGTACAAACGGAACCTGTACATGTGGTCGTTGGCCCTAAAGCAGACCCAAACCACCGATGAGCGGATCATGGTGCTGGTCGGGGCAAGCCATGCCGCCATGTTCGAACGCTTTATTGCCGACAATGAAGAATGGCGGGTCAGGGAACTTCAGGAGCTCATGACGGAGTAGTTTTGGTCGCACAAAACCGTACCTGCCTAAAACGACTAAATTAACTAACTTGGGTACCAATAGGGGCCCTGGTGTCTCCTGCCAAGCCACCACTAACCCTAAAAAACCTTTGAGACAGCATGTTCGACGCATTGATTGAATTTTTGATCGATATGGTCATGAACCATAAAAAAGCCATACTCCTGCTTTTCGCCTTGGTCTTGGTCATCACGATCGTCCTGTATTTCAATTGACCTCAATGGAAACCGTACTCCTCTTCCTCTCCCCCCTGATCGGTATTGCGCTGTGGATGTTAAGCCTGCATCTGTTGCGTCGCTGGAAACATTTTTGGGCGTACTTCGGCTGCAACTGCCTGGCCCTAGTCGGCTATACGGCCTATATTTTGCTTGGTGGCCCTTTATTTATCGGTGACGACCCCTACAGTCTTGGCCGGTTGTTTTTATTGGTCGCGTTTCCGATAGTTCATGCGCTTCTGGGCACCATGATCGCCATCGTTATCAATTGGAAGCTACGCCGCGCCCAACGCGCTTAAGTTGCATTCGTCATGATCATGTATATTTAAGGGGAACAATGTCCATCCAAAACCGTTTTCATGAGAACCCTTTGCTTGACCCTCACCTTGTATTGCCTATGGGGTTTAGGTTTCGGTCAAACCACCCATGACACCGCCACCGATCTGGTGATTTCGACTGCCGGTCAAAGTGATGAACGGGCCGAGAAGGTATTGTCGCTGCAAGGATCGGAAGATCGTAGGGATTTGTTGCAACGCGATATCGACTTCCCGGAACTCCCCATCGAACCCGATTCGACACGTTATTTCGCCAATGCCAAGTACGATTGGATCTTGACCCTGGAACCTAAACCGGGCCAACAGTTCGAAAGGCAGGCCGTTTTCAACGCCTTCGATCGTGATTGGAGCAAGGAACAGCTGTACCCAACAATCTATGCCAAACCTGCGAACAGCGCAAATTGGACCTATTTTCATGCGTCGGACAACCAGGCCGAACACTTCGATAAGATCGCTATTGCTTGGAAGCTCTTCGATTCCCTTGACGAGCCTCCGATCGTTTACGACGAAGCGCGGCTTACCCAATTTGAAAATACCGTACGAAGCCGGATGAAAAAACTAAAAGTCGAACGGTTGCGATCGAATTGTACCGTCAAGGAAGCGGCTACGCACTCCAACCGATTATCGCGTTTCATCACCGAAAACAACCAATGGGCCATTATCGTTTTGCAGGCAGATAAGAACTTTGAAGGCACGGATCTTTGGGATGTCATGCAATCGGTCGGACTACGCTGGGGGGACATGGACCTGTTCCACTGGGATAATGAACAGCGCGGTTTTGGGGACGATTATGTGTTCAGCGTGTGGACGAGCACGGCCCCCGGATACTTTTTCCCGGAGGAAATCGCCGCCGGACGCGTACAGGTAGTCGATTTGATCTTCGGCTTTTCGATTCCCCGTACCGTGGCACCCGAAGGAGTATTTGAAGTGATGCATAAGGTTACCCAGTATGCCCAAAAGCGTCTTGGGGGCCGTTTGTTGGATGGCAACGGGAATCCGTTAGAACCCGAAACGGAATTGGCCCGGATCAGCGCCATAGCGGAAAAACTGGAAACCGCTGGACTTCAAAACGGTATCGGGGATGCCTTATACCTCTTTCAATAAAACTCCGTTTATACGTTGGTCCAAAACTAGTATTAGTCTCGATATTGAAAAAGTACTTGAACCACCTCAACCCTTTACCCTAAACCCTTTACCCTGACCCCATGAACCTAAAAAAAACGAACCTCTACTTCGGATTGGCCCTTTTTCTAATCTTCCTCGCCACTGGCTATTATATGAAAACCTCATTTAAGCCCGAACATCTCGACCAGCATGTGATGCGCATGCAAATACGGGCGAACCATATTTATATCTTATTCGTGGCTTTGTTGAACGTCTTGGCCTATAAATGTGACCTCACTTCAGCTTCGAAACGATCGACCGGTATCGACCTAGGCTTCCGTTTGTTGCTTTTAAGTGCCGGGGCACTATCCCTTGTAGCGTTCTGCACCGAACATAGTGGCAATTTAAACCTTAGGACCTGGACGCTTTTCACCGTCATCCTATCCCTTGCCGCCATCGGACTGTTGCTCTTGAACGAAGCGTTCGAATGGGTCTTTGTAAAGAAAAAAAAATGACATTGTATAAACAGCTGTTTTCATCCAAAAAAAATCATCCTAACAAATTAATCACGCTACCATGAAACGTATCCTAATAGCCGGAGCGTCCGGAATGATCGGGGAAGGCATCCTGCAACAGGCTTTGGAGGATGACACGGTCAGTGCCGTGGTATCCTTGGTACGCCGCCCAAGCCCACACCAGCATTCGAAATTGCAGGAGATAGCGGTGGCCGATTTTAACGAATATGGAGCGCATCAAAAGGCCTTTCAAGACCTCGATGCCGCCTTTTTCTGTATCGGGGTGTATACGGGTCAGGTACCGAACGACGCGTTTAAGGAAATCACGGTCGATTATGCCGTTGCCTTCGCCAAAGCCTTGGCGAACCACAGTCCCAAAGCGAAGCTCTGTCTCTTGAGCGGTGCCGGGGCCGACCGTACCGAACGCAGCAGAACGGCCTTCGCGAAGTTCAAAGGCATGGCCGAGAACCAGATCAGTGCACTCGGTTTGGATTTCTACGCCTTTAGACCCGCCTATATTTATCCCGTCACCCCACGAAAGGAACCCAACCTGATGTACCGCATCAGCAGAACGCTTTACCCGCTGATCAAGGCATTTGGCCCTAACGTCAGCATCCCATCGACCGACTTGGCCCAAGCGATGTTCAAAGTGGGGCTACAAGGCGGGCCGCAAGAAATTTTGGAGAATAGGGATATCCGTTCCCTCGTGACCCCTGCTGAAGGATCTTAAGCGGGCCCCGAAGGGCTAAAAACCGATGGCTTTTGTTATCTTAGTTGGGATGGTCGTCGCCATCTACCTAACCCGATACACCTGAACCAATGAGTGATGCATTACAAACCATGATCGCCAACATGCCCGAGAAGACCGGAAAGTCCTTGGAAGAATGGAAGGCCCTCTTGCAACAAAAAGCTTTTGCCAAACATTCGGAAGGGGTCAAGTACCTCAAATCGGAACATGGGGTCACCCATGGTTTCGCCAACACCATCGTGAGCCTGTCCAAAGAAGACACCAAAGCGCCAGACGATTTGGTCGCGGCACAATACAACGGGAAAGAAGCCCTAAAACCCCTCTATGAGACCTTGATCGCTTATGTGGGGTCGCTAGGCGCGGATGTGACCATCACCCCGAAGAAAGGAAGCGTCAGTATCATCCGGAAACGGCAGTTTTTGTTGATCAAACCGGCTACCAAAACCCGAATCGACCTTGGGTTCAAACTCAAAGGCAAACCCACGACCGATCGGCTTGAAAACTCCGGTCCCTTTGGCACCATGTGCACCCATAGGGTACGACTGACCGAGGCCTCCGAAATCGATGGGGAGTTGAAGGAATGGATCAGCGAGGCATATGGACTATCGGTGTAGGACCCAACGGTAGGCACATGACCGACGATTTCAGACCTCCCATTAAAACCCGAACTACCGACGAATTGTTGCAGATCGTTGGGGCGGCCGACAAGTGGAACCCCAAGGCGGTACGCTTGGCCCGTGCCGAATTGGAAGCTCGGGAAGTACCGGACAAGAAAATCAAAACCGCCGCCTACCTTTCGAAAAAGCGGGACCGGATCGAAAAACAACAGCTGGCGAAAGAAAGCTACCATGTCTGTGATTTTATCCTGAACCCCATCCCTACCCTCTTCGAAATTTTGTTTTCCTGGGAATTGAAAAAAGACGGCTACCATCGCAAAGCGCGACAACAATACTACTTTCGCATCGGCATCGGCATATTGATCTTGATTTTGGTCATTGCCTCGTATTGGCCAGTATAGGGCCTCGAAATTTTATTCCTTTTCTTGACACTTTTTCGGTTTTTCGGAGTCCTTAAGGAAACTAACGAAATCCAAGAACAATGAAAACCGGTTTCCTGACCCTCTGCGCCACGCTGCTATTGATAGGCTGTGCCGACACCACCGAAAAAACGACCAACGCCTTAAACGAACGCATTGCCCAAATCGAGAACGGACTGCAATCGAACTTGCAGATCCAATACGGTGATAGCCTGATCAAAAGCGTGTACGCCCTTGAAGAGCGGATGCACGAATTGCAGATCCCCGGGGTGAGTATCGCGGTCTTGCATCAAGGCGAGCTCCATTGGGCCAAAGGCTACGGTATGGCCGATAGCCTCGAACAGCGCAAAGTAACCCACGAAACGGTATTCCAAGCCGGCTCCATCAGTAAACCGGTGGCCGCCACACGGGCGCACCAATTGGTAGAACAGGGATTGATCCATTTAGACAGCAATGTCAACCACTACCTCAGCAGTTGGAAACTGCCCGACAACGAATTCACGGCTACGGAAAAGGTGACGCTACGGCGGATGCTGAACCATACCGCGGGTTTGACCGTCTGGGGATTTCCGGGCTATGCCCAAGGGGATACGGTGCCTTCGATCCCCGACATTTTGGACGGCAAGGGCAATACCGATGCCGTACGCGTCTACAAGGAACCGGGCGAAAGCTGGCGCTATTCTGGCGGGGGCTATACCATCATGCAGCAGATGATTACCGATATCGAACAACGCCCCTTTGCCGAAATCCTAAAGGACGAGGTCTTGCAACCCTTGGGGATGGCCGCCAGTACCTACGAAAACCCGCTTCCCGAAACCTATCATGGCATCGCCGCCACCGGTTATCATTCCGATGGCAGCCCTGTCGCCGGCAAATGGCACACCTATCCAGAAATGGCTGCAGCGGGACTTTGGACCACCCCATCGGACTTGGTATTGTGGGGCAAGGAAATCCAGCACATTTTAAGCAGTCAGCAAGATGGCTTGTTACAAGCGGCCACAGTAAATGAAATGCTGACCCCCAATGAAGATTCCCAAGGCTTGGGGCCTTACGTGCTGGACCTGACTTTCGGACATGGGGGCGCCGATGAAGGCTTTCGTGCCGAACTATTGGTCTGGAAAGAAACCGCCAATGCCGTGGTGGTCATGGTGAATTCGAACAAGGGAAGCACGATCATCCGAGAGATCCTTCACAGCATCGTCGCCGCCTACGGACTACCCGATTACAAACCCACGGTACGGGTATTCAAGGCCCAGACAGCTTCGGAGTTGGAACGGTTCTCGGGCACCTACGATCTGGGGGAATACGGTCAGGCCCTACTTAAAGTCAAAGACGATGGCTTGGAATTCAGCGGTGATCTCGTTACCGAACCGGTTTTTCTTTGGCCTGAAGCCGATACCACCTTTTTTACCAAAAGTGCGGGGCAACGTTTCCAGTTCACGATTGAAAACGGGGCGGTAACAGGCATCTCTTTTTCGCGGGTATCGGGGACCAAGGTCAACGAATAGTAGGGCCACTTTAGCCATAGGGCTTGTTGGAATGGCGTTGTTTGGCCTAGCATATGAGGGCAATCCGAACCGTGACCGTATAGTTTAACATTCCCTTAGCGAAGGGCTATCCTTCGATACCGTAAATTGGTTGTGATGGAACCTTGGTCTGCCAAGAAGTCCATTGCGAACAACCAAAACCGAAATCCTGCATCCTGAATTCCATTGCAATGAACGGAAGACCCGTTGACTACATCGCAACACGGCTGGCCTTAGTGTTATGCATCGTGTTGAACGCATGCCAAGAACCCCCAAATACCGAATCCCCTAAAATCGCGTATACCGATCTTCTATCGGGTCACGCCTCGATTTACACCATGACCGGCGATGCCGCACCATCCATAAAAAGCACCGAGGTCAAAGGAGGGTATTTGGCTTGGTCGCCCGATGGGAAAAAGTTGGCTTTTTACCATAAATACGACGACCGGAAAACGTGGTCGATCCATACGATGAATGCCGATGGTTCGGACCGGAAACGCTTGACTTTCGCCAAAAATACTTGGGATTACGGCCCGGATTGGTCTCCCGATGGCGAGCAGATCGTTTTTGCAAGAACATATCGAGATACCTTGGGTGTCGCTCATAAAGAAATCTGGATGATGAAGGCCGACGGCAGCGAACAGACCCGACTGGAACCCCTGGTCGGTGGTAGTCCGTTCTTCACCCCCGATGGGCGCATCGTCTATTCGGCAGAGTATGCGAATAAAAAAAGTGAGATCTGCATTGCCAACAGCAATGGAAGCGGTATCGTACAACTTACCGACAACGAGGCCGACGAATGGCATCCCGACGTCTCCGCAGACGGCCAATACATTGCGTTCATGTCGGATCGCGATGGCAATTTCGAAGTCTATACCATGAAAATCGACGGTTCCGATGCAAAACGCCTGACCCATGACGAGGTAGACAATTGGTACCCATCGTGGTCGGCCGATGGTGCGAAATTGATGTATTCGATAAAAACCGGCGAGGAACGCAAAGACCGGGATATCTATATCATGGACGCTGACGGGGCATCCGTTGAAAAAATCATTTCCAAAGGTTCCCAAGCGGCCTGGATGAAATGAGGGGGCTCCTAAAAAAATCGCTATTTTAAAGGCACCGGCCCCCGAAGTATGAAAACACGAACCTATGAAAACACTGACCTTATGGGTGCTCTTGTTGGTTATGGCGATTCCTGCCGGCCAAGCACAGGACATCGACATCCGACTGTATGAAAAAATCCCGATGCGCGATGGCATCCACCTCTCCGCTAACCTTTATTTTCCCGATGCAGAGGCAAATACCCATCCGGTAATCCTCATTTACACGCCTTATGTCAATGATGAGGCGGTCGAGCGGGGCATGTACTTCGCCAAAAACGGCTATGTCTTTATGACCCTCGACCTTAGGGGCCGAGGCAATTCAGAAGGGGTATACCGCCCATTTGAAAAAGACGGAACCGATGGTTACGATGCTATCGAATGGATCAGCCAACAGCCCTGGTGCAATGGCAAGATCGGTATGATGGGCGGTTCATATCGGGGGATGGTACAATGGATGACCTTAAAGAACAAACCGGAAGCCTTGAAAACCATCGTACCCACTGCAGCGGTGGGGCCAGGGATCGACTTCCCGAAATCGGGGGGTATCTTCGGAAATTATACCCTGCAATGGCTCAATTTTACTTCGGGCCGCAGCCGAAACGACAAGCTCTTCCGAAATGGGGTGTTTTGGGGCAAGAAAGAGGAACGGAAATACAAGGAACATATTCCTTTCCAAGATTGGGATAGCCTCGCCCTTGGGGCCCGTGACCCGAATTTCCAAACCTGGATTGCCCATCCTGATTTCGATAACTATTGGCAGGATTTTTATCCTAGCCCAGAAGATTATCGGGATTTCGACCTCCCGATCTTGACCATTACCGGTTATTTTGATGGCGACCAACCCGGGGCCATGACGTATTACGAAGATCACATGACCCATGGCAGGGCCGCCGGTACCGACAAGCACTACCTCCTACTTGGACCCTGGTCGCATGCCGGTACCCGTAACCCGGAAACGGAATTGGGGGGACTCCAATTCGGTGTCGATTCCAAATTGGATATGAAACGCTTGCATTTGGAGTGGTTCGACTGGACCTTGAAAGATGGGCCGAAACCCGCGATCTTGAGAGATCGGGTGGTGTACTACATGATGAACCGCAACCAATGGCAACATGCCCCGACCCTGGCTGACTTGTCCAACGAGGCCCGTATGTATTATTTGAGCAGTCCCGGTTCCGAAGCCAAGCAATTGATCGCTCCGGGACGGCTTTCCGATAGCCCGACCAAAACATCGGATACCGACCTGCTGATCAACAATCCCTTGGATACCGAGGAAGCGCCCAGCTACTCGGGTGCCGATTTCTATACCGCCCCGCTTCCCATCGAAGAAAAGGGCCGCATACTGTACATTTCGGACCCCTTGGCCGAAGACACTGCTTTGGTGGGTCGTTTCGAAGCGGGTTTATACCTATCTATGGACGTACCGGATACCGACCTGCAGCTCACTTTATATGCAATCGATGAAGTAGGTGCAACGACCTATATCGCTGCTGAAATGCTTCGGATGCGCTATCGGGAGGGCTTAGACAAGCCCAAGCTCGTCACCCCGGGAGAAGTCTTTTTCTGTAGCTTCGATGCCCCCTACCTTTCGGCCCTTGAAATTAAAAAAGGAAGTCGCTTCGTTTTGGCCATCCATGCCATGAATTTCTCCTATATGCAAAAAAACTACAACTCCGGAAAGGACGTTTCCACCGAATCCAGGGCCGACGCCAAAAAGGCGGAAATCAAGCTCCACCATTCCCGAAAATATCCAAGCTATTTGAAAATCCCCTTGGGCCGATAACCCCATGCATCCATGATTTTTGTCCAATCTCAAAACAACCATCCATGAAAACAATGACATTCCTGACCTTTGTCGGCGACCAATGCGGCAAAGCTACCGAAGCCCTCAAGCTGTATACCTCGCTATTCCCTGATTCGAAAATGGACAAGATTACCCACTACCGAGAGGGGGAACCCGGTGGTACCCCCGAATTGATCAAGTACGGGGAGTTTACGCTAAACGGCACTACCTATGGGGTGTCCGAAAGCAACTATTCCCACAAATGGTCTTTTACCCCTGGGGTGTCCCTATTGGTCACCGATACCTCAGCGGCACGGATCACCTATCTTTTTGAATCGCTCTCTGCCAACGGCGGTCAGATCATGGTGCCCTTGGATAACTACCAAGGAGAAGGGGATTATGGTTTCGGGGAAAAATTCGGATGGTGCGAAGATCCCTATGGCATTTCGTGGCAATTCATCCTTAATCCTTAACGGCCTGAACAAAACGCCCCTCGGGTAGTCAAACCGATAGTATTCGCAATAATCCCCTTTATCCTATGCAAAAAACAGCCTTATCCACCCTTGGTTTCCTACTCCTTGCATGCTTCGGTTTCGGCCAAGCGCAGGGCACGCCCAATATCGTCGGAACCAATTATGAATTGGATTCGGAACACCTCAATGGAAAACGTACCATCCAGGTACACCTGCCCCCGGACTATGCCGAATCAGAGGCCGACTATCCGGTACTATATCTATTGGATGGGCAATTCTTCTACGAATATGCAGTAAGCCTAAGCCAGAAATTCAAGCAATCGCGGCGCACACCGGACTTTATCATCGTTGGGATTTCGACCAGCTACCCCCAACGTTTCCGTCATTTTTCGAATGGGAAGGACGACTTTGTCGCTTTTCTAAAATCCGATCTGCTGCCTTTTGTAAAAGACAACTTCCGCACCAATGGGGAACAGCTCCTTTTTGGATGGGAATATGCCGGTAGTTTGGCCTTTCATATCATGGTCAACGAACAAATCCCCTTCAACGCCTTCCTCTTGGCGAGCCCTTTCCCGATTTGGGATGCCATAGCGGCCCTTGACGGGAAAACCGCTAGGAACAGCATGCTGTACTTCTCGGTGAGCCCCGATGAATACCAGGTCAATCACGGCACCGAAAAATTGGATACCTGGTTGGCGAGCAAAGACATCCCCGGATTGGATTGGTCCTATGCCCAACTCCCGAATGACGAACACCATTCGACCGGCTATCCGACCCTTTACCATGGGTTGCGGCAGTATTTCAAATACTATCCGGAATTCCAGGAAGATTCCTTCAAAAAATTCATCAAGGCCGGTGGCCTGGACTATGCCAAGGCATATAGCGCGCAAAGAGCGGAGACTTTCGGTTTTGATCCCGAACTCTCTTCCTGGTCAAAATTCACCATCATCCGGGCCGCCATGCGGGCCAACGATTACGGCCATTTTACAAGCTATTGCGATGCCTTTGTCACCGATGCCTTTATCGCCGACCTTAAATTCAGGATGTTGGATATTGCCGACTTCCACGAAATCAACGGGCATCCTGAAAAAGCGGTCGCCGTTTACGAAGGTTTGTTGCCTTTATATCCCGATTCGGAAAACCTCTTGCGGCGGATGGCTAAGACCTATGCGGCCATGGGCTCGGAAAATGAGGCCAAGAACTACAGGAAAAGGGCCGAAAAGGTTGCCAAATCGAAAAATTGAGGGCGCTTCGAAGAAAAACCCAAGGATATCGGTGATGATCGTCTATCTTGACTTCCATACGATGGTTGGGGACACAAGTCCACCGAGCCTAGGTAAAACCCATATCCGTAAACCTTGCATTTGAAACCAAAAGAAAAACAGGTCGGTTGGCTGGGGCTTCTCGCCCCCACACTGCTACTACTGGCCTTGTTGGTATTCGGAAGCTTGAATCCTGAATTTCGGTTTCAGGAAGATTTCATCAGCAAGCTAGGTGCCCAAGGAGCGCCGAACGCCCTAGGATTCAACCTCATCGGCTTCGGTGCCGTAGGCATACTCCTAACCGGCTTCGGATTCGGCTATGGGCGATTGCTGCATGATAGACTGTTGGCTATACTTCTGGCCTTTTTCGGTATTGGATTCGCCTTTACCGGCTTACCCATCGACTTTGAGGAAGCCGATAGTGCGGTGTCGAAAGCCCATATTGTGGCCATCTGTTTGGGACTGGCCGCTTGGTTGTTCGGTCTATCACGCCTTGGGGCCAACCACAATCTGGAACCAAGGGTCCGAAAACGGGCCAATCGGACCGCGGTACTGTTGGTTTTGGCCATCATCGGTTTTGTAGCCGGACTGTGGTCAATGCCCATGACCCATCGCTTGGTGTTCTTGGTGGTTTTTGGATGGACGGCAATCACCGCGGTAAAATTGCTAAAACCATGATCTCAATAAAAAGCTATTCACGATACTTGATGGTGGGTCTTCTTATTGGACTCTCGGCAGGCAGCTGCAAAACGGAAAGCAAACCACCGGCCGATGCTCCAAAAGAGGTTCAACCAAATTGGCCGACCAACGGATGGACCTACGCTGACAGCTCACGAACCGCTCCATTTAGAAAAGCCATCGACTCCTTTGCGGGTACCTACTCCTTAGTGGTGGTTCAAGACGGAAGTATTCTCTTCGACCACTACCAAACCCCGTATGCCAAAGACAGCTTAATCCATGTGAACTCTTGCACCAAAACCCTGATCGCCCTCTTGTTCGGGGCGGTTTTCGAAACCGACTTTGGTCAGCAGGAAAACCGGCCGATAACGGCCTTTTTCCCGGAGTATGCCATTAAAGATCCCAAGATGCATGAGATCCAAGTGAAGCATTTACTAGCGATGAACAGTGGGCTGCGATGGGAAGGGGGCATCGACGCCAATGACGTGATCCAAATGTCGGAAACCGAGGATTGGGCTCGATATGTGTTCGCGCGGGACATTATGGAACCACCCGGAACGGCATTCCACTACAACAGCGGAGGCTCCCAAGTGGTGGCCACCCTCCTACACCGACAGACCCCAGAAGGCTTGCTCGCCTATGCCCAAAAGCAACTCTTCGAACCTATGGGCATATCGAATTACGAATGGGACCTGACTCCTAAGGGCATCCCCAAGGCCGGCTGGGGCCTCCATATGAACATGGAAGACCTGGCTAAACTGGGCTACCTCGCAGTAAACAAGGGCCAATGGGGCAGCGACCAGCTCGTGCCCGCAGCATGGATTACCCAAATGTATGCCAACCCCATCCCTGCAAATAGCGCTTACGATTACGGCTATCAGGTCTGGTTGCCCAAGGCGCTTGGGACGGAAGTGATCTTGTTCCGGGGCAGTTATCCCCCATCCACCAAGATCGTCGCCGTCATCCCCGAATTCAATGCCGTCATGGTCTATGTTGGGGAGAACTACAACACCAACGACCTGCTCCGGGAGCACATCATCCCGATTTTGAGGGGTGAAAAGGCACCCATGGCCTCCCCTTGAAGTCCAGGTGGTTGTACCTGGTGCCATCCCTACCCCTATGTCCCTGTAAAACCCTAACTTTAAGTCCAATGCGTGACGCGAACATTGCTCTCGAAAAAGGCCAAGCTGGTTTTATATGCTATTGAAAATCGTACTGCATCTTTTGGTCATCGTCCTCCTCACGGCAATCACCCAAATCGGGGGGCTCATTTATCTCTTGGCCCTGCCCTGGGTTAAAAAAAAGGCACCCAAACGCCGGCTGAAACGCCTCGGGATTTTCGCAGTTCTGTACCTCGTAGCGACCTTTTTGGTGGTGCCATTCCTGGCCCCGAAATTCGGAAGGGAAAAAATCAAGGAAACCGAATTCGTGCAGGCGCATTCGTTTTTTTACAAATTTGCGAACCGCAACTATGTGCGCCCGGAGCTCAATCGGGCGATCAGTGATATCGCCACCCGCTACAACGAAAGGAACAGCGGAATCCAATTGGTCTATCTCGATGCGAACTTCCCCTTTGTCGACGGCTTCCCCCTACTACCCCATCGCAGTCATGATGACGGAAAAAAAGTAGATGTCACTTTGGTGTATGAAGCTGACGGAAAGCTGACGAACAAAAAACCCTCGGTCAGTGGGTATGGGGTATTCGAAGGACCCAAGCCCCGGGAATACGATCAGATCGGTCGCTGTAAACAGGATGGCCATTGGCAATACGATTTCCCGAAATACCTGAGTTTTGGGAACATCAACCATGACATCAGCTTTTCGAAAAAAGGCACGCGGGATCTGGCCCGAACCATCGCTCGCCAACGGGAAGTCGGCAAACTGTTCATCGAACCCCATCTGAAAATCCGACTGGGATTGACCAGTACCAAG
Source organism: Flagellimonas algarum (assembly GCF_040513375.1). Lineage (NCBI taxonomy): Bacteria > Pseudomonadati > Bacteroidota > Flavobacteriia > Flavobacteriales > Flavobacteriaceae > Flagellimonas > Flagellimonas algarum. The sequence continues at coordinate 202,034 of NZ_JBEVTG010000003.1, read as the reverse complement.
GTGCGCTACCATGGTTGTCGGGCAGTGCGCCATGACGACCACATCCACTTCCAATTGCGATAAGACCCTTTTGGCAAAGGAAACCCCCGTGCTTTAGCTTGGATTTGCCCCCAATTCACTACCTTCATTATCCGATACCAAGCCCGACCATTTATCGGGTAACAAGTCTGATTTCAATTCAAAACACTACCGCCCATGAGACCGTTTTTGACCTTCGTCCTATTCCTTTGGTCCTTCACCCTAACGCAGGCCCAAACCCTGGATACCGACAAACTGGACCGTTATTTCGAAGTACTCTCCGAAAACGACAAATTCATGGGTAGCATTGCCGTTTCGAAAGACGGACAGCTTATCTATACCAAGTCCGTCGGCTATGCCGATCAAGCGCAAGGCCTAGAGGCCACCGAAAAAACCAAATACCGAATCGGCTCGATTACAAAATCGTTTACCGCCGTACTCATCTTCAAGGCCCGTGAACAAGGCCTATTGGACTTGGAGACCACCATTGACCAATGGTTTCCGGAGGTTCCCAATGCCTCGGAAATCACGGTGAGTCATTTGTTGAACCATCGTAGTGGCATATTCAATTTCACCAACGACCCCGACTATTTGACCTGGAACACCGAAGCGAAGAGCGAAGAAGAAATGGTCGCCCTCGTGGTAGCTGGGGGTAGTGTGTTCAAACCCGACAGCAGGGCCGAATACAGCAACTCGAATTATGTGCTGTTGACCTTTATCCTAGAAAAGGTGTTCAAAGCTTCCTATGCCGATTTGGTGCGGATCCATATCACCGAGCCCATTGAGCTTAAAGACACTTATGTGTTCGGAAAGATGAACACTGCGGATAACGAAAGTAAGTCCTACCAATACGCGGGCTTGTGGAAGGAAGAGGCCGAAACCGACTTTACCATTCCCTTAGGGGCCGGGGCCATTACCGCCACGGCCAGTGATTTGACCCGCTTCGGGGATGCCTTGTTCGGTGGGCGCTTGTTGCAAGAGGAAAGCCTTAAACTCATGATTACGATTACCGATGGGTACGGACGGGGGATCTTCCAAGTACCCTTTCACGAGCGTACCGGCTATGGCCATTCGGGCGGTATCGACGGTTTCCGATCCATGTACACCCATTTTCCTGAGGATAAGTTGACCTATGCCATGACCTCGAACGGACTGAACACAAACAGCAATGCCATCTCCATCGCGGTCTTAAGTGCTGCATACGGCCAGGATTTCGACATTCCGGAATTCAGCACCTACGCCGTAACTGCTGAAGATCTGGATGCCTATTTAGGGGTGTATGCCACGGACCAAATCCCTTTAAAGATCACGGTGACCAAAGAAGGCAATACCTTGATCGCCCAAGGCAGTGGGCAACCTCCTTTTGCACTGGAAGCGACGGATCGACACAAATTCAAACTCGATATGGTAGGTGCCGAATTCGAATTCCAACCGGAAAGTAACACCATGGTCTTGTTCCAAGGGGGTGGACAAATCAGCTTTACGAAAGAATAACTTTCCAATCCAAGCAACATGCAACAGCAAAAAATCAGCATATGGCCAATGCTTTGCCTATGTATCATAGGTGGTTCGGGCATCGCACAACAAACCCCTGAGGTGAAAAGTTTCGAAGCGACAGTGAAGATCCTACAGGCAAAACGTTGGGTCGAGGCCGATCGGCAGCCCCAAAAGCCCAAGGCCATGCCCCAATACGATGATGAAAACCCGACCGGATTCGAATTTTTCCGCACCTTCGTTGAAGACGAAGACCTCTCGTATCTCGATTTGGAACGCACCTTTTTCAATCGATCGGAGATCAGCGGATCACGCTTCGTAGCGGCCCGGATGCGGGAATCCAATCTCTGTTGGAACGATTTTTACCATACCGATTTTTCGAAGGCCGACCTGTCGGGCTCCGATATGAGGGCCGCCATCTTCGAGCATGTCAAATTTATCGACACGGATCTCTCGAAGGCCGACCTTCGCCAATCCTCTTTCGAGGCCTGCGACTTTAGCGGCGCCCTCATGAAAGGCACCAAACTGACCCGTGACCAGCAAAAAGGTATGGTCTTAAGTGCGGAACAAATTGCTGCGATCCAATGGATGGACAAAGCAGGTGAGGAACCGGATGGTGGTTAGAAGGCCTCGGCGAACAAAGCTTGGAGACTGGCCCAAGACTTTGCATCGGCATCGGCATCATAGGCCAAAGGCAAATTGAATTTCTCCCCATTGGCATCGGCTTCCTTACTGGTAAAGCTGTGTTTTACCCCAGGATAGGCAATGTATTGGTAGTCGGCTTGGATCGAATCCATGGCACTTTTGAAGGCCGTTATGGATTCTGGGCTGATAAAGGGATCGTCGGCCCCATTGCAGACCAAGACCTTGGCTTTCAATTGTTCACCAGGCATCACGGGGAGTTGAACCCCACTATGGAAGGCGGCAACGGCATCCAAATCGGCACCGGAATTCGCCATGGTCAAGACAACACTCCCTCCAAAACAATAGCCGATGGCGGCGATTTTGTCGGCATCTACCGAGGCATGGGCTTGTAATAGTTCGAGGGCGGCATTGAATCGACCGGTGGCTTCGGGCAGGTTGCCCATGACGCTACTGGCAAATTTTCCGGCATCTTCAGGGTGCTCGGCGAGTTTGCCATCGCCGTACATATCGACGGCCAAGGCGGTATACCCCAATTCGGCCAACATATCGGCCCGTTGGCGCACATAGTCGTTATGCCCCCACCATTCGTGTACGATCAATACCCCAGGGCGTTTTCCTTCGGCATTGGCATCGTAGGCGATATAGCCCTTGAGTTGGGTACTGTCTTTGGCATAGGTGACTTCTTCCCCTTTGACCGCAACGGCTACGGGTTCGGCCACCGTTTCTTCGGCCTTGTTTTCGGTTTTGGATTTACAGGCAGTACCTACGACAAGTAGGGCAACTGCGGCGGATTTTAAAATCGTTTTCATGGTTTCGGAACATTTTGGTTTTTAAAGGTAGCGAATAAACCCAAGGAAATAAAGCATCCCGTCTCATGGGATCAGCACGCTAGGACACTCCTTGAAATCTCTCTTTGATAGCAAAAATATGCGGGCATGCTTAAGCCTTTGACACCACCGACTTTCTTTCTATCTTTAAAAGGCTTATACATGAGCACATTAGCTAACCCTAAAAAACCTATCATGAAAGCGATTACCCTCCTGCTGGCCGCCGTTTTGTTCCTCGGGGCCTGTACCGATCAAAAGGCCATGGACGAGAAAGAGGCCCAATTGGCCGAACTCCAATCCCGACTAGACAGCCTACAACTGGCCCAAGCTTCCGATTACGGGCAAATCGCCCCCTTTATGACCTTTCAAAAGGAAGATGCCGAAACGGCCATGACCTTTTATATGGGCTTGTTCGAAAATTCGGAAATCGTCAGCCTGCAACGTTGGGGCAAAGACGCCCCCAGCAAGGAAGGCACCATCATGCACGCCAGCTTTACCTTGGATGGGCGCTTGTACCGCTGCAGCGACAGCCCCGCGATCCATGAATGGGACTTTACCCCGGCCGTATCCAATTATGTGGAATGTTCTGATGATACCCAACTCAAAACGCTGTTCACCGCCCTAGCTGAAAACGGCCAGGTACTCATGCCCTTGGGCAACTATGGGTTTAGCCAACAATTCGGTTTTGTGCAAGACCGCTTCGGGGTCTCTTGGCAATTGAATTTGCCATAGGGTTTTGAAAGGCCAGGGATGATCAAAACAGTGGGGCAGCCTGCGAATAATTGCTATTTTTAACCCAGAACAATTTCCAATACCTGCATTCCTGAAAGCATTACGCCACATTACCTTTCCTAAAAAATGGATCAGAAACGGCCTGATTTTGGTGCTGATAACGGTCTTGTCCAACCACCTGTTCCAACCCGATAACTCCCCCTTCAGCGATACGTACGAATTTCCTTGGTTCGCCATCGGGGTTTCCATAGGCTTGACTTTGGTGGTGATCATCATCACCGAACTCAACTACCGCTACTACAAGCGCAGTCATTTTGCCCAAAAGATCAATGCACAATCCATTGGACGCTTCTTATTGACCACCTTGGGCTACATCAGCATCGTTTATGTCGCGCTATACTATTCCTTCAACGGGTTTATGGTCGAAACCATCATTCCACTGCTCAACGGCTACGTCATTTCGTTATTGATGTGCGTGGTGGGTATCACAGGCTGGTACGGTCCGGACCTCTATCGACTGCACCGACGTACGGCGATCGAAGGGCAGCTCAAGGTCGACCATGCGGGCAAGATCAGCCTGGTGCCCTTTCAAGAAATCGCCTGGGTGTATAGCGAATATAAAAAAGCGTACATCGTCAAAACCGACGGTCGTTTGGTCCCCACCGATTTTACCTTGAACGAGGTAGAGGAAAAAATCATGGTCCACCGCTTTTATCGTGCTAACCGACAGACTATTTTACATGCGGCTTCCATCGAACAGGTACAGGCTATTGAAAACGGCAAGCTATCGGTACACTTGAAACCGCAACTCAACGATGCGAAGACGGAGCCGATCAACATCAGCCGCTACAAAAAGCAGGAATTCCTGCAGTGGCTCGAAGACACCCCTTAGCCCCCGACGACCATTCGGGCATTTCTTTGCTACCATTCGGTCAAAACCTACGGTATTTGGGGCCTACCACGGGAGCGTACTTCATTTCTTTGTGACTCATCAAAACCATTCACGTCATGAAAAGCAGTACATTGAAATTTTATCTGATTCCCATAACCGTCTTGATCCTAGGTACGATCATGTACTTTATGGGCTATTTCCAAATGATCTTTGCGGCCCTGATCGTCTTGATCGCCAGTGCCCTTGAATACGGCAAGGGGCTATTCGCCTCCATGGGCTTCCAAAGGGCCAAACGCAAAGCTTTCGATTTATTGGTCGTGGCCCCTTTGCTCGCCGCGGTCATCTTTTTTGCCTACCTCTACCTCTTGATCCCCGGAGTGACCTATTTGACGGGTGCCCCAATGGACTTCAGTGCCTTTGAAGTCTACAAAGGGGACCTTCCGGCCATATTGACCCTTACGCTTTTTGCCTGGGTGTCGGCCGCTTTTGGGGAAGAAATCGTGTTTCGCGGGTATTTGATGCGGCAATTCGTCAAATTCTTCGGCGATGGCAAGCTGGCCTTGGTATTGAACATCCTGATCTTTGGGGTGCTCTTCGGGTTTTTGCATGCCTATCAGGGCATTAGTGGGCAAATCATCACCGGCATCATCGGCATGCTCTTGGCAACCATCTTTTACCTCCGCAAATACGACCTTTGGTTCTGTATCGCGTTGCACGGCTTTATCGATACCATTGCCATGGTATTCATCTATTACGGAATTTAAAGGGGAAGGGTTTGGTTGGGGAGGATTCTCGCGAGGAATCCTTACCTTAACCAAACATGAAAAAACTACTGATCCCGATCATCATCATTGCGGCGGCCTGTGCGTCCCCCAAGGAAAAGACCCAGTCGATCTCCGAACTGGCCGATGCCTATTTGGAGCGCATGGCGGCCCGCTATCCGGAAGAGCGGTACTATTTTGACGTCCCTTTTGACGACCACAACCGCTTTTCCGATAACGGTTTGGAGGCCTTGGCCGCCTGGCAGGCCTTTGAAGACAGCCTGTATACCGAACTCCAAGGTTTCGATGCCTCGGGTTTTGCCCAGGCTGACCAGATCACCTACTGGTTGCTGAAAGAGGAATTGGAACGCAGTCAAGCCCTAAGGGCCTGCAAACGCGAACTCTGGGATGTCGATCACAAATGGAACTTCTATAATAATTGGTTGAGCGTTGTCGATTTTCAGCCCGTAGGTAGCGACAGCTTGAGGAAACAGGCCTTGGAACGGTGGAATATTTTTCCCGGCTATGTGGATGTCGAAATCGATAAGTTGGAACACGGCTTGGCCGAGGGCTACAGCATGCCAAAGGAGATCGTGCGTCTGGTCATCGACCAGGTGGATGTATTGTCGGGTTATCGCATTGAGGAATCCCCATTTATGGGTCCGGCCGAACGCGATAGCAGTGCCGCCTTTAAAACGGCCTGGCAAGAACTGGTGCTCGAGCGCATCCATCCCGCCCTAGCGAAATACGGCGATTACCTTAAAAACGATTATTTGCCACAGGCGCGCGATGAAGCCTCGGTCTTGGCGCTACCCACTGGGGAAGCCTGTTATCGGGCCTACATCCGAAGCAATACCACTACCAACCGAACCGGAAAAGACATTTTCGAACAAGGGCTTCAAATCGTGCAAGCCAATAGCGCTACCGTGCAGGACCTGGGGCAACGCCTTTACGGCACTTCCGATTTTACCGAGATCATCGCGGGCATTAAATCCGATTCGACCCTTTATTTCAAAACGGCGGACGAGGTCTTGGCCCACGCCAACGCCATGGTCGATTCGGCCCGACTGAAGTGTGCCGATTGGTTCGACCTATTCCCGAGTTCCGACATGACCGTTAAGCCCTACCTGCCCCATGAATCGGGCATTGGGTCCTATGAAATGGCAACGGACAAGAACCCTGCCTATTTTCGCATCAGCCTGAGGAACCCCGAACGGCAGACCTACCACAACAATGAGAAACTGGCCTTTCACGAGGGATTTCCGGGGCACCATCTGCAATTGGGCATCGAAGGCGACATCGAGGGCTTGCACCCCATCCGTGAGATCATGGGTTTCACCAGTTATGCGGAAGGATGGGCCCGTTATGCCGAACAGCTTTCCGAAGAGATGGGGCTCTACCAACACCAGGCCTCTTTGATCCACCGGCGGTCATGGCCTGCCCGGGGTATGGTCATCGATCCCGCCCTGCACCTCAACCTTTGGCCCCGCGATTCGATCATCGACTTCATGATGGCTTCCGGTATGAGTCATGGCTCGGCGACCCGGCTGTACCAGCGCAGTATCGTATCACCGGCCCAGCTGACCTCCTACGATGTGGGCGGTGAGGAATTCAAAAGCCTACGAAAACAAGCGGAAACGGAATTGCAGGACGATTTCGATATCAAGGAATTCCACAAGGTGGTCTTGGAAAACGGATCCATCCCCTTATCGGCCTTGCGTTTTCAGGTTGAACAGTGGATCGCGCGCAAGCAATCGGGGAACTAGGGCATAGGAACCTCCGGCAAGTTCCTGATTTTGACTTCACAAAAACAGAGCAAATGGCCTGATGTTGCGCTTTTCGGGCCAAGGGATCGTATCTTTGCAAAAAATTTTATAAAACGATGTTAAGTTTCTAGGATTTTCCGTCCAATAAAGGGAAGTCCGCTCCCGAAACAAAGAGCGACCATTGAAATTTGCGATAGTAAGCCTATGAAGATATCTCGCGAAAAAGCCAAGGAAATTTGCACCAAAAGCCAGTATGGTGAAGCCAAATGGTGGGAACTTCTGCAACTCAACATTTTTCTGCTCATCAGCAAGGACTGTGCACGTTTTTCCATGGAAAACCGAAAGCTCACCAGCCTTTGCGAAAATGCTGATTTGGTCAGCCTAAGTGACGAAGACAAACGGACCATGAAGGCGCAGTTGAACGAAAAGTCCGCCAACTAAGGCCGCCTCGGATGGCTTCGGAATCCAAAGTCCAGCAACGAATTAAAAACATACGACCCATGCGTGTATCCCTACTCCTCCTTTGCAGCCTTGTCTCCTTAACGGCGGCTTGCCAATCGAAAACCGCTTCCAAAGAAGCGTCCCAGACCTACCCGATCCAAAAATCGGAGGCCGAATGGAAACAACAGCTCGATGACAAGCAATTCTATGTCTTGCGCCAGCAGGGCACGGAATACGCCTTTACCGGAGCCTATTGGGACAACAAGAAAAAAGGCATCTATTATTCGGCGGCGACCGGGCAACCCCTGTTCAGCTCCGAACATAAATTCAAATCTGGTACCGGTTGGCCCAGCTTTTACAAGCCATTGACAGCGGATGCCGTCATCGAGGTGGTCGATAAAAGCCACGGCATGGTGCGCACCGAAGTGGTCGATAGCGGTAGTGGATCGCATTTGGGCCATGTCTTTAATGACGGACCGGCCCCTACGGGACTCCGCTATTGCATGAATTCCGCTTCCTTACTTTTCGTGGCCGAAGGGGAACCCCTGCCCGACATCGTCAAGCAGTGGCAGGCGCAACAGGCCAAATAAGCAGTGTAGGGATTCCTTCGGAAACATTTTATAGTCCATCCTGGAGAACCGCAGCGGAACTGTGTTGCGTCGGCCGAAAAGCCTACCTTGGTCCTGAATGCAAGTACCGCCATGCGCAAGACCTTTTTCAATTGGAGTACGGGTAAGGATTCGGCCCTCGCCCTATATCGGTTACTACAAGACCAGGAACTGTCGATCGACCGTTTGTTGACCACCGTGAACCGACATCACGACCGGGTTTCCATGCACGGTTTGAGAAGGGAGTTGCTTCTAGACCAAGTCGCGGCGCTGGGCATCGACCACGACACGGTCGAACTGCCTGAAAATCCGACTATGGAGGCTTACAATGCCCTCATGGGCGCCACTGTTGCGGAGCTGAAAGCAGCAGGTTATACCGACTGCGGATTTGGTGACATTTTCCTGGAAGATCTTCGGCAATATCGCGAACGGCAGTTAACGGGCATCCAATGCCATTTTCCCCTCTGGAAACGCGATACCCGTGACCTGTTCTTGGAATTCGTGGACCTGGGCTTTAAGGCCGTGGTGGTGTGCTTGAACGCAACGCTCTTGGACCCCGTCTTCTTGGGTCGCGAACTGGATCGTGATTTTTTAAAGGACCTCCCTCCTGAGGTCGACCCTTGTGGGGAACATGGGGAATTCCATACTTTTTGTTACGACGGCCCGATCTTCAAACGACCCGTTCCTTTTGTTTTGGGCGAGACCATTGAACGGCACTACCCTGCCCCTGAAGGAGATGAACGGGAGACCATGCGTTATGGGTTTATCGATCTCTTGTCCGAAAAGGGTTAGGCAATCGGTATCGAAACCCCGGATGGTAGTGGATTGTAGGGAAAGTCCCCTGATGCTTCTTCATAAAAAAGCAGCCAAAATTCTTGTATCTTGAAGGGGTGCTTCTTTTAGGCACTATGTTCCCCCATTTGTTTAAAACCGGCAGCTATGAAACGAACCATCGTACATTTTGAAATTGGATGTAGTGATTTGGATACCACCTCCGAATTCTACCACAAGGTCTTTGGGTGGGCCTTAAAAAAACAAGGGAATTCCGCCCTGATCGATACCGTTACCCATGATGCACTAAGCGGTCATCTCAATCAATTGGGCCCTAACGATCCCCAAAATTATGTAACGGTCTATATTGAAACCGATGCCCTAGAAGCCGATTTGGAAAATGTGGTATCCCATGGGGGATCCGTATTCGTAGCACCGACCCCCCTGCCCGATGGCAGGTCTTTTGCCTGGTTTAAGGATGTCGCGGGCAACCTGATCGGTTTGATCACTGCCCAGTAAATCCTTCTGGGGTACCATCGCAAGGTATAAAACAGAGCACGTTGGGCTTATCCGTTTCTTTGCTAAGAAGGGCGGAAAAGACAAAGGGTAAGGTAGGGAATGCGGTTGGAAATCATGTATCTTAGGACTTGGTGCGAAAAGGTATCGATCGAATGGTCGGCACACCAATGTTGTACAACACTGCAGAGATCGACATGAAGGTATTGAAATACAAAAAGAAAAGAGGAAAACTTGAAAATAACTGGCTTTTTAAATCATTGGAAAGCTTGGAGAAAGACGATTGGGGAGCAGTGCCCGTAGGTGAAAGCTATCTTGTGACAAGCTGTTATAGAGTGAGAAAAAAACCTTTAAACAGCTTAGAAATCGAGGATATCAGAATGCTGATCGGGCAAAATCTAGGTTTAAAATATGTAATCCCTTTAGCCCTCAAAATATTACAAAAAAATATCCTTGCCGAAGGTGATTTCTATGAGGGGGACTTACTCAAATCCGTTTTGACTAGCGATCCCGACTATTGGAAGATAGAACGTGAGGACTGGAATACTGTAATAGCGCTTTACGAAAACAACTTGGAAATAATCAAAAACGAAGCGGCGGAATACGAAACTGGAAGAGCACTCATCAAGGCATTCAAGGATTTTGAAAGAATAAAATAGACGTTGTACCACACCTAAACTGCGCTATAACGCAATTTAGCCATGCCGTTGTAGGTAATTTACCCAACCAAATAAACTGAATGAGCATAATTAAAAATCAGAAACACCCAAAAGAGACTTTTCATTTCAGTTTAGCCAGGATGTTGGAAGGAGCGTCATTCTATGGTCTACGTGCTCTGCTGGTTTTATACATGATCATGGGAAGCCTGAAAATGGATGACGAACAAGCCATTTCGGTATATAGTTGGTTTACAGGTTTCATCATTTTCTCTCAAATATTTGGTGCTTTGCTAGGAGACCTCCTGATCGGAAATAAAAAATCCATAATAATTGGCGGAATAACACAGTCGGCAGGGGCATTCATTTTATGCTTACCCACGACCTATGGCCTTTATATTGGATTATTCCTTGTTGTGCTAGGAACCGGTCTTTTCACTCCCAATATCATATCCAATTTTGGTAAATCTTATTTAAACAGAACTAAATTACTAGATGCTGGATTTACAATTTTTTATCTAGCCATTAATTTAGGTTCGTTTTTAGGAGTATTAATAATTGGCTATTCAGGAGAAAAATATGGATATAATATTGGTTTTATCATTTGTGGTTTATTGACATTAACTTCACTAATTCCGATTTTAAAAACAAAACAAAATGAATTAAACGAAGTGGAAAAAGCACCGATTGGCCAGCGAATATTAAACATAGTGCTTGCTTTGTTAATTGTCGGGCTTTTTTGGGGTATTTATGAAATATCCAACATCCGAATTTTTGATTTACAACTTAAATTAAGTGAGATTTCAACATTGGAAATTCCAAAAAATGCATGGCAATCTTTGACCGCTGTTTTCATTTTGCCAATAGGTCTAATAACTATCATAATCTGGACTTACTTTTACAGAACCCAATTTTTCAAATTGCTGATGGGGTTTTTATTTGGAGCAATCGCATTCGGAGTAATACTGTTTATACCAGAAACACCAAAAGAAAACCATATCATTTACCTTTTTATTTCACTATTGTTCTTAGCAATTTCTGAAATACATATTGCTCCGATAATCCATTCAATTTTGACAAAGTACTCTAACCCAAAATACCTAGCCATATTGGTTAGTTTGGCTTTTGTTCCAACAAAAATATTTGCCATTATTTTTAGCTTATTCGACGAGAGGTTTTATGAAAATCCGACTTTAGGAATCAAGTTTGGAATAATTGCAATGTTACTTGTAGGCATTGGAATACTCGGATATCTAATTATAAACAAAAATACCATCTCGAACAAAGGCCATAGTTTATAGTTGCAATGTGTTAAATTCAAACGTAAAATCAGTTAAAGGATGGATTTGCCACGGTTGGAAAACATACATCATTGACGGCAGGTTGGGACGAGACTGTTGCAGGCAATTCAAACAAAATCCGCTCAAATTAAAATGAAAGAAACAATCCAGTCGCTTTTGGAGTTTTCGGAGGAGAGTTTTGACCGCTTGTTAAAAATCGCCACTGAAAAAGAAGTAGCAAAGCATCAAGTCCTATTCCGGCCTGATAAACCCACCAACAAGATTTTATTTTTAAAAGAAGGACTGCTTCGAGGGTATAAGATTATCAATGGCAAAGACTACACCCACCATTTCTATTTTGAAAACTGGTTTGCAACGGATTTTTCCAGTTTTTTAAATGAAAAACCGAGTCAAATCTTCATTGAAAGCATCGAAAAAACCAGCTATTACGAATTCAAAAAAAGAGATCTCCTAGACCTTTACAACAAATCACATCAGAATGAAAGACTAGGGAGGATCATTGCTGAAAAAGCGTTTCTTTCAACCGTAGAAAAGCTAGCCGATCTACAATTGCTCAACTTAATCGATAAGTACCATGCGCTGGTAAGCAGAAACCCCAATCTGTTTCAAAGAGTGCCGCAAAAGTACATCGCATCTTATTTAGGGGTTTCCGAACAGAGTTTGAGTAGGGTTAAGAAACAGGCTTTTTCTTAACAAATGTGAATGCCTGCCTTGTAAATGGGCAGTTACTTTGTGACCTAGTTGAATCAATTAACGTTTTCTATGAAACTTCTTTTCACAGGCCTATTTCTTTGCCTTTCGTCAGTATCTTTTTCAAACAATCAGACCCAAAAAAAATTCAAGCCCACCTTTACCGCATCCAAAGAGACCACCCATAAAATCCCCGAGGGGCAAAAGTATAGGTTTGGCTATTTGGAAGTGCTCGAGGATAGAACCAAGCCGAATGGCAATACCATAAAATTACCCATATACATTTTTAAAAGCCGGAGTACAAACCCAAAGCCCGACCCGATATTATATACGGTAGGTGGCCCCGGCTATACCTCCATGCGTGCCTCACAGTACATGAAATCCTATAAATATCTGGATGACCGTGATCTTATTTTATTCGAACAAAGAGGTACCCAATATGCCCAACCAAGTTTAGACTGCCCCGAATGGGCACAGGCGATTTATCAATCGAACCTTCCTGGTTCCGATGCGACCAAAACGGATCGTCTTTTTCAAAATGCGGCCACCGCTTGCGGTGAACGATTGCGTAACCAAGGCATTGACTTAAACAGCTATACCACCAAGCAGATCGCAGCGGATATCAATGACCTAATGGACGTATTGGAAATTGCGGAGTATAATCTATTGACCATGTCCTATAGTACCAAAATCGGACAGGTTTTACTAAGGGATTATCCGGATAAGATCAGAAGCGTCGTCATGGATTCACCCCTTCCCTTGGAGGTGAATTATGATGAAGAAAGTGTGGGCAATCTTTTAGGGTCCTTGGACAAACTATGCATCGATTGCGAAACGGATCCGAATTGCAATAGGGCCTTCCCCAATCTCAAAAATCGCTTTCTCGCCTATTTGGAAGCGAAAACAAACCACCCGCTTGAGGTACAGGTGGAACACCCTGAAAATGGGAAGTTGGAGACTTTTTACCTCAAAGGGGAAGACTTGATCAATGTAATCTCCACTTCTACCGGAGGAGTACCCAACATCCCTTTTGAAATCAATAAATTACTTCAAAACGATTTGTCATCCGTAAAGCAACAATTACAGTATTTATTCCAAAAACCAGGAGGTGGCATCGGAACCGGAATGCGTTTATCCGTTTGGTGTGCAGAAGAATCGCCATTCAATTCCCAAGAAAGAATCGCTCAAGAAACCACGAAGTACCCCGCGGTAAAGGGGCTATCACCGGCGGTTTTCGACATGGAAGTTTGTAGGATCTGGGGGGTCGAAAAAGTGCCTAGGATTGAGAATCAGGCCGTAAAAAGCGACATTCCCGTGCTTTTGATCAGCGGGGAATATGATGAATCGACCCCGGTCAAATGGGCTGCAGCCATGAGCGCCAATCTGACCAATTCCTTTCATTTGGTTTTTAAAGGCTGGAAACACGGCCCGACCACGAATTGGGGCAACCCCTGTGGGATGCAAGCGGCCAATGATTTCTTTAATAACCCGACTGAGCAACCAAAACCAGGGTGTTTGGAACAAATTAGAAAACCTGAATTTAAAACGGAATAGCTTATTGCTTACAACCGGTGCATAAGCAATAGCGGTTTGGGCTTATACCCAAACCGCTATCGCATTTATTTAAGTTAATTCAAAGCTGACGGATTCGCTATCTAGCGCTGCTACCCATAAAAGAGACCGATAGGCGCAAGCATAATAAGGTATGTATAAGGATCTGGCAAAAACAAAAATGTCTCAGAAATAATGAGGCAAATAGAAAATAGCATCATTAAAGAAAATAAGATAGCTTTAAATTAAAGCTGCTATTGAAATCCATACGTCCTTGCTACATCGATATAAAACCATGACCTTTGTCCCGATCCGACCAAAACCTAAGTCATCCCTTGAAAAAGCACATGCGATTTGAAGATTTAAAATTGATTCCCTCCATACGTAAAGCATTGCGGGAGGAACAGTATACGGAACCTACCCCCATTCAGGCGAAATCGATTCCCTTGGTTTTAAACCGGGAAGATGTGCTAGGGAGTGCACAGACCGGAACGGGAAAAACAGCGGCTTTCGCCATTCCCATCATTCAGCATGTAGCGAACGACCTGCAACATCCAAAGGGCAAAAGGAACATTGTCGCATTGATCGTCACCCCGACCCGTGAGTTGGCCCTACAAATCGGGGAGAGTTTTGCGACCTATGGAAAATATACGCCTGTTAAGAATATCGTGATATTCGGAGGGGTAAAACAGGGCGCACAAGTCAGGGCCCTGCACCAAGGGGTGGATGTGTTGGTAGCCACTCCCGGACGTTTGCTCGATTTGATGGATCAAGGGCATATCACCCTGCGGCACATCAAGTATTTTGTGTTGGATGAAGCCGACCGTATGCTCGATATGGGGTTCATCAACGACATCAAGAAGATCTTGGCCAAACTGCCGAAACAAAGACAATCCCTCTTTTTCTCGGCCACCATGCCGCCGAATATTTTGAAATTATCGCAGCAGATCTTGAACCAGCCCAAGCGGGTCGTTATCGATCCCGTTTCTTCGACCGCCGAAACGATCCAGCAGTATGTCTATATGACGAACCGCAGCAACAAAAAGGCCTTGCTTTTGCATATCCTCCAAGACCCTGAACTCGAACAGGTTTTGGTGTTTTCAAGAACGAAACACGGTGCGGATCGCATCGTAAGGGACCTTCGAAAGAAAAAAATCAACTGTGCGGCCATTCATGGCGATAAATCCCAAAACCAACGCCAAAGAGCCTTGCAAGAATTCAAAGTGGGTAAGATCAGGGCCTTGGTAGCCACCGATATCGCGGCGCGAGGTATTGATATCGACAAGCTCCGATACGTGATCAATTACGATATCCCGAATGAGTCCGAGACCTATGTGCACCGCATCGGACGTTGCGGTCGTGCCGGCGAGGCAGGGATCTCCATTTCGATCTGCGAACCTGAAGAAAACGCGTATTTACGGGATATCGAAAAACTGATCCAACAAAAGGTCCAAGTAGTAAGCGACCATCCGTTTCCGCAAACGGACCGGCCGATGAACAAAGCGGAAAAGAAGGAAAAAGAAAAGGAAAAACGGAAGCAACGGGAAGCCTTTTTCGCCAATCGAAACAAAAAGAAAGGTTCGAATAAGCCCGGCTCCCGAAGAAGGAAAAGATGATTGGGGTCGATCCGTTGACTACATGAAGCAATCACGATAAACCTCGTATTTCGTTCCTTGATTCCGCGCATTTTATAAAAATCATATCTTTAGGGAAACCAACCCCTAGTGCTAAAATTCTTCCGCCGTATCCGGCAACAACTGCTCTCGGAAAATAAATTCAGCAAGTATCTGATGTACGCCATCGGGGAAATCATCTTGGTGGTGATCGGAATCCTCATCGCCTTGCAGATCAACAATTGGAACGAAGCACGAAAAAATCATAAGAAACTAACGACCGCGGTACAATCGGTTTACAGTGATATCGTTGCCGACGGTGTGTTGATCCAACAGCGTTTGCCGTTGGTCAACCAAAGAAACTCAAAAATCAATGGACTCATTAAAAGGGCC
Organism: Flagellimonas algarum; assembly: GCF_040513375.1. Lineage (NCBI taxonomy): Bacteria > Pseudomonadati > Bacteroidota > Flavobacteriia > Flavobacteriales > Flavobacteriaceae > Flagellimonas > Flagellimonas algarum. The sequence continues at coordinate 186,359 of NZ_JBEVTG010000003.1, read as the reverse complement.
TATGCTTCAGAAACGGATCTGGATACATTGGTCCATATCATGCAAAACGAATTTCCCGTACGCTGGTATTCCTCTCCGACCTTTAACATCAATACATTTTCCAACTTAAAGGCTACCGGAACCTTCGACATCCTACCCGAAGAAATCAAGAAGGCGATATCGAACTATTATACAACCATGGAAACGAATCAGGATTATGTGGAGAAAGTGCTGGATCAATACCGGAGTCATTTGGATGATTTTGTGAAACGGTATAACATCATCGGTAGGTTGTATGATGCGAATTACAAGAACAGCTATATGTACAACCAGACATGGCGTGATATCGAAGGCAAGGATTTTTCGGCCCGGACAGCTGTCCTTTTTGCCGCGTATCGGGTACTTTACCAAGCGGCCAAAACCGAATTGGAAACCAACCAGCAGCAAATCGATGCACTTTTGCCACTTTTAAAACCCTATTTAGAAGAAAAGGAGCATGATTAAATTCTTCCGCCGCATCAGAAAACGACTCTTCGCTGAAAATAATTTCAGCAAGTACCTGATGTACGCTGTTGGGGAAATCATCCTGGTCATGATCGGTATCCTGTTGGCGTTACAGGCCAATAATTGGAATGTCGAGAGAACGGCAAAACGGGAGCTCGAACAATCGCTATCCAAATTACTTGTTGAATTAAATCAGGATAAGATCCATTTGAACGCGGTTATGAGTCAAAATGCCAGTTATGAATCCATGCTTGACTCCTGTCTGATGATTTTAAAGAATCCGAAGGACCATACGCTTGAAAAATTCGATGATTTCTTCAGATATACCAATTATACCATAAGCTTTGAGTATTCTTCCGAGTCTTTTGATGAACTTTCAAAACAAGGCAAATTAAAATTGATCAGTAACGATCAACTTGTGGATTCGTTAATTAGCTACTATGGGAATTCCAACCATAAGGGTATTGAAGAAGCAATGGTAAATCACACTAGGGATAACTTAAGGGTCTATACCACGGGTTTTGATTTTTTAAATTCCATTGATGACCTTGACAATTATAAAGCAGCTGATTTTGGAATTACAAGAAAGAAACTGGAAGACTATCGAAATGATGTGAGGATCATCAATGGAATTCGATTTAAACTGGTGCTTCATAAATATATTGAACTTGCTTACAAAGAAATCCTTCCGAGGATAGATTTTCTAATCAAGTTCATTGAAGAAGAATTGGATGATGAAAAGCTTTAGACAGCTCCGTAAATCCCTCTCTAGCGCTCGTCTCTGACGGTTGTGAACCGAAGCTTCAGCCAATGATAAAGGCAACCTATTAACATCCAGATGATTCCAATAACTCAAAACCATGGTAAAGACGATTCCCGAACAATCCGTTGACGAGATCATCACCTCAGGGCCGTTACAAAAGGTACATCTCTATCAGGTCAATGAAGCCTATTGGGAATTGGACGATACGGATCTGTGGATCATCGATGGTGCCATCGAAATGCATTTTCCGAGCGGCACGCTTACCATAGGTTGGTCAACGGACTATGATATGTTCATCACCACAGATAGGGGAACGGCTAAGCTCCTTGGCGAACTTGACCATAAGGAACTTCAACAAGGGAAAATCAGCAAAATCCACAAGCTGGCTGGAAAAACCGTCCAAGACCTACAATGCAAATGGGTCCCCTTCGAAGTTTGGGACGATGAGGCTGATGATTTCGTTGAGCAGACTACGCTGGTCGAGCTTTTGCTGACTTTCAATTCCAAGGAAAAAGTCCAAATTGCTACAGTCGACTATCAAATTGACGAGGAGGAGCACCCCTTTGGTTTCCGGTATGATTTGATGTCCGAAATGATCATCGTTTTACAACATCCCATTCCTATTGAACCACTAGCTTGAGCGTGACGAAACATAACTCATTTTTACCTAACTTCAACTTTCAAAAAAGCGCCTCGCACTAACGTTAAGGTCATACTTTGCTGCCTTTAGGTTTAGCTGTGAACGTTGTAAAACGCCACCATATCCTAACAATGAAAATATTTGAGCAGAAAAAATTCTTTACGAAAAGAGAGTTTAAAATAACGGAGTCCAAACTTTACTTTAATATTTCAAAATTTGGGGATGGGAATGAAATAGACATTCCTTTCGAGAATATAGATGGCGATAAGGTTTCATTCAAATCCACAAATGGTTTTGCGCTATCGGTAGCCCTGTTGTTTTATGTTGTGGGCATTGCTACCTACATCAGCAGCAATCTCTATGGTGAAAACGAAGACCCTTATCTTGCCCTCTTTTGGCTTGCACTTGGCACAGTGATGCTTGTCATTTATTTCGTAACAAAAAAAGACTTTTGGAAGATAAAGTTATCCAACAACAGCTACGTTTATGTCCATAAAAAAATTCCAAGTGAGGAAAAAACAAATGAATTTTTGGATGAGCTCATAAAAACCAGGAATCGCTATTTGCGTGAGAACTATGCCATTATTGACGAAAACCTGAACTATGAAAACCAGCTGGGCAATTTTCGTTGGTTAAAATCGATAAATGCTATAACCAAAGAAGAATTTGACCAAAAGTATGAGGAATTGAAACGTACGGTTAAACCTGAAAAACGAAATGTTGGTTTTGGTAAATAATGCTTGACAATACACACCATAACTCATTTATACCTCAGATGTAACTTAGTTATATTGCTGAAACGTTTACCGCAATAGGCGACCAACCAACCCTCAAAAAAACCACACCCCATGAGTGACCCTATAGAAAATGAAACCTTGCAAGAAGTTGAAAACGGCAGTCCGTTGGAACGGATCGACGGCACCTACATTTGGAATGAGATCGGCAGTGTCCTAAACTTTGACAAGGGCATCTTCTATACCATAAAAGAACTGATCCTCCGACCCGGCAAGACCGTTCGGGAGTTTTTGATCTATGACCGAAAAAGACTGGTCAAACCCATCCTGTTCGTCATTTTCAGTTCGCTGTTTTTTGTGATCTGCCAACAGCTTTTCGGCTTCAAAACAGGTACGGCCTCCGACGCCATCGATAGTCCAGGGGTTCAAAAAGCATTTGAGTGGGTCTCTGAAAACTTCGGTTTCGTCAACATTCTATTGGGCTTTTTCATTGGTTTCTGGATCAGGCTGTTTTATTTAAAATCCAAATTCAACATCTACGAGATCTTCATTTTGGTCTTCTTTACCATTGGGATCGGAAACTTGATTTTCGCGCTATACGGAATCCTTGAAAGTGCCACGGGTTGGCAGGTGAACGATGTGGCCCTATATACCGCCTTGTTGTATTCGGCTTGGGCCATTGGCAACTTCTTCAATAAAAAAAGCATTTGGAGCTATGTCAAAGGCTTTCTTGCGTATATCTTCGGGACGACCATGGGGTCGTTCTTGGTCATCCTCATCGGCATTCTGATCGATCTGATGAACAAAAACGGCTAAGCGGTCGCGAAACAAATGCGAGTCGACCGCAGCAACGAAATTCTAATTTACAAAGCGAGCAGTCTCTATGTTCTGTCATCATTGCGGATTTGAAACGGAAGAACCAATTTGCCCCAACTGCGGCACGGTGATCGTACGACCCGAATCGAAGATCATCACCTCATGGCGGTATGAAACCGATATTGCGAAAGTGGCTCGGCATACTGATGTATTGGACTATATCCATGCCTACGCCAAACAATCCAATGAGCGCATCGATTCGCAATACATCCTCGACAAGTTGGATTTGGTATTCGGTACGTTTACCGGATTGTCTACCAATCTGATCATGGAAATCGCGGTGCCGATCTATTCAAAACTAGGGGTCAAAACCGCAAAGCGGAAAACCGCCACCTTCGACCTACCGATGAACGAGGTTTTCGTTCGGGTACTCTGTGCCATTTCGGCGAATAAAAAGGTGGATTTCAACGAATTCCATCAAGCAAAAGACGGCATCTTGATCGTTGGCGACCTAAAACCCGATCTGCTCTCCTTCAAAGGAACAATGGTGATCACCTTAAGCCAGCGGAAGGAACAAGTATTGGCGGAATTCAACGCGGTGATCAAAGGGCAATTGTATGATTACGGAAAGAATGACCGCATCATTTCAAAACTCTTGGCCGATATCAAGTCGGTGCAGCTCAATGAATGATTTGCTAGGATAAAAGTCATACCGCATACCAATCGCTTGTTGCTTTTTTCCTAACTTCCTTGGGCTAAATTTATCGATTATGAAACCCAAAGAACTCGTGGCACGATGGGTGGCCTTATTCAACGAGGGCACGGCCGAAGAACTCACCGAGCTCTATCATTCGGATGCGGTAAACCATCAAGTAGCGAATGATCCCGTCGAAGGCAAACAGGCGATCGGCGCCATGTTCAAGACCGAATTCGAGACCGCCGACATGACCTGTATTGTCGAAAATCTGTTTGAGGATGGTGAATGGGCCATCTTGGAATGGAAAGACCCCTTAGGATTAAGGGGATGTGGTTTTTTTCACGTGGTAAATGGAAAAATCAAATTCCAACGCGGCTATTGGGACAAACTGTCTTTTTTAAGGATGCACGACCTCCCGATTCCGACTGAATAAATATGAACAATGAATGAAGACCTTTCCATATTTAAGAAATTCCCGTCCCGTGATCAGGCGACCGAGCTCATGGAATTGCTTAAGGAACACCATATTGCCTCGGTACTGGCCGACAATATCGCACCCGTTGACGTGACCTTTTCAGGCAATACCCTAGACCACCAATACGAAATCCGAATCAAGCCCTCGGACTTTGAACAAGCCGAAAAAATCTTGGAAGCCCAGGCCGAGCGGCTGATCCATGAAGTGGACAGCGACTATTACCTTTTTGAATTTTCAGATGAGGAACTCTACGATATCCTTCTTAAGGCCGACGAGTGGAACGAGTTCGATTATTCGCTTGCGCGGAACATCTTGACCCAACGCGGTAAATCCATCGATAAAGAGCTGTTGCAAGCCCTCAAAAAGCAACGCATCGAACAACTTGCCAAACCTGAGGAAAGTCAAAAAGCCTGGATCATGGCCGGATACATCTTCGCCATCCTCGGGGGGCTTTTGGGCATACTGATTGGCTATTTTCTATGGACGGCAAAGAAGACCCTACCCAACGGACAAAAAGTATACACCTATTCGGAAAAGGACCGAAAACAGGGCAAAATGATCTTTATCCTTGCCTTGGTTATTTTCCCCATAGCATTGATCCTAAGGGCTTTCGGAGGATGGTAAGAGGGAAGGCATGACAAATGCCCAAAACCATGCCAACAGCTGTCCCTTTTTCCTTAACTTACTACTATCGTTTGATGGCTGGGCAGCCCTCAATGTCCCCAACTTGCAACATGTATAACCTAAAACCAACCTCAGTGAAATACACCCTAGTCTTCGTCCTTGCCTTATTCGTAATTGGTTGTTCGGAAAAAGTACCCCCACAATGCGATTATGTAAGGGGATACTATCCGCTCATCTACCAAGCGGATTACCAATTTGAAACCAAAAACTTCGAGGAAGCCTTTCTCTTGTACGAGAAGGCCTTTGCGCACTGCAAACCCTTGAATACGCCGCTCTACAATGAAATTTCCAAGTTTTCCAAAGCCAGTGCGATTTTAAAAAAAGATGCAGTCACCGCACGCTTTTTGGAGGAACGGATTCAACACGGAACGGAGCTTGCCGCTTTGGAAAGAGATACGGTTTACGCGGCGTTCTTTGAAACCGAACTGGGCGCGGGTATCAAAGCCAAGTATCCCGAACTAAGGGAAGCTTATGAAGCCAGTTTGGATCTTGGGCTGCGAAAGGAAATCCAAAAAATGAGGGATTTGGACCAAAAATTCCGCTTGGTGCCCGAACCGGATGAAAGTCAAATCGACAGCATAGACACCGTCAATGAAATCCGGATCAAGGAAATTTTCGAAACCATCGGGTATCCGAACGATCAGGTCATCGGAGGTTTCAAAGTGGACAGGATCCCAACGAACATCGATATCATGTTGCTCCATACCTTCGACTCCCCCAACCGGGAGTACTTTCTGAAGAAAGTCGAGGGGTTCATTCAAAATGGGACCTGTCCGCCAATGATGTTGGGTACTATGATCGATCTGTACCACTTAAAGTATAACAGGCCCCAAGTCTATGGCACCTATACCAAACCCAATGGGGAGTTATCGAATGCGATCGATCTTGATAGTGTAGACAAGAACAGGTTATCGATCGGCTTACCGACCCTAAAACAGAAAAGGCAAAAAGACAGCCTTGATGCGATCAAATACGGTTACTGATCATTGCTATGAAACGCGTTCGAACGACCTTCCAAATGGCACTGTTTTGTGCTTTGACCTATGCACAACATGCCGATACGAACTGGTATAGCAGTCATGAAAAAAATGGGGTGGTGTTCCAGAACAGCTACCCAAAAGGCGGCCCATATACCGGCCTCACAACGGAACACTTCAAACACAGCTATTTGGTGTTTTACACCCGGGTCGTGAATACGAACGAGCATCCGATCGATTTGGCCCTCCATTTTCCCGCGGAGGCCTTCCCAATCCCGGATTCCCCCACCACCTTTGTCAAAGTCCTATTGCCGCCAGACACCATGACGCTTGTCAAGCGCGATTCGATGAGCTACGGGCTAACTTCGCTGGCCTCACTTGATGGGCCTTCGGAGTTCAAAAGAACGCTCAAGGCCAAGGAGGAGTGCTTGTTCTATACCGTCGCCCTGTTTTTTCAAACCCAAGAGGTTTTTTGGGAGGAAGCACGTGGTGGCAACCGGGCCGAATACCTTTTTGATGGGAAAAACGTACGATTCAACATGCTGCCACAAATCGAAGCCTTGGAATGCGGTACCGTTGGATTTAACCCCTAGCCTATCGTACCTTATACGCCATAATGGGGGAAGGCCCCCTTGCCAACGATACCATGGAACTCAGCTTGAATTTTACTCTTTGGAACCTATTGATCGGCATCTTTTTGATCGTCGGGTCCACTTTTGGATTGCTGCTCTTCTTTACCAAAAGGAAGAATAGGGCGGCCAATAAATTCATGGCTTTTGTGGTCATGGCCATTTCCCTTTGGTTGGCGTGGGTTTTTTTATCGGATATCGGACTTTTGGAGTACTATCCGAAAATCACTTGGTTTCCGATCACGACCTACCTTTTGTGTATCGGGCCGGCCTTGTATTTCTACGTGGTCAAACTCATTGACCCATCCTTCGGGTTCCAACCCAAGCACTACCTGCATTTTAGTCCCTTCCTACTGGAAATGGCCTTTCATATCGTTCAGGTGCTAGAAAGTCATAGCACCGGCAAGCCCATCCATCAGACCCAAGCGTTTATCATGATCGGGCCCTTCTTTCAACTCTTGGCCATCCTATCCATTGCTGTTTATGTGCGGCTTTCCATATTAAAAATCAAGGATTTTACCCAGCTACTGGCAGAGAACTACAGCAACAGCGATAAATACAAATTGGTATGGCTGAAGCGCTTGATCCTTTTTTTCGGACTCATGTGGATCTTGTGGTTGCCCTATACTTTCGTAGATTTCTTCTTCTTTGATTATGAATTGGACTTTCGACAGTATTACCCCCTCTATCTCTTGATGGGTGTTGTGGCTCTTTTAATGGGCATCGAAGTGTTTCTACGACCCGAATATGTGTTGCTGGAAATGAAACCCAATACCGAGAAAAAAGCCATCGATGGATTGGACCAAAAGGTCGATTGGTTGAAAACGGAAATCGAACGGAATCTGTACTATCTCAATCCCGAATTGACCTTGAATTCTTTGGCCGAACAGCTTGAACTGCACCCCAATTTGCTGTCACGAATCATCAATGAAGGTAGCGGGAAAAACTTTTCGGACTTCATCAACGAATACCGGGTGGCGACCGTCATCGAAAAGATCAACAACAAGGCCTACGACCACATCACCCTGGTCGGCATCGCCCATGAAAGCGGCTTCAATTCGAAGACCTCCTTTTACCGCACCTTCAAAAAGTTCACCGACAAAACCCCGTCAGAATATCTCAAACAAAAGGGATGACGGCCAAGAAAGGTTCCAAAAATGAAATGTGGAACTCCCTTTTTGCAATGATGCCATGCGGATACGGCCACATGCCCTATCATTGTACCAACAAAACCAAGCGCATGGACGATCCATTGAATACCCATCGTACGAAGACCACCATACAAGGCTTCCTGACCAAGCTAAGTGTCATGGTGCTAGTATTCGGTATCGCCTCTTGCACGGAAACCGAAAAGCCTACCGATACAAAGGCAACGGTCTTCACCCAAGAACTTACCGCCCTCCGAGACTACTTTCAAATTCCTGGGCTTGCCGTTTCCATCGAGAAGGATGGGGCGCTGATCTATGAACGCTATATAGGTATGGCGGATCGGGAAGCCGGGACACCCGTGAATGAGAACACCTTGTTTCCCATAGCCTCCATTACCAAGGTCTTTTCAGGCGTGTTGGTGATGAAACTGGCGGCGCAAAACAAATTATCCCTTGATGACCCGATCAATACCTACCTGCCCGAGCCCGTGCTCCACGATTCCATATTGGTAAAACATGTGCTCTCGCACACCTCACAAGGGCGAATCGGCGAGGAATTCTATTACAGTTCCCGCTTCGGCGCGCTCACCAAAGTCATCGAACAGGCGGCCGGCACCTCCTTTTCGGAAGTGATGGAGCAAGAAATCTTGACCCCGTTGCAGTTACAACATACCTTTTTGTTGCAAGATTCCACCCAAATCGAAAACTTGGCCAAACCTTATGTTTTGGATAATGGCATTGAAAACGGTTTTGTAGACTATGGCTATTCCGCTTCCGCCGGTATCGTTTCGAACCTGAAAGACCTGGCCCTATTCAATCGGGCCTTAGATAACGACCAAATCATCGACAGCATTTCCAAAAAACGCATGTTCACCTCCTATCGCACCGAATTGCCTTATGGCTATGGTATTTTCAACCAACAATTCGAAAATTTGGATATCGTTTGGGCCTATGGGCAATACGATTGTTACTCCAGTCTCTTATTGAAAATTCCCGCGCAGGGCCTTACCCTGACCCTATTGGCGAACAACAGCTTGATGAGCGATCCCGCCCGCTTGATCAATGGGGAGGTGACCTCCTCCCTTTTCGCCTTGAGTTTCCTAAAGAACTATGTGTTTGAACTCACCGAAACCCCTTTGTTCGAAAAAAGGGATGCTTTTTCAGGACCGATTGCGAATAGCAAGCTGTATAGGCAGAAAATAAGGGCACAGGCGCTTGCGGCTTCCTATATGGCACGATACGATCCTGAGCAGATGAAAACAAGTGCGGCCTTGATCGAACACCTCTTTTCGACCTACCCCGAGTATTTGGAGTACGCCGATCTGAACCTGCTGCATACGCTGTCCTTCTTAAAGGATGTAGCCTTTTATATGGATTTAGGGGAGTTCAATGATTTCGATATTCCTTTGGAAAACATCGGAAAAAAGCTCTTGGAAACCACACCGGACAATCCGTATGTGCACACCTATCTCGGGAATTTCTACGCGAGAAAAGGGGAAAATAACAAGGCCAGATACCATTTTGAGCATATCGTGAACGCCCCGAATTTTTCTCCGAATTGGTATACCAACGAAGCCCAACAATGGCTCAACACGAACAAGGAATAGCACATGAAATCAAACCATTTCACAAGGCTGGTTGTTTTGCTGGTATGCATCACCGGTGTATCACAAACCTCCACTCCCCGAATTGAGATCGTACCGCCGACGGTGGCCCAAGAAGCCGCATCGGTTTGGCGTACGATCAACGATTACGCTTTTTTGGAACAACAAGGCTATACCATCCACCTGCCTGAAGCCCCTTTAATCGATTCCTTGATCCTTAAATCGAAAAAGGGGACCTTCGGAAATGGAGATTACGCCGCCGTTTACACGCTCATGGAAAGCCGGTTTTTTAAAGCGGCCGATTACGAACAGGCCCAGGGGAAAGTTGTGGAACAATTGAGTCTACTGCATGGGTTTTTGAAGCAAATCGCCCATGAAAAAAAGGGGTGGGACTGGGAATTCCACCTATTCGAACGCTACCAAGTGGTGTTCACCTTGTACGGCACCGGAGGAAGTTATGACCCCGAAAACGGAACGATCACGCTGTTGACGAACCAAGCCGGGGACTTCGTGAAATACCCAAATCCGGCCTATACCATCATCCATGAGATCACCCATATGGGCATGGAGCGTTCCGTCGTACAGGCCCACCAGCTTTCACACGGACTCAAGGAACGCTTGGTAGACACTTTCGTTTTGTTGCTATTTCAGGAAAAATTACCGGAATACCGAGTGCAACAAATGGGCGACCCTGCCCTGGATGCTACTCTACGAACCAAAAAGGATCTGGCATCCTTGGATGCCATTTTAGGCGACTTCCTTAAAAAATAACGCTTGGCCAGTTGACAGCTTTGGTGCACCCCGGATACCTTTCGACCTGCCTCCATGCGAACAAAGGAAGGGTTCGGATGCGTCCAACTTTTTTTTTGTGGACCTACTTCGCCCTTCTTTTCTTGAAAAGCAACAAGCCCTTGGCGAGATTTACACCCTCAATCAAAAAAAGAAACCATGAGAGCACTTTGTTCACTAATCGCGGGCTGTTTTTTCTGGTGTACAACGACTACCCAAGGTCAGGAAAGCCCCCTCACCACCAAAGACAGTATTAGTACCCTCTACAATGCCTTATTCGAGGAGTTGCAGGAAAATTATTTGAATACCAAAGCCATAGACTGGCCTGCCATACGATCGTATACCCTAAAAGAAGCCTTACAAAATGAAAGCTTGGAGGCCTCCTTAAAACAAGCCACCAAACTGTTCGACAGCATTCAAGGAAACCATTTGATTTTATTCTCGGAGAAAAATTGGTACGGCAGCACTTTGGGAAAACCGCTCAGTCAAGAGCAATTCAATAAAAGCACCTTGATCGCCTATGAAAGCAACAAACCCTTTGAGGCCAAGGTCATCCAAAAAAATTATGGTTATGTGTACATCCCCGGCATGTTGCTCAAAGATGCCACTAGGGAAGAATTGGACGCAGCGGCGCAAAACATCTACGACGCAATTTTGGAAATCGACAACGCCAACGACATCAAAGGCTGGATCATCGATGTACGCCTGAACGTGGGCGGCAACTCCAATGTCATGTTGACCGGACTCTACCACTTATTGGGCAACGGACGCACCCATTTGGTACTCGATATCGACAAACATGTCAAGACCCTGTCCTGTCTGCATGAGGGGGTCTTGTATAAAAACCATAAAGAGAACAATGCGGTAACGATCGCTGCCCCACCCAAACCCCATATTCCGGTAGCCTTGCTATCCGGGGTGTTGACCAACAGTGCCGGTGAATTCGTGATCTTGGGCTTTCGAGGGCGAAAGAACACCATTGTAATCGGCGAAGAAAGTTATGGCAACACCACGGCCAATGATATGTATGACCTTCCCTTTGGGATCAAAGCGGCCATTACCGAAAGTTATGGAACCGATCGTTCGGCACGATATACGGCAACGATCGTACCGGATATCGAGGTCATCAAACAGACCAACTTTGAAAATCTTGACAAGGACCAAAACATCATCGAAGCCATTAAGTTCTTCGACTCCAAACAATGAACGAACCCTCACCCAGCATTCGAAGGCATTCTTCGCATCATAGGAAATCGACAAGAAACTAAAAACATAGGATAGGGTGAATTCACGCAATTCACTACCTTTTAGGTTGGAAATAGGTTCTGGCTAACGAGGATACGGATGAAAGTGCCGATTATCCACAACCCTAGCGGAAACGGTTCCAGCACATTTAAATTACTTGGAGATTGAAAACCTTTTTGATCATTGCCGCCTTATTAACTGTGCTTGTGCTCTATTTTTTTATGAGCAACCGTTTGCAGGCAAAGAAGGAGCACAAACGCGGCTGGCGGATAAAAAGCCGGGGGCGGGATGCGATTTTCTATGAAGAAAAATTTAAAGGGGGTTGGAAAAGCATTGAAATCGATGGCGAAATGCTGGTTGGTAAAATCAACAAAGTACTGTATTTCAAAACGGAAGAGGAATGGAAAGAGTATCCGGATTGGGCGCAGCACCGCAGCGAAATCATAGCACGGATCAAGCAGGACTGGCCTCCATCAAGAACGGACTACGAAAACGATACCACTCATGGCTGACGGAAGTTTATCCCAATTCAAGGCGACCTTGGCCCGAAAACAAGCACGAAAAGAGAAAGCCAAAGGTAAATTCAAACGGAATAGGCTGCATTATACCAGCAAAGACACTGAAAGGGAATTCGACTTTCCGAAACTGACGGCTACCGAATTGGAAGAAGTGAAAAACAAGATCCGCTCCAAAGCAAAAGCCCAAAGGCGCAAAGAACGGGTCGTTCTTGGGTTACTGCTCATAGGGCTCCTTTGGCTGTTATACTACATCAATCGATGACGGCCTTACGACTTGAAATCCCGTTTGAAAAAGCGACATATCTCAGTCAAATCGACTTACTTTTTCCGCTGGTTTATGCAGACCTCATCCAAAAATTACGAATACAGCTTTTGCTAGGTCTTGTACTAATTCTGATTGGAACGGCCTTGCTATATGCAGGGCACGATTTTGGGGCCTTCCCACTGATTATCGGACTTCTCTTCGGGTACGAAGCCTATCGTATTTATCGGGAATTCTCCACCAAAAGGAAGGGGTTGAAGACAAGGGCCATAGAAAACTTGGAGTCGAACAAAGGGACCATCACCAAAGGCGTTTTTGAGTTTTTGGACAATGCCTTGAGATATAGTGATGATTTGACCGAATCCATCATTCCATGGTCGGATTTTCAAGGCTTTCGTATTGTTAAAGGAAATGCGCTATTGATCGTTGATCAGCGGAAAGGCAATATCTTGGTCTTCGGTGAAAAGGAAGTGGGCCAAGAACCGTTTCGAAAAGCAGTAGCATTGCTAAAAACCAAACTTTAAAAAAGACCCACCCTACCAAGGCTTTCGGCTATTGGCTTTTTTTTGCCTAATTTGAAAGCGGTAGGAAATCCGTTTCCTCCCCATCAAGCAAGAAATCGGCATATGAAGCAAATCATCCGGGAGGTCGTCTCCGTGATCATCGGCATCCTAATCGCCCTGTTCATCAACAATTGGAACGATGAACGCAAGGAAAAAGCCTATCTCGACCAGATCTTTTCATCCATTGACAAGGAATTGGAAGACAGTGTGGCGGACATCCAACGGGTCATTCCCGCCCAAATGGCCTCCATAGATACCCTCAACGCCTATATGGACGATGCGACGGTTTCCTTATACGAGATCGTCATCCGATCCAAAGGGGTGTATTCGCCCATCATCAAAACGAATTCATGGAATGCCATAGCGACCACTAAAATCGAATTGATCGAATACGAGCGTTTGTCGGCACTGGCCGATATCGCCGAACGCAAGGAAAACCTGCTTAACCGCATTGAAAAGCAGATGGATTTCACCTTTCAGAACTTCGAATCCACCGATAAGAACAAAAAAGAGATTTTAAGGATGATGCTGTGGGACGTGGTAGGGGCCGAACAACGATTGCTTGCCCGGATCGAGGAAATCATCGAAACCGAACCCGACACCACCGCCACCAACTAATCCGAACCTCCAAACCGCTACCACTGCGGTAACCAACCCATACAACCCATGGAAAAAGTACTCGTAGAACACCTGCTGCATTTGATCTTTGTACTCCCGATCATCGCCCTGACTTTAAAAAACCGGACCTCGGAAAGCCTAAAGATTTTGCTCGCGTTTTCCATCTTCTTTATCGGCAACAGCTTGTTATTGGCCTTGCCCGGTCATGTACCCGCTTTCCGGATCTTCGAGGGTCAGTGGAATTGGGACGGAAAGGTATTTGCGATCCTTGGGGCCGTGGTCTTCCTCCTGCTCTACCGAAAATTCGAACTCAAAGACTACTACCTCACCCTCAAACAGGACAAAAAACACCTCAAGAAGGGCATCATCATCATCAGCGTGATTTTCCTTTTATCATCGGTCTTGAACATCGCCTTGAACCCCTTCACTACGGAATGGAATTGGGAAACCCTTATGTTCCAACTCAGTATGCCGGGCATCAATGAGGAAATCGCCTACCGGGGCATCATGCTCGGCTTGCTGGCCAAAATCCTCAAGGCGAATAAATTCCTGCATCCCGCCATCATCATCACCGCCATACTCTTTGGATTGGGGCATGGTTTCTTTTTAGACGGCAATTGGGAGGTGGTCTTCAACGCGGCGCCCTTTTTCGGCACCTTTGCCTTAGGCATGATATGGGCATGGATCACCATGAAGACGGGCAGCATTTTGCTGGCCTTGATTTCGCATAACCTTGGCAATGTCGCGGATGCCTTGATCAGTATGTGCAAGTAGGGACTCATGTACTGACCAGCCCTAACCTGCCAAGGGGCAGAACAGCCCCTTCACTACAGCCTTGATTCTTGCAAATCTTTGAGCAAGATTTGGTTACCCCTATGGTGATAATCCTATTTTATCTTGCATAAAAACAAAAAGCATTCGTTCGAATGCTTTCTGTCTTTTAAGTTGCCTGCGAAGGCAGTCTTAAACCGTGACCACGATCTTACCGCGCTGCACATTGGATTCCATATACTTATGGGCATCTACGATCTCATCGAACACAAAGGTGCGGTCAATGATGGGTTGCAGGGCTGAAGTTGCGAACTTGTCGTACAGATAGGCTTTCCCGCGGGCAAGGCGTTCCGGATCTTTAGTGATTTCAAAGAGGGTATAGCCGCGTATGCTAAGGCCTTTTTGTAAGGACGTAAACAAGGGGTACGGCGTCGGTTCAGGAGACAAAGCTCCATACTCGATAAGAATGCCTTGGTTTGCCGATGCCTTGGCCAAAGTTTCGACCGAAGGTCCCCCGACCGGATCGAAGACCACGTTCATTCCAGCGGCATTGGTGATGTTATGCACCCGTTCCTCCAAGTCCTCATCATTCGTAACGATGACATGATCCGCTCCTGCATCGAGCAGGAACTGTTTTTTAGTAGCGGTTCGGGTGGTAGCGATGACCACGGCCCCTTCGGTTTTGGCGATTTGAATGGACGCCAGACCCACGCTGCTGCTCGCGGCGGTAATCAAGACATGGTCACCTGGTTTCGTTTGGGCCAACTCGATTAAGGCGCCATAGGCGGTGAGGTAGGCCATCCAAATGGAGGTGCCTTCTTCTGGGCTCAGGGTATCCGGATAGGCAGTGACCGCATGTTCCGGTACCGTGGCGTATTCGCCATACACCCCATACTGCCCGATGGAAAAAGCGGGAATGGTACTTACCCGATCTCCTACCTTGACCGAGCTTACTTCTTCGCCCACCGCTTCAATGACCCCACTGACCTCATAGCCGATGCGGGAAGGAAATACCGGGGTCTCCAAATACTGGCCTTCGCGGAACATCACTTCGGCACGGTTGAGTCCGATAGCGGCTACTTTGATCGTCACTTCATCCTTGATCGGACTCGGGATGGACGCTTCTTCGATTTGCAAAACATCGGCGTTTCCAGTTTGGTGGAAACGGACGATTTTGGCGTTATTAGTAATCATGATGGTACGTTTTTATCATTAATTCGCCACAAAATTATCCCAATGGTTTACTTTTGTCAAGTAGTTATATTTTTGTAAGCTAGTCACGAAAAAGTTACTATTGCTGTTTATCAAATAGTTGAATAATGAAAAAAAGTTCGGAAAACGAGCAACTTGCTGCCGAAACGCCCTGCGGGGTCAAAACCACCATGTCCGTTATCGGGGGAAAATGGAAAATCCGGATCATTTATGCTCTGTATTCGGAGATCAACCGCTTTGGGGTCATGCACCGCCACATCCAAAACATCAGCAAGAAAATGTTGACCGATAGCCTACGGGAACTGGAAGCGGATGGCATCATCCATAGGGAGGTATTCGCCGAAGTGCCCCCAAGGGTCGAATACAGCCTAACGGAACTGGGTGAAAGTCTACACAAGATCATCCATGAACTCAATGATTGGGGGCTCAAAAACGGAGACCGGCTGCAAACTCCGGAATCAATACACTGTTAGCGAATCCATCTCGAAACAGTATCTTTAAAACCGACGATATCTTTACGGGAACGCGACCCGCGAAAGACTGTTGGATTTCAAGAACGTAAAACATGCTAAAACCAGTACCCATCGCCTATTTTCTAGGTATACTCGGTATAATAACGGCCTTAAAACTGCAGTACGATCTGGCGTTGGACTATGCCGAGCTGACCGGTAAGGAACGGGCGCTTTTTGGCCTACGGCACCTCGACCTACTCCCCTGGGCGGGCTTGGGCGTGCTTACGATATTGTTGGCAGGACTCGGACGCTTAGGGGGTGCCCCTTGGAAAGCCCTTTGGATCCCCATACTGCTCGGTGTCGTACAAATACTGTTGGTCTTTTTGGAACTCTGGCGGTTGGGATGAACCAATGCAGCATCTTTTGAAATCCATTGCAGACCCACCTCAGATCAAGGAAAAAGCCCGATCTTGGGGTATGGACTTCAAAATAATACTGAACCTCATCGCCATTGGTGTTATCGTCTTGTTGCCCCATGCGGGACTGTTCCCCTTTTTTACCTACGCCATTCCCATACTCCTACTGACGTACTTCGCCTTGAGGAAGTCCAATGAAGGCTTCGCTAACATCGGTTTCCGTTGGAAGCAATGTACCCTAAAAGCGGTGCTGGTCGGCGGGGGTGTCGCCTTGCTCACCGTGGCCTTTATGCTGCTGGTCTTCCATCCGTTGCTGGAGTCATTGATACCCCTGGAGTATCATGATAGCGGATTGACGGAGACCCTCCAAGAGAGCAAAGTACAGTTCTTTATTATGGTTATCATGGGTTGGCTGATTGGCGGCTTGTACGAAGAAATCGTTTTCCACGGTTTTATCTTTACCCGCTTGGAGCAACTGATCCAAGGTCGGTACGCCACCCTTATCGGTTTTGCGATAACGGCCCTCCTTTTTGGCGGGTATCATATCCAACTGGGGGCCTTGGGCGTTGTAAACGCCTTGGTCGTCGGGGCGGTATACTTAGGACTTTTCATCTATTTCAAAAGAAACCTTTGGTACGCTATCATATGCCATGGGGTGTACAATACCACGGTCATGACCTTGTTGTATTTGGGGTATCTCTGAGCGCTGATCAGTAGCCAACCCGCTCGAAATGATGTATCTTAACGATACTATTTTGGAATACTATGGAAGTAAGCAAATTGGTAGCCCTTTGGTTCGCCAAATGGGAAACAGGAGAATACACAAAGCTACCCATTAGCGAACAGTTCAAACACCACAGTCCCTTTGGCATAATCAAAGGTAGAAAAGCCTATATGGAATTGGTGGCCGCCAACGAGGACAAATTCCTAGGGAAGACGTTTACCGTGCACGATACCATCTATGGTAAAGACAAAGCCTGCGTACGCTACACCGCCCAACAAGGGGATGATTTCACCCTCGAGGTCAGTGAATGGTATTATATCAAAAACGGGCAAATCGACGAGATTGTCGCACACTACCACATCGGGGACATCCGAACTGATCGCGCCATTGAAAATTACGCCTAAAAGACATTGAGAGCCTTATGGAACAACCAACAGAAAGGTCATACCAAGAACTCCTCCACTACCTGTTGCTGAGCTTTCTTATCGCCTGGGGCGTTTGGGTTCCGATTTATTTTGAGATGCTCCCCAATACCTTGATCCCCCTTGGTTTTGTGGGCCCCATTGCTGCCGCGACTTTCCTTACCTATCGAAATTCAGGAAAGCAAGGATTACGGACCTTGTACAGCGGTTTGATCCGATCCAAAGTGAGGCCGATCTGGTATTTGGCCCTGTTCACACCCGCCTTGCTGACGTTGATGACCCATGGTATCTTTGCGCTCTTTTTCAAGTACGATGCGCTCGCGAATCCCGGTGTGATCGCGATCAACTTCCTTATCATTTCCATTTTCTTGATCTTGGAAGAAGTGGGATGGCGGGGGTATGCCCTACCCCGCCTTCAAAAGTCACGCAATGCCCTTGAAGCCTCGCTGATCCTTGGAGGGGTTTGGGCCCTTTGGCATTTTCCCTTCTGGACGATTTCCCCCATTGCAGGCGCTCCCGAACCGTTTTACATCTTTTACATCACCGGTTCACTAGGGGCCATTGCCATGGCGATCATCCTCACCTGGATCTACAACAACACCCGACAAAGCATTTTGATGACCACGCTGTGCCATGCCAGTTTCAATGCTACGATCGGGGCTATGACTTTTGCGACATCGGACGCCCTGTACCATAATTTGATTTTCGTTACCCTAAGCCTAGGGACCAGTGTAATCTTGGTTGGGGTTTTTGGAAAACGGCACTTAAAGGCATCCTCATCACTCTAACAAGCTGCAAGAAAAAAGGAGCATGACAAGCCGTGGTAGACCGGTTAATGATCAATCCAACGATTCGGCGATTTGCTGGAACAAATAGACTTTACTGTTCAAATTGAATTCACTTTCATTGGTGACCTCGCTAGGATCCGGTCCGATTCTTAAACCGACGATGACAACCTCCTTATCCACATTAATGTAAAGTATTTGCCCAAACCTACCAGCTGCCATAAACTCGTGTCCACTGGTACGCTCAGGGGTCCACCAAAAGTGTTTATATCCCCAATGACCCAAGGTATCGCTGCTGTGCATACCAGAGCGCAAGACCTCTTTATCGGGTATGGTCGAAGTCATTATCCAGTCTTTGCTTAAGAGCTGCTTGCCTTGCCAAGTCCCTTTTTGCAAATAGAACTGGCCCAACTTTGCGAAATCCCGCAAGCTGGCCGTGAAATTACTCCCGACCAATTCCAATTCCTTACCTCCCATAATCCATTGGGCATCATGTTCGGCACCAAGGGGTTCCCAAAGTTTAGCTTGGGTGTATTCCGTAATGGTCTTATCCAAAAGGGCCCGATCCAAAACCAAACCGATAATTATGGCGTCCATGGTTTGATAATTCCATGAGACACCTGGTTCGCTGCTTGCCTGCAGCTTCGATACAAACTCGATAAGGGGACGGTCAAAAGAAAAATGCCAGAAAAATTGCGTTAAGGTCGCCTGGGTCGCATCGGCTTCACAAAAGTCGCAAAACGCGATACCCGATAGCATATCCAGACAATCGGTGACCTTTATCCCATCGAGGGCCGTTCCTCGTAACTCCGGCAAGTAGGTGACGATGTTGTCGTCAATGCTATGTATAAATCCGTCATCAATGGCAAAACCGACCAACATCGATAGGATCGATTTACTCATTGACATGGCCGAATGTGTCGTTTCGCTTTCCATGCCACGCCAATACGCCTCATAAGCTACACGCCCTTCTTTGATTACGATGAGGCCTTCATAACCCATTTGATCGATAAAGGAAGAGGTATGGATCGTGGAATCTTTATAAACAAAATACTCCGGTATATGAAAATGCTGGGAACGTTTGGGAAAGGCAAAAGGTTTGGAAGATTTTCTGACTACCCTATGATCGAAAACCCGCTCTTGGTTCTGAAAATAAAAGGTGCGTTCATCATAGTTGGCGTATTGGAGCCAATGATACGATTGTGTAACCGTATTCCATTTGAGAACCAATACACCGATAACAACTCCTATTAAAATCAAAAAAATCTTCTTCAAGATTCTCATACCGCTTCTGATCGTATCCTAGCTTGGGGGCTCTCCAATTTAAGAAATAGTGTTCGGATACCGCTATCGGCACGGGCACATCTTTTACAGGAAGTACTTTTTTGGTATTTCGCCATCTAAAAAAGTACATGGGAATCCGAGTTTTGGGTAAGAACTCCCTTATCTTGTTAGGGACTATAATGCTAACATAGCTAAGAGCTTTAAGAACCAATCGATTGTACATAAAGCATTTCGATTTTGGAAGATGTGGAATAAAAATCAAATCGGCGGAACCCCAACCCTTCACCCTTTAAAAAATATGCCAGACCCGAACCCATGACCGAAAACCTACAACAGACCTATATCAACTACTCCAACGAATTTAGACGTTCGAAGGGGTCTAAAGAAAGCCTTGCGAACTTGTATGACCTTCTGTACCACCTAGAGACCAAAGCGCGTAGCCGCAATGAAGACCGGATCTTGTCGAACGTACAAAGCCTCTTGGGGTATCATAAATCAGCCTATGACACCTTTAAACCGACCGTAGCTACCAACGACCGAAAGGAGCTGAAGAAACTGTACAAGTTGCAGGACATGGCCAAATCCCATGGCGACTTTTTCGCTACCAAAGATTTTCGCAAACGCCATTCCAAAAAAAGGCCCCCACTTTCAGCCGTTGATTTCCAACAAGGGGATGCCGGGGAGCACAGTTACCTCCCCCTGAAGGATATCGTGATCTTCAACCAACCGACCCCCCCGGATAGGGTCAGCATCGAATTTTTGGGAACGCATCGCTTCGAGGAAGAGGCCGAACGGATCATCGGCTATATCGATTGGCTTGGGGACTGTAAAAAGGAATTGATCGCCTTTTACAACACACATATGGACGACTATGTGGATACTCCTGCCGATGCCGATTGGTACGACGGTTTGGAGGTGATCCGGGTGGAACTGATCTTGGGTAAAAAAGGAAAACTGTTTGCAGAAATAACAGCGGGCGACACCTTCTTGCCCGACCATTTATTGGATATGGAATTCGAAGGGCAACACCTGCTAACCATGGGATACGATGGATAAAACAAGATCTTCCAAATTTCGATTGAACAAGAAGCAACTGTTGTTTGCGATCCAAAACCTCCAAGCATGAAAAACTGCTTCCCCTATCTCCTTCTTTGCTTGTTGATGGGTTGCGCTTCCCACAAAAAAACCAACAAAATGGCCGCTGAAATCGACTGTGCCCAAACCTTCTATTTCGCTTATGATCCGCGAGGGGATTTCGAAAAATTCGAATACCTGGGATTGCCGACCTTCGGGGATTCCAAGTTTCCTGATTTCAACGAACGTTTTATCCGATCGGTGGAGGAATTGGACAAAGACACCCCAATGGTTTTGCATTATGTGGAGTCCGATCGCCTACCGGCCAAGAACGAAACCTTTGCCGAAGTGTGGATCGAGGATATCCGCCTGATAGCGGGCTTTTCAAGCGCCGTACTCGAGGTGGATCTTGTGTATGAAATGCCGGGGGAAACCTTGCGGTTGACCGGAACCAACAAAATGAACGTCGGTTTTACCAAAAGGGGAAGCCTGTACAAAGCCCTGAAAAACGGACACTTTCTCTTTATCTCGGCGATTTGTGGTCGATGAGGGTACGCACAATTTCCTTGATAATAAGACTTAGATAGTATTCTATGAAATACGTAGTAACACCCTTTAAGGCGTATCTTCGTCAGAAAGCAGGGATTGCCGTAACCAAACCGATACCCATAACGTCTAAAAACCAAACGACCAACCTATGCGAAAGTTCCTAAAAGTGTTGAAGTGGCTCCTTGTCGCCCTGTTTACCCTATTGGTAATCCTAGTGCTCTACCTACGGTTTTCGCGATTTTCCGATAAGATGATCTATCAGACCAACGGCAGTCAATATGCCGAATTCAGCTCTGAATGGAACCATGAAGAACATTATTTCAAAAGGGATGGGGAAGTCGCCCTCCACGGTGTCCTTTTCAAACCGGATTCCATCCCCCCTATAGCCACCATTTTCCACTTTTCAGGGAAAGGGATGCACTTGATGTCGGCCGTTCAAACCACCTACAGACCCTTATTGGAAGCCGGGTTTCAGGTCTTTTGTTACGAGCGCCGCGATTTTGGGCAATCGAATGGCGAAGCGACCAATTCCAAAACGCTTCAAAGCGACGCCCTGGCCGTTTTTGATGAAGTGGTCGACATGAAAGGCGTTGCGGATACCCCCATCATCATTTGGGGCCAATCCTTGGGTGGTGCCTTTGCCACCATGACCGCGGGCCATCGGGTAGATCGGATCGAAGGGTTGTTGTTGGAAGGAACCTTTAGCTCCTTCCCCGACATCGGAAAGGTTTATGCCAATGCCTTGAACCTCGAAAAGGTGAAATGGGCGGTACCCCTGATCATGAACAATGATTTTCCGGCCATGGAAGAAATACAAAAGGTGACCGTACCCACCACCATCATCCATAGCTCCACCGACAAGGAAGTACCCTATGCCTTGGGCAGGAAACTGTTCGAAGCGGCTGACCCCAACACCACCCGGTTTTGGGCGATCGAAGGCAAGCACATTCGCGGTATCCTGGATCATGAAGCCCCCTATGTCGCCGAATTCATGAAATTCCTGCAACCCTAACGGTTGTGTATCTTCAGAAGAAATGCTAGCTTGAACACAGTCGATCAAGGGCCATGGACCATTGCCCATTGAAAACAATCTCGAATGCTGTGTAACAAGTATCTACTCTTCTTGTTGGTCTTTCTTTGTGTGGCGTTCACCAACGCACAATCCGACGTGTTCAGCAAGGTCAAGCCGGAAATGGTGGGACTATCAACGGACAGCCTGCAAAAAATGAACGCGCATTTCCACCGACTGGTCGACGACGGCAAGCTGGCGGGGATACAAACCGCGATCTTGCGTCATGGCCAACTCGCCCAGTTCGACAGCTATGGGTATGCCAACCTTGCGGAAGCCACACCGCTCGACGAAGGAAGCTTGTTCCGGATTTTTTCCATGACCAAACCGATCGTATCGGTGGCCCTGATGCAATTGTACGAACAAGGGAAATTCAAACTGGACGACCCGCTCTACAAGTTCATTCCCGAGTTCCAGGAGATGAAGGTATTTACCGAAAAAGGCCTGGTCAAAGCCAAAAACCCGATCCGGATCATCGATCTGCTCCGCCACAGTTCGGGCTATACCTATGGACGGAGCGCATTTCCTGAAATGGACCGCATGTACCGCGAGGCGCATGTGCACGCCTCCACTTCGAACCGGGAGTTCGTGCTGAAGTTGAGCCGACTGCCCCTATATTTCGAACCCGGGACCGACTGGCGCTATGGTTTTTCGACCAACATCTGTGGGTATTTGATCGAGGTACTTTCAGGCAAGGACTTGGATCGCTATCTGAAAGAGCATATCCTGACACCCTTGAATATGCACGACACCCATTTTCAGGTGCCCCGAGACAAAGTCGATCGGTTTACCGTAGGCTACCGCTGGCAAGAAGGCTCGGGCTTGCAGCAAAGTGAAGCCCAACGGAACAACCGCTATACCCGAAAGGTCACCTTGTTCAATGGTGGTGGTGGCATGGTTTCGACGACCAATGATTACCTCCGCTTTTGCCAGATGTTGTTGAACAAAGGGGAAGGCAACGGACAGCGCATCCTCAAGGAAGCTACGGTGGCTTTGATGTTGCAAGACCAACTACAAGAAGTGCGGCCGTATCAAGAACGCCTTCGTCTCCCCATGGGCGAATCGGGTTTTGGTTTGGGTTTCGCGATTCGGGGCAGTGATGCAAACCATTTGGAACGGGTTTACGGTTGGGGGGGCGCGGTCGGCACCTACTTCAAAATAGATTTGGAGCACGATATGGCCTATGTGATGATGATCCAATTGGCACCCCACCGACACCTGGGGCTTCGGCAATTGATCCAAGATTATATCGAAGCGGCCTTGATACCATAGCTAGCGCTGCATCTAGGTAATGACCGGCTAAATTTTTAATCGAAACCCGGTTTCGTACCTTCAAACGACCTTTCACCCACCAAATATTTTAATGGCAACTTGCAAAATCCTACCTTGGCCGGCAGATTGAAATACGACCTCCGGGCATGATTACCTCCAACCCCATCCTATTTACCATCATCTGCGTGTTCGCCCTACAGGCCATGGTGCTCAGTGGGTTGCTCCTCTTCAAACGCCCGAGACGAACGGCCAACACCTTCTTGGCGTTGTTGGTCTTCTTTTACGCCTTGATGGCATTGAACATCGTGGTGGTCAACGTGCTCAAAGACCAGGGGCTGCTGTATGTATTCCGCTATATCCAAATGGAGATGCTGTACGGTATCGGTCCGGCCCTCTACTTCTATACCCGATGCATCACGGACCCGGAGTTCCGATTTACAAGGAAACACTATGTGCACTTTGTACCCTTGGTACTCGAATTCCTATTCTACCGCACCGCTATCTATCGGTTGGGCTCCGATGGGCTGTACCTCGACGAAATGCCCTTCCAATCCTATGTGTATTTGACCCAACAATGGATCGGGGTGCTCTCCATTTTGGGATATAGTTTTATTGCCTTATCCCTTTTGATCAAATACCAAAACCGGCTCAAGGACTATTACTCGAAAATCGACAACCGTTCCCTGCACTGGTTGCAAACCCCGATCTTCATCTATGCCGGCCATCAGATCCTATGGAACATCTTGACTGAAATCGATCGCTTCGCGTTTGATCATGAATTACGGACCTACTACTTTCTGCCCAATTTCGTGATCTTGGCCATCATCACCTGTTGGATCGGGTTCAAAGGCTATGTGCAAAAAGAACGGGACATCGTCCATTTCAAACCGGATCCTAAAAGAGTACCCCATGAAGAAGGGCAAAAAGACACTGCGTTTCTCGAAAAACTGGAGCAATTGATGGAAACCGAGCGGCCCTATCTCAACCCCGACCTCAACCTTTCGCTGTTGGCCGATGCCATGCAGATGAAGCCGAAAGCATTGTCTTCAAAAATCAATCAAAACTGCGATCGTAATTTTTATGACCTGGTGAATGCCTATCGGATCGGGGCCTTTAAAGAGCGATTGCGATCCCCTGATCGCGATACACTGTCCTTGCTCGGCCATGCGTATGAATGTGGATTTTATTCCAAGTCCACCTTCAACCATGTCTTCAAAAAAATGACCCAGCAGACCCCTAGCGAATACCTGAAACAACTGAAAAAAGGGTCCTAACGGAAGCAGTCGGACGCCTAAAACCCTTTTTCAGCCTAGGTTTGCCGCAAAAACGAACGAATGCATCAAATACAACCCTTTCTGAAAAGAACTGCGCTGGCAATCATAGTCCCCTTGACTTTTCTGTACAGTCTATCGCTGTCGGCCCAACGTTTTTCAAAGGAGGAGGTTCTATCGGATTTGGAGGAACTCATGGCCTCCTTGGAGGCTACACATTTCGACCTGTACGCCTACACCTCCAAGCAAGCCTTTAAGGCGCACTATCTCCAGATCCAAAACCAAATCGTAAAAGACAGCTTCAGTATGTTGGAGACCACCACCCTTTTCCAACAACTGGTAGCAAAGGCCCACAATGCCCATACACGGATCAGCTTTCCGGCCCAGGCCTACCGCGATTATGCCGAATCGGACGGCCGAATAATCCCCTTGGAAATCGCCATCGAAAACGGCAAAGCCCTGATTCGAAAAAACTGGTCGGATGTAACAGCTATACCCATAGGGGCAGAACTGAAATCGATCAACGGTGTACCCATTGCAAAAGTGCTCGAACGGATATACCTCCAAATACCGGCAGAACGCCCGTATTTCGCCCAAGCGCAATTAGAGGGTTTTAGCTTGCCCCGATACTATTGGCAGGTATTCGGTGGGAAAAATAACTATGAGGTTCAAGTGGCGTACAATGGCCAATTGGCAACCCATGTTTTGAAAGGCGTCCGGGTGATGGAGGATTATGAATTTAAGCGGGACGATATTTTGCAAAAGGATCGTGAGTTTCGCTTCCTTTCGGAATCGGTGGCCTACCTGCGTCCTGGGGAACTGGGGGGTGACGAAGCGCGATACCGGGCCTTCATCGATTCGGCCTTTATCCAAACCAAAATCCAAAAAGCCAAAACGCTCCTCATCGACCTCAGGAACAATCCCGGTGGTGACGATAGCTTTGGTGACTATATGGTGTCATATATCGCCGACCAACCCTTCAAATGGGCGTCCAAATTCCAATTGAAATCCAGTGCCTTGGTCAAGGAAAACGTACGACAGACCAAAGACAGTACCCAAGCTTATTGGAACTCGTTTTTGACCCATACGGATGGTACGATTTACCCCTTTGATTTTGGATATTACGAGCCCCAACCAAAGGGCAAACGGTTTACGGGCAAGGTGCATGTTTTGGTCAACCGGCAATCCTATTCCCAAGCCACGGTCACGGCCGCCCAAATACAGGATTATGGTTTCGGGGAAATCGTGGGTGAGGAAACCGCGGAATACCCCAACCTTTTTGCATCCATCTTCACCTATTCCTTACCCAACACCGGGATTGCGGTGGATGTATCCAAAGGAAAAATCGAACGGGTCAGTGGCATCGATACCGGGCAGGGCGTCCTTCCCGACATCGAAATCAAAGACCATTTGTTGGAGGGGAAGGATGAGATCCTCGATGGGCTAATGCAACTAATCACAAGGGAGTAGCACCTGCTTCCGCTGTCTTTTTGGTGTGTTAAATCCATGTCAAAGGAGTCGGCAACCCCCTGTATTTTGAGGTAAAGGAGTATCTTTTGCTGTGGAAATGAGCTCCGAATGGAGGGTTTCCAAGAACCAAAACAATCGAAACACCACATACCATGAAATGCTCCAAAATCACCAGCTGCCTGACCCTTGTACTCCTACCCATGCTATTTCTGCATGCCCAAGGGGAACTCAAATCGGTAGAAGGCTATTCCCCCAAAATCGGCCAGATGGTCTATATGCTGGAGGATTTGAAGGACCGGATCACCGAACAAGTAAAGGATTTGGACCAAGCCCAGACCGATTTCGAATACGATGCCGATGCCAATAGCATAGGGGCCCTGCTCATGCACTTGGTGTCTACGGAATCCTACTACCAGGTGGCCACCCTTGAAGGCCGCGATTGGACCGATGCCGAGCGCACACGATTGGGTGTTGCGGGTGAGATCAATGCAAAAGTGAAAAGCATCGTTAAGGGCCAGCCCATCAGCTACTATTTGGAGCTATGGGACGAGGTTCGTGAAAAATCCCTCGCCAAACTCCGCACCAAAGACGATGCCTGGTTCGCCTCGAATATCGAAGAAGGTTTGAACTACCACTACATCTGGTATCATGTGATGGAGCATTCGGCCAACCATATGGGGCAAATCGCTACCATAAAGAATCGGTTGCCGAAATAGGCTTTTATGAACGATCCTCTAAAAGGGTACCGAAACATTTAAAAAAGGCATGGAGTTCTTCCCTATCGTCATCACCCTCATTGTAGTATTGGTTTTAGGATATCGATACCGGAACAAATCGGGAGGGGATGGAGATGTTGACGATTACGATTTTGATTGAAGTGGTTAAAATTGCCTATTTTGTAGTATGCTCCATGAAACCAACAACCTTAAGGCCGAAACCTCCGCTTTAGTTGATCAATTAAACAGGATACTAGCCCTGGATCCAGAGGAGAAAGCCGCTATACAAAAGCTTTTTGTTCCAAAAAGGGTAAAAAGAAGACAATTCATACATCATGAAGGCGATGTTTGCAAGCATGCGAATTTTGTGGTTCAGGGCTGCCTCAAGATGTATATGGTCACCCCTGATGCCAAAGAACATACCTTACAGTTTGCCGTAGAAAATGAATGGATCGGTGATTTAGGTAGTTTCCATTCGGGTGTGCCAAGTAGACTCTATGTCGAAGCATTGGAAAATTCAACGATTCTTCAAATCACCAAAGAAAGCCTTTATCGACTCTATGAGGAGTTCCCAAAGTTCAACACGATTTTCAGGATCATGAAGGAACATCATATCGTTGCCTTTCAAGACCGGATTTTACAAAATATCAGCGCTACCGCTGAAGAAAGATACCGAGATTTCATGACGCAACGCCCAGATCTAATAAATCGGATCTCTAACGTTCAAATTGCCTCTTATTTGGGAGTAACCCCTGTTTTCCTAAGCATGATCCGCAAAAAGATCACTACGGCTTAAACTACTTTAATACACTTTCTTAAACTACTTTAAAAGTCCGAACCCTCGTCTTTTTCAAGCTTTGTCCCATCACAAAAACTAAAAAGATACGGTTATGAACAAAGTAGCACGACTTAATGAATTTATAGGTCCCACGGGACTTAGTGTCAACGAAGAAGGGATTCCTTTTCCCGGATTTGGTGAGGTTTTGGTAAAAATGAAAAGTGCCGGATTGAACCATGTTGAAAAGATGATCATGTACGGCCACTTTCCGGTCAGGCCCGAATTAGCGGCCAATATCGGTTTCGAAGGAGCCGGAATCATCGAAGAACTTGGTGCTGAAGTCGAGGGGCTACAACAAGGAGACGAAGTCTGCATTATTCCCAATATGCCTTTCGATAAATACGGTGTGATCGGTGAATATGCGATAGTCCCGAGCACATCCATAATTCCAAAACCTTCCAGTATAAACTGGTTGGAAGCTTCTTCTCTTTGGATGGGATTTGGCACGGCTTATCAAGGATTGGTACACGCCGGCGGCTTAAATCAAAAGGAGGGGCAAAACGTACTGATTACGGCCGCTAGTTCTTCGGTAGGCCTTCCTGCAATTCAAGTTGCGAAATTGCACGGTGCCCAGGTCATCGCGACGAGCAGGACCTTGGAAAAGGAACTAAGCTTGAAAGAAATGGGGGCCGATTATGTGGTAGCAACGAATGATGCCCATTGGCAAGAATTCGTAACCGATATCACCTTGGGCAAGGGTGTCGATCTGATATTCGATCCCCTAACCGGACCATTCACAATGCAACTCGCCGAAGTGGCTGGTTTTGGGGCGACCCTGGTTTCTTATGGTACGCTATCGATGGGCGAAACACCACTTCCCCTTTTCCCGATGTTGATGAAAGGCCTAAAACTAACTGGAATCGATACCGGCCACCACCTTTTTGGAAATCCGGAACGTTTAGAAATGGCTCGAAAACATATTGTCGAGAACATTGAAAATGGAAATTACAAATGCAAGATCGATTCCATTTTTTCATTGCACGAGGTGGTTAAGGCATATCAACGAATGGAGAGTGGGCAACAGGTGGGTAAAATAGTCCTTGATATTGATGCTTGATTTTACTAAGGATGGATCGCTATGGCGATCTTCCTGCAGCACCCAAATGTCAACTCACATGAAGTAAGGATTAACCTCATTAAACTCAGTTCTTCCAGAGTCAAAAAAGCAACTGATAAAGCCTTTAAAAAGAAAAAGGATTGATCGCCCCTGGCGATCTTCCTGTCTTCCCAAGACAATGAAGTCAACGAATATTCTTGAACAGGGAAAAGGATTGATCGCCCATGGCGATCTTCCTGCAGCACTCCGTGCTGAGAATGCCCCAAACAAAAAAACGCTCAAGCAAGCTTGGCGTTTTTTCTTTTTTGGGTCATTCATTCGTGATCGCGGCAGGATTCGAACCTGCGACCGTCTGCTTAGAAGGCAGATGCTCTATCCAGCTGAGCTACGCGACCCGGTGTGGTGTTTTGCTCAAAAACAACGTCCCTTTCAAACAAGTCCGTTGCCCTTTTTGCGGGTGCAAATATAAAAAGCATCCCGCAAGGAAAAAACAATACCTCCGTTTTTTCTCTAGAAAAGCCTGTCTACTAAGGTTTAAGCCCCTTTTTAAAATACGAGACAACAGCATCATAGGGCTTTAACATCGCTTTTCCTCCGTTCACAACAATTATCTGGTAATCATGGGTAAAGCTGTTTTTTTTGTTAAAAACATCAACAACTACCGTCTAACATGGGCCGTACCACCAAACTGTTCAGCACTTCTTTTTTCGTAAAAGGACTGCTTTTCCTACTGCTTATCCTCACCAACCAAAACGTCTTTTCACAGCTCAGTGATCTGCATTACCTGCCGCCTTTGAAACAAGGGCAGAACAATGCGGGGATCCGTGATCAGGCCATCTACCTGTCGACCCCCGAGCCGACCACCTTCACGGTGAACGCGTACCAGGGGACCAACCCGACACCGGTCGCCACCTTCAACATCTCGAATGTGACCCCGGCAGTGTGGACCCTAGCAGACGGTGATAACAACATTACCCTGGTCAACAACTCCAACACCGGTGTGGTATTGACCAATAGCGGCCTCCGATTCGAGTCGCCCAGTGGCAATCGCTTCTACGTCAACTACCGTGGAAACTCCAGTGCCCAGGCGGCCTCATTGACGGCCAAAGGACGGCAGGCCTTAGGAACCAGTTTCAAATGGGGCGGTGTGCCCAACCTTGGATCCCATCCCTCCAAATCGAATACCCTAGGGATCATGGCGACCGAAGACAATACGACCATTCAACTGTTCGGCTACGACCCCGATTGCCAATTCCGCGTCGGAAACGATATTGCCGGCATCACTTCCGATACCTACACCGTGACCCTCGATGCCAACGAATCCTTCGTGTTCGAAACCTACATCGGTAACAACCCCACTCCGGCCCATCAAGACGGTTGGATCGGGGCGAATATCGAATCGGACAAAGACATCGTCATCAGCAACGGTTCGATCAACTTCGGACGACAGGCAGGCGCTAGCAACCGGGATGCCGGTATCGACCAACCGGTACCTGAAAACCGATTGGGAAAAGAATACGTGTTCATCCGTGGTAACGGAAACACCAATGGCTGGACGGAATTTCCGCTCGTCATCGCCACTGCTGAC
The DNA here is from genome assembly GCF_040513375.1 of Flagellimonas algarum. Classification (NCBI taxonomy): domain Bacteria; kingdom Pseudomonadati; phylum Bacteroidota; class Flavobacteriia; order Flavobacteriales; family Flavobacteriaceae; genus Flagellimonas; species Flagellimonas algarum. Next base: position 155,744 of record NZ_JBEVTG010000003.1, on the reverse strand, counting down.
AACACCCAGGTGTTCGTCAATGGCAACGCAACGCCGATCGCGACCTTGAACGAAGGGGACTTCTTCGAAATCCCTAGTTCGTATTTCTCGGCCAATACCGTTGGGGCCAACATGCTGGTACAGACCTCCAAGGACGTTTATGCCTACCAATGTATGGCAGGGGCCAGCCAAGTGTACACACAAGGACTCAACTTCGTCGCCCCGGTCAACTGTTTGTTGCCCGATGTGATGGACAACATCCCCGACATCCGGAATATGGCCGGCTTGGACGTGACCGGTGGACTGACAATCATCGCCGCCGTCAATACGCCCGATGCCAACATCATCGTGACCGATGGCAACGGTGCGGTGACCTTGCCAGCTTCGAATCCCGTTGCGGGATCGGCCGATTGGAAAACCTTTTTCATACCCAACCTCAACGGAGCGGTTAGTGTACAATCCACAGGTCCAATGGCCGTGGGTTTCTTTGGTTATAACGGTGCCCGTGGGGTAGCCGGGTATTTCTCCGGTTTCGATACCGTACCTGAAGTAATCCTGCAGATCCGTGGGGGTACCGGTTGTTTCGTTGGCTCCGAGATCTTTGAGGCTACGGCCAACTTCGATGCCTACCAATGGTTTGGCGATGGGGTCATGATCCCAGGTGCGAACGGGCCGAGTTTTGCCCCGACCGTTGCCGGTGACTACTTCGTACGGGGTACCAAAGGGCCTTGTACCTATGATAGTAACTCGATCCAAGCCTTATACTGTGATCCCGATATCATCCTCGATAAAACCGTCGATAAAGACGAGATCATGGAAGGTGAAACGGCCACCTTTACCATTCGTGTGCGCAACCTTGGGGTAGGTCCTGTGACCAACCTCCAGATCACCGATGACATCCCGACCGGTTTGACGCTGCTCAATGCCTTCACCATTTCTGGAAGCTTTAGCGGCAACGTTTGGAACATCGGCACCTTGAACGGTGGTGAGGTCGCTGAACTCGAATTGGAAGTCCAGGCCGATGAAATCGATATCCTTCCCCTATTGAGTTTGACCAATACGGTCACCAATACCCAAGACCAGACCGATACGAATACGACCCCTGACAACCCTAGCGCCCTGATTACGGTGCACAACGATTTTGACAATGATGGGGTACGTGATATTACCGATTTGGATGACGATAACGACGGGATCTATGATGAGGACGAATGCGATACCTTGGCTTTCAACATCGCCAATGGAAACTCACATAATAGTGCGCTGGTCAGTGTCGATAACTATTTGATCGTCGACATCTTCAGTATCGACAACTCCTTCAACCTGTCCCTAAACGGGAATGATGTGGCAGGAGAAATTCAGTTCCAACTCGGGGCGGCGGGCAATTTTGCACGATTTGCAGACGGCACGACTTACGGGGAAGGGGGCAATCCGGACATTTGGACGGTCACCGGAACCAATGGAACGCCCGCTATTCGGGTGGTCATCAACCAAGCCGGGGAATTCGAGATTTTTGGGACCCGTTCTTCGAACGGTCCACTTGAACCCATGTTCTTGGATACCCCTCCCGCGACCATCACGTGGAATCCTTCCGGAAGCAACACCATTTCCATCGGCCAGGCCGTAGTCGGCCCGACCAACCTACAAGGGGTCTTGTTGACCGCTGGCTGTGATACCGATAGTGACGGTTATCCGGATCATTTGGATCTCGATAGCGATGATGACGGTTGTAGCGATGCCAATGAATGGTACAAAGACGACAATGCCGATGGTGGCGATGGCGGCGAATACGGCTCAGGGGTACCTGTGGTCGATCCGGCCGACGGTACCGTAAACGATGCCTCTTACGTGCAGGTGTTCGCCCCAGAGATCATCTTGGGCAATACCTCTGAAGATTTGGGGGGTACCGATATCAATGGTCAAGGGGTCAACCTAGGCCAGACCTACCAATACGTCTTACGCTTCCAAAATACCGGTGATGACGACGCGACGAATGTGACCATCCGTAACGTCTTACCCGCCAATGTCACTTTGGATAATGTGGATGTGTCCGATGCCTTGGGTACGACCTATACCCACGATGTGGGGACCAACACCCTGAATTTCACTATTCCGGACAACCTAGTACAGATCGGAGATCCCGTATACAGCATCCGGATTACGGTCACCCTTTCGGGCAATTGTTCCGATTTCGTGAACGCCTGTTCCGCACAACTCGAAAATAATGCCTACATCACCTTCCAAGGTGTGGTGAACCCGACGGTCTTTACCGACGAACCCGGAAGCTCCAACTTCCCATGTGCCACCACGCCCACCGTTGCCCAAAACAACATTTTGGATGATTTGACGAATTGTGGGGTAGCCCGTACCGTACAGTTATGCGGTGATGATGTCATCTTAACGGCCGGATCTGGCTTTACGACCTATACCTGGGCTTTGGACAACAACGGCAACGGACAGATCGATGCCGGTGACACCGTATTGAACGACGGCGATCCCGATGGAGATCCCAGCACGATCATCGTGACCAACATCGGCAACTACATCGTTGAAAAGTCTGGCGGCGGAAGCTGCCCTGACCTGACCGAACTGATCACGGTAGAACGCTTCGGCACCACCCAGACCAATCCGGTCATCGAGTACTTCAACCAAGTCAATAGTGACGCCAATGCCGACAACGACTTGCAAGGTGAAATCGTAACCTGTTCGATCGATGGCGACCTTTTACCCAAGATCTTTTTATGTGGGGATAACGACGAGGCGACCATTCAATTGGGCATCACCGATGCCGATAGCATCGTTTGGCAGCAATTGGATGAAGCCAGTTGTGCCGATACCGGCGACGACTGCGCCAACAAAAACGGCAGCTGTACCTGGAACGACCTTGCCGTACAAGACAATTATACCATCACCGATGCAGGACGCTATCGCGTGGTCATCAACTACCAGAACGGTTGTTTTAGCCGTTTCTATTTCAATGTGTTCAAAAACACTTTGGATATCTTGCATACCGCTTCCGATATCTTGTGTAGCACCCCGGGGAACATCCGGATTACCAATATCGGATCGAATTACGGCTTCCAATTGGTCGATGCTTCGAACGATAACATCATCGTTCCTTTTGCAAACGACAACGGGCCGAACTTCGACATTACCACTAGCGGTACCTACAAAGTACAAGTCACCCAATTGGATCCCGTCAGTGGCGACCCCATTGTGGGCAGCTGTATCTTCGAAACCGAGGATATCGGGATTTTGGAACGCGATTTCCAAGTGACCCTTGATACCACCCCTGCCGATTGTAACCAACTCGGTTCCATTTCGATCCAGGCGTTGAACGTACTACCGAATTACAGCTATGAACTACGTCTCGACGACGGCAGCAATGCCGGCCAAGGCACCTTTGTGGATAGCAACCTTGCGACCACCGACAACACCCATACGTTCGCTGATTTGAACCCTGGCGATTATATCGTAATCACCACGACCGAAGACGGCTGTTCCGACACCCAACAGATTACGGTGGCCGAAATTCCACAATTGACCGTTGTGGCCGTCACCACCGAAAATATTACCTGTACCGCGGGTATCGTCACCTTGACCCCGAGCGGTGGCACCCCAAATCCGGATTACCAAATGGCAATTTGGAGCAAAGACGGTGTAGATCTATATACCGATCCTTCCGACATCACGGCCGCCGACCTACAGACCACCCAGAATTTCTTGTTCGGATACCGTGGTACCCCAGCGACCTATTTCCCGAACGAAGATGGGGATTACGAATTCATCGTTTTTGACGACAATGGCTGCTATGCCATTTCGAATACGGTAACCGTCGAAGAATTGGGCGGCTTGACCGTATCGGCCTCCGATTCAGGCATTGTATGCGCTGATTCATCTACAGCATCGCTAACGGTCAACGTAACCGGAGGAACCGCTCCGTATCAATACAGTTTGGATGGAGGTGCCAATTACCAGACCAGCGATACCTTCACCAACCTTGCTGCCGGGTTCTATACCATCACGGTCATGGACTCCAGCGGAAGCGTGGGATCTGGTTGTGTGGAAAATTTCGACTACGAAATCGTACAGCCGTTCCGATTGACCGCTTCGGCGGCCATTGTGGAGGACGCGTCATGCAACCCCAGTGGGGCCTTGGTGCGCATCTTAAACGCCAATGGCGGGCAAGCCCCGTATGAATATAGTTTCGACGGAGGCACCAACTACGATACGAATTACGAACGCAACCTGGCCGCGGGCACCTACCAGCTTTCGGTACGTGATGCCTTGGGTTGTACCTTTGCCATGGACCTTACGGTACCGACCGAAGTTGCCGACCCCAACCTATCTTATGCGGTCGATTACGATTGTAATGGCGAAGGCACCATCACCATTTCAACCACCAACACAAGCGATTTCGACTATACCTATAGCTTGAATGGGACCGAAAACACACCGGCCGATAACAATGTGTTCACCAATATCACCGCAGGCACCTACACGGTGAGTGTCGGGTATTCGAGCTCGATCGCCGCCGCCCAGAGCACCTTGTTCTTTGAGGACTTCGGAGCCGGGGTAACCACCCAGATCGGTGAAATCGGGGCCGACTATTGCTACGAACCCCAAGATGGATCCCTGACCACGTGTAACCGTGGGCCAGCTGGTATTTTGGTAAATGGGGAATACACCGTAACGAATTTCGTGACCAATCCCGTGACTTTCTGGACCAGTCCGCAAGATCATACCGGTTTGGTCGATGGCCGTTTCTTGGCAATCGATGTCAGTACCTTCTCCGATACCGGAAACCCCCAATTGAACAACATCCTTTGGGCCAGACGCGACCTTGAAGTCTTGCCGAACGAAGAGATTACCTTGAATTTCTGGGCCTACAACCTGATGAATTTGTCAGGCGCGGGCAACAACCCGGAGGTTTTGGTCGAAATTTTGGACAATACCGGTACGATCATCTACAGTGCCGTAGCCCCGGAAATCCCAAAAAATACTTCAGACACCGATTGGCATGAGCGCACGATCACCTTCGATCCCGGCGCCAATACCGATATCGACATCGTGTTCCGTACGAATGTGAACAGCAACGATGGTAACGATCTGATTTTGGACGACATCACGGCATTCCAACAGCCCGATGTGTGTCCGCAAACCCAAGACCTTTCAGTGGTCATCGAAAGCGATCGCGCCTTCGATGCCCAATTGATCACCACCTTTGACCCAAGCTGTAATGGGGATACTGACGGCTTCATCGTCTTTGAAGTATCCAACTTTACCGCCGCCATCGGATTCGAATACTCCTTCGATGGGGTGATTTGGACCCCATCGACTTCAGCTTTGGTGACCACGCCGCAAAACTTGGGCGATGGTAGCTATACGGTTCAAGTACGCAAGCTTGATGATACCAGTTGTGCCGTGAGCTTCCCGGTGACCTTGACCGAACCCACCGTAGTCAATGCCAGTTTGGCCTTAACGGCCGATTTCACCTGTTTCAATACCGGTGCCACTTTGGAAGCTTCCGCAACAGGAGGCACTCCTGGCTACGAATACCAGATCGAGGATACGGTCGGTGGTGTGATCGTTGCCTATCAAACAGCGACGACCTTTAATAATATCGCGGCCGGCACGTATTTGGTGCGGGTCATGGATGACAACGGTTGTGAAGCCTTGTCGACAACGCCGATCACGGTAAGCGCCCCCGAAACGGTGACCTTTACTACGACGGCGACCGCCTGTTACGACGGACTCAATAACGCCACCATCACCGCGAACGTAACCGCCGGAAACGGGGATTACACCTTTAGGATCAACGGTGGGGCCTGGTTGACCCCTACCCCATCAACGGCAACAAGCTATACCTTCACCGGTTTGGCCAATGGCACCTATAACCTAGAGGTATCGGATGCCTTCGGTTGTATTTCGGCCGCGGAGACCGTGACCATCGCACCGGTATTGACCGCGATCGTCGATGTGGTGGATGTAACCAGCTGTGCAGACGGTAGCATTACCGTGACCGCCTCAGGAGGTGATAGCAATTTCGTGTACGCCTTTTTGACCAACGGAACAACTGTGGCCGACTCCGATTTCGGAGCTAGCAATACCTTCACCGTCAATGCGGCTTCAGCAGGCGATTTTGACGTCTATGTCAGGGACAATTCAGGGACCGCACCTTATTGCCAGTATATGGAGACGGTCAGCGTAGCCAGTGCCCCGGCTTTGGCGTATACCGCAACACCGACCGACCCCGAATGCCACGATGGTTTGGGATCGATAGCCATTAATATCACCGCAGGGGACGGACCCTTTACCATCGACTTGGTCGATTTGGACAATGGGGGGGCATCGGATCAAACCGTGAACGATGTACTCACCACGACTTACGATTTCTTTAACCTGATGCCCGGTGATTATACCGTGACCATCACCGATAGTTATGGATGTAACTTGGTCGACACGCCGATAACCATTGGCAATCCGGATGAATTGACGGCGACCATCGTCGGTATCACCCCATCGACCTGTACTGGTGTCAGCACCGATTTCGGTTTTGATGTGACCGGCTATCCATTGACCGTTGGCACGGTCGAATTCAGTGATGATGCGGGGATGACCTGGCAGACCTCCGACCAGTTCAGGGGGTATGTTTCAGGGCAGACGGTCTTTCCGTCCTTGCGTACCGTAGACGGTTTCGGAAACACCATTTGCCAGACCGACCTACCGCAATTCATCATTCCGTTCCCATTGGATGATCTTGACATTACCATTTCGGCCTTGATCGTCAACTGTAACGAACTTCAAGTGACCGTTCAGGGTGCCGAAGGTACCCCGAACTACCAATATACCTATTCGGAAGATCCCGCCAATTTCGACCAGGTGACCCCGACCGTACCATGGACGACTCCGGCCCAAGATGCCGTGACCCCCTATGTGTTCAACGGTTTGGTACCCGGTCGTACGTACACCTTCTACGTGCGTGATGCCGCAGGATGTGTACGTCAGAGTAATGTAAACGTGAACAACCTGATTACCCGTCCGCTGGGCATTACCTCAACGGTGACCCCTTCTTGTAATGGAAGTGCGAACGGAAGCATCGAATATACCATCACGGAAAATACGGTTTCGCCGGGATCCGAAATGCAATGGTCGTTCTATGACATTGCTTCGGGCACACCGGTTTTGGTCAGCGATAGTGGCGGAAACGTTCCCTTCTCAGATCCGCAGACCTTGACCTTTACGGGCTTGGGAGCCGGCACCTACTTCGTCGAAGTCACCAAAATGGATGGTGTGGTCGCCAGCTGTGTCAGTGCTTCTGAAAATGAGATCTTGTTGGAGTTGGATGCCTTGACCGGCACGCCGGCCGTAACACAACATATCGCCTGTGATCGTCCTGGATTGATCGAAATCCCGGATATCGCTGGAGGTGGGGGTACCTACTTCTATGATGTGACCGGTCCTGCGCCTTTCACAACGATTTCAGGAACCTTGGACAACCCTATTGAAATACCGGCCAATTCACCATCCGGATCGTATACGGTCACTGTGACCGACCAATACGGATGTAGTACGAACTTGGGCAGTGTCAACCTCAACTTGGCCCCCAATCCTACCATTGATGCCATTGCGATCGACAACTGCGATGCCCTGGCCGATGTGACCATCACCGCTTCATCAGGAGCGGCACAAATCTTCTACTCGATCGACGGTGGTGCGAACTACCTGAATAACGGTGGGGTATTCAACAATGTTGGTCCAGGCACCTATGCGGTGAGTATCATCGATAGCAACGGATGTAGCGATAGCAGCTCCATTACCGTACATCCCCAATTACAGGCCAATGCTACCCTGGCAGAGACTTTGGGTTGTGGTGCTGGCAATGAGGCCGAGATCTTGATCGAGGTATTGAGCGGTTCGGGCACTTACGATTATGAAGTGCTGGGCACGGCATCGACTTTGGTCGCCCGTCAGGCCCTAGCAACGAATCCGACCACAGTGCTCGCCACAGTGGCCGACACCTATACGGTCAATGTATTCGATACCGGTACTGCCGGTCCCGAATGTTCACGAAGCTTTACCGTGGTCATTCCTGCGGCAACCCAACCGGACTTTACGGCAGATCATACCGATATCACTTGTAATGGGGCCTCTGATGGGCGCATTGCCATTACTGAAGTGAACAACGGTATCAACCCGTTAACCTATACGCTAAGTCCGAACATCGCCACCTTCAATGCGGCGACCAACAGTTTTGAAAACTTGCCCCAGGGTACCTATGACGTCACCGCGACCGGCCAAAACGGTTGTACCACGGTGGTCACCAATATCGTTATTGACGAACCGGCCGTAATCAGCTTTAACGCACCGACGGTCACCCCATTCGGATGTGCTGCCGACAACGCTGCCGACAACGCCGCGATCAGCATCGATGTGGCCAGTATCGCCGGTGGTAGTGGCACCTATGTGCGTTACGAATTCGTCGACAATGCCACTACCACGGTCTTGCAATCAGGCACCGACCCCGTGTACATCCATACCGATTACGCAGGGGCGGCCATCACGGTTACCGTAGTGGATGATAACGGTTGTTCGACCGATGCCGTCGTAAACATACCCGCGTTCGATGAACTCTTGAGTGCGAGCGTCCATATCGACGACGCCATTAGCTGTGCGAACGGCGGGGAGGATATCAACATCGATGTTATCGGAAGCCTATCGAACTATACGGCTAACCCTGCGAATTACGAATTCAGACTGCTTCCGGCGACGACCTATCAAGCGTCCAACCAATTCTTGGATCTTCCGGCAGGCAACCATACCTTCGGTATCCGAAATGTGAACACCGGTTGTGAGATTACCGTGGCACATCTTGTCGAAGAACCGAATACGTTCGATGTCATCGTCACCAAATTGGCCGATGCGGTCTGTTTCGGTGATGACGGAAGCGTGCAATTCACGATTACCGATGCCACCTATACCGGCGGTTTCAACTGGGCGATTTACAATACCAACGGAACCCCGACCGACCGATCGGATGATGGGGCGGCCGTGTTGACCGGTACTTCGGCCAATGTAGGACCAACAGCCGCCATCGCCGTTCCTGCTGGCGACTATCTCGTAGAAATTACACAAGACGCCTTCCCGGAATGTAGTCAGGTGCGTTCGTTCAATATTACGACCCCTTCGGCCGCGATAGGCTTGGATCCGATCGCTTTGGTCGATGTCGGATGTACGAACGATCAAGGAAGTGCCTTGGTTAACCCAACGGGCGGCCAAGCACCCTATACCATCGATTTGACCCACAATGCCTCGGCAACTACCACTACGGTTACCAATGTGAACGGACATCTGTTCCAGAATTTGATCGCCGGCCAGTATACCGTAACCGTAACGGACGCTTTGGGCTGTGCGGTTCCGTTCAACAATGCTTTTGAGTTGTTGTTGCCGGATCCGATTACCGGAACCATTTCGACTACCACCTTGGTCTGTGATGGTGACACCGATGCCTCGGTTTCCATCGTTCTTGATCCAAGAAACGTGACGACCGATTACCGCTATATCTTGAATACCTATAACGATGCGGCAGGAAGCACTTTGTTGAGTAGCTCCATTTCGCAAACGGCCCCGAATTTCGACAACCTAGGGGCAGGTTTCTATAGCATCACGGTCATCGATGCGATGGATTGTACCTTCGAGTCGACCCTAGTTGAAATTCCGAGTCCTGATGAAGTACAAGGTACCTTGGTGACCCAAACCCTTTTGAGTTGTCAAACCGATGCCGAGTTGTTATTGATGGCAACCGGAGGTACCGGCCCATACAGCTGGAGTGTCGATGGGGTTACCTATAGTCCGATGAATGAAACCGTGGCCGCCGATACCCATTTGTTCGGTAATGTCGTGGCCGGTAGCTACCGCTATTACATCAGGGACAGCTTTAACTGCGTTTCCATCCAATCGAATGAAATTACCGTAGAACCTGTGGCACCGCTTACGGTAGCCTTGGATACCGACGCGGCACGCGTCAACTGTACCGGTGAAAGTACGGCACTTATAGAAGCCTTCGCTGATGGCGGATTGGGCAACTACCAATATGCTTTGTTCTCCGATATGGCTTTGACGAACGAATTACGTCCGAACCAGGCCGACGGTCGCTTTACCGACTTACCGATCGGCACCTACTACGTACGCGTACAGAGTGGGGACTGTGAAGTGGTTTCTGCCGAAGTCGTGATCGATGAGCCGACCCCATTGGTGGTCACCCCGACCATTTCGGAAATCAGTTGTTCCGATGCCGATGACGGAAGTATTTTCTTGGACGTTCAAGGAGGTGTGGGCGATTACCAATTCGCGATTTCACCCAACCTGAACCAATTCGATACCGAAAACAGTTTCGTAGGCCTATCTCCAGGCACCTATAGGATTATCGTTCAAGATGGCAACGGCTGTTTCGAGCTGGTCGAGTTTACCTTGACCGCTCCAGATGCGTTGCAAGCCAACTCAACGACCACCGATGAGATTTGTTTCGAAAGCAGCGACGGAACCGTGAGCTTGACCGTAAACGGAGGAACCGCACCATACAGCACGGCCTTGAACAGCAATAACGATGCGGACTTCGTACAAGACCGATTCGATTACCAAGACCTGCCCGCGGGTACCCATGTGGTATTTATTAGGGATGCGAATGGCTGTGAGACTACCGAGATCTTTGAAATCAATCCAGGGGTCAACCTTGCCGGTGCGGCCAATGTCGAATACCTCTGTGATAATGGCATTACCTCGAACCGTGTCAGCGTGGATCTTGAGGATCAAAGCATCTTGGCCGACGTCTTGTACGGTCTTGATACGACGGATCCGACCGAAATGGTCTTGGAAGCCACCTTCGAGGGCCTTAGTGGCGGTGATCATTACATCACGGTATTGCACAGCAACGGCTGCGCCAATACCTTTGATTTCACCGTAACCGAATTCGAACCTTTGCAGCTGCAATTGACCGAAAGCAACATCAATACCATTTCGGCTTTGGCCCTAGGCGGATCGGGCACGTATACCTACATGATCAATGGGGAGGGCGTGACCACCGAATCGGAATTCTATATCACCGAAACGGCCACCTATGCCATCACCGTGACCGATGAGAACGGTTGTAGTGTCACCGAAGAGATCTTCATCGAATTCATCGATGTGGAAATCCCGAATTTCTTTACCCCTGATGGGGATGGTCAAAACGATGTGTGGCGCCCAGAGAATATCGACCAGTATCCGAATATCTTTATCAAGATCTACGATCGATACGGCCGTACGCTCTACCAATTCATCGGCAACCAAGACGGCTGGGACGGTCAATACCAACTGAACGACCTTCCGTCAGGGGATTACTGGTACATCATCAAATTGAACGGCATTGAAGACCAAAGGGAATTCATCGGGCATTTCACCTTATACCGCTAAAATACTGGTGTTTAAGAATAAGGAAGGGAATTGAATATCATATTTTGAGAGTTTCACAACAAGGGCATTTCGTTTGACAACGAAAGCTTGTAACGAACTGCCCTGTTGTCCTATTTTGGTAGTTGTAACGGTTTGGGGATGGACTTCAAAAAATGGCTTGTGATCATTGTCGGGTTGGTGGGATATCTATCCTACGGCCAGCTCAGCGACCTCCATTACCTACCCCCATTGCGACAAGGCCAGAATAACGGGGCCATCCAACAGCAGGCCGTGTATTTGTCTACCCCGGAAACTACCGCCTTTACCGTCAACGTTTATCAGGGGACCAACCCGACCCCCATCACCTCCTTTACCATTTCGAATACCGCGCCGGCCATCTACAACTTGGCGAATGGAAACAATAACGTCACCTTGGTCGATGATTCGAATACTGGCGTGGTTTTGACCAACAGCGGATTACGGTTCGAAGCCCCGGGCGGCAACAACTTTTACGTCAACTACCGTGGCCGGTCGAACTCGCAGGCCGCTTCGCTGACCTCCAAAGGTCGCGTGGCCTTGGGCACGAATTTCAAATGGGGAGGTGTACCGAACTTGGGGAGTCACGTTTCCAAATCGAATACCTTGGGCATCATGGCCACCGAAGACGATACGACCATCGATCTTTTCGGGTACGACCCCGATTGCGAATTCCGCGTCGGCACCGATCGTGCGGGCATTACCGCCGACTCCTACCAGATTACCTTGGATGCCAACGAGTCTTTTGTCTTCGAAACCTATATCGGTACCGCACCCACCACGGCCCATGAACGTGGCTGGATTGGGGCTTCAGTTGTTGCCGATAAAGACATTGTCATTAGCAACGGATCTCTCAACTATGGGCGCCAGGCCGGTTCGAGCAACCGTGATGCCGGGATCGACCAACCTGTACCCGAAAACCGTTTGGGGAAAGAATACGTGTTCATTCGTGGGAATGGGAATTCGAACGGATGGACGGAATTTCCCCTGATCATCGGTACCCAGAACAATACGGAAATCTACGTTAACGGTTCGGCCACACCTATAGCGACCATCAACAACGGCGATTTTTTCGAAGTACCGAGTACGAACTATTCCTCCAACTCCGTTGGGGCGAACATGTACATCGAAACCTCTAAGGATGTTTATGCCTACCAATGTATGGGAGGCTCGACCCAAGCTTATACCCAAGGATTGAACTTTGTGGCCCCCGTGAACTGTTTACTGCCCGATACGATGGACAACATCCCCAGCATCACCGATGCCGCCGGGGTGACCATTTCAGGTGGAGTGACCATCATCGCCTCGACAGTGACCCCTGACAGTAACATCATCGTGACCGATTCAGGGGGCACGGTGACCTTACCCGCAGCTATGACCGTAGCCGGCACCACCGACTGGAAGACCTTTTACATTCCCAACCTCACCGGAGAAGTCAGTGTACAATCCTCAGGACCCATCGCCGTTGGGTTTTTCGGTTTCAACGGTGCCCGGGGTCTCGCAGGATATTACTCGGGCTTCGATACCTTACCGAACGTGAATCTGCAGATCACCGGAAGCAATTGCCTACCCGGAGCGGTCTTGGAAATCGCCAGTGGCGAAACCTTTGACGCCTACCAATGGTATGGTGATGGGGCATTAATTCCCGGGGCGACCTCATCGACCTACACGGCCAGCATGGCCGGTGATTATTTCTTGCGCGTAACCCGCGGACCCTGTACGTATGATTCGAACAACATCGAGGTGTACTACTGCAACCCCGACATCGTCTTGAACAAATCGACAACTGATCTGGTTGTCAATGATGGGGATTTGGTCTCCTTTGACATCACCGTTCAAAGCATGGGCGCCGATCCCGTAACCAACCTACAGGTGGCCGATGTCTTGCCTACGGGATTGGATTTCGTTTCGGCCACGGTCTCGAAGGGGAGTTTCACCTATCCGAATTGGACCATCGGCACCATTACAAGCGGCGAATTAGTCACGATGACATTGGTCGCACGGGCGAAAATGACGAATATTTATATGAGTTCGATGTCGTATGTGAATACCATCACGAATTCGCAAGACCAGACGGATACCAACATCACCACCGACGATCCTTCGGAAACGGTACAGGTGAATTTCATCCCCCCGACCACGGTCATCACCAACCGCAGGATCACGGTGCGTGTCAACAAGTTATAATCCCGAACTTTTTTGATAAGGTCTTGACCTGAAATGTTACGGCTTTCGCTCCGACCAATGGATGTAATAACCAATACATCCCCCACAAATTGACCACTTGTTCCCTTTTCGGTAATGCTGTTTCCATAACGAACCGTTTATTACTTTGTTTAAAGTTTGATGAACCAAGACCGTGCAATCGAGTGAAATCGGTTAAAAACGACAAAATCGACGATCTTTTGTTCCCTATTAACACCCACTTATTTCCCTTAAATCCCACTTATTACTTTGTTTAATCTTTACCGAAATATACCGATCCCTATACGTAACTTGCTGTATGTTAATATGATACCCGTTTGACCCATGACCGTTCCCTGTAAATTGTATTGCGATATCCTCGGTTGGTCCCTGGCCATCATCTCCCTTTCGGGGGTGGTTTCGGCCCAGGAGACCCCATCGGGGAAACGGCTCGATCATGAACAGGCCAAAGCCTATTGGACCCACATCCGGCAAGACAGCTGTACCCCTATCGGACGCTTGGCCAAAACACTCAGCACGAGCAAAGACCGTGCGTTAAAAATCGAAACGGCCCAAGAAATCCTCGCATTACCCGAAAACGAGGCCAAAGCATTGGAACCCTTTCTACTGTACACCATTGGATACAACCATAAAGAACTGTTGGCCTTCGAAACGGCCGAAGCCGTTTTTACGGACTTGTTGGATATGGCCGAAACCGAACCCTTACCCGTATACCATACCAAGGTCCTCAACCTCTTAGGGGGCATTCGCTTTGCCCAACACGACTACGATGGGGCCATCGCCTACTACCAAGCGGCCAAAGACGTGGCCCTGGGCCCGGAGGATCGCTTTTATGCCACCCTCAACCTCTTTCTCACCTACCGGAATGTGGGCGACACCCAAGCCGCCCTGGGCTATTTGGAAGATTGCAAAGCGATTTATGCGACGGATCCCCAAGCCTTCGACCGCAACCTATTGATCGATCTGAACGTACACCAAGCGGGGCTTACCACCAATAGCGCCGTTCAAGATTCGCTCTACCAACAAGCCTTGCACCTTGCCCTAACTTCAGAAGATGTACAGGGGCAATTGCGCGTGCGCTACGCCCTAGGCAACCATTTGATGGGCCTTGATCGTACCGAGGAAGCCATTTCACAATACCGGGCCTTACTCGATCAGGCCAGGGCCATCGGGTACAAATGGTACGAACAGACCGCCCATTATATGTTAGCCGCCCAATTCTTGAAAAAGCACGCCTACGATCAGGCGCTTACCCATTTGGATCGCGCAGGTGGCGACCAAGGGTTCCGTAACCGACCCGAACTACGGCATGCGAGCGATAGCCTCTACGCTGTGCTATTCGCCGGAAAGGGCGATTTCGAGCGTGCCTTGGCCCATACCCAACGCAGCAACCGCTACCTCGATTCGCTCCGACTGGTCGAAAAGGAAAACGCCTACATCGAAGCGGGGATCAAATTCGGGGCCGAAAAAAAGGCCCAAGAAAACGAACTCCTAAAGAAAGACCTGCAGATCCAAGCGCTGACCGTTCGAGAAAAGCAGGTTCAAAATACCATTGCCTGGGGTGTCGGGGCCCTTTTGTTCCTCATCGGACTGTATTTCATTGCCCGATTCCAAAGAAAAAAGAAGGTAGCTGCCCAATTACGGACCAAAAACCGCACGATTTTAGGTCAAAACGCCGTGCTGGAGCGCCACCTAAGCGAAATCTCGAATCTGAATGAAGAACTGCAGCAGGCCAATGCGACCAAATCAAAGCTGTTCGGCATCTTGGCGCACGATCTCTTGAACCCCTTCAATGCCCTCTTCGGCTATACCCAAATGTTGAAACACCGCTATGGTGACCTCAACGTGCAAGAGCGGTCCGATTACATCGATGCCATCTATCGTGCCTCACAGAATAACTTTCAATTGACCAACCAGTTGTTGGACTGGGCCAAACTACAGCAAAACCTCATCCACCTGAACAAAGAGCGCATTGGGTTGCAAAAGCTGGTCGATGAAAGCCTGGAGGTGGTCACCATGCAGGCACGCTTGAAACAACTTACTATCGAATCTTTCATCCGAAGTGAACAAACCGTCCATACCGATTACCAAATGCTACGCACCATTGTGATCAACCTTTTGACCAACGCGATCAAGTTTTCGAACAAGGGATCCCAGATCACCCTGCGGGTCGGAAACCATCAAGGCAATTTGCTGATCATCGTACGTGACTATGGCATCGGCATTCCAGCAGCGCATTTGGAGGCGGGTGAATTACGCCTGGGAAACGACTCGCGAAAGGGTACCCAGGGTGAAATAGGCAATGCCTTGGGGCTTACCCTCTGTAGGGACTTTGCCAAATTATTGCAGGGAAGCCTTCATTTCAAAAGTGGTACCCTACAAGGTACGCGGGTTACCCTGATCATTCCCGATGGGGTATCGGACCTCGAACGCGGTACGCCGCTTAAAACTAACGATCATGTCGAAACGAAACTATACCGCCTTTCTAGTTGAGGACAACCTTGACGATCTGCGTCTGCTCGAATTGAACTTGAAGCAGTGTTTTCCTGATTTGAAGATCGTCGGCACGGCCGATTCGGTCAAAAAGGCCATCCCGGCCATCAATACCACACAACCCAACCTCTTGTTCTTGGATGTCAACCTCAAAGACCGATCCTCATTCGAACTGATCGATCAATTGGAAGACTTCGCCTTTGAACTGATCTTCATCACTTCGTATCACGAATATGCCTCAAAAGCCTACCGCTACGATGCCCGTGATTACCTCGTAAAACCCATTGCCCTACCTGATTTAGTCATTGCGGTCAACCGTGCCATTCGGCAGATCAACCTGCACGAAAGGGAAATCGATGGGGTGAACCAAAGCAATGCCAACCTGGGCAATCTCGACATCCCCGTATTGGCCTTGCCCACCACCGACGGCATGACATTTATCGATATCGAGGGCATCTTATATTGCGCGGCCGATGGTAAATACACCCGTTTCTATACCGACGATGGTAAAAGTGTACTTTCTTCACGAAACTTGGGCGAATACGAATTGTTGCTCCCTCCGAAATTCTTTAGGATCCACCACAAATATTTGGTCAATCTGACCAAGGTGGAGAGCATCGAGCGCAAGAAGGGGAACTACTGCCAGCTTCGCGATTCAGAGACCACCCTGCCCGTAGCCAAGCGGCGAAAACATGCCCTTGCCTTCTTCTTAAAGTTGAAATAAATTACTGTTTACCAGCTATTTAAAAATTTTATTGAAGGGCTTTCTGACCACTTACGCCATAAATTACCCACATACTACTTTCCTTTTGTCGCTGCGACCCTCCAGTCGTTATTTTACCCCAGAATCCGACAAGGACCGAGCGGCGGTTGACCGCCAATTGTAGCCTCGCTATTCCTACCCCAAAAACGGTTACGTGGTCTTTTTCGAAACCCAAATCCATGCAGTAATGCATTAACCTAATTTCTTTCGATATGAGATATTTCTATCTTTTTTTGCTATTGACATGTTATTGGTCCTATGCCCAGGTCGGTATAGGCACCGCACTACCCGACCCTTCTGCCCAATTGGACGTAGTTGCGGGTGACAAAGGGGTGTTGCTGCCCCGGGTAGCCCTGACGGGCACTAATGATCTTGCCACGATAACCAGCGGTAATGTGGTCGGATTGTTGGTCTTCAATACGGCCGAAACCGCCGACATACGCCCGGGCTATTACTATTGGGACGGTGCCCTTTGGCAGCGGTTCCAAAACGGGAACGATCCCAATTTTACGGAAGCCATAACCCATCTCGTTGACCATGGTGATGGCACGATCACCTACACCAACGAGGAAGGGACCACGCAATCAGTGGATGTTGTGGATATCATTGCCCTGGATATCGTAAACCAGGGCGATATCCATGACGAGATCATCAACGTCTTGGCAGCCAACGAAACACTGACGGCCCTAGTCGATAACGGCGATGGTACCATCAGCTATACCGATGAAGATCAAGTAGTACACCAGCTGGACATCTCATCCATTGCCGGAACCGAAACCGTCACCAATTTAGTGGGGAACGGGGATGGTACCATCACATACACCAATGAGGACGCTACGGCCCAGACCGTAAATATCGCCTCGATCGTCGATGCTCAGGAGACCCTGACCTCCTTGGTCGACAACGGTGATGGTACCATTTCCTACACGGATGAAGATTCGGTCGAACATCAACTCGATATTTCGACCATCGCAGGAACCGAAACCGTAACCAACCTGATCGATAACGGCGATGGCAGCATCACCTACACCAACGAAGAAGGGACGGACCAGACCTTGGACCTGTTACCCTTCATCCAAGCCCAAGAAACCCTGACCACATTGGTCGACAATGGGGATGGCACGATCACCTATACTGATGAAGATGGGGTAGAGACCTTATTGAATATCGCGGTCATCGGAGGTGCCGAAACCGTAACCAACCTGATCGATAACGGCGATGGCAGCATCACCTATACCAACGAAGAAGGGACCGACCAAACCTTGGACCTGTTACCTTTCATTCAAGCCCAAGAAACCCTGACCTCCTTGGTCGACAATGGGGACGGCACGATTACCTATACCGACGAAGATGGGGTAGAGACCTTATTGAACATCGCGGTCATCGGAGGTGCCGAAACCGTAACCAACCTGATCGACAACGGTGATGGCAGCATCACCTATACCAACGAAGAGGGGACGGACCAGACCTTGGACCTGTTACCCTTCATCCAAGCGCAAGAAACCCTGACCACATTGGTCGACAATGGGGACGGCACGATTACCTATACCGACGAAGATGGGGTAGAGACCTTATTGAACATCGCGGTCATCGGAGGTGCCGAAACCGTAACCAACCTGATCGATAACGGCGATGGCAGCATCACCTACACCAACGAAGAAGGGACCGACCAAACCTTGGATCTTGCACCCTTCATCCAAGCGCAAGAAACCCTGACCTCCTTGGTCGACAATGGGGACGGCACGGTCAGCTATACCGATGAAGATTCGGTCGTGCACCAACTTGATATCGCGACCATTGCCGGCGAAGAAACGGTCACCAACCTGATTGACAACGGCGATGGCAGCATCACCTACACCAACGAAGAAGGCACGGAGCAGACCTTGGATCTTGCACCCTTCATTCAAGCACAAGAAACCCTGACCAGCTTGGTCGATAATGGGGATGGCACGATCAGCTATACCGATGAAGATTTGGTCGTGCACCAACTTGATATCGCGACCATTGCCGGCGAAGAAACGGTGACCAAGCTGATCGACAATGGTGACGGCAGCATCACCTACACCAACGAAGAAGGCACGGAGCAGACCTTGGATCTTGCACCCTTCATCCAAGCACAAGAAACCCTGACCAGCTTGGTCGATAATGGGGACGGCACGATCACCTATACCGATGAGGACCATAGTGGCACCGATATCGATATCGCCAACATTGTGCGGTCAGAAGAGACCCTGACCGTGTTGAGCGTCACCACCAACGACAACGGTACCGGCAGCGACCCCGCTGACGATTTCGATCAATTGACCTACCAAGATGAAAACGGTACGACCCATGCCATCGACCTTTCGACCGTAGCCGCCCAAGAAACCGTGACCAGTTTGGTCGACAATGGCGACGGTACGATTACCTATACCGATGAGGCGGGTGACGTGGCGGTTATTAGCATTCCCACCCCTGGAACGAACGGTCTCGGGGACATAGCCATCGGGGAATTACGGGCCTTTCGGGCTTCAGCTTCCACAGCGGATTTCGCCAGTGACACCAGTGTTCGCCCGAGAATGACCGGCAAATTGGCGACGCAATTTTCGAACAACACCAATGCCTTGTTGATAGAAACTTCCGGACAAGAATCGAATGCGATCGTTTTTGACGGCTTACGGATGGATTTGCTATATCATAACAACGATTTGGTAACTCCGGTTTTGGTGAATACAACCAATGAAGTCATCAACTATACCATTGTGGCCATAACAACGGATGATAACTATGCTGCCGGCTCCGATACGGAAATTGCACCCCAAGCTATCAGTTTTATTATCGATGGTAACGGACAAATCAGCGCTTCAGAGAGTTTCCGATCTGAGATGGTAATCTCTCAGATCATCATCGAAGGTGGGGGTTGGTATCAGATTACGTATTTGCCAACAAGGATAAACGGGGTAACGACGGCCTATTGGACCGCCTTACGCTTACAATAGTTCAGGAAGCATCTAACAAACGTCCCAAATACAAGCCTATGAAACCCTTTCACAATATGATCATATCCTTGCTTGTCCTGATCGGCCCCTTGGCCCTATCGGCACAGACCGTAAACCATGGCGAGCTGGTCATTAGTGATCAGACCACCCTAAGCCTGCTTTCCGATTTTGAAAACAGCGAAAGCGGTACCTTGATCAACGACGGTGAACTTTTCGCCTACCATGACTTTACCAACAACGGTATGGTCGACTTTTCCGACGGATCGAACGGCAGCACCCGTTTTGAAGGCAGCAGTGAGCAACAAATCGCGGGCAGCCAACCCAGCTATTTCAAGCAGCTGCAAATCAACAACAACAGTAGTGGTGAACACGCTTTGAACGTCATGGCGCCCATTCGCATCGCAGGGGGGCTCGAACTGATCCAAGGCATCGTGAATACCTTGAACCCAGGGGCAAGCTTGCTTTTGGAGCCGGAAGCCACCGTGGCCCATACCAGCGATGCCAGCTTTGTTGATGGCTTTGTGGGCAAGACCGGTGAAGTCGCCTTTAGCTTTCCCATCGGCGATGTACAGTACTACCGACAGGCCCATATCACCCCCTTAGATGGTGGGGCCGGCGAGGTCAGTGTGCGCTACGCTTATCAAGATCCTGAACGCCCCTACCCCAATGACCTGCGGATCGGCAACATTCCGTTGGTCGATGGCAATGAATATTGGGTCGTCAACTGTGCCTCGGGCACACGACAACTGCAACTCACCCTTGGTTGGGATGAGACGACCACCACACCCAGTGAGGTGGTCACACCCCCACATTCCGCATTGCGTATCGCGCGCTGGGATCCCATTGCCGGTGCATGGCGCGATGCAGGGGGTGTTGCTGACCCCAATAGCCGAACGGTGACGGCCGAAGTGGCCGTGGGGCCCGAAGGTGGGGTCTTTACGCTGGCCCGGGTGAACGAAGAAGTCATCTTGCCCCCTGATGTAGTGGTCTACAACGCGGTTTCGCCCAACCAAAACGGCAAAAACGACTACCTCTTGATCGAAAACATCAACGGCCTCGCGAACAACAGCGTACAGGTCTACAACCGATGGGGTACCAAAGTCTTCGAGACAACCGATTACGACCGCAACAACAATGTGTTTCGAGGGTATGCCAATACCCAAGAAAAACACTTGTTGCCTTCGGGTACCTACTTCTACATCCTTCGCTATGATTACCAAGATTCCAACGCGCAAACCCAACGATTGGAGCAAGCGGGTTACCTCTACCTCAACACCGATTAATATGACGATCATGAACGCAACCCTACGACATACCCTAGCCTTGGCCCTGCTGCTTATCGGCAGCCTGGCCCAGGCCCAACAAGACGGGCAATACACCCAGTACATGTACACCCCCAGTGTGATCAACCCGGCCTATGCCGGTACCCGTGGCGTCTTAAGCATGACCACCCAGTACCGACAACAGTGGGCCGGGCTTGATGGGGCCCCGCAAACGGTGAACTTTACCTCGAACGGACCCTTGAAATACGAACGCATGGCCCTTGGCCTTACCTTTATCAGCGATCAAATCGGTCCGCTGAGCGAACAGACCCTAGCCGGTGATTTCGCCTACCAGATTCCCCTAGGGCAGTATACCTCCTTGTCCTTCGGCATCAAAGGGGGGCTCAACCTCTTGAACATCGATTATTCGAAACTGACGGTCTACGATACCACCGAGACCTTATTCCGCTTCGATGTCGACAACCGCCTCAGTCCGGTCGTGGGATCCGGGGTCTATGCCTATAGTGATTTTTGGTATGCCGGACTCTCGGTACCCAATTTTCTGACCACCACCCATTACGACGATACTACGGTGTCGAACGCCCGCGAACGCATGACCTTCAACCTGATGGGGGGCTACGTCTTCTATTTGAACTCCTTATTGAAATTCAAACCGACCTTTTTGGTGCGTTATACCCGTGGGGCACCAGCTATAGCCGATGTTTCCGCGAATTTCCTCTTCAACAACCGCTTGACCCTCGGTGCGTCGTATCGGGTGACCGATGCCGTGAGTGGCCTGGTCGGGATCCAAGTGACCAAAAGCCTATTGCTAGGCTATTCATACGATGCGGGCACCACCCAATTGGGGCGCTACAACCAAGGGAGTCACGAAATTTTCCTCCGCTATGATTTTGCCAAAAAACGGGACCTCAAGTTGTTAACACCACGCTTTTTCTAAACCGGACACCATGAAAAGTCAGCTACCGTTTATCGTTTTGTTCGTACTGCTTTCCCAGATCTTCACCCTTTCTGTGTGTGCCCAGATCGGGGAGGCTTCGAGCAAGTCTTACGAGGATCTGGGTTTTATCGATGCCTTGGAGATCTATGCCAATGTCGCCGAACAAGACATGCAAAATGGCATCGAGAATGTCGCGCTCTATCTGCGACTGGCGAACTCCTATTACTACAATGGTGAGTACCGCAAAGCCGCCACCTGGTATGGGCGGTACTACGACAACCCTAGCGTACGCCCCACCCCTATCGAAAACTACCGCTATGGGCAGGTATTGAAAGCCTTGGGAGCCTATCGACAAGCCGATTCGCTCTTGGTCACCTATTACGACTACAAAGGACTTCGGTATACCGCCTACGATCAAAAAGAGATCCCCTTGGCCGATAACAGCGACCGCTATAAGAAGCGGGCCTATGGCTTGAATTCGGACTTCAACGAATACCCCGGTTTGCTCGTTGGCAACCGCTTGTATGTCATCAGCACCGATACGGGTAAAAAAACCCGGCATGGCCGTACCCCGACCTCCGATATCTTTTATGTCGACCTCGACGCGGTCGATCAACGTCTAGAACCCTTACCCGGCGAGGTGAACTCCCCTTACAACGAAGGGCCATTGGCCATCACTGCCGATGGGATGACCCTGTATTTCAGCCGCAACAATTACCTGAAAGAGCGTATCGGGCATAACAAGAACGACGTGGTCACCATCGACCTTTACCGGGCCGAAAACGTCAACGGTAGCTGGAAAAAGATCACGGCCCTACCTTTTAACAATACCGAATATTCCGTAGGCCATCCGGCTTTAAGTCCCGATGGGAAAACCCTGTATTTCAGTTCCGACAAACCGGGCGGAAAAGGCCAGACCGACCTCTACCAAGTACCCCTCTTTGACGACGGCAGTTTCGGAAGCCCCAAGAACATGGCCGCATTGAATACCCTCGGTAAGGAGATGTTTCCCTTTGTCGATAGCGACGGGATACTCTATTTTGCCTCAGACCGGCAAGAAAGCATGGGCGGCCTGGACCTATTCATGGCCCCTTTGGAAGCTGATGGCAGCTACCAACGCGTATACCATACCGGGCAACTGATCAATAGCCGGCATGATGATTTCGCCTATACCATCAACGCCAACGGCATCGGGTTTTTCGGTTCGAACCGCCAGGGGGATGTCAGCGGTGACGATATCCATGGGGTTGACGAACAGGCCAAATACCGTTTTCCGATCTTCGTCAGTTTGGAAGGTTCGGTCACCGCCCTTGAAAAATCCGCGCCAATCGAGCAAGCCCTTCTGACCCTTTTTGACGCCGACGACCAAGTCATCGCATCCGTAACGACGGATGCCAAGGGCCACTACCGTTTTGACCAAACCGCTGCCCGTGAACTGGCCTATATCAGGGTAGAGAAAGACGGCTATCAAATCCGCGAGAAAACCATCCCACAATCGATTCGGAAAGGACAGGTCTCGGAACTCCACTTAAAACTACGTACACAACAAGACGGCTATGCCGATACGATCACCGTTTTCGGGACCCTTAAGGATCTGAATTCGGGGCAACCGCTGGCGAACGCCGAGGTCACCATATTCGACATCCATAACAAGGCCTTGGCGAGTCAGCGTACCGCTACCGATGGATCCTATCAGGTCCACGACCTACCAACGCGGCAATTGACCGGAGTACGGGCAAGCACCCCAAACTATCAAATCGAGGAAAAAGCGATCGAAAGCGATGCCATCATCGCCGCGGCCGTACAAGTCGATTTCCTGTTGACGAAGGGGACGATCCCCATCGAATTAGGGGGCGACCTGAACGGTATCTTGAACCCTATTTATTTCGATTTTGGGAAAAGCGAGATCCGTGCTGATGCCGAAAGCGAATTGAAAAAGATCGTCGAAGCCTTGAAGCGGTACCCCACCATCAAGATCGAGATCGGCTCCCATACCGACAGCAGGGGTTCCCATGCCGCGAATTCGGCACTTTCAAAGCGAAGGGCCTTGGCTACCTATCGGTACTTGATTGCCCACGGTATCGCAAAAGAACGCTTACAATACAAAGGGTACGGTGAGACCCAATTGATCAATGATTGCACGGATGGGCGCGAATGCCCAGAACACATACACCAATTCAACCGAAGGTCAAGTTTTGTCATCACGAGTCATTAGCGAACGGGGTAGTTGTATTTGCTCTCGTGTGTGATGAACGACCTTCGGCCTGGTGTAACCAACCTGAATTATGGACGCGAACAAGCGTCAAAAAATGATACTGGCATTGTGCAACTTGCTGCTACGAACAGCACCGTTTCCCCAAAGTACTTGCCATGGTTTCGATTGCATACGGACGTTTGACCCCATACCAACGTCCGTAACGAGCTCGATGATCGCTGTTCCACTGCTAGCGGTTCGACCCTAACCAAAGGGAAAGCAAACAACAAACAACGATAACGAATGAAATCCAATGGAAGTCCTCTTAGAACATCTAAGTTCCATCCTCTTTCTAAACATGCTCTTGTCGGGTATCGGCATCATCATTCTGCTGAGCTGCGTGCTGGTCGTTTCCAAAAAATACCGGTTAAAGCTCAAGCTGGTCCGCATGGTCGGAAACTTCGGCATGTGGCTGCTGATGAGCACCTCCCTTTTGCAGTTTATCATCTTACTGCTGATCGTTTAGAAACAAGAACCCAGGAACAACGAACAAATCCCTGTTGCAGCATTTCCGTCCTACTGTTGCTGGCCGCATTTTGGTCGGTCTTATTTCCGATAAGTTTGGTTGCACAGACCGGCCCTGCGGGCGTCGGTACTTCGGAAGATAACCTGATATGGATCGTTGCCGATGGCCAGACCTTTACCGATGCCGGGATTACCCCGGCCCCTGCGAATACCTCCATTTACCAGTGGAGCGACCGTTCGGGCAACGGCCATCATTTTATTGAGCCGATCGGGACCAACCAACCCATCTATCAAACCAATGTCCTGAACGGATTCGGTGTACTGCGATTTGACGGGCAACACGATCGGATGTTGGTCTCCGGTTTGCCGCATAGCGACCAGGCAAGCTTCTTCGTAGTCGTCAAACAATTTCGCTTGCGACACGATTCCGACGGTATCTTCCAAGGCTCACCACCTGGCTTGGCCTTTTCACGGTTCGCCCGACATAAATCGGTGGGCATGTGGACCTTTCCGGAGCGGCCCTCCTTAGGTCGTGTGGTACAGACCGATGAAACTTGGTTGGACATTCCGCCCCTAGAAGGCGAGGTCACCACGCCTATCGGTCCGTTCCATATCATCAGCCAACAGATGGACGGTCAATACGCTACACAATACCTAAATCTAGCGCGCAACGGCACCATTGCCTATGACGGAACGGTACAGGCTTGGAGCGAGTTCGGCATCGGGCGACAAGGGGAAGAATCCTTGGATGGGCAAATCGCCGAATTGCTGGTGTACAACCGCAACGTCAACGAGGCCGAGCGCCTGATCATCAACAACTACTTATCGGCCAAATATGCCATTCCCCTCGCCCAAGATGATCTCTATGTGGCCGACAATCCGGAAAACGGGGATTTCGACTTTGAGGTCGCAGGTATCGGGCAGTTCGATTTGCTGAACGCCCAGACCGACGCCCAAGGTACGGGCAGGGTCCGCATCCATAACGCCAAGGACCTTGATGACGGTGAATTCCTGCTTTGGGGCCACGACCAGGGGCAATTGACGTTCCATGAGGCCGAAGACGTCCCTAATAGTGTTCGGATACGACTGGGGCGCAGTTGGCGGGTGAGCGAAGTGGACCTATCGGGCCATGCCACTGATTTGGGTGCTGTAGATCTCACCATCGACCTGAACGGCATCGATGGCCTGACCGGTTTACGTGCCCAAGACCTCCGTTTGATCGTGGATACGGATGCCGATGGAACGTTTGAAACCGCCCTGGCTTTGGGCAATGCCCAACAGACGGGCATCCATACCTATACCTTTAACACAGTTACCGCGCTGGTCGACGGGGCCCGTTTCACGTTCGGAATCGGCAAACGTTATGTGATCACCAATCGAAGGATTACCTATCGGGTGCGGAAGGATTAACTCCTCAGTTGCTCTATATGGGATCGCAAGGTGCTGTAGGCGTTTCATTTTAAACACATAAAAAAAGCATGTGTATCTTCGTTGGCGAAGAACGTCATTACAGCGATTTTGAATATTACCGTGTATCGTAAAAAGGATTGGGTGTTTTTGCTAGGATCCATGGAGAACAACCAACTGCACAAACACTACACCATTCAAGTCAGCATACCTGTCACTGGAACCTTGGCACTGAACAACGGTAAAACGGAACGGCAGTTGGATAAAGCGGTATTTATTAAACCCAACGTGACCCATCGTTTGGAATCATCCGGAAATAATCTCCATTTGTTCTTTAACCCGCAGTCGAGAATCGGCATGTATTTGAATTCGATCATTGGGGAGCACGACTTCTTTTTTAACCAAGATCTGGTTGCCGATTTGATCGGTTACGCCCAACAAACGATCGAAGGTAAAATGACCTTGGGGACCTTGGCACAACACATCGAAAGGCATTTTGAAGCTAGTACGGACTTCAAAACCTTCGAAAAACGAACCGATGATCGCCTATTGGAAGTTTTGGATTTTCTCTACACCCACAGGAATCGCTGGGTCAAAGCGGAAGAATGCGCACAACACATCCATCTCTCAAAAAGTAGGTTTTTGCATTTTTTCAAGGAAACCACGGGATCGACCTTTAGAAGATCTCAGCTTTGGATCCGCATATGCGAATCCATTGGAATGCTCAAGGAACAAGGCATTTCCGAAACGGCTTTCCATTATGGTTTTTATGACAATGCCCATTACGGTAGGGCATTTAAGGAAAACTTGGGCTTTACCCCGAAGGCGTTTGTCGATTCAGCTGTTTTGTACAATAGGGGTGATGATTAATTAGCTAGTTTGCGGGCCAAAGCAATCCCAAAACCAATCGCATGCTCGCAGGACATTACGCCACCGCCTTGATCGCGAAACAAAAAGCACCGGCAGGAAGCCTGCCTTTTTACTTGATCATGTCACAACTCCCCGACCTCTTTTGGTTGGTCTTTCACTTTCTTGGTCTGGAACACACCGAACCACGCAATGTATTGGACGTTTCGCTTGACAATTTATCGGTGAACATGATGTTCAGTCACGATCTACTTCCTATCGTGATTTGGATGGTATTGGCCTTTTTCTTGGGGAAGGGTATTTTTAAGAGCAACCGAGTGGGGTGGACCGCCCTTCTTTTGATCGCCGTGCATGCCTTTGTAGATTATGTTGGGGGCTATCCGCATAATATTTTCGGAACGGACACCCTTTCGGTGGGTACCGGTCTCTACTATTCCATGCCCTATCTGGGCGTTTTTTTGGAATTGCTCTTCACCATTGGTATTCTTCTATGGTTCTTTCGCAATGAAATGCGGGCCAAAATCGCTCGAACCAAACGCAGTCGCAACTGGATCATCGGTATCTTCACCTTTAACATCTTGTTCCTATTTTCAATTGCCGACTTATCGACCAGGGAGTTCCTTCATCAAATGAATATCGATATCACCACCGATTTCAGTGTGCCGACTACCATGCCGATCTTGATCATCATGTACGCCCTGTACATCTATTTGATCAACAGCTATGGGAAAATCCTTGGAAATCTCAATTAAGTCATTTCCTTGAGTCTACTAAAAAACGGCTAATTGGAATGATTATAACCATAAACAGGCATAAGCATAATAAAGACGACACCCAAAAATCCTGTAATGTGTACATGTCCTTTGGAGTTACGGTTTCCAAAAGTTCGCGCTGAAATGCACCTAAATAGTTGATCCCCGCATGGATACTGACCACTACGGGCAGTTGTTGGGTGCGGATTAAAATATACTGCAGCAAAATACCGATGGAAAACGCGAATAGCGCTTGATTAACAATTGCGAGCGGATTGGTATCGGCGTGAAACAAGTTGGAGAAATGGGCCACACCAAAAATTAAAGCTGTACAAACCACCGCTATCAGGAGTCGATTTCGAATGGCACCAACGGCCTTGAACACCGAATCGAAAACAAAGACCCGGAAAAGCAGTTCTTCGAAAAGTCCCACCAAAAGGCAGCTCAAAAAAAAATACCCATGTTCATCAGAGGCCCAAGCCGGACTGGTTGCATATTCTGTTTCCTGGACTACAAATAGCACCAGTAGTGCGAAAAAACAGCCCGCACCCATCCAAAGTTTTCCATTCATTCGAAACATGGGAATCCGAAGTTCACGAAGCAACCCGACCAGGCATAAAATCAAAAAGACTTTATAAGCGATCTTAAATAGAAGATTCCCTTGGAAAATTGCTTGGGCAAAGAGCCCGAAAACAAGGTTGACGACCAAAAAGGCCACCAAAATTCCCATTCGTGTTTTTGCATAAACGTCAAGCCGAAAAGCCATGGTCGTCCATTATGGGGTTACACTTCGTGTTCAGGATCGTGAATTAAGCACCGTATACTCTCAAATAATGGATGGACATCTTAAAATCATCGGCTTTTCCTTAACTTCCATCCACAAACAACCCGCCACCACTTGGATGAACTGCTTTTCTTCGATTACAACCAGAAGAGTTCGGTACTGCTGATCTTTTTTGCCAACGCCCTGCTATTCACCCTACTCTTGTACCGCAAAGGCCGACTTGAAAACCGGAGCAGTAGCCTATGGCTCGCCGGCTTTGTATTTCTGGGGGCACTCTATATCGTCCCTTTTATGTGCGGCTATGCCGGGTGGTATGGCGAATCGTCATACCGCACCTTCCTGTTTTTCGTTCCGTTTCAACAATTGTTCCTAATCGGACCGGTCTTCTATGGCTACATCCTTTCGCTGTTGGATACCAACTTCCGCGTGGCCGGTACACAGTGGCTGCACTTTCTTCCTGCTGCACTCTACCTGCTCTATAGTCTGATCGTATTCGTTGGGGACGTTTTCGTTTTCGACAGCTATTATTTTTATGCGGATGGGATGGACAAGGACTTGGACCCCTGGTATCAGATTGCGGGATTGATTTCGATGTTGGCCTATTTGATGATCAGCCTAAAAGCCCATGCAGCCTACCGTAGGTTGGCCGTGCAACAAGTGAGCTATGCGGATGCCATCGCCTACCAATGGGTCAAACATTTCGCCATCGCCTTCGGGCTCATGCTGCTCTTGCGGGTGCTGTTCTTCATTTTGAATCCCGAATGGTGGGAGTTCGGCCGAAAGTTCTGGTACTACCTCTGTTTTTCGATCATGCTGCTCTATATGGCCATTGCCGGCTATTCGCATACCCTCAAAAGCGGTCAAAGCTTGGCTATGGGTAGCATCCCCCCAAAACCCGATAGCAATGCCAATGACCCAAACGAAATCGACTTGCAGCAATGGAAACCCAAAATCGACGCCTTGTTCGCCCGGCAACAACTCCATAAAAATCCCAACCTGACCCTGATCGAAGTGGGGCAACAGTTGGAAACCAACCGTAGTGTAGTATCCAAAGTCATTAACCAAGGGTTTCAAATGAACTTCAATGACTTCGTGAATGAAAAGCGGGTGGTCTCGGTCATTGAGCAACTCCAGAAGAAGGCCCACGGTACAAACACCCTGCTCGGCATTGCTTACGACTGCGGGTTCAACTCAAAAACCACTTTCAATCGGGCCTTTAAAAAGTACACCGGGGCCACACCCAAACAGTATATCGCCGATAACGGACTCTAAGCGAACGCGGTGAATATGGGATTCGGTAGTTAGGGTGGGTCTATTCCAGTTTGCGGAGGGTCAACAACCTAAAGTCCATGATAGTGTCGTAGGTCTTTTCAACGGCTTTCAAGCTCAGGCTGTTGGTATCGGCCTTCAGGTCGATATTCCCCAGTACCATGGGTTGAAAGGCTTTGACATAGGATTCTTGCCTAGGGTAGCGGTCTTGTTCATGACCGATCAGCGGGGGGTCGTGGGCTTCGGTGATTGTCGCCTGAAGTTGTTGAGTTCCGAACTGGAGTTGCAACACAGACCCGATCGCTTGCGGGGCACAGGTGTAATAGACAACGGCCTCATAGGTGCCCGGTTCAAGTACCTCAACTTCCCATGTAATGCTGTCTTGAAGGCTGGTCCAGGCCGTTAGAAACGAATCATTCGGCCAGCGGTTTGAACGTATGATACCACCATGGGGGGTCGCGTCACGTGCGGGGAGCTGGGTCGGCAGGGTGCCGAAACCCACGGGCAGGCTGCGCAGATCTTCTTTGGGTAATTCGGTCAAAACCTCGGCCATCCATTGGGTTTTATAGGCCTTCATGCGCTCCCATTGTTCGGGCTGCTCGGCAGTGACATCGGTACGTTGCCCAGGATCTTCATCCAAATCATACAAACGGTCATCTTCGGCCATAAGATAACGGTCGTCTCTAAGGCTGACCCTGTTTTTCCAATGGGTAACCAAATAACGATCGTCCCAGTCCGGAGCGGTATTGAGCAATAGGGGTTTCAAACTCATGCCGTCGAGAGCTTCGGTTGGTGTTGGCAATGTTGCGAGATCGGCCAAAGTGGGGAGGATGTCGATCGCCCCGGCGATACGGTCAACACGGGTGGCTGCGGGGATCGTTCCTTGCCAATTGATGATGAAGGGCACCCGTACGCCCCCTTCATCGGTCGCCCCTTTTTTTCCTTTGAGTTCACCATTGAAGCGGTGGCTGTTCGGCCCGTTATCGGACAGGAACACGATGATCGTACGTTCACTGAGGCCTAGGGATTTTACTTTTTGGTGGATCCGTCCTACGTTCCAATCGATGTTCTCACATAGCGCATAGGCGGCCTTGGTAAACTGCAGGTCCTCCTCTTGCGCATACCTATGGGCCGTTTGCAGGTCGGCATCCTGAACACCGGCCCACCATTGATCGGGTACCTGCATCGGACTGTGCGGCGTATTGTACGGAACGTAGACGAAGAAAGGGGCGTCTTTATGCGATTCGATAAACGCTAGGGCGTGGTCGGTCAGGTCGTCGGGTAAAAAGCCATTTCCGGTCACGATTTCCCCGTTATGATCCAACATCGGACTGAAATAGTTGCCCCAATGCCCCGAGGTAAATCCGTAAAACTCTTCAAATCCGCGGTTGTTGGGATGGTACGGCCCTTGGGTACCGCTATGCCATTTTCCAAAAGCGGCGGTGGCATAGCCGTTGGCCTTAAAGTGTTCGGCGATGGTGGTCTCGTCCAGATCGATGCGTTCGCCCCCTTCTGAGGTGGAAAAGACCCCACTTCTGACATGGTAACGTCCGGTTAAGAACTCGGCCCGGGTCGGCGAGCAAACCGGACTCACATAAAAGCGTTCGACCACCGCCCCTTGTTGTGCCAGGGCATCGATATGCGGCGTTCGGATTTTCGAATTACCGTTCATACCCAAATCTCCCCATCCTTGATCATCGGTAAGGATGACGATGACGTTTGGGGGTCGCTCGGCCTCATTTCGGTGGGTATCACGGCAAGCCCATTGAAATGCCAGGGTGCAGCACAAAAAGACCCAATAAGCGTGAGAGCGGGTTTTAAAGGTGGAAGGTCGCATACCACGAAAGATAAGCCCTTCTTTGGAAACATGGCAATGCTTCGATGGATATAAAACAAAAAAAGGTCCTCTTCAGAAAGTAAGCTTTCTACGAGAACCTTTTCGGCTTTATGTGTCGGGGTGGCAGGATTCGAACCTGCGACCTCCTGCTCCCAAAGCAGGCGCGATAACCGGGCTACGCTACACCCCGGACTGAGCTTCACATCGATGTCGTATTGACATCCTTAGCGAAAGGGCCAGCTGAACGGCTGGTTGACATTTGCTAATGCAGCTCGAGTCTCTTTTGACTTATGCCTCGCGGAGAGACTGGGACTCGAACCCAGGCGACAGTTACCCGCCGACAGATTAGCAATCTGCTCCGTTACCACTCCGGCACCTCTCCTATCTTTTGTAAAGATCGTTCGCAAAAATTGCGGACGCAAAAATACCTTTTCCCGTCAAAGGATGCAACTATTTTTGAAAATATTTGAGGGGCATCCGATCCCTATGGTTTTGAATGGTGATACGCTCCGGAAAGAACGCCCTCGCGTCTGTGGGTCTTCCTATTCCAAGCGATCGATTGTCTGCTGCAAATTGGCGGTTTTCCCTTCAGCCGTAATCACCTTGGCATCAATGGTTACCGTCGCTTCGCTGTCCCATTCAGGTAAGGCCACGCGGGCCTCCCCATTGGCATCGGTACGCAAAACGGGGTTCCAATACAGTGTCTTTTCAGCACTTTTGGCCTGAAGGCTTTTTGGCAATCGGTATTCGTCGAAGCCGAGCGATTCATGATACCCTTGAAAGGTCAATTGAGCGTCTTTACGGGCCAAATAGTTTTGGTTCGATCCGCTGCGGGTATAGATCAAAATCGCCCCTCCGGCAGCACGGGTCCCGTACATTGATGCGTTCGGCCCAAAGAGCAACTCGATACGCTCCACATCGGTGGCCGGTACCAAACTGATGATATCGATCAAGGCCGCAGGTTGTGGTAATGGAAATCCGTCAATGACCCATAGGATCGGACCCAAGCCGGCTACACGACCCAAAACGATTTCCGGGTTGATATCCCCCATCCGCAATACACGTACACCCGGGATGTTCAAAAACATCTGGGGAATGGTCTTCGGGCGATCGAAATCCTGGTATACCACGCGGCTTGGTTGGATTCCATAAAAGGAGGGTTGGTAATACCGTTCGGTCTTTTGTTCGGTTAAAGTCACCTCTTCCAAGGCGATGAGGTTCTCCTCATTTTCAGTCTCAAAAGCCAAGGCCGACTTTTTGGCCAATTTGTTCTTTGTAGTGCGTTTCTGCCCATCGTTCTGGGTAGATTCGGATATGGGTGGTACGTCATACGCATAGGGCACTACGCGTACCAAGCGCTCCCTGGTTTCTTCACCCGAGGTGCGGAAATGCATGCCCACTTCTCCACTGAATTGCAGGTTCGAAAGTTTGAACAAACCTTCATCATTGGTACGCAAGTCCTCAATGACTACATCCTTTCCGTCCGAAATGTAAATCTGCATGGGGGTATCGGTCAATAAGCTTCCATCAAAATCAAAGGCTTGTCCATAAAACTCCAAACCATTTTGGAAATCGTACTTGATCTTCTCTGGAATTTCGACTTCGGAGAGTCCTTGTCTTTGTGTAGCTTGTTGGGTCAGTAAGAGCAGGTCATTGGCAAAACGCGCATTGCGTTCGTTGGTAAAAACAGAGGCCTGCTTTGTCATCTCCTCAACAGTCGCGGTAACCGCCACCGAGACTTCGGTCTGCACGGGCTTACCTTCGGTATCCCGTACCTTAAATACCAGTTCTTGCCCACCTTTGTTATCTTTCTCCTTTCGCGCAACGATCTGAAGGGCCTCCCGATCGATGACCACTGGTCTCTTAGCCCAAACCTGCCCGAATCCATCCTGCACTTCGAGGTTCATCACCCCGGTAGGAATGGATTTTTTCGGAATATCGACTTCAGCGATACCATCCTTAAAGGTAATCTCCGTCTCGAATTGGGGTATCCCATTAACCACGCCCCGCAGCTTTACCGCATTTTCGCGTAGTTTTTCGCTGGCAGTGATCCGCGCATTGATGACTTCATCCATGAGCGTATTTACCTGCATGGTATAACCCACATCGTGGACTTCGGGCAAGGCTATGCGGTGGCTGTCATTTATGACAAGATGGTATTGCTGTCTTTCTTTTGGATTCAAGAGGAAGGTTCCGAACCCTACTTCAAAATCCTTGACCTGCACCACGACAGCATCATATTGATCGACTACCGTCAAACTTTGGACATCATCTTGAATGGCAACGGCCACACGGTTTTCCAAACCAGCCACTAACTGTCCGCCTTCAGGGAAAACCCCAATTGAATAGCTCACTTCGGTCTGTGGTGTGGCTTCAGGTTCCGGGTTACCGATGCGAACGGATTGGATGGCGAAATGCTCTGGTCCATAGTTCTGCATCCAGCGGGTATAGACCCGGAAAATGTAATCGCCCTTTTTGGTCCGTTTCGGGATTTGGAACGACCCCTGTGACATCCCATTGGCAATCGGATGCTGCTGGGCCGCGATCAACTTCCCGTCGGTATCCAACAACTCCACCTTCAACACCTCACTGGCACTGACCCTCCGTTGCTTTTGGCCCGTCAATACATAGGCCTTGAAGAACAAATGGTCTTTAGGCAAGATCTGTTGCTTATCGGTATGCAATACGATCTGTTCCCGCCATATCGCTAAAGAGTCCTGCACATTGACTTGAAAGGTCGCAGTGTTCTTTTCAGGACCGGACCATTCCGAGGGGCCCGATTCTTGGCCAATTGCCATTGGCGCAATGAAAAGGAGCATACATAGAGGCAGCAAAACAACGGATAGATTTTTCATAGCAATACGGATAATGTTAATAGTAATACTTTCAGTTCTCATTTAAAGATACAACTCAAATCAATGCCTAGGATACACTTTTTCAATACTTTAACAAGAAGGAAGAGCCACCCTGCCCTCTTTATTCTGGATACTCTACCCGGAGATGGTAAATATTCGTCAACTTCTTCTTTAAGACTTTTTTGACCGCTTCGATTTCTTGAAAGGTGATATTGGCGTTGAGAAATTGATTGGCCTGCATCTGCCCTTGTACGATTTTCTCGACAAAGTTGTCAATGATCGGATAGGTAGGTTCTTTAAGGCTTTTCGAAGCCGCTTCAACGGCATCGGACATCATCAAAATGGCCGTTTCCTTCGAAAAAGGGATCGGTCCTGGATAGCGGAATGGGGCATCTTCGGTTTCGGGATCCGCTTCTTGTTGTTTCTTGTAAAAATAATATACCAATGAGGTCCCGTGGTGGGTACGGATAAAATCGATGACCCTATCGGGGATGCCGTTCTTGCGGGCCAGCTCGATGCCTTCGATAACATGGTCGATGATGATCTTGGCACTCTCCTTTGGGGGCAGGTCATCATGGGGGTTCACATTGGTGATCTGGTTTTCAGTAAAGAAGGTAGGTTTGGTCATCTTGCCGATGTCGTGGTATAAGGCCCCGACCCTGACCAACATGGCATTGGCCCCGATTTCGTTCGCGGCCGCTTCCGCTAGGTTCGATACCTGTAAGGAATGGTGAAAGGTACCCGGTGCCTTATTGGCCAATTCCTTCAGTAATTTGGAATTGGTGTCCGACAATTCCAAAAGGGAAACATCCGATACCAACCCAAAGATCTTCTCATACATATAAATTAGCGGCTGGGCGAATAAGGTGATCATCCCGTTCAGAAGGAAAATCCCGAAGGTGGTCCACTCAATGGTTTCGATGGTGCCTTCCTGAATGACATGAAAGGCAAAATACCCTACGATGTATATCAAGGTAATCTGCCCTACCGAAATAAAGAGGTTGGCCCGTTTGTACAATTCCGATACCGTCAATATGGTGACGATACCCGCAATGATCTGAAGAAAGACGTATTCGAAACTGTTCGGAACGACAAAACCCAAAATCAAAATGGTGAGTACGTGAACGAACAGCCCCAAGCGGGCATCGAAAAAGTTCTTGAGGATCAACGGCAACACGCATAAGGGAACGACGTACACATAGCTCTCGTCATTCTTGACCACCATGGTAGTGATGAATACCATCAACAGGATGTTGACGAAAATAAAAGTGACCTTGTTGTTGTTCGCATAGATGGAGGGCCGGTACTTCTTTAAAAACAGCAACAGCATGATCAACACCAAGGCAACGAGTAAAGCGTAGCCCAACAAAATGAAGTATTGGTTGTTGCCCTTCCAAAGTTCCGATTCGTACTCCTCTTTCAGCGAACTCAGGATGTTGAAGGCCTCCGATTCGACCACCGCCCCTTTGGCGATGATCAATTTGCCGGCCTCGACCTCACCCCTTGTAAAAGAAATACTCGATAACTCATCGGCCAAGGCTTTGTCAGAAAGGTCTTTGTTGAAAACGGTATTCGTCTGTAAGCTGTTATTGACCAGCGCGGCCAATTCACGGTACACCCCATAATCACCGCGTTGCCTCAATTCGGCGTCTACATAGGCTTTGGCCCCTTCGAGATCGCGAACCTCTTGTGAACGCAGGGAAAGCGCTTCTTGATCTTTGACCAAGGTGATGCGGCGCTTGGGGACATCAGCGGCAAAAATCCCGTTGGCGTAGACCGAATCGAGCAATGCCTTGCCCAAATCGTAAAGTACTTCTTGTTGGGCCGGATTGAAACGGTCGTTGCCGAAGTTGGTTTCGAACGCCGTGGCATACCGGGCCAAAGCCGCCTGCTGCATGCCATTGTCGTAATCGAAATAGCGTTGTTGGTTTTGGGTAAGCGAATTGCGCTCCTCGGCCAGTTCGGTCTCGGTTTTCTTGATCGAAAAATCGAAGGGGGCGACCAGATTTTCGTATTGCCAGGATTTCCCCTTTTGGAATTCGTATTTGAACTTGCCTTCCCTCGGGAAAAAGAACACGATCAGGCCTATGGAAACGAAGTAGAGGAAATACTTGTAAATAAGGGACTGGTTTTTGTAGAAGTTGTCCAATGAGTTTCCCATAGTCGCGATGTATCCCTTCAAAAATAGAAAAAACTTATCGCATCGACTCTTCCGTCCGAAACAAATGGATTGCTGGATTATTTAGTATTTTCGCTGGACTAATTATTGAATGAATGAAGGAAGTAGTTATCGTAGCTGCCGTACGTACGCCCATTGGGAGTTTTATGGGCAGCTTATCAGGAATCGCGGCCCCGAAATTGGGTGCCATTGCCATCAAAGGAGCACTTGAAAAAGCCGGCATCGGGCCTGAAATGGTCGATGAGGTCTTAATGGGGAATGTCGTCCAAGCCGGAACAGGCCAAGCACCTGCCCGACAGGCGGCCATTTACGCTGGAATTCCGGATACGGTACCATGTACAACGGTCAATAAGGTCTGTGCTTCAGGGATGAAGACCATCATGCAGGCCGCACAGGCCATTGCCCTCGGTGACGCGGATGTCGTGGTCGCTGGAGGAATGGAAAATATGAGCCAAATACCCCATTACGTGCAGATGCGCGCTGGTAAGAAATTCGGCCCGGCCACCATGGTCGACGGCATGCAACGCGACGGATTGGTCGATGTATACGACCAAAACGCCATGGGGGTTTGTGCCGATGCTTGTGCTACGGAACACGATTTTTCAAGGGAAGACCAAGATGCCTTCGCGATACAATCCTACAACCGTTCGGCCGAAGCCTGGCAAGCGGGGCGTTTCGATGCGGAAGTCGTACCGGTCTCCGTACCCCAGCGAAAAGGAGATCCCGTGGTCATTTCGGAAGATGAAGAATACAAGAACGTAAGAATGGAAAAGGTGCCGGCATTACGTCCGGCCTTTACCAAAGACGGTACCGTCACTGCGGCCAATGCTTCGACCATCAACGATGGTGCGGCGGCCTTGGTTTTGATGAGTGCCGAAAAGGCTGCTGAATTAGGAGCCAAACCCCTGGCCACGATCAAAGGATATGCCGATGCCGCCCAAGAACCGAAATGGTTCACCACGGCCCCGGCAAAAGCCTTGCCCAAGGCCTTGGATAAGGCCGGTGTGACTATGGATGCCATCGACTTCTTTGAATTCAACGAAGCCTTTGCCGTAGTCGGCTTGGCCAATATGAAACTTTTAGGGCTCACTGATGATAAGGTGAACGTCAATGGGGGCGCCGTATCTTTGGGCCACCCTTTGGGCTGTTCAGGGGCCAGGATCGTGGTTACCCTGCTCCATGTGTTGCAACAGCGTGACGCCAAACTAGGAGCTGCGGCCATTTGTAATGGTGGTGGGGGTGCTTCGGCATTGGTCATCGAACGCAACCAATAGGGATTACCCATGCAATATGGACTTTGCCATTTGAGTGTCGTAGCGGTTCGCACCGAACCCAGCCATAGTGCTGAAATGGTGACCCAATTGCTTTTCGGCGATCATTTTAAGATCACCGAAGAACGAAAGCATTGGAGCAAAGTCCGCAATCATCACGACGCCTGCGAAGGGTGGGTTCCCAACAAACAACTCCAAAAAATCGATGCGGCGAACTTCGAAGCCTTGGGGGCGGCAACGCATCCGGCATTGACGACGGATCTCGTATCGCATTGTGAACTGCCCGGTGGATTGCTACTGCCTTTGGTTCTGGGATCTAGGATTGATACAGTTGCTCATATCGGGGCCCGTTATGACGAAGAAGTGGTAACGGTCAAGCCTTCCAAACCTACCATTATTGAAAATGCCTTCCTGTATTTGAATACCCCCTTCTTATGGGGTGGAAAGACCCCCTTTGGCATCGACGCCCCGGGTTTTACCCAAATGGCATACCGACTCAGCGGTTTCGCCCTACCCCGTGATACCGAACAGCAAGCGAATCAGGGAGAAGCATTGAGCTTTATCGAAGAATCGGAACCCGGTGACCTGGCTTTCTTTGATAATAAGGAAGGGGTCATCGACCATGTGGGCATCATTTTGAAAGACAACTACATCATTCACGCCCATGGCCAAGTCCGCATCGATAGGATCGACCATACGGGCATCTTCAATACCGAGGCCAAACTGTATTCGCATCAATTGCGTGTCATCAAAAAAGTAGTATAAAAAAACCCGGACCAATGGCCCGGGTTTTTTTGTTATTTGGGAAGGGGATGCTTACTCCCCGATCAATTTCTTGATTCTCATGAAGTTCTCATTGTCTCCCAAAGCACCGTAGATGTTTTTCAACTGGGCCAAGATCCCTTCGTTATCAGGGTTCTTCAAGAGGGCTTCTTCCAAGACTTTCGCACCTTCAAGGAACAAATCGTCTTTCTTTTGCTTCAGCTCATCATAGCGCTGCGTATCGGCACGTGAGGTACCCAAAGTATTCATCTCATCGATCAGGCTGTTGCCTTCGTTCACATAGGAAGTCGAAAGGTTCAACTGGGCGTTGACGTAATTCGGATCGACCTCTAGGGCTTTGAGGTATGCCGCACGGGCTTCTTCCAAATTGCCTTGCTCCATATTGATGACCCCGATGTTATACAACAAATCCGGGTTGTCAGGCGCCATTTCAGAAGCTTGGGCCATCAGTTCCTTGAACTTGTCCTTCTCCCCCAAGGAGTAGTACAAATTGGCTTTGTTCAATACCAAATTCACATCACCGGGATTGCTGGCAATGGCATCTTCATAAGCGGCCAAGGCTTGGTCACTTTTTCCTTGCTCTTGGTAGATCAAGGCGATGTTCTTGACGATTTCAGCACGCTTTGATGGAGTACGCTCTTCTTTAGGGTCTTTATGGGTATTCGCTTTGACGTAAAGATCACGGGTGGTTTTATCCATGGTCTCGACTTCACCGGTAGTGGTGTTGACCGCCGTATACTTGACCTCACTACCATCGTAATTCAAGTCTTTCAATTCTTCGTAGAATTTGATGGCTTGGTCGTAATTGTCAGGTCCAGCATTGACCGCACTACTGGCCGCATAATACAGGTATACGGTGTCTTGGGGACTGAGTTTGTAGGCCAGGTACAATTTTTCAGCACCGGCGACGTAGGCCTTGTTTTTGTTGTCATCAACCGCGGCATTGACCAATTCAGAGGTCATTTGCCCCATTTTTTGTTGGGCGTCGGCGGTGAATTTCTTTTTCCCACTGGCTTCTTCAACGGCGATCACCTTCTTAAAGCCCTCGACCGCTGGTTCGAAATTGGCCAAGTTCATGTTGGCATTCGCCAAAATCGAGTAGTACTGGGCCTGAAGCTTGGGATCGGCGGCGTCGATCAATGAGGCCGCAGCTTCCAAGGTGATCTTCGCTTCCGCGGCATTCCCTCCTTTAAGGGCTTTATCGGCAGCCTTGATCTCTGCTTTCTGCGCAAAGCCCATCACGGAAATCGAAAGGGCCGCTAGCAATAACAATTTAGTTTTCATCTTTTTTGTGTAATTAAATATTTAGTGTTTACTGATCATTCTTTGGTTTCCGGCGTATCATTATCAAGAGCCATGCCATCTTCACCGTTCACTTCGATATTGCGGATATCGGCCTCATCGACGGCTTCTTCGTCTTTCATGACTTTGGCTACGGCGGCAATCGAATCGTTGTTCTTGATATTGATCACCTTGACGCCTTGGGTCGCCCGACCCATCACCCTGAGGTCTTCGACCCCCATGCGAATGGCGATACCCGATTTATTGATGATCATCAGGTCATCGGAATCGGAAACGTTCTTGATCGCGACCAAACCGCCTGTCTTTTCGGTGATGGAAATGGTTTTCACCCCTTTTCCTCCCCTATTAGTTACGCGATAATCATCGATGCTGGATCTTTTTCCATAGCCATTTTCCGAAACGACAAGGACATTGTCCTCAAAGTTGTGTACCGAAATCATACCGATGACCTCGTCATCGTCACTGGCCAAGGTGATTCCCCGGACCCCGGAGGCGTTTCGGCCCATAGGTCGGGTCTTGCCTTCTTCAAAGCGGATGGCCTTCCCTGATTTCAGACCCAACAAAATCTGGCTGGTTCCAGTAGTCAGTTTGGCTTCGAGCAATTCATCCTCTTCCCGGATGGTAATCGCATTGATCCCATTTTGACGGGGGCGTGAATACTGCTCCAGGGAGGTTTTCTTGACCGTACCCTTCTTGGTGGCCATAATGACGTAATGGCTGTTTACGTAGTCCTCATCCTTAAGATCTTGGGTACAGATAAAGGCTTTGACCTTATCTTCATTATCGATATTGATGAGGTTTTGGATGGCCCGTCCTTTTGAGGTTCGGCTTCCTTCGGGTATTTCGAAGACCCGCATCCAGAAACATTTTCCTTTTTGGGTAAAGAAGAGCATGTACTGGTGGTTGGTACCCACGAACAAATGCTCCAAGAAATCCTCATTCCGGGTTGAAGAGGCCTTTTGCCCTACGCCACCGCGGTTTTGGGTTTTGTACTCCGTCAAGGGGGTACGCTTGATATAGCCGGCATGCGAGATGGTGATGACCACTTGCTCGTCGGGAATCATATCTTCGATGCTCAGGTCACCACCTGCGAAGTTGATTTCGGAGCGGCGTTCATCGCCATACTTGTCCTTGACCTCTTGCAGCTCATCTTTTATGATCTGCATCCTTCGTTCTTTCTTGTCGAGGATGTCTTTCAAATCCTCGATGGTCTTCAACAGTTCGTCATATTCCTCGCGTAGCTTGTCTTGTTCCAGACCGGTCAATTGACGCAGACGCATTTCGACAATGGCCTTGGCCTGTAGTTCGGAAAGCTTAAAGCGTTCCATCAAGCTGTTCCGGGCATCTTCCACATTCGAAGAGCCCCGGATGATCTTGATCACCTCATCGATATTGTCGGAGGCGATGATCAGTCCTTGTAGGATGTGTGCCCGATCTTCGGCCTTCTTCAATTCGAATTTCGTACGGCGCACCACCACGTCATGT
This sequence comes from Flagellimonas algarum, assembly GCF_040513375.1. Lineage (NCBI taxonomy): Bacteria > Pseudomonadati > Bacteroidota > Flavobacteriia > Flavobacteriales > Flavobacteriaceae > Flagellimonas > Flagellimonas algarum. The sequence goes on along the minus strand of NZ_JBEVTG010000003.1, from coordinate 114,130 downwards.
CGGTGTTCGACGAAATGATGGATGATCTCTTTGAGATTGAGCAATTTCGGCCGCCCGTTGACCAAGGCGATATTGTTCACACTGAACGACGACTGCAAGGCCGTGTATTTGAACAACATGTTCAAAACGATATTCGGAATGGCATCACGCTTCAGGATGTAAACGATGCGCATCCCTTTCCGATCCGACTCATCGCGAATCGAGGAAATACCCTCGATTTTTTTATCGTTGACCAAATCGGCGGTTTTCTTGATCATATCGGCCTTGTTGACCTGATATGGGATTTCCGTCACGATGATACATTCCCTACCCTGAACTTCCTCGAAATGCGATTTGGCCCGCATCACCACACGGCCCCTACCGGTATGGAAGGCATCCTTGACCCCATCGTAACCGTAAATGATTCCGCCCGTAGGAAAATCAGGGGCTTTGATATGGGTAATCAATTCATCGATTTCAATGGCATTGTTGTCGATGTAGGCAATGGTGCCGTCAACGACCTCTGAAAGGTTGTGCGGGGGCATATTGGTCGCCATACCTACGGCGATCCCCGAAGCCCCGTTCACCAATAAGTTGGGTACCCGGGTGGGTAGTACGGTCGGTTCTTGCAGCGAATCATCGAAATTCAGCTGATGATCTACCGTATCCTTATCGATATCCGCCAACATTTCATCGGCGATCTTTCGCATTCTCGCTTCCGTGTAACGCATTGCTGCCGGACTGTCACCATCGACCGATCCAAAGTTTCCTTGGCCGTCGATGAGCATGTAACGCAAACTCCATTCCTGGGCCATCCGCACCATGGTGTCGTATACCGAGGTATCCCCATGGGGGTGGTATTTTCCAAGTACCTCCCCGACGATACGGGCCGATTTCTTATGGGCACTGGTCGATCTGACCCCCAATTCGTGCATTCCGAAAAGCACCCGGCGGTGTACTGGTTTCAGGCCGTCACGGACATCGGGCAAGGCACGTGACACAATGACCGACATCGAGTAATCGATGTAGGCAGATTTCATCTCATCCTCAATGTTGATAGGTATCAATTTTTCTCCTTCAGCCATGCTAAAATCCTTGTAAATTTTGTAGTTAAATTATCATGGCAATATACCAAAAAACAGGCCTTTTAGAGCGCAGGGGCAATACTTTATTAAAAAAATTATCAACACGGAATATTGGCAGTTACCCCCCTAAAGAATCGTTAAAAACCAAAGAAAAATGACCTTTTTTCGTCAAATCATCCGTGTTTATCGAATATGGGTACGGTATTTGACTAGCGTTACGATACTTTTATTAATTTTAATTGCTGAAAAGAGTTTCTATGGATGATAATTTCTCCCCAAGGGTAAAAGACGTGATCGCTTACAGTAAAGAGGAAGCCTTGCGTCTCGGCCATGATTTCATCGGTACCGAACATTTGATGCTCGGCCTATTGCGCGACGGCAATGGCAAGGCGATCAATATTTTGGACGCCCTTGACGTCGACCTCGACCACTTACGCAGAAAGGTCGAGATCCTGAGTCCGGCCAACCCGAATACCAGTTCAGTTCAAAAAGACAAAAAGAACCTTCACCTGACCCGTCAGGCCGAAAGGGCATTGAAGACCACTTTTTTGGAGGCCAAGCTCTTTCAGAGTTCATCGATTAATACGGCGCATTTGTTGCTTTGCATCCTGCGTAATGAAAACGATCCAACGACCAAATTGCTGCACAAGCTCAAGGTCGACTATGACAATGTCAAGGAGCAATTCAAATCGATGATCACCAGTGACGACGATTATTTGGATACCCCGCGTGCGGAATCCTTTCCTAGCGATCCCGAAGAAACGGGCGATTCCAAGGAAAGTACCTTCGGTGCCTCGGGCAGCCAAAAAGGCAACAAAAAATCGAAAACCCCGGTCTTGGACAATTTCGGTCGTGATTTGACCAAGTTGGCCGAAGAGAACAAATTGGATCCCGTGGTCGGAAGGGAAAAGGAAATCGAGCGGGTTTCGCAGATTTTGAGCCGAAGAAAAAAGAACAATCCCTTGTTGATCGGGGAGCCCGGTGTCGGTAAGAGTGCCATCGCCGAAGGGCTTGCCTTGCGCATCATCAATAAAAAGGTCTCGCGGATCTTATATAACAAAAGGGTCGTCACCTTAGACCTTGCCTCTTTGGTAGCCGGAACCAAATACCGCGGTCAGTTCGAAGAGCGCATGAAGGCAGTGATGAACGAATTGGAAAAGAACGATGACATCATTTTGTTCATTGACGAGATCCATACCATCGTCGGGGCCGGAGGGGCCACTGGCAGTTTGGATGCCTCGAACATGTTCAAGCCCGCCCTGGCGCGTGGCGAGATCCAATGTATCGGAGCGACTACCCTTGACGAGTACCGCCAGTACATCGAAAAAGACGGGGCCCTCGAACGTCGTTTCCAAAAAGTCATGGTCGAACCTACCTCGGTGGAGGAAACCATAGAGATTTTGATGAACATCAAAGGAAAGTACGAAGATCACCACAATGTCAACTACACCGACGACGCCATCGTTGCCTGTGTCAAATTGACGAACCGCTATATGACCGATCGCTTTTTGCCTGACAAGGCCATCGATGCCCTCGATGAGGCCGGATCCCGGGTACACATCGTCAATATGGACGTTCCAAAACAGATTTTGGAACTGGAAAGCCAGTTGGAAGATGTGCGCGAGTTGAAGAATAGCGTGGTCAAAAAACAGAAATACGAAGAAGCCGCTAGGTTGCGTGACGATGAGAAACGTCTTGAAAAGGACTTGGCCTCAGCGCAAGAACGTTGGGAGGAAGAAAGCAAGCTGAACCGCGAAACCGTTTCGGAGGACAATGTAGCCGATGTGGTCTCTATGATGAGCGGGATACCCGTGAATCGCATCGCACAGACCGAAAGCAACAAATTGGCCGAACTGCCCCAATTGATCAAAGACTTCGTTATCGGTCAAGATGAGGCGGTAGTCAAGGTGGCCAAGGCGATCCAACGGAACCGTGCGGGACTGAAAGATCCGAACAAACCGATCGGGTCCTTCATTTTCTTAGGACAGACCGGTGTCGGAAAGACCCAATTGGCCAAGGTATTGGCCAAAGAGCTCTTCGATTCCGAAGATGCCTTGATCCGTATCGATATGAGCGAGTACATGGAGAAATTCGCCATTTCGAGATTGGTAGGGGCACCTCCTGGATATGTAGGATACGAAGAAGGCGGACAACTTACGGAGAAAGTCCGTAGAAAGCCCTATTCGGTCATTTTGTTGGATGAGGTCGAAAAGGCCCACCCCGACGTTTTCAATATGCTCTTACAGGTATTGGATGATGGCTTTTTGACCGATAGCTTGGGAAGAAAAATCGACTTCAGGAATACCATCATCATCATGACCTCGAATATCGGGGCGCGGCAGTTGAAGGATTTCGGACAAGGAGTAGGTTTCGGCACGGCCGCTAAAAAAGCCCAGGCCGACTCGCACCAGAAAAGCGTGATCGAAAATGCCTTGAAAAAGGCATTTGCCCCTGAATTCCTGAACCGTATCGATGATGTGATCGTGTTCAATGCCCTAGAGCGTGAAGACATTCACAAGATCATCGATATCGAATTGGATAAATTGTTCAAGCGCATCAAGGATATCGGCTATGATTTGAAACTTTCCGAAAAAGCGAAAGACTATATCGCCGAGAAAGGCTTCGACAAGCAGTATGGGGCACGACCGTTGAAACGTGCCATCCAGAAATACATCGAAGATGCCTTGGCCGAAGAGATCGTGAATTCGAATTTAAACGAAGGGGACAGTATTTTCATGGACCTCGATTCGAAAAAGGAAGAGCTCACGATAAAAATCAAAAAAGCGGAGGAATCCTCCAAAGCATAAATGCGATAGCATCGCATGCGATAAAGGCCGGTTTCGATACCGGCCTTTTTTTATGGAGCAAAGCCAACGCATCGCCAATTTTAACAGTATAAACGATATTTAAGCTTTTAATCTAGTTTTTTTCAGATTAAGGGGCCCTAAACATATTTTCGTCTCGACACTATAACGCATTGGGGAATGAAAATTGGTTTTAACAAAAAAGCCATTGTTGTAAAGGAGTACCAATTGGATATCGGACTGATCCAAGTCTTCGATAACTACATGGTCGCTACCTTTGAAGAAGGGGCTACGATTACGCTCGAGCGTGCTTACCAGATCATCGGCATCTCGGAAATCCATTTTAGACAAAAAGAATTCGGTTATATCAGCTTAAGAAAGAACTCTTATGCCGTTGATCCGATCATATACACCTATATCAGGGGGTTGGAAAACCTCAAGGCCTTCGCCATCGTTTCGAAGAAGGAAATCGATATGCACAACTTCAAGATCGAAAAACTATTCTACAAAAGGAACATGGAGTTTTTCATTGAATATGAAAATGCCGTGGCTTGGATCAAAAAACGCCTGAAGCGAAGGAAATCGAATAAGGTCTAGTCAGACTCCCCATCTACCGCAGGAGCCGCCTCTGGCGGTTTTAACAAGGCTGCATACGCTTTACCGATATGGGCTACCATCCGTGTAGCGGTAAGGGCCTCATACCCATGTTCGGCAGCCGCGATATCACTACTCAACCCATGTAGGAACACCCCGAAAACAGCGGCGGCCAAGGCCTCATATCCTTGCGCGAGCAAACCGGTAATCATTCCGGTCAATACATCACCACTACCGGCAGTGGCCATACCCGGGTTACCACTGGTGTTGATATGGCCGATACCATCGGCGAAAACCAAGGTATGGGCCCCTTTCAAGACCAAAATAACTTTATGGACTTTTGAAAATTCGGCAGCTTTCGCCACCTTTTCAAAATCGTCCTTCCACGCACCTACCAAACGCTCGAATTCTTTGGGATGGGGCGTTAAAATGGCATGTTCGGGCAGGGCTTCGAGCAGGCTCTTGTCTTGAGCCAAAAGATTCAGCGCGTCAGCATCAATGACCAAAGGTGCCCGGACCTTCTTCAAGAACCCCTTGAATGCTTTAAGCGTGGTCGCTTCCGTGCCCATACCGATTCCGATACCTATAGCTTTGAAATCACCATCCACATCGATCTCGGAGAGTTGATCATCACCATCGTCGACCTGTACCATGATTTCGGGCAAAGCGGTTTGTAAAGGAAGGTAGCCACATTCGGGTACCAGGGCGGTGACCAATCCGCTGCCCACGTTCAAACAGGCGTTCGCAGCGAGTTGTACGGCACCCATCTTACCATAGCTCCCACCGATGATCAACGAATGCCCATAGGTGCCCTTGTGGGAGAATTTATACCTTGGGCGATATAGTGGCAGCAGCTCATTACGGCCGATGAGTCCGAAATCGGTCTGTGTATTGCCCAAATAGGTAGGCGACAAACCGATATCCAAAACCTCCCATTGGTTGAGATATACCCCGGTCTGGGGCAAGAAAAAGGGCAGTTTCGGTGCCTGGAAACTCAACACATAATTGGCATTGATTACCCGGTCGGGATGTTCGGGCACCCGGTCCATAAAAAGTCCCGAAGGAATATCGATCGATAAAATGAAGGCCCTACTCGCATTCAAGTGGGTAATCAACTCCCCTACCCAGGGATCTGGAGCGCGATTCAAACCGATACCGAAAATCGCATCAACAATGATATCATCAACACCGATTTCAGGCAGGGAAGCGGCTGATTCCAAAAAATTGGGCCATACTTTCCGTTCTTTCAAACGACTCAGGTTCGTCAAAAAATCAGCCGACCTTTTGTCGCTGTAATTGACCACATAGGTATCGAAGTTGTAGCCGTTTTCAAAAAGCATCCTGGCCAACGCCATGCCGTCACCACCGTTGTTACCGATTCCACAAAACAAGTGTATCTTGACCTGGGCCCCTTGCATTCGCTTATGGATCCAATCGAATATGCGCTCTGCAGCGCGCTCCATCAAGAGGTCGCTTGAAATCTGCTGTTCGGCTATTGTGAATTTATCAGCTTCATAGATCTGATTGGCGGAAAATATCTTCATTTACTAATTCTAAAAGGGGTTTGTTGTCAAATTGACAAAAATTTTGGAAACATTGGCAAGGGTTCGCAAAAGCGGTACATTTGAAGCCACATTTGTCATGCAAGTTAAACAAACGGACATAAAACCAGCATCGATCGGTAGCTTCTTCACCCGCACCATTACCGGTATTACCCCTTTGGGGTAAACTACTATTCATATCACGTCCGTACAATCCATGCTATCATTTCATAATCCGTTGACTCATGAAAGTCTTAAAATTTGGTGGAACATCCGTAGCCAATTCTGAAAACATACAGCGCGTTAAAGCGATCGTCGAAGGCACCCAAGCCATAAAAACCGCCGTCGTCGTCTCTGCCCTTGGTGGGGTTACCGACCTACTCCTCAATGCCTTACAGACAGCATCAAGCCGTGATTTGGGCTATGAAAACCATATGACCGAAATCGAAGAACGCCATATAGATACGATCAAGTCCCTCTTTCCGATTACCGAACAGAGCGGCATTTTGGGTAAGGTGAAGGCCGAGTTGAACGACTTGGAAACCCTTTTGGAAGGGGCTTTTCTCATCGGGGAACAAACCGTGAAATTATCCGATAAGGTGGTGAGTTACGGTGAATTGCTTTCGTCGTTCATCATCAGTGAATTTTTCAAATCAGCGGGCCTCGATGCCTGTTTGATGGATGCCCGTCGTCTCATCACCACCGATGCCAACTTCGGACAGGCGCGGGTCGATTTCGAGCTAACCAATACACAATGCAAGAATTTTTTCGATAATGTCAACGAACAGGTAGTTGTCGTTCCCGGCTTCGTGGCCTCTTCCCATAGCGGTGAATCGACGACTTTAGGACGGGGTGGATCGGATTACACGGCCGCTATTTTGGCGGCGGCTTGCCAGTCGGAGTCCCTGGAAATTTGGACTGATGTGAGTGGCATGTATACCGCGAATCCGAAGCTGGTACGCCAAGCGCGCCGAGTGGCCCATATTTCCTACGAAGAAGCCATGGAACTTTCCCATTTCGGCGCGAAGGTACTGTATCCGCCTACCGTACAGCCGGTCTTAAGCCTTGGTATTCCCATTGTCATCAAAAACACCTTCGCACCTGAAGATGAAGGTACGCTGATCACCAAGAATAAAAACGGTAAAGGGAAGACCGTTCGCGGTATCAGCCATGTCGGCGAGATTGCGCTGTTATCCCTAGAAGGTCCTGGAATGGTTGGCGTCCCCGGAATTTCGAAACGTTTTTTCGAGACCCTTTCCTTAGAACGCATTAGCGTTGTAATGATCACCCAAGCCTCTTCGGAACACTCGATTTGTGTCGGTATCGCGCAAAAAGACTGTGACAAAGCGGTTGCGGCCCTGAATGAGGCCTTTACCTATGAAATCAGTACGAAAACACTATATCCCATTAGTATTGAGGATGGTTTGGCCATCATCGCCTTGGTAGGTGATAATATGAAGAGCCACCAAGGGCTCAGTGGTAAAATGTTCAGCACCCTTGGCCGAAACAACGTCAATATCAGGGCCATTGCCCAAGGGGCGTCCGAACGGAATATTTCAGCGGTCATCGGGGAACAGGATGTCAAAAAAGCGTTGAACGCACTGCACGAAGCATTCTTTGAATCGCATGTCAAACAGCTGAACCTCTTCGTGATGGGCGTTGGTAACGTAGGAGCGAAATTTTTGGAACAGATACGATCACAAGGGGCGTATTTAAAAGAAGCACTTGAATTGAACGTTCGGGTTATCGGCATTTCGAATTCACGAAAAATGGTGTTCGATGAAAACGGTATCGATTTGAACCAATGGGAGTCCAAACTCGATTCCGGATCAAAAGCGGATAGTTCGGCCTTCGTTGACAACGTGAAACAGCTCAACCTGCGCAATAGCATCTTTGTGGACAACACTGACAGTGCGGCCATCTCAGCCCAATATCAGGCCTATTTGAAAAACAGCATTTCGATCGTGACCTGTAATAAGATCGCCTGTTCTTCGGAATACGCGGGGTATCGCGAATTGAAAACCTTGTCAAAAAAATACGGTGCACCCTTTTTGTTCGAGACCAACGTCGGTGCCGGCCTTCCCATCATCGATACCTTGAAGCACCTCATTGCGTCAGGTGATAAGATCCAACGGATCCAAGCGGTGTTATCAGGGAGCTTGAATTTCGTCTTCAACAACTTCAAGGCGGATACCACCTTTCACGATGTGGTCAAGGAAGCGCAAGAACAAGGGTATACCGAACCGGACCCCACCATCGATCTAAGCGGCATCGATGTGATGCGAAAGATATTGATCTTGGCGCGTGAAAGCGGTTTTGAATTGGAAATCGACGACATTGAGAACCAGGGCTTCTTGCCACAAGAAAGCTTGGAAGCCGAATCGAACGAAGCGTTTTTTGAATCGCTGAAAAAGCATGAGGCGGCCTTTCAATCGCTTTACCAAAATGCGGCTTCCAAGAACTGCCGGTTGAAATACGTGGCCGAATTCGAAAATGGGAACGCCAAGGTAGGCTTGAAAGAAATCCCCGAAGGTCATGATTTTTATAATCTGGAGGGAAGTGACAATATCGTCCTCTTCTTCACAGAACGCTACAGCGATCAACCTTTGATCATCAAGGGCGCCGGAGCCGGGGCCGCGGTTACCGCTTCCGGAATTTTTGCCGACATCATAAGAATTGGTAATTTTTGAGTATGGAATCCATTCGTGTTTTTTGCCCGGCGACCGTAGCCAATGTCTCTTGCGGTTTCGATGTACTGGGTTTGGCCTTACAATCGGTAGGTGATGTAATGATCATTCGGAAAGATCCGAAACCTGGGGTTCGGATCACCAAGATCAGCGGTCAGGACCTTCCCCTTGAAACGGAAAAAAACGTTGCTGGTGTCGCTGCACTTGCTTTGCTTGAAACCTTGGACCATCAAGGGGGTTTTTCTATCGAAATCCATAAAAAAATCAAACCTGGAAGTGGGATCGGCAGTAGTGCCGCCAGTTCCGCTGGGGCGGTTTGGGGCATCAACGAACTTTTGGGCCGTCCGTTTACACCATTGCAATTGGTAGGTTTCGCCATGAAGGGTGAAGAATTGGCCAGTCAAGTAGCCCATGCCGACAATGTAGCCCCTGCACTTTTCGGGGGCTTTACGCTGGTACGGAGCTACGATCCCCTTGACATCGTGCCGATTCCGGTACCCGATGCCTTGCACGCAGTGGTATTGCACCCACAGATCGAAGTTAAAACATCCGATTCGCGAAAAATATTGAAGACCAACATTACCCTGAACCAAGGAATTCGGCAGTGGGGGAATTTGGGTGGATTGATCGCCGGTCTTTTCACCGAGGATTACGACCTCATTGGACGCTCTTTGGAAGACCATATCGTCGAACCGATACGGTCCATTCTGATACCTGGATTCGATGGTGTGAAAAAAGCCGCCCTTGAGGCCAATGCCTTGGGAGTAGGCATCTCTGGATCGGGACCTTCAATATTCGCTTTGGCAAATGGAGCTTCCGATGCCGAAAAAATTGCGGAACGAATGGCTGGATTTTATTCCGGGTTAGATGTTCCTTTCGAAATCCATGTTTCAAAAATAGCCGTCCAAGGCACTCGAAAAACAACCGATCAATGACCTATTATAGCCTAAACCGCAAAGCCCCGAACGTCGGTTTCCGTGAAGCGGTGATCCGAGGTATCGCGCCGGATAAGGGTTTGTATTTCCCGGAGCGTATCGAACCCCTACCCGCTGCATTTTTTGAGCAGATCAACTCACTTTCAAAATTGGAGCTGGCCAAACAGGCGATGCGGCAATTCACCGAAGACGCCCTACCCGAAACCGAATTGGAATCCATTTTGGCCAAAGTCTTGGACTTTGAATTCCCGGTAGTCCCGATCACACCACGCATCGGAACCTTGGAACTGTTTCATGGCCCCACCATGGCCTTTAAGGACGTTGGTGCCCGATTTATGGCCAATTGCTTGGGCTATTTTTCCCAGGAAGGCAGTAGTGAGGTCACCGTATTGGTTGCCACATCGGGCGATACCGGAGGTGCCGTGGCCAATGGGTTCTTGGGGGTTGAAGGTGTCAAAGTGGTCATCTTGTACCCCAGCGGCAAGGTGAGTGACATCCAAGAAAAACAGCTGACTACCTTAGGACGGAATATTACGGCCCTCGAAGTGGACGGCACCTTCGATGATTGCCAAAAAATGGTCAAGACCGCCTTTTTGGATACCGATATCACCGATCAGCGCAAATTGACTTCGGCCAATAGCATCAACGTAGCCCGGTGGCTCCCGCAAATGCTCTACTTCATGCTGGCGTACCAACAAGTCAAACAAGAACATCGCAATATCGTGTTCTCCGTTCCTTCGGGCAATTTCGGTAACATCTGTGCCGGTATGGTTGCCCAGCGATTGGGAATGCCGGTCGCACAATTCATCGCCGCCACCAATAGCAATGATGTGGTACCCCACTTCATGGATCATGGCCGCTACGAACCCAAACCTTCGGTAGCGACCATATCGAATGCCATGGACGTTGGTGACCCCAGCAACTTTATCAGGATCCAAGAGCTGTTCGCTCGTGATTTCGATCAATTGAAAAAACAATTGTCCTCTTTCGCTTTCAGTGATGAACGGACCAAAGCGGCCATGGTCGAATTGGATAAGGAATCCGGGTACATCGCCGACCCCCATGGGGCCGTAGGTTACCTCGGATTACGGCAGTATTTGGAAAAGCATCCCGAACACTACGGCATTTTCTTGGAAACGGCCCACCCGGTCAAGTTCTTGGATGTAGTCGAAGCCGCTTTGGGAAAAGTCCCAGCCATCCCTGAACAGATCCAACGGTTGATGCACCTTCCAAAACAGGCTACCGCCATCGCCTCTTATGACGAATTGAAATCCTTTTTAACGGCAGGCTGATCGATTCTACCATTCGTGTTCAAAACAAATGGCAGCAGCCATAAGTAGGTCTTTTTATTTCGATAAATTTGCGCCGACTAATTTATTGAGATGAAAAATACCGCACTTACCGAGACCCATAAGGCCCTAGGGGCGAAAATGGTCGAATTTGCAGGCTATTCCATGCCCGTTTCTTATGATGGGGTAACCATAGAACATCAAACCGTTCGTGAATCGGTCGGCGTTTTCGACGTTTCGCATATGGGTGAATTCTTGATTGAAGGACCTAAAGCACTTGATCTGATCCAAAAAATCGCTTCCAACGATGCCTCCAAACTAACGGTCGGTAAGGCCCAGTACAGTTGTATGCCGAATGAAACCGGGGGTATTGTCGATGACTTGATCATCTACCGGGTCAAGGAAGCCACCTATCTGTTGGTCGTCAACGCAGCGAATATCGAGAAAGACTGGAACCATATCGCGAAATATAATGCCTCGTTCGGGGCTGAAATGCGCAATATCAGTGAGGGGTATTCCTTGCTGGCCATTCAAGGGCCCAAGGCCGTCGAAGCTATGCAACCCCTAAGTTCGCATGATCTTGCCGACATCAAGTTCTACAACTTCGTCGTCGGTGATTTTGCGGGAATCGACCACGTTATCATTTCGGCCACGGGTTATACAGGATCCGGTGGATTCGAAATCTACTGTAAGAACGATGAAGTACAACAAGTCTGGGACCGGGTATTCGAGGCCGGTAAAGCCTACGGTATTAAGCCGATAGGACTCGCGGCCCGTGATACGTTACGCTTGGAAATGGGCTACTGTCTTTATGGCAATGACATTGATGATACCACTTCCCCTTTGGAAGCCGGGTTGGGTTGGATCACGAAATTCACCAAGGATTTCGTGAACGCTGATGCCTTGGCCGAGCAAAAGGCCAATGGGGTCGATCGCAAACTTGTCGGGTTCGAAATGACCGAACGCGGTATCCCCCGTCAAGCTTATCCCATCGTTGACGCAAACGGGAGCGAAATCGGCAAGGTCACCTCAGGCACCATGTCACCTTCCTTGGAAAAAGGGATCGGTCTTGGTTATGTATCCAAAGCGTTTTCGACACAAGACACGGAGGTTTTTATCCAAATCCGTAAAAAAACGGTTCGGGCGGTAGTGACCAGACCTCCATTTTATAAACCTTGATGTCGGAATTCCAAACTATTCTTGATCGTATTGCCCTCGAAGCCCGTAAAGCGGCCGATAAAGGCGTCGTGGCTTCCTATATTCCACAATTGGCCTGCATCGATGCTTCGAAATTCGGCATGGCGTTGTTAGACGGTTCGGGCGAACTGCATACCGCGGGTGACGCCCAAGAGGCGTTTTCGATCCAGAGTATTTCCAAGGTGCTGACCCTTGCTTTAGCCTTTCAGCGTTTGGGTGATTCCGTTTGGGAACGGGTGGGTTTCGAACCCTCTGGGGATCCCTTTAATCACCTATCACTGCTCGAGCAGGAAAACGGCATTCCAAGAAATCCGTTGATCAATGCTGGGGCCATCACCATCGCCGATATCCTGGTCAGTGAATTTCAAGACCCGAAGGCCGAGTTTTTGGATTTTGTCAGAAAACTGGCCAACGACCCCACCATAGACTACGATCCCGAAGTAGCCCGATCCGAAAAAGCGACTGGGTTCCGGAATTTCGCCGCGGCCAACCTCATCAAGTCTTTCGGCAATCTGAAGAACGATGTCGACGAGGTCCTCGATTTCTATTTTCATCAATGTGCCTTGCACATGAGTTGCGAACAACTGGTCAACACTTTTTACGTGTTCGCGAACCGGGGCAAGTGTCTGCAACAGCTCCCCTACCTTAGCTTGAGCCAGGTCAAACGGATCAACGCCATCATGCTGAGTTGTGGGTTTTATGATGAAGCGGGAGAATTCGCCTTTAGGGTAGGCCTGCCCGGAAAAAGCGGCGTTGGCGGGGGTATCGTCGCCATTTATCCCGAACGTTTCTCTGTGGCCACCTGGTCACCCGGACTCAATGCCAAAGGAAATTCGAAACTCGGGATGTTCGCACTCGAAAAATTAACGACCGATAGCGGCCTTTCAATTTTCTAGACCTTGGAAAAAAAGAAGAAGATCCTCATCTTAGGAGCAAGTGGTTTTATCGGAAACGCCCTATACAAGGAGTTGTGTAATTACTTCGACACCTATGGCACTTATTTTACGAACCCTAGTTTCGCCAACAATCAAAAGTTCATCCAATACGACTTACAGGAAGACGATATTTTCAGGGTTGTTGAAAAAACGAGGCCCGACTTCATCATTTCGGCCCTTCGCGGTGATTTTGCCGCCCAAGTACAAGCGCATGGCCATCTTTTGGAGTACGTGGTCAAGCATCCCTGTAAACTCTACTTCATTTCTTCGGCCAATGTTTTCGATGCCTACAGCAAATATCCGTCTTACGAAAGTGACAAGACCTTATCTGAAAGTGTTTATGGCCGACTGAAGATCAAAATCGAGAACATGATGATGCGGGTACCGAAATCGAAGATCGGGATCCTAAGGGTACCTATGGTCTTTGGCAACAGCTCGCCAAGGATCAAAGAGATCAAGGGCCAGTTGGAACATAACGAACCAATCGAGGTTTTTCCGAATCTGATCATCAACGTGATCAACGATGATCGGCTCTGCCAGCAGATCCATTACCTCATCAACCGCAACCGTTCGGGAATTTTCCATTTGGGCAGTGCCGATCTGGTACACCATGAGGATTTCATTAAGGAAGTCATCTCGAGATTGGGCAACTACCATCCCGTCCTGAAAAAAGTATACACTACCAATTCGGATCGCTATCTCGCCGCCTTACCAAAAGAAAACCTCCTCCCTAAAAACCTCCGGGTCGGTTTTCAGGAAATCATCGACCACCACATCATGGTCGACTGATTTTGTTACCTTTAGGTATGACAAAATTGACCGAAACGGAAATAGAACAAGGGCTGACTTCCTTAGCGGGCTGGACCCTCGAAGAAGGCAGTATCACCAAAACCTTCACCTTTACGGATTTCAAAGAGGCTTTCGCGGTAATGACACATATCGCCTTTGAGAGCGAAGCCCGGAACCACCACCCCGAATGGTTCAATGTGTACAATCGATTGACGATCAAACTGAATACCCATGACGCCGGCGGTATCACCCAAAACGATTTCGATTTGGCAGCTTGCATTGAGCGTATTACCCAAGGCGGGTAGTCGCCGTTTTATGTAACTTTGTTTTTTTCAAACCAAAACGTAGCACATGGGTAGAGCTTTTGAATTTCGAAAAGCACGGAAAATGAAGCGATGGGCCGCAATGTCAAAGGCCTTTACGCGCATTGGAAAAGATATCGTCATGGCGGTCAAGGAGGGTGGACCCGATCCCGATGCCAATTCACGGTTAAGGGCGGTCATCCAGAATGCCAAGGCCGTCAATATGCCCAAAGACAACATCGAAAGGGCGATCAAACGGGCATCGGACAAAAACCAAGGCGACTATAAGGAAGTCTTGTTCGAAGGCTATGCCCCCCATGGCATTGCTATTTTGATCGAAACCGCTACCGATAACAATACCCGGACCGTTGCCAATATCAGAAGCTATTTCAACAAATGCAACGGCAGTTTGGGCACCTCTGGTTCGGTAGAGTTCATGTTCGACCATACCTGTAATTTCAGGATCAATGCCGAAGACATCGACCCAGAGGAACTTGAATTGGAGATGATCGATTTCGGTGCCGAAGAGGTGTTCGTTGATGATGACGGGATTTTGATCTATGCCCCTTTCGGATCTTTCGGTGACATCCAAAAGGAATTGGAATCACGTGAAATCGAAATCCTGTCCTCCGGTTTCGAACGTATTCCGCAAGTGACCAAAACGCTATCGGAAGAACAAGTGGCCGATGTCGAAAAACTTCTAGAGAAAATCGAGGAAGACGATGACGTGCAGAACGTCTACCATACGATGCAAGAATAACCGGAATCGCTGTTATTTTTAGCCGTTTTAATCGACGAAACCAAAAAGCACTCCCATGAAATTACGTATCGCTCTGGTTTTTTATTGTCTCAGCTTGGGTGTTATGGCGCAAAACATGACCGCTGAAAAATTAGTGGCCATCATCGAACAGGAAGCGGACACCACGATCCAACAGGGTAATTCGATCCAATTCCTATTTAATGAGACCATGTTGATTTCGATTTACGATGTCAATGCGAACCGGATGCGGATCATATCCCCGATAATCGAACGTGAAAAACTGACCGAAGATGAGCTGCTCAACGCCCTGGTCGCCAATTTCCATTCGGCCTTGGATGTAAAGTATGCCCTAAGTGATGAAATCATTTGGTCGGTCTACGCCCACCCTCTAAGGGAACTTTCGGAGGCCCAGGTCATCGATGCCATTCAACAGGTTTATGCGGCGGCGCTGACGTTCGGAGGTTCGTATTCGAGTACCAACCTCGTTTTTCCGGGCAATTCGAACAAAAAGGAGTCGCCCAAACCCAAAGTCCTTAAGAAGACGTAGCTTCGGAAACCCCGAAACTATAGGCGGGCACCCTCCCTTGAACCCCTTCGAAAAACTTGCGGACCTTCCGAAAATCACGGTTGATATCGTTGGTGGTTTCAAAGGGTTCGGAAATTTTCACTTGTTTTTTACCAAAATCAAAGGCCACCATCACAATGGGGACCTGGGCCTTTTTGGCGATATAATAAAAGCCCGTTTTCAGTGCCTTCACCTTTTTTCGGGTGCCTTCAGGAGCCAAAGCGAAACGAAAGATCTTCCGCTGCTTGAAGAGGTTCACCACGGCATCGACGGAGTTATTGGCCGCACTGCGATCTACCGGGGCGCCGCCGGTGATTCTGAAAAACCATCCGAAAGGGGGTTTGAACAGGCTTTTCTTACCGATATAGTTAATTTGCTGGTTGACGACACTACGGACGATTAGCCCTAAAGGAAAATCGAGCCAGTGCGTATGGGGTACGACGATCACCACACATTGCTTCAGCTCCGGAAAACGCCCGATGAGCTGCCAACGCATCAGCTTGTAAAATATGAATTTTGAAAACTGGTGGATCATTAAATTTTTTGGTAAATGCTGCGGAGGGTATCCCGATCGATCTTGGCCTCCCAATCCTGGCCCAAAGCATTCTCCCAAAGTGGGGCCATAGAGAGGGCAACTGAGATCATCGTATCCATGCGTTCCGGTGATAGCCCCGAACAAAGCCCTTGGGGCAATGAAATACCGTGTTTGTCCATCATGCGATGAAAGGTGGCCACGCCCTCTGGATAATAGGCTTCAAGATGTTGGAACACCAAACAATTGCCGATACCATGTTTGACCCCCAGCACATACGATAAGCCATAACTCAAAGCATGGGCGATCCCCACTTGTGAGTAGGCGATGCTCATACCTCCATGCCAAGAGGCCATCATGAGTTGTTCTTCTTTGTCTTTCTCGCAACCATCGCCCAAAAAGACTTCAAGGCAAAGATCCATCGCTTTTTCCCCATAGCTCTTGCTAAAGGCGTTCAAATAGGTCCCGTTCAACGACTCCACGCAGTGGATAAAGCAATCCATACCCGTGTAAAACCATTGTGCTTTAGGAACCGTGGCTAACAAATTGGGATCAAGGACTACTTGATCATAGGTCGTAAAATCGGAGTTGATCCCCAGCTTCTTTTCAGGCCCCATCAGCACGGTGGTGCGCGATACTTCGGCACCGGTACCACTGATGGTGGGTATGCCCACGTGATACAAAGCGGGTTTGCCAACCAGATCCCAACCCTGGTAGTTTGCCGCACTACCCGCATTGGTCATCATTAAAGCCACTGCCTTAGCCAAATCGAGTAAGGTACCCCCGCCGATTCCGATGATCCCTGATGGCGTTTCGTCGAATTCTTCTTTGATCGCGGCCACCAAAGCATCGACTTGGGCGGTTTTGGGTTCCTCATCGGCTGGGATGAAGATGATTTTATCATTGAATAACCACGGAATACGCTGTGCGAACTCGCTACCTTCAAAAAAAGCATCGACCAAAAAAATCATCGGCGCATCGGAATTCTTGCGTTTTGGCAGCAGAATATCGGCCAATTGCCCGAAAGACCCCCGTCCGAATACCACCCTAGGCACCATTGGAAAATTACGGTATGTAGTCTTTTCGTGCAGGATTCCTTGATTTTGGTTGCTATCGTTCTCGGTCTTCATTCAATTCAAATAGGTCAATAGTTCTTTGATACCGCCCAACTTCATGTGCCCGTTCACCTGTTCTTCGGCCACCATCTCATGTGCCCAAGTGGTATGGAACGGAATATGAACGGCCCTGGCCCCAATATTCAAAACGGGCAATATATCGGACTTCAGTGAATTGCCCACCATCATGAACTCCTTGACATCGATATTCAAATGGGAAAGCAAATTGCTGTAGTTGACTTCTTTCTTATCGCTCAAAACCTCGACATGTTGGAAGTATTTCGACAAACCGGAGCGTTCCAATTTACGTTCTTGGTCGAGCAGGTCACCTTTGGTCAATACGATCAGTCGGTAGCTTTTCGACAATGCTTCCAGCACTTCTTCAACCCCATCGAGCAATTCGACGGGGTGGTCGATCATACGCTTGCCCAAGTCCAAGATCTCACCGATCGTTTGTTGGGGTATGGTATGGTTCGAAAGGTCGAGCGCCGATTCGACCATGGAGAGCACAAAACCTTTGATCCCGTACCCGTATAAGGCCAAATTATCCATTTCCACTTTGAACAACTCCTGATCGATCTTGTTCTTGGTTTCGAACCCTTGAAGCAGATCGGCAAACTTCTCCTCGGTCTCCCGAAAATAAGTCTCGTTGACCCATAGGGTGTCATCGGCGTCGAATGCTATGGTTTTTATGTTGTCAAAGTTCACTTCCATTCCTTTACGGCCTTTTCGAGATCTTCAGGCGTATCGATTTCGATACCCGTGACGTGGGTCTCCACCATCTTTATTTTTTTTCCGTACTCCAAATAGCGAATGGCCTCAATTTTTTCGGTCGCCTCCAAGGTCAACATCGGTAAACGTTGAAAATCTTCCAAGGCCCTTTTTCGAAAGGCATAGATGCCCTTGTGTTTGTAATAGGTGGTCTCGACACCCTTATCGCGAGGATACGGAATCGGGGAGCGTGAAAAATACAAAGCGAAATTACGGTTATCGACTATCACTTTTACGGTATTCGGGTTTTCGATTTCGGCCCAGTCGGTAATGGGGGTCATTAAGGATGCCAAATCGATTTCAGATCGATCGTCATGCCGAAAAACATCAATGACCTTTTCAAGACTGGCTTTATCGATAAAGGGTTCATCACCCTGAACATTGATGGCGATATCCACCTCGAGATCCATTACGGCCTCTGCAATACGGTCCGAACCACTTTCGTGGGTTCCCTTACTCATGATGGCTTGGCCACCGATTCCGATGATCAGCTCGTAGATCATTTTGCTGTCGGTCACCACATAGACCGCATCGAACAAACCGGTATCGCGTACCGCTTCGTAGGTACGCTGGATAACGGGTTTTCCCGAAAGATCTTGCATTAGTTTACCCGGAAACCGCGAGGCTTTGTAACGCGCCGGAATCATGGAAATTACTCGCACGGAATTCGATTTTAATCTCGTTTAGGTCGCAATCTACGATAGATCCTAAAAATAACGATAAGAATAACGATGACCAAAACGGCAGCGAGAATTGGAGCGAATATGGATGCAGTGGTAACGGCTACAGCCGTGCCTGTTTCAACGGTTGCTACGACCGGATTGGCCACCCCGCCCGTGGTCGCCGTCGAGGTCAACCTGCCGGCCGCATTGGCCCCTTTGATGGCCGAGGCCGTGCCCCCGCCCGCAATAATGGCCAACGACCAAGTGATGACCGGATCTAAATCCGCAATGGTCGAAACCATCACGGCGGTTCCTGCGATTGCTGCCAACGGCAAGGCGATGGTATCGAGTGCATTATCGACCCATGGAATGAAATAGGCGAATATTTCGACCAATGTGGCAATCCCTAGGGTCAATACCGCCGCCAAACTACCGATCCATTGCCAGCTTTCATTGAGTTCCCAAACGTCGAAATAAGCCGCCAAACTCAGTGCGAAAAGCGGCAAGAAAACCCTGAAACCGGCCGAGGCCGCCAAGCCCACACCTAAAAAAATACTGAGTACCGTCTCTGGAGTCATGCCAATGCTTTCTACGAAATTAGCCTATTCGCCATCAAGAAAAAAATCATTCTTGAAACCGATCAGGTACAGTTTTTTGCGGGCCCGGGTAACGGCGGTATACAACCATCGCAAATAATCACGGTCGATACCGTTCGGCAAATAAGGCTGTTCGACGAACACCTGCTCCCACTGCCCCCCTTGTGACTTATGGCAGGTGACCGCATAGGAAAACTTCACCTGCAGGGCATTGAAATACCGGTTGTTCTTAACCCCCAAAAACCGTTTGTAGTTCGATTTTTCATGGGCATAATCCTGGGCCACCTCTTGATACAACCGATTGCCTTCCTCATAGGATAGCGAAGGGGATTCGGCATCGATGGTATCGAGCAGCAAAACCGTTTCAAAGGGTTTTTGATCGGGGTAATCGACCATTTTCACCTTGACCTCGGCAAAGGTAAACCCATACAGTTCCTTGATGCCGAACAACTCCAACACCTCGATGATATCCCCATTGGCGATGAACCCGGCCTCCGAATTCGGTCGCAGCCAGAAATAGTTGTTCTTCACCACCATCATATAGTCACCGGTGGCGATGGTGTTTTCCAAAAATAGGATGCGTTCGCGTATGTTCTTATTGTAGAGATTGGCCCTCTTGTTCGAGCGTACGACGATCACCGTTTCCTCGCGGCCGAATTCGGAATACGACCCATCGATGGCTTCTTGGATCTCATGGCCATCGATCAGTCTTACGATGTCCTTAAAAGGGTTTAGCCGGAATTGTAAGGTATCGAACAAACCCGCCTTTAATTGTTCCCTTATCAAGGTAGCGTTTTGTAGGATACCCGAATTTTCGGTCTGACGCATGACTTGGTTCAATTCGATGGTCTCGACTTCCTTGTTGTAATTCAGCGCCAATTTATTTTCGTCAAGTGCAGGGCTCAGTTCCAAACGCACTGGGGGCAATTGGGCCGTATCACCGATCAACACCAATTTGCAACCAAAGCCTGAATTCACATAAAAGATGAGATCGTCGAGCAAGGACCCATTTTCGAAAAGCTTGGAATCGGCAGGGGCATCGGGTATCATAGAGGCTTCGTCTACGATAAACAAGGTATGCCGATGCTTGTTCGGGGCCAAAACGAATTGTACCCCGCCCCCGGATTGCTTCTTGGGGAAGTATATTTTTTTGTGGATGGTAAAGGCCGTACTCGACGCATACCCGGTCATAACTTTTGCCGCACGGCCGGTCGGGGCCAATAACACGGCTTTTTTCTTGATATGCCATAAATGTTTCACCAAGGCACCGATCAAGGTGGTCTTTCCGGTACCGGCATACCCCTTGAGCAAAAAGATTTTATCGCTTTTTTTGGCCGTGGCGAAACCCGCTAATTTCTGCAGTGCGAAGCGCTGCATTTCAGTGGGTTCGAAAGGAAACTTTTCGAGTAAAATCCTATAAAAATCAGGGGTTTCGGGATGGCTCATAAGCATTCAAAGATAGCCATCATTTTTAAGTCAAAAACTTTTGTGATTCAAAAAAAATTGTAGATTTGTGAATAACCACAATTTCTAATTAACTCCTATAAAATGAAGACCATCTTACAAATAGTTCTCTGGTTGGTTTGCGGGCTACTGGCCTATTTGATCTATCAATCCGTCAACGCACCGATTGAATTCAAAAAAGTACGCCAAGAACGATTTTCCGCGGTTATTACCAAGCTTAAGGACATTCGGGATTCCCAAGAAGCTTACAAATCGGTAAATGGCAAATACGCTGCCAATTTCGAGAGTTTGATCAAATTCGTCGATACGGGCAATTACACCATCACCCAGCAGCGTGATTCTTCATTCATGAGATACAACAAAGTATACCAAATCGACTTGCAGGTCGACACGGTGATCATCGATACCTTGGGTATGGTAAAAGTAAAGGATTCGCTCTTCAAGAACGATGACAGTTACAAATCCATGATGGACGTGCCGTTCGCCCTGAACAACGAAAAATTCGAAATGAAGGCCGATATCATCAACAAAGGAGGTTATAATGCCCCAGTTTTCGAGGCCAAGGTGAAAAAGAACGTCGTACTTTCCGACCAGCCTAAAGACCTATTGGACCAAGAGAACGAACGCAATAGTGTTGAGGAGGTCAATGGAACCGAAATCAAGGTCGGGTCGATGACCGATGTCAGCACCAACGGGAACTGGCCCCCAATTTATGACAGAAAAGACAACTAATACCGAGATAGGGGCGACAGCTTCGCATCCGTATAAGAAACTGTCCATTCAAGTGAGCTTGAATGGACTTTCTTTTTGTATTATAGATACGATCGGCAATACGATCGAACGATCGGAAACCATCCCCTTCAAATCGGCTTCGACCCCCTATTTGGTCTTGAAAGAGCTCAAGGCCCAATTCGAGACCCATAAGGTGGCCGATGGGCAGTACGCCTCGGTTTCCGTAATCCACTGCAATGATTTCTATTGTCTGGTACCCCGCGCGCTGTTCCAAAAAGAGGAACTACCCAATTACCTGAAATTCAACACCAAACTATTGGCGAGTGATGAAATCGTTTTTGATGAACTCCCCAATTGCGAAATGAACTGTGTCTATGTTCCTTTTACGAACATCAACAACTACCTGTTCGACCTCTTCGGCCCTTTTGATTTTTCACACCAAAGTACCAATTTGATCCAGTTGCTGCTCAAACAGAAACCGAGCAACAAGGCGGTGTGCTATGTCCATATTGCGAACAGAAGTATGAGCCTTGCCGTCATTGAACAAAAAAAGGTATTGCTGTACAATCAATTCGAATTCGGCTCCAAAGAAGACCTGCTTTATTATGTCTTGTTCACTTACGAACAATTGCAATTGGATCCCGAAACCATCAAGCTACGCCTTTTCGGAGCGGTTGAAGATGGCGACGAGCACTTTTCGATTTGCCATGAGTACATCAAAAAGGTCGCGGTTTTCATGCCCCATGAAGGCCTGACCGATATGGGCATCGACCCAGAGCGATCCATTGATTTGACCCTTTTAGGCTGACGAAATGCGCATCATTTCAGGAACCCATCGCGGAAGGCGTATCCAAGCACCGAAAAAACTTCCCATTCGACCGACCACCGACATGGCCAAGGAAGGGCTGTTCAACATCCTTCAAAACCGACTTCATATCGCCTCCTTATCGGTATTGGACCTCTTCTCGGGTAGTGGGAACATCAGCTATGAATTTGCTTCCCGGGGTGCCGATGACATTACCGCTATCGATCAAAACATGCACTGTGTGCAGTTTATCAGCAAGACTTCGAAAACCTTAGGATTTTCGATCAAAGTCGTCAAAGCCAATGTTTTTGGATATTTGAAAAAGAACAACCTACACCAGCAGTTCATTTTTGCGGATCCGCCCTATAAGTTGTCCTTGGCGGAATTCGAGGAGCTGGTCGATCTTACGCTGCAACGGGCTACCGACCCCGAGGTGTTGGTGGTCATCGAGCATGCGGAGCAAACCGACCTGAGTACCCATCCCTATTTTGATGAAGCGCGAAAGTACGGGGGAAGCGTCTTTAGTTTTTTCAAAAAATAAAAGCAGGCCATAAGCCGGATTCTGTTCCGAAAGACCGAGGTCTACGGATCCTTATCATTTATCTGGACTTTTGGTTACCCAAAAGTTCGAACCGCCTACCCTCCGATTCGGGCGTGCCGCCCTCAAACATCGGTTTACATGGCGTTGCACCGTATAGAGTTTACCTGATTTCACTACAGCCGAACTGTACTTGCTTTCTGTTGCACTGGTCCTTCCCGATCAAATCGGGCGACGGGTGTTACCCGCTATACCGCACTGTGGTGTCCGGACTTTCCTCTCTTTTCACGAAAAGAGCGATAAGGTGGCCTGCAAGTGCAAATGTAGGTTGTTTTGTTAATAAAAAATAACAGTACGGCCCAGGTCAAAATCACTTTGGGCCATCCTATTTTTATATTTGTAGTTCACGAATTCGCATACCGTTGGAACCATTCATCGTATCGGCACGCAAATACAGGCCCCAGACCTTCAAGGATGTCGTTGGCCAAAAGGCCATTACGGATACCTTGACCAGTGCAATATCGAACGATCATCTGGCCCAGGCATTATTGTTCTGTGGTCCAAGGGGTGTAGGAAAAACGACTTGCGCCCGCATTCTGGCCAAAAAAATCAACCAGACCGGTTCGGAGTCCGCCGATGAGGATTTCGCTTTCAATATTTTCGAACTCGATGCGGCCTCGAACAATTCCGTTGACGATATTCGTAGCCTGATCGACCAAGTACGCATTCCGCCCCAGGTGGGATCATACAAGGTGTACATCATCGATGAGGTCCATATGCTATCGCAGTCGGCCTTCAATGCGTTTCTAAAGACCTTGGAAGAACCGCCAAAGCATGCGATTTTCATCTTGGCCACCACGGAAAAGCATAAGATCATACCCACGATCCTATCGCGTTGCCAGATTTTCGATTTCAAACGAATCACCATTGCCGATGCCGTAGGTTATCTGAAATATATCGCCACCGAACAGGGGGTCAATGCCGAAGAAGGCGCATTGCATATCATTGCCCAAAAAGCAGATGGTGCCATGAGGGACGCCCTATCGATTTTCGACCGGGTCGTCAGTTTTTCAGGAAAGGAACTTACCCGAAAAGCCGTAACCGAAAATTTGAACGTTCTTGATTACGATACTTATTTTCAGGCGACGGATTTTATCTTAGATCAGGCCATCCCTGATTTATTATTGCAGTTCAATACCATTCTGGCCAATGGTTTTGACGGCCATCATTTCGTTATTGGCCTGGCTTCGCATTTTCGCGATTTGATGGTTTGCCAACACGAAAAAACCCAGGCGTTGTTGGAAGTCGGATCCGATGCGCGGCAGAAGTACCTTGAGCAATCAAAAAGGACGTCAAAGGCCTTTTTGCTCCAAGCCTTGGAATTGGCCAATGAAGCAGACTTGAAGTATAAGGCCAGTAAAAACCAACGCCTGTTGGTCGAACTCTGCTTAATGCAAATGGCCTCAATTTCATTCGAGGTCGAAAAAAAAAAAGCTAACGCCATAATCCCGGCGAGGGTTTCCAAGGCGGCCCCTCGAGAACAAGCCGCCCCGGTCTCTCCCCAAATTCCTTCCATTCCGGAACCTGTTAGCCCCCAACCGCCCCAACCGGCGGATACAGCACCTCATGAAGCTTCCGTTCCGACTTTGGAGAAGGAGCCCCATACCGAAATACCGCAGGCCACCCAAGAAGCACCATCATCGGAAGTCGACCCGGGCCAAACCGTTGGGGAACTTCCAAAAATCGAATTGAACCCATCGAACAAAAGGGTATCCGGCTTGTCCATATCCAGTCTGAAGACAAGAAAAGAACATAAGAATACCGTTAAAGAACAAGCCGATGCGGCCCAATTACCCGAAATGCCTTTTGATTTGGCCAGCATGCAACAGCATTGGAACGACTATGTGGCACTGATCGACGGAAAAGGGCAAAAGATCATGGCTTCCAACCTTCAGACGGATACGCCGAAGCTTAAGGATGCCCATACGATTTGGATCGAATTGCCCAACAGCACCATGAAAAAGGAAGTTGAACGGGGTCAGGGCGGTCTATTGACCTATCTGAGGGAAAAACTGCAGAACTATGCCATAACCTTAACGGTCACGGTGAATGAGACCGTTGCGCAAAAATTCGCGTTTACCCCTGAAGAAAAATACGAAAAACTCAAGGCCAAAAACCCGGCCATCGAACTGCTACGTAAAGAATTCGATCTAGACCTGTGAGGTACGGCCCTTCCAAATGCGAACGGCATAAATACCCATAAGCAGTGCAGCGATCAACATCCCAAAGGCCTCACGACCTCTTTCAATATTGACAATATCGCCTTCACCAATGGTAAAACCCTCGAATTTTTCGGGCCAATTGTAAATGCCCATCCCAAGGTAAAACCCAAATAAGAACAGGGCCCATAACAATTTCATTCGGTTGAGTGCGAAGAGCAGGGAAGCCAAGGCCGCCATTCCGTAAATAACGTACCATCGGTAGGCATCGGGATCATTGTATTGTACGGCAGCCGCATAGATAAACAGCGCTGCAAAAACGAATCCTAATATTTTAAAGAAGTTGTTCATGTCGGTCGGTTCAAAATCCGTAACAAATTACTAAAAACTTCGGTGGCCTCGATACATTCGGATTCCAATATATCTTTGACATCGGTCATGAACACCGGATAATCTTCGGTGGAATCGGGAATCCGCCCATGGGATCCCTTGACCAATTCGGCCTGCAAGGGAATAACATCCATCACCGTTCGAAATCCCATTTTCTTTTTAAGGAGTTTCCAAAGGATCTTGGGCATTACGAACGGGTCTTTCGGGTCGACGAACATTTCAACGGGATCGTATCCGGGTTTTTTGTGGATGTCGACCATTCTGGCATAATCGGGTGCCTTCGCATCATCCGTCCAAAAATAATAGGTGAACCAAGAGTGGTTATCCGAGACCACTACAATATCACCACTTCTGGAATGCGCGAGCCCCTGCTCGACGAGTTCGGAGGCCGTCCATACCTGTTCGACTCCAGGGGTTGCTTGTAAAACGGCGATAACCTCGTCCATAATCGATCTGTCGTTAAGGTAAATATGGGCCAATTGATGATCGGCTACGGCAAAGGCTTGACTGGCTCCACAGTCCAATAATTCGAGTCCACGCTCAACCCGGGTGGCCAACCAACCCTGCTCCCGAAAAACGCGATTCAAATGAACGGGGCGATCTACATCGGTTATACCGTATTCCGATAGCAATACGACTTGGGTTTCCTTTTCACGGTAATAGGTGACCAGGCCTTCGACCACCTCATCGATTTCGTTCAAATCTTTGGCGATTATCTTGAAATCAACGCCATGGCGTTGGATGTTATAATCGAGATGGGGCAGATAAATCAGGGTCAGGGTAGGATCGTGCCAAGTATCGGTCAGCATCGCGGCATCGGCGATCCATCGGCTGGAGGCGATGGATGTCTTCGGCCCCCAAAAATTGAATAGCGGAAAAGTCCCCAATTCGTTTTGAAGGCGGGTTCGAAGGTCAGCAGGATGGCTATAGACATCAGGGATCTTTCGACCATCGGCCAAGTAATTCGGCCGGGGGGTCACACTGAAATCGACCGTTGAATACATATTATACCACCAGAAATGGTTGGCACAAGTGAATTCGGGATCTTCGGATTTCAATTGCTCCCAAAGTTTCGGGGCCGTGACCAGTTTGTTGGATTGCCGCCAGAATTTGACCTCACATTCGTCTTTGAAATACCAACCGTTGCCGACGATTCCGTGTGTAGCAGGTCGGGTTCCGGTCAAATAGGTCGACTGGGCCGTACAGGTCACTGCCGGTACAACGGGAGTGACGGTTGCCAGGGTACCCGAGTCCATGAAACTTTTGATAAAGGGGGTATGTTCCCCGATCAGTCGGGGGCTTAAACCCACCACATTTATGACAACGGTCTTTTTCAATTATAGTTTTTTGATCAACCAATCCAATTCGCGTACGATACTATCGACCAAATCGAATTTTAAGCCATCCGGTAGTACGTCCCAAGTATAGGTTTCCACTTCAAGATGATCACAAATGTCGGAATCTTTCAGACAATCCAGTGTTTCCAAAATCTGGTCTTGGGTAGCACCTAACATCCCAAAATCCTCTAAGAAAATCGGCACATGGAAATGGGCCCTTAATTCTTTTCCGGTATCGGATTTTCCCAACACCTCGGTTAAATCGGCATAGGTGACCACTTTTCCGTCCCGTTTTTCAGTAACCTGATGGAGATAGGTCGGCTCATCGAAGGCCGACAAGGCCTTCCAAATTCCGTCAACATCCCCATCCAGCCTTATCTTCAAGGCTGAACTTACCTGGATCTTACCGATATTGATGCCTTGTTCCTTAAAAGCCTTGAACGTTCGTTCAGGCGCTTCGTAGGCCAAGGAAAAATGACATACGTCGTAACATACCGTAATGTACCTTTTTACCAAATATGCCGCCTTTTCGGGGTCGAAACCGTACTCTTTTCCGAACCGTTCTTGACCCTGCGGCACCAAATAGTCCTTGAAAAAAGCGATCACTTCGGCACTATTCTCCAAAATTCCATCCGGTTCCGGTTCGATGGCCAGATTTAAATAACGCCCTGATGCTTGCTCCGTTCGATATAACTGAACGGCCAGCTCGAGCATATGGTCTGCACCGGTCCGCATTGCCGCTTCTTTGGCCTCAGGCGTTTCAAACCAATGTTTGTAACTTATCGGAGAGGTAGAAATACTGCCGTCCAAACCTTTAGGCAGTACATGGGCCAACTGTTCAAATAGCCTTTGGGTATAGTGTACGCGCGACATGGTGGTCCAATCAGGTTGATGCACCTTGTCTTTTACCCTTTCGTTATGGAAATTGCCATAGGGGAACCCATTCATGGTATAGACATAACAGCCTTCATCAAGCAACCATTGCTTGAATTCCTGAAGATGGGTTCCTTGTTCCAGTTCTTCACTGGCACGGTTGGAAAGTCGCAATCCTAGCCCGAAATCGGTATCGGGGGCTATGCGTTGTTTGACTTTGGGTACGTTGGCCTTAAGGTGTGCGAAGGTCACTTCCCAATTCTCACCGGGGTGTATGTTGGTGCAATAGGACACGTGGAAACGATCGGAAATCAGCATATTAACACGATAGTTCTTCTTTTTTCCCGCTTCGTACCGCTATGGCTTCGCGCATCTTGGTATGATCGATCTCATGCACATCGTGTTGTTTACCGATTCCTGATATCAGCGTAATGGTAAGTCTGCCCCCGAGATGCTCCCTGAATTCTTCCAATCCTTTCAACAATTCGTCACAATCGTTATCGGATTCAATCGGCAAGCGGATGTCGAAACCGACCGTTTCAAAAACCTCGAGTATCAAATCCATGGTCGCTCCGTCGATCAATCCGACCGCATGGCTGTAGGTCACGTCCAAGGCGATGCCCATGGCTACCGCTTCGCCATGGCGCAGATTGTAAGCGGTCATCTGCTCTAATTTATGGGCAGCCCAATGGCCAAAATCAAGCGGTCTTGAGGAACCACTTTCAAAAGGATCTCCATTACCGGCAATATGGTCCATATGGATTTCGGCACAGCGATGGATCAAAGTCTGCATGGCCTCTTTATCACGTTCTGCCAAGGCGTTGGCATTGGTTTTTATAAAATCAAAAAAATCGGAATCCTTGATCAAGGCCACTTTAATCGCCTCGGCGATGCCCGATATCCAATCCCGTTGTTCCAACGTTGCCAAAAACGAGTAGTCATTGATAATGGCGTATGGCAGGGCGAAAGTGCCCAGAAAGTTTTTCTTTCCGAAGGCGTTGATACTGTTCTTGACCCCCACTGAGGCGTCGTTCTGTGCTAAAACGGTCGTGGGTACACGGATCAACTTCACCCCCCGATGGGCGGTATTCGCAGCATACCCGACCATGTCGATCAAGGCACCACCACCAACGGCCACGACAAAGGAATGTCGGCAGATGCCCCGGTCATTGATCGCAGCGAGTACTTGTGCTATGGCTTTGGGTTCGTTTTTACTTGCTTCCCCACCGGTTAAGACCAAGGTGTCGCGCAATGCGATTGCTTTAGCATGGGTTTCGCAGTAGCGATCGATTTTGCGGATCAATCTGGGGTGGGCCTCGACCACGCCATCATCCACCACGAACAGCACTTTCGTCGGCGTTGCCCCTTCCGTTTCCAACAAGGATGCCAATAGCCTGTTGCCCGTATCGAACAATCCGTCGGTAAACTGCAGGCTGTATTGGTAATCGACCGTGAATTTTTTTGTTATTGCTTTCATCATCGCCCCGAATCGAAAAATTTAAGTTACGGCAAATATTTTGGCCAGCGCAAAGGATAGGGGAAGCAATAAAAGCATTGCGACTCCAAAATACCAATCCGTGTAGGCCGTTGCCATTGCAGCATCCAAAATGATGATGGATAAAACCCCGGCTTTCACCGCTTTCTTGATGTTGGTCGGTGAATTCACCTTAAAACTACGCCCCAAGGGTATCAATACCATCAAAGCGAAAACCACTAAAAACGGCATTGCCGTTATCCAACCATCGGCATACTGCAGATGTACATAGGTAACGTACAAAATGACCAAAGCATATAGCAAACCGGCAAGAATGATGTTTTTTTTGTTGTTTCCATGTACCTCACCCCTTGAAACCAAGGTAACCGCCCCGATAAAGAACAAAGGCACCAAGGCATAGGGCCATTGTTCCAGATTTCCTAAAAAGCCAATTCCCAAGAGCAGGTTCAGAGCGCGACACAGGCCCATATTGACCGGGCCGAGAAAGGCATGGTTTTTTGAGAACGCATCGTAGAGCACGATTGAAACGGCCAAGGCAAGTGCGATACCACCGCAAAGCTTACTGGTCCAAAAGGCCAAAGCGACCCCAAGAACCAACATTACAAACCCGAACAAAGCGGCATTTGATTTTGATACAAGTCCACTAGGGATTGGGCGTTCGGGTCTTTCAACGGCATCCAACCGGGCATCGAAAACATCGTTTAAAACGACACCTCCGGCATATAAGAATATGGAGGCCAGTACCAAAAAACCGATTTCGGTCAAGGAGCTATCCACAATGCCCGTGGCATCGAATGTACCGGCCAACGCCATACCGGCCAAGATATCGGCCGCAGCGGTGGGTAGATTCGCAGGCCTGCATAGCCTTAAGTACCCCAAAAAAACGTCCATCAAGAAATGCTATCGTTCTCCACCTTGGGCGCCTGACCCCGAAGTACACTATTGTCGTGGAACAATTTTCGTTGATCGATAGCCTCAGCGTTCAACCAATGTTCTTCTTTCATCTTTCCGGATTTACCGAACATGTCCAACGCATTTTGATAGCAAGTCTTGACCACATCCTCACGGTCAATACCCCTATTGAGCATCAAATTGGCTGTTTTCGGAACTGCCAAGGGATCACTCACGCCCCAATCGGCCGAACTGTCTACGATGATGTTGGTACTTCCGAAACGCCTGACCACCTCGACCATGCGCTCATTTCCCATTTTGGTCTTAGGGTAAATGGTGAAAGCCGCGATAAAACCGCGATCCAAGACTTCTTGTACCGTTTCTTCATTGTTGTGGTCTATGACCACGTTCGAAGGATCCAGGCCGTGTTCCAAACACACCTCCATACTTTTGATAGTACCCGCCTTCTTGTCGCGGTGTGGGGTGTGTACCTGAACCAACATGTTGAATTCCTTGGCCAATTCCAATTGCTCCCTGAAATATTTGTCTTCGGCCGGACTTTGGTCGTCATAGCCGATCTCGCCGATGGCGACCACCCCTTCTTTGTGTAAGTACAAGGGTAAGAGTTCCATGACCTGTTCGGCCAAGGCCTCGTTATTCGCCTCTTTGGAGTTCAAACCGATGGTACAATAGTGTTTGATACCGAATTGGCTGGCCCGAAAGGGTTCCCAGCCCACCAAACTACTGAAGTAGTCTTGGAAAGATCCGATTTGGGTTCGCGGTTGCCCCAGCCAAAAGGAGGGTTCGATAACCGCAACGACCCCTGCAGCAGCCATGGCCTCATAGTCATCCGTGGTGCGGGAGGTCATATGAATATGCGGATCGATAAAATGTAAGGTTTCTTTCATATCAATTTTTAAAATTTTCCCAGGTAAATTGTGCCGTTTCCATGGCGTGTTTCAATTCAGGGTGTGCATCCAATAAAGTCGTGGCCCCTTCATGCCCAGATCGTTTGCAAACCAAAGCCGCCGCCCTATTTTCAGCTAGCGAGCCACTTTGGAACAAACGCTCCATATCTTTCAATAGTACGGAATCGATATAGGGCGAGGTCGGTCGCCAGATTTCGGGGTCAATGGTACGATGGGCAGCCCATCGTTCATGGGCATAGTCCGAAATAATCCGTGTTAAATTCGCATTCGCACGTTCTTCGACCCCTTGGATGTTCCCCAAATCACGTTGCATGAAAGCCGCTTTCAGGTACATCTGGTTCCACTGCTGTTCGTCGAAATGCGCAGCCGGATACGGATTGTTCAATGCTATGGCGTCGAAAATGGTAGCAACATTCGTGCGCAGGGCTTCAACAGCCACAAAATGATAGTCTTCAGGTTCTGGTAAAAACACCAGATATTTCAAGAAGGTAGCAAGCTCGTCATTGTCGGCCACTTCGATCAATTTCGCCACTTTGTCTTTGAAAAAAGAGCTATCGGCATGCAAGACTTGAATCAACAGCAACAAGCGTGAAAGTTCAGCATAGGTGGTGGCATGGGTTTCCAAGTAGTTCCGCAATTGCCCATTGGGCATTCCCTCCAATGCGATAGGATCTTTCGATACTTTGGTACTGCATAGACTGTGGGTGACATATAGCTTTCGGGCCGACCTTTCATCAATAATGGATCGCACCTGTCCATCGAACCAATTTTTGGTTTCGGCAGCTATATTTCGTTCAAAAACCAAGACTATTTCTTGGTACAGATCCTGATAAGGCATTGAAGCTGTTTTACCCATAACCGAAGGGGGAGGTTATGCACTACAAATATAACCATAGCCTTAGGATTTTGTTCCATCATGCAACCCAATAAGCGTATCTTTAGCGGTAAAAAGCCGTTTGATCATATGTTGGGACTTAAATTACCGACCGACCCGAGATGGGTGAATATCGTCGAAAAGAACATTGAGGAAATCTTGACCGACCACGCCTATTGCGAACAAAAGGCCGCCAGCACTGCCATTTCGCTGATTATCGGTTTTCCGGAAAAATCGGAATTGGTGAAGGAAATGACCGCATTGGCACGTGAGGAAATGGGGCATTTCAATATGGTACATGACAAGCTGTTGGAGCGTGGCTGGATTTTGGGTCGCGAACGAAAGGATGAGTATGTCATCGCCTTGATGCGGTTTTTCCCGAAAGGGGGAAGCCGTGAAACCCATTTGGTCCACAAACTCCTTTACGCTGCCCTGATCGAAGCCCGCAGCTGTGAACGTTTCCGATTACTCTCGGAAAACATCAACGACCCTGAATTGGCCGATTTTTATCAAAAATTAATGGTCAGTGAAGCCAACCACTACACCATGTTCTTAAAGTTCGCTAGAAAATATGGAGTGCGCGAAGAAGTCGACCAAAAATGGCAAGACCTTTTGGCCTATGAGGCCGAACTGATGAAAAGCTTGGGCAAGAAAGAGACCATGCACGGCTGATCACTTCTTTTTCAAATAGTAATCGTATAGCGCGAATTGCGATCTGACCTTCGGTTTATCATCGTCCTTATAGGCATTGTCCTGTTTTTTGGAGAATACGCGCGCCTTGATGTTGTCGTCCCAACTGATTTGGAAGGTATCAAGGAGTTCTTGTTTGACTTCCGCATCGTAAATCGGGCAACCAACCTCGACCCGGTAATCCAAATTCCGGGTCATCCAATCGGCTGAAGAAATGTAGACCTTGGGGTCGCCACCATTGCCGAAAATGAACAAACGGGGGTGCTCTAAAAATTTATCGACCACACTAATGGCCTCGATGTTCTCGCTCATGCCCTCCACGCCGGGAATCAAACAACAGATACCGCGAATGATCAATTGGACCTTCACCCCTGCCCTACTGGCCTCATACAATTTATCGACCATCTTGTAGGAGGTAAAGCTGTTCATCTTGATCTTAATGTAGGCTTCCTTGCCGACCAAGGCATTGGCGATTTCATTATCGATCAGCTTGCTAAAGGCATTCTTCGTATAATGGGGTGAGACGATCAGATGTTTGTATTTGTTGATCTTGTAGGTCGTTTCAAAAAAGCCGAACACCTTGTTCAACTCCTTGAGAATACCATCATGGGCAGTAAACAGCGTATAATCGGTATAGATCTTTGCTGTTGACTCATTGAAATTACCCGTACTGATGAAACCGAAACGCTTCACACTATTCCCTACTTTTCGTTCGACCACACAAATCTTGCTGTGGACTTTCAGTCCGGGTACCCCGAAAATCAAACGAATGCCTTCTTCTTGAAGTCGATTGGCGTATTTGATGTTCGCTTTTTCATCGAATCGGGCTTGCAATTCGATCTGTACGGTAACCTGCTTCCCGTTCTTGGCCGCATTGATCAAGGCCGCGGCTACTTGCGAATCATTGGCCAAGCGGTAGACCGTGATCTGTATGGTTTTGACCATGGGATCTAAAGCAGCTTCCTTCAAGAACTTGATCACATACGCATAGGTGTGGTACGGGGTGTAGATCATATAGTCCTTTTTCGATATCCGGTCGAAAATACTGCCTTCAAGACTAAGGCCCTTTACCGGTAGAGGCGTGATTTTCTCGTAGAGTAGATCGGTTCTTCCCAAACTCGGAAAGCCCATGTAATCGCGTCGGTTATGATACCTACCCCCCGGAATGATACTATCGGTCTCCCCAATCCCCATTTTTTCCCTCAGATACCGAAGCGTATCGATTTTGATGCGTTTGTCATAAACAAAGCGGACCGGATTGCTGATTTTACGGTGCTCTACACTAGATGAGATCTTTTGGATAAAACTCTTGCTCAAATCATTATCGATATCCAATTCGGCATCCCGGGTGATCTTGATCATATGGGCAGAGATCTCCGTGTAATCGAACATGGTAAAGATGCTATCCAGGCAGTACCGGATCAAGTCATCCAAAATCATGATGTAATTCTGCCCGTCTACTTCGGGCAACACCACGAACCGATCGACACCTTTCGGTATTTCGATCAAGGCATATTGAATATCACTACGCTTCCGTAAAAAGCCATTCGATTCCTTTCTCAAGGCCATCCGTACCGCCAAATAGGCCGCGGTATCCTTTAAAACGGGGAACTCACGAAGGTTGTTCAAAATGATAACCGTAAGCTCAGGGTTTACTTTTCGGATGAAATAATCCTTGATAAAATTCTCGTGGTCATCGACCACTTGGGACTCGTCAACAATAAAGATGTTCTCCGTGGCTAGCTCCCGTTCAATGGCTTTTAATATCTCTTGGCTTTTAGCTTGTTGGCTAATGACTATTTTGGTGATTTCTTCCAATAGATCCTTTGCCACCTGTCCTCCCAGGACGCTTTTACCACTTTTTCCGGCATCGACGATCCGTTTGACCGTGGCGTAACGGACTTTGAAAAACTCGTCGAGGTTGTTGCTGAAAATCCCCAAAAAACGAAGACGTTCGATCAAGGGCACATCCTTATCGGCACTTTCTTGTAGTACCCGGTCGTTGAAATGCAACCAGCTGATCTCTCTATTGATGTATTCGTTGTCGGGTCTCGTCATGTTATTTCAATTGTTTAGGAAAAATGGTTTTTCGGGTTTGGCCATCGGCCAGATCCTTCCAGTGCTCGATTTCGAAATCGATCTTGACCATACCACTCGTGGGTACGTTTTCAATATACTTATTCCCCAGCTGATTGACCAGGTTCGTAAAGGCATAATTATGCCCAAAAACCATGACCGTGGTCAAGGTATCGGGTAGGCTTTTCAAAAAATCGAATAGCTCGGCCCCTGAAAAATCATATACGCGCGATGTTACTTTGACCAATCCCAAATCGAGCTCCAAACGTCGCATTATGATCATACAGGTATGCAGTGCCCTATTGGCAGGGCTTGAGAATACCGCATCGATATCAAGGCCAAGTGATTTCATCTCTTGGGCTACCAAATGGGCATCTTTGATACCCCGTTCCTTTAATGGCCTGTCTTTATCGTTGACCTCAAGTTCCCAAGACGATTTGCCGTGTCGTACAAAAATGATATGCTTCGCCATTTCTAAGGTTGTAAACGTTCTAGGTTCCAATTCAAATCTTCCATCAAGGTATACCGCAATCTATCGTGAAGTCGATTCGGCCTACCCTGCCAAAATTCAATCGAAACCGGTCGCACCAAATACCCACCCCACCACTCGGGTCGTTCGATAGGTTGGCCTTGGTGTGTATCTTCGAGCTCGGCCAATCGTTCTTCGAGCAGTTCACGACGGGCAATCGGGGCACTTTGTTCCGATACCACCGCACCCAATTGGCTGCCCCGAGGCCGCGATTCAAAATAGCCATCGGAAAGGTTGGCCGCGATTTTCGAAGCCGATCCCTTGATGATGACCTGGCGTTCCAAGGCTTGCCAGAAAAAAGACAAGCCGACCGCCGGGTTTGCTGTAATGGCCTTCCCTTTCTCACTGTTGTAATTGGTGTAGAAAACAAAGCCCTCATGAGTGAACTTTTTCATGAGCACCACACGGTTCTTCGGGAAACCATCCAACCCAATGGTCGAAACGGTCATGGCGTTCGGTTCTTCGGGTCCGTCAAAAGCTTCGACTTCATAGAACCATTGCTGGAACAACTGCATGGGATTATCCGGAACATCCTGTTCCGATAGCGCGCTTTTGTCATACGATTTGCGATATGCCCCTAGGTCTTTTTCCATTGCAGTCGGTATCTATACAAAGTTCAACAAAAGAAGGCAGAAGCAAAAACGGAAAGGCCTTATTTCAGTTCAAAAACTTTTCCGTCTTCGGCCAGTGCAACGTTTTCGAAGACTTTTTCGGCTTCCTCGTAGAAAAGATCGATCGATTTGTAGCGGGTGGAATAATGCCCTAGGATCAATTTGCCCACTTGGGCTTTTTTGGCGATCATGGCCGCCTGTTTGGCAGTGGAGTGCTTGGTCTTGGCGCATAAATGTGCATCGGCTTCCAAAAAGGTCGATTCATGATAGAGCATGTCTATCCCCTTCAACTGCATGACCAAAGGTTCGTGATAGGCGGTATCACTGCAGAATGCGTAGCGCTTCGGGGGCGGGGGGTCCAAAGTCACTTCCGAATTCGCGATGGTCGTACCATCTTCAAGAACCACGCTTTTCCCATTTTTGATGTTGTTGAACTGGCTTTTGTCGATACCATAAGAAACCGCGGCCTCATGGTTTAAGGTGCGTTTCGCCGGTTTCTCTTCAAAGAGGAAACCATTGGTATACACCCTATGTACCAAGGGTACCGTGGTGACGGTAAGGGTATCGTCTTCAAAGATCACGGTAGGCTCGCTACCTTCCAACTCATGGAAATACAAAGGATAATTCGTCCAAGAATCCCCTAATTTGAGTAACATGGTAATGGCTTGCTTGATCCCTTTTGGCCCATATACGTGCAGTTCCTTTTCCCTTCCCAACAGGCGAAAGGTCGAAATGAGGCCAGGCAATCCGAAGAAATGATCGCCATGCAAGTGGGATATGAAAATGTGTTTTATTCTAGAAAACTTGACTTTTCGCTTTCGCAATTGCACCTGCGTACCCTCGCCACAATCGATCAAAAACATGTGGTTCCTGATTTCCAAAAGTTGGGCCGTAGGGTTGGTCAACGTGCGGGGTGTGGCCGAATAGCAGCCGAGAATCGTCAATTTCATAGACCAAGGTCGCGCTCGATTTCCTCCATTTCGATCAGGTCTTTGGCCTCTTGTATCGTGGGAACCAGGCAAATCGATTCCGGAACGGCATCATAGGACACCCGATCGGTCACCAAAACAAAGGACTTTTTTGCATTTCGGTGCTTGGCCGATAATTCAAGGAATTCGAGAACATCATTGGCCGACAAGGTATCGAACGAAAAGAGGTTCACGATGATATGATCGTTTTTTAGCTGTTCGTATGCCCCGTTCAAATTGGATAAAAAAGTGGCAAGGTCACTATGCTCTTGGAGCACGATAGTGGTGTTGCCTTCTTTATCGAAAATCATCTTATTTTATTTTTGAAGCGAGCAGATAAATTACCGCCATGCGTACCGCAACGCCGTTTTCTACTTGCTCTAAGATAATCGATTGTTGTGAATCGGCCACATCACTGGTTATTTCGACGCCTCTATTGATCGGTCCTGGGTGCATGATCACGATTTCCTTGTCCAAACTATCGAGCAATTCACGATCGACACCATATTGTTGGGTATATTCCCTGGTGGTCGGAAAGTAACTGATGGCCATGCGCTCGTTCTGTACCCGGAGCATATTGGCCACATCACACCATTGCAAGGCTTTTCTCAAATCGGTCTCTACCTTGACCCCTAAGCCATTGATGAATTTCGGTATTAAAGTTTTTGGCCCGCATACCATGACTTCGGCCCCAAGCAATTGCAGGGCGAAAATATTCGAAAGGGCCACCCTTGAATGCAGGATATCACCGACGATAACCACTTTTTTGCCCGCCACTTCGCCGAATTTCTCCCGAATCGAAAACGTATCGAGCAATGCTTGGGTCGGGTGTTCATGGGCCCCGTCACCAGCATTGACGATCGCGGCGTTCACATGTTGCGATAAGAAGACCCCGGCTCCGGGGTTCGGATGGCGCATGACGACCATGTCAACCTTCATCGAAAGGATGTTGTTGACCGTATCGATCAAGGTCTCTCCTTTCTTAACCGACGATTGGGATGCCGAAAAATTCACCACATCGGCAGACAACCGCTTTTCGGCCAGTTCAAAGGAAAGTTTCGTTCGCGTACTGTTTTCAAAAAAGATATTGGCAATCGTGATATCACGTAAGGTAGGTACCTTTTTTATCGAACGGTTGATGACTTCTTTGAAATGATCTGCGGTTTCGAAAATGAGATCGATATCCGATTTGTTCAGATATTTGATCCCCAGTAAATGCTTTACGCTCAATTCGCCCATAACCTACTCGCTGACTAAATAAACCACATCCTCGCCCTCGTTTTCCTGCCAGAGCACTTTTACCTTTTCTTCATTAATGGCATCGACCTGCCTCCCCCTATAATTGGGTTGGATGGGCAAATGCCGACTAAAGCGCCGGTCGATCAATGTCAACAGCTCGATTTCAATCGGTCTACCGAACGATTGTACGGCTGTCAATGCGGCACGAATGCTACGACCGGTATACAGTACGTCGTCTATAAAGACTACTTTTTTATCTTCTACGAGAAAATCTATTGAGGTGGCATTGGCCTGTAATGTCTTTTCGCCCCTCCTGAAATCATCGCGATAAAAAGTGATATCGAGCGATCCCAAATCGATGTTCTTGACCTTGTAGTCCTCTTTAAGGATCTTTGCCAATCGATTGGCCAAAAAAATGCCGCGTGGCTGAAGTCCGATGAGTACGGTATCACTAAAATCCAAGTGGTTCTCAAGCAATTGACAAGCCAAACGATGCAGGATGATGTTGATTTCTTTTGCCGATAGAAGAATGCGTTGGCTCATGGATGATTTCCGCCTGTTTGGAGTACAAAAGTAATCAATTCTTAAGAACCGAAAACAAAAGAGCCCTTGGCACAAGACCAAGGGCTCAAAGTATTGGGTTTAAGGGAAAGCCTTACTTTTTAGCGTCGGCTTCCATCTTATCCTTCAACGCTTGTAGTTGGGCGTTCGCATCACCAATGGTGGGTGCGGACTCCTCAGCGGATGCTGCCATTTTCTTTCTGGCAGATCTAACGTTGCGTTCTTCTTGCTCCCTGAATATCGCCGTATGGCTGGCAACGACCCTTTTGAAGTCTTTGTTGAATTCAATGATCTTGAAATCCACTTCTTCTCCTTTGGTCAATTTCTTGCCATCTTCCTTCTCCATATGACGGGAAGGGATGAATCCGACGATGTCATCGTTAAAGGCAACCGTGGCCCCTTTGTCAACGATTTCGGAAACCGCTGCTTTGTGAACGGTTCCTTCAGCGAATTCGGTCGAGTACTTATCCCATGGATTCTCGGTCGTCTGCTTGTGGCCCAAACTCAATTTTCTGCCATCAACATCCAATTCCAATACTTCCACTTCCAAAGTATCACCTACGTTTACGAATTCTGATGGGTGTTTGATCTTACGTGTCCATGAAAGGTCTGAAATGTAAATCAACCCGTCGATACCTTCTTCCATTTCAACAAAGACACCAAAGTTGGTGAAGTTGCGAACGATACCTGAGTGGCGTGAACCTACAGGATATTTAGAAGTGATATCGGTCCATGGATCTGGAGATAATTGTTTGATCCCCAAAGACATCTTGCGGTCTTCACGATCCAGGGTCAATACTACCGCGTCGACTTGATCGCCAACTTTGACGAAATCTTGGGCCGAACGCAAGTGGGTAGACCATGACATTTCAGAAACGTGGATCAAACCTTCGACGCCTTCGGCAACTTCGATAAAGGCACCGTAATCGGCAATGACCACGACTTTTCCTTTGACTTTGTCACCGATCTTGATCTCATCACCCAAGGCATCCCAAGGATGTTTCTCCAACTGCTTAAGACCCAATTGGATCCTTGATTTGTTATCATCGAAATCCAAGATAACGACATTCATCTTCTGGTCAAGTTCAACAACCTCGTTCGGGTGGTTGATACGGCTCCAAGAAAGGTCGGTGATGTGGATCAATCCATCAACACCACCCAAGTCGATAAAGACACCGTAAGAAGTAATGTTCTTGACGACCCCTTCCAAGACCTGTCCTTTTTCAAGTTGACTGATGATCTCTTTCTTCTGTTCTTCGATATCGGCTTCGATCAATGCTTTGTGCGAAACAACGACGTTCTTGAACTCGTGGTTGATCTTGACCACTTTGAATTCCATATTCTTACCGACGTATTGATCGTAATCCCTGATCGGCTTGACATCGATCTGCGAACCTGGCAAGAAAGCCTCGATTCCGAAGACATCGACGATCATTCCCCCTTTGGTCCTGCACTTGACGAAACCTTGGACGATTTCTTCTTTGTCATGGGCATCGTTGACACGATCCCAAGCCATGATGGTTCTTGCCTTTCTGTGCGATAGAACCAATTGCCCGGTTTTGTCTTCCCTGATATCAATAAGTACTTCGACGGTATCACCGACCTTTAGGTCAGGATTGTATCGAAATTCGTTCAATGAGATGACCCCTTCCGATTTCGCGTTGATATCGATGATCGCCTCACGATCGGTCATGTGTACGACCTTCCCCTTGACAACCTCTGAATCAGCCGTATCGACAAAATTCTCTTCGACGAGCTTTTCGAACTCGTCCAATTTTTTGTCAT
Source organism: Flagellimonas algarum (assembly GCF_040513375.1). Classification (NCBI taxonomy): domain Bacteria; kingdom Pseudomonadati; phylum Bacteroidota; class Flavobacteriia; order Flavobacteriales; family Flavobacteriaceae; genus Flagellimonas; species Flagellimonas algarum. The sequence goes on along the minus strand of NZ_JBEVTG010000003.1, from coordinate 73,986 downwards.
CGACCTTTTCGATACCTTCTTCGTACTTGTCCCAATCAAACTGGGCAAGAAACTCTTTTGGGTCTTGTTTCGGTTCTGCTTTGGTTTCTTTGCTTGTGCTACCGCCTTCTTGAGTAGTTTCGGCGGTCTGTGTTGCAGTTTCTTCGGCTGCAGGTGCTGCCGCTGCTTTTTTTTCTTCAGCCATGTGCTGACGTTTTTTGTATCCTACGGGCTCACGAGAGTCGGTAAAAGACCGCAGAAGTGATTCATCTTGTTTTTCAAATTCCTTTTCCTCTCGTGTTTTACCGGAAAAGGAGTGCAAAAATACAACTAATTTCCGGGTTTACAAACCTTTGGGACACAAGGTACTATCCCACTACCCCATTCCCGAAAAAAATAGGAGTCATTGTGACTTTTATAAGTATCTTGTGTCAAAGAATTAAACACAAAACTTTAGAGCATTATGAGCGCAAAAGCAAAATATCAAGCCGTATTGGAGCTTGGCCAACAATTGGGTATCAAAGGAGGCGACGTTTCCGAGGACGGAGGCGTATTGAAGATTAAAGGAGAAGCGGCCACCCCATATGAAAAGAACGTCATCTGGGATAAAATCAAGGAAATCGGAGGCGATAGTCCTTCCGATATCAAAGCCAATATTACCGTTGGGGACGACTCCGTCTATCACCGCCACACAGTTAAAAGCGGGGAGTCGTTGAGCAAAATCGCCAAACATTACTACGGCGATCCGATGAAGTACCAGGCGATTTTCGAGGCGAATACGAATATTTTGAAGAATCCGGATTTGATCCATCCTGACCAGGAGCTGGTGATCCCGAACTTATAAATTACCAGAAACACCGTTTCCATTCAAGGCATCCCACTAGGATGCCTTTATTGTTTATCGATGATCCGTAAAGCGAAATTATGGATGCGTTCGAACTGTTCTTCCAACCCCATATCACTATTATCGAATTCAATGGCGTCATCGGCCCTGCGGAGGGGAGAAACTTTGCGGTGTGAATCGATATAATCGCGTTCCTTAACGTTCATCAACACTTCGTTGTAGCTGACCTGCTCACCACGATCCAACAGTTCCTTGTAACGTCGATGTGCACGGGTCTCGGGTGATGCGGTCATAAAGATCTTCAATTCAGCATCCGGGAAGACCACGGTGCCGATATCACGACCGTCCATAACGATGGCCTTGTCCAGTCCCATTTTTTGTTGCTGTGCCACTAATTGTTCGCGTACCGCTTCGATGGTGGCTACTTTACTGACCGAGCGCGAGACTTCCATTGTACGGATCTTTGGTTCAAGATTTTCCCCATTCAGGTAGATATCGGAGCGCCCGGTATTCGAATTCGGTTTGAATTGAAGGTTCAAGTCAGGCAGCGCTTCCAATAATGCCTTTACTCCGGCTTCCGTTTCGATAGCGATCTTTTCGTTCAAGACCCACCAGGTAATCGCGCGGTACATGGCACCGGTATCGACATACACATAGCCTAGGGCATTGGCCAATTGTTTCGCAATGGTACTTTTCCCCGTAGAGGAATATCCGTCAATTGCAATAGTGATTTTATGCATCGTCCAAAAATAGGGAATGCTTCACGAATATGCAGTGTTGGATCGCCCCTTTCTAAAAAAAGGTGTTTTTACAAGGTTTTGGCCTTTTTCACCTTCTGCTTGGTAATGGCCAACGCGATGACATCGCTCATGTCCGATACATAGTGGAATTGCAATCCCTTTAAATATTCCGCCTTGATTTCCTGGATGTCCTTTCTATTGTCTTCGGAAAGGATGATCTCTTTGATCCGTGCCCTTTTGGCGGCGAGGATCTTCTCTTTGATTCCACCGACCGGAAGCACTTTGCCCCTTAAGGTGATCTCGCCGGTCATGGCCAAGCTCTTTTTTACCTTTCGTTGGGTGAATAACGACACCAAGGAAGTCAGCATGGTAATACCGGCACTTGGGCCGTCTTTCGGGGTCGCGCCCTCAGGCACGTGGATGTGTACGTTGTACTTATCGAATACTTCGGGATCAATACCGAATTCATTGGCGTTCGATTTGATATATTCCATAGCAATGGTCGCCGATTCCTTCATCACCTTTCCGAGGTTCCCGGTGATATTCAAGCTCCCTTTTCCTTTCGATAATATCGATTCGATGAAAAGGATATCGCCCCCAACACTGGTCCAGGCCAATCCGGTGACCACACCGGCCACTTCGTTGTTCTCATATTTATCACGTTCTAAACGCGGGGGGCCCAACACCTCGTCGATGGTAGCGTTCGATACCTTGACATCATAGGTTTCTTCGATAGCGATGTTCTTGGCGGCGTACCGCACCATTTTGGCCAATTGCTTTTCAAGACTACGCACTCCCGATTCGCGGGTGTAGCCTTCCACGATTTTTTCCAACTGCGGTTTTGCGATCTTCAAATGGGCCGTATCGAGGCCGTGTTCTTCCAACTGCTTTGGCAACAGGTGTTTTTTCCCGATCTCCACTTTTTCCTCTATGGTATACCCGGTCACATTGATAATTTCCATTCGATCACGCAAAGCGGGTTGTATGGAACCTAAATTGTTCGCAGTGGCAATGAACATGACTTTCGAAAGGTCGTATCCCATTTCGAGGAAGTTATCGTAGAATTCGTTGTTCTGTTCCGGGTCGAGCACTTCGAGCATGGCCGAAGAAGGATCACCTTGATGACTGGCACCCAATTTATCGATCTCATCCAAAATAAATACCGGATTCGACGTGCCCGCTTTCTTGATGCTCTGCACGATACGGCCGGGCATCGCCCCGATATAGGTTTTTCGATGGCCCCTGATCTCGGCTTCGTCACGTAATCCGCCCAAAGACATCCTCACATACTCCCTTCCAAGGGCTTCGGCAACCGATTTCCCCAACGAGGTCTTCCCTACTCCTGGAGGGCCATATAGGCAAAGGATGGGTGATTTCATATCATTACGCAGTTTCAATACCGCTAGATATTCGATAATCCGTTTCTTGACATCTTCCAATCCATAATGGTCGCGGTCCAGAATCTTCTGGGCGCGTTTAAGGTCGAATTTGTCTTTGGAGTATTCATTCCATGGCAGGTCTAGGAAAAGGTCCAGATAATTGCGTTGGATGGAGTATTCGGCAACTTGTGGGTTCATCCGTTGCATTTTGGCCAATTCCTTTTCAAAATGCGTTTTCACCTTCTTGCCCCACTTTTTCTTCTGGCCCCGTTCGCGCATCTCGTCGACCTCTTCTTCATAAGAAATACCGCCTAGCTCTTCTTGTATGGTCTTCATCTGCTGGTGCAGGAAATACTCGCGCTGCTGCTGATCCATATCGTGACGCACCTTGGATTGGATATCGTTCTTCAACTCCAATTTTTGAAGTTCGGTATTCATGTACTTCAAGGTGGTTAGCGCACGTTCTTGCAGGTTTTGGATCTCAAGTAGGTTTTGCTTTTCGGCCACACCTAAATTCAGGTTCGAGGAAACGAAATTGATCAAAAACGAATTGCTTTGGATATTCTTGATCGCAAAGGTCGCTTCAGATGGGATGTTCGGATTGTCTTTGATGATCTTGAAGGCCAATTCTTTGATCGAGTCGATGATGGCGATGAATTCCTCATCGTTTTGATCGGGGCGCACCTCTTCAGCTTCGCGGATGGTCGCGGTCATATAAGGTTCTTCGGTAATCACCTGCGAGATCTCGAACCGTTTCTTTCCTTGGATGATGACCGTGGTATTGCCATCGGGCATTTGCAGCACCCGCAAGATCCGGGCCACCGTGCCCAGCGTATTGATATCGTTAACCCCAGGATTCTCGGTTTCTTCATCCTTTTGTGAAACCACTCCAATGGTCTTGGAACCGTTGTTGGCGTCTTTGATCAAATTGATCGATTTATCACGGCCGGCTGTTATCGGGATAACCACCCCCGGAAAAAGAACGGTATTGCGTAAGGGCAGCACCGGCAAGGTCTCCGGTAACACCTCATTGTTCATTTCCTCTTCATCTTCAGGGGTCAACAACGGAATCAACTCGGCTTCTTCATCGATACCCTGTAAAGACATATTGTCAAAATTCGTAAACTTCAATTCTCCCATACATTCGTTTTCGGCCATTCTGTCATTCAATCAAGGCCATTTTAGGTTGCATCATTGGCGGCCTTTTCGGTTCAAACCCTTGTAAATCGGGCCTTATCATGAAAACACCGTTCATTTTATCTTAATTTAAGCAATTGTTATGCCACAGCGATCTAAAAAAAAGTTGACAAAACTGTAACAATCGGTAAAGTGCATGCTCTATAGAACAAACCATTCCACTTTTTGAGCCACAAAAATGAACATACTGACACCTTGGTGCAATGGTGTCTTGAAGGAAGACAAAGTGCACAGTTAGAGATTTACAATCGCTACTATAAGGCCATGTACAACATCGCCTTACGCATTGTAAAGCACACTGCGGAAGCCGAGGATGTCATGCAGGAATCGTTTTTGAACGCGTTTACGAAACTGCATACATTCAAGGGTGAAGTGACCTTCGGGGCATGGTTGAAACGAATCGTGATCAACAACAGTATTTATCATTACAAGAAGCAGCAAAAAAACCAAGCTGTTGATTTAGATGATGTAATGTACAAGGTCGAAGATAATGATGGGGTTGCTTTGGATGGAGATGGTTACACAGAACTGAAGGCTCAAAAAGTGATGGAGACCATGAAAAGTCTAAAAGATAACTACAGAGTTTCTTTGACCTTACATCTAATCGAAGGGTACGACTACGAAGAGATCAGCCAAATCATGGATATGAGCTATGCGAATTGTAGAACGACCATCTCAAGGGCAAAGGAAAGCCTTCGGAAAAAATTGACCGTAAATGTTTAGTTATGGAAAAGGATAGAATTAACGAACTGTTTGAAAGACTTCAAGATGGATTTGATTTTGAAGAGCCACAAGTCGGCCATCAAGAACGATTTCTACAGAAACTGAACCAACAAAACGGGGTTGTGGGCCTTCAACCTAAAAAAACGAACTGGTGGAAACCATTGTCCATCGCCGCCTCGATCGCCTTGTTGTGCGTGGTCGGCCTCCAAGTGTTCGGCCCAGGGCCGAATATCAAGGAACAAGTCGTCGAAATCGCGCCTGAAGTGTCCGAAACGGAATTCTACTTCGCAAGTTTGATCGAAGAACAAGTGCAGCTCTTGAACGATGAACGGACGCCCGAGACTGCGAAATTGGTCGACGACGCCCTGATCCAACTGGCCAAACTCGAAACCAACTACGGCCAATTGGAACAAGAATTGATCAACGGGGGCAACAGCAAGTTCATCTTGAACGCGATGATCACCAATTTCCAAACCAGGATCGACCTTTTGAAGGAAGTATTGACCAATATCGAAGCGATTAAAAACCTAAAAAACAACAATGATGCGAACTTTACTATTTAAATATATCACCCTGAGCCTCTTATTGGTTCCCTTTGCCCTGTCGGCAAGTGTCACCGGAGGTGGCATGAAAGGCAAGTACACCAAAGAAAAAACCATTAAAAAAGAATTCAGCGTCAATGCCGACGCCTTGTTCAAAGTGCGAAATAGCTATGGCAACCTGAACATCACTTCATGGGATCAAGACAAAATCATGATCGAGGTGCATGTCAAAACCAATGGCAACAATGAAACCAAGGTGCAAGATCGATTGAACGAAATCGATGTGGATTTCGAGAACAGCAGTAGCTTGGTATCGGCCATCACCAGGTTCGGTGATCGGGGGCGCAATTGGGGATGGAGTTGGGGAAAACGCAACAATGTCAGCGTTCAGGTCAACTACACCGTCAAATTGCCCGTAAAGAACAGCGTCAACCTCAGCAATGATTACGGCAACATCATTCTCGATCGTATCGACGGGCATGCCAAGATCAGTTGCGATTACGGAAAAATGGAAATCGGCGAACTACGCGGTAGGAACAACGAACTGCGGTTCGACTATACCTCCCGTTCCACTTTCGAGTATATCAACAGTGCCGAGATCATTGCCGATTACTCTGGGTTTACCGTCGACAAGGCGGGTAACTTGAACATCAAGGCCGATTACACCACGGCCATCGTCAAAGAAATGGCCAATTTGGAATATTCCTCTGACTATGGGTCTATGGAGATCAGCAATGTCGGCAATGTCGAGGGTGTGGGTGACTACATCAGTGTCAAGCTTGGTGAAGTACACGGTAATGTCGATGTGACTTCCGACTACGGGTCGTTGAAAATCGCAGAAATGGCCTCTGATGCCGGTAATATCAACGTACGTTCCGATTACACCGGTATCAAGATCGGCTACAACCCATCGTACTATTTTGATTTTGAAATCACCACCGAATATGCAGGAGTAAGCGGTAAGGACGATTTCGAGATCAACATCAGCAAGGAAAAATCAAGTGAAAAATATTACAAGGGCTACCGAGGCAAACAGAACTCCGGTAACAACGTGACCATCAACAGCGAGTATGGTGGCATCACCTTCTATCAAAATTAATACATCAAAAAACGAATCGATCATGAAAAAACTACCAGTACTTATTTTAGCTTTAGTCACCATTTCGGCAAGTGCCCAATGGGGAAAACGAATCAAGGGAAACGGCAATGTCGTCACTATTGAACGCAATGTGGGATCCTACGATGCCATTGCGGCCGCCGGATGGTTCGATGTCATCTTGGTTGATGGCAAAGAAGGTCAATTGACCTTAAAAGGTGAAGAAAACCTTTTGGAATACATCGAGACCGAAGTCAAAAACGGTACCCTGACCATCAAAAAGGAAAAAGGGGTCAACTTGAAATCATCCAATTGGAAAGGGGGCATCATCATTACCGTGCCCGTCGAGCAAGTCAACTCGGTAAGCCTTTCGGGATCGGGTGATGTCGTTTCGAAGACCACGCTCAAAGCAGAACGCTTCAATGCCTCCTTAGCAGGATCGGGCGATGTGGATCTTTCGGTAGAGGCCGATTATTTCAAGGCCTCCTTATCCGGTTCGGGCGACATGGTCTTTACCGGAAATGCCAAAGATTTCGTAGTTTCAGTTGCGGGATCCGGTGATATCAAGGCGTTTGATCTTGAAGCGGAAAACGTCGAAGCCAATGTTTCCGGTTCGGCCGATTTAAAAGTGACGGCCAACCAAGCCATCAGGGCGCGGGTCGCAGGTTCAGGAGATATTACCTACAAGGGCAACCCGGGCAAAGTCGATAGCAAAACCGCTGGATCCGGTGACATATCAAGTTATTAAATCCATAAACCAAAACACGAAATCATGAAAAAACTACTGACACTGAGCATGGTCCTTTGCACTATCGTAGCTTGTGCGCAATGGGGCAAAAGGGTTAAAGGAAACGGAAAAGTCGTAACCATCGAACGTTCCGTAGGCGATTACGATGTCGTCGCCTTGGCCGGATGGTTCGACGTTGAACTCGTCGAGGGGCAAGAAGGGGAGCTGACCCTAACAGGAGAGGAAAACCTATTGGAATACATCAAAACGGAGGTCAAAGACGGAAAATTGACCATCAAGACCAAGCGTGGGGTGAACCTCAAGCCCTCTAACTGGAAAGATGGCATCCTTATCATCGTACCCGTAGAAAGCGTGCGTGGGGTTTCGCTTTCGGGATCCGGTGATATCGTCGGAAAGACCGTGCTAAAATCGAATGAATTCAAAACCAGTATCTCGGGATCTGGCGATATCAGCCTTGAAGTCGAAGCCAACGAGGTCAAAGCCTCCATGTCGGGTTCCGGGGATATCAACTTGGCCGGAAAGGCCACGGATTTTACCGTCTCGGTTTCGGGATCGGGTGATATCAAAGCGTATGGACTGGAAGCCGATTTCGTCGATGCCCAAGTATCCGGTTCGGCCGATATCAGGGTGACCGCAAAGCAATCGTTAAAAGCCCGTGTGTCGGGATCCGGCGATATCAGCTACAAGGGCAATCCAAAGAAAATAGACACCAAAAGTTCAGGTTCCGGTGATATTACCAGCTACTGAACAGGAGTTATTCACCAATCAAAAAGTAAACAATGAAAAAATCCCGGCGAAAACCGGGATTTTTTTTATGCGTTTTCACGTTTTTCCACACGCAGTAACAAGATGGCCCCAACTACGAAGAAGAGACCTAAAACTATGGTCGCATTGCGCATACTTCCCGTCGCTTGGGCGATAAATCCGTAAAGGAAGGTACCGATGATGATCCCGATTTTTTCGGCCACATCATAAAAACTGAAAAAGGAGGTCGTATCGTCCGTATCGGGTAGAAATTTCGAATAGGTCGATCTTGACAATGCCTGTATACCGCCCATCACGATACCGACCAATCCGGCCGCGATATAGAAATCCGTTGGGGTCTGTAAAAAATAGGCGTACACACAAAGCAATACCCAAATGACATTGACCACGATCAGGGTCTTGATGTTACCAAAACGTTTGGAGGCCTTTGCGGTCAATGTCGCACCAGCTATGGCCACCACCTGGATGACCAAGATACTCACGATCAATCCGGTCGTTCGCTCCCCGTCGGTACCCCAATTGATTTCCTCCTCTCCAAAATAGGTAGCGATCAACATTATGGTCTGAACGGCCATGGCGTAGACGAAAAAGGCCCCTAGATAGCGTTTTAAACGCAGTTCGTTGCCCAATTGGTGCCAAACCCCACGCAATTCCTTGAAACCGTTCAAGATGATGTTCGATTGTCCGCCAGCCGATTTGTTTCCTTTAGGCAGGTACTTGAAGGTGTACTGACTGAAAACGATCCACCAAATACCCACGGTGACGAAAGAGTACTTCATGGCCTTGATCTCGGCGACCTCACCTCCATTATCCGTAATCCCGAAAAGATCGGGTTGCATGACCATGGCCAAATTGAACAGTAAGAGGATCACACTGCCGATATAGCCCAATGAAAATCCTTTGGCGCTTACGCCGTCTTGCTGTTCGGGATAGGCAATGTCGGGCAAATATGAATTGTTGATCGCGAAACTTACCCAGAATCCGACCAAACCGAAGAAATAACAGATCAGGCCGAAATAAATATTTTCCAGTGAAAACCAATACAAACCGATACAGGAGACGGCACCTAGGTAACAGAAGAACTTGAGGAATACCTTTTTGTTGCCCAAATAGTCGGCGATTCCGCTTACCAAAGGGGTCACTAAGGCAATAAAGACGAAGGCGGCCGATGTCACGTAACTGATCAAGGGGGCACGGGCGATCTCACCTCCGAAAACGCTTACTTTTTCGATTTCGGCTGCCCGGAACAAGGCACCATAGAAAATGGGGAATACCGCGGAGGAAATGACCAGGCTATACACCGAATTGGCCCAATCATAAAAGGCCCAAGCGTTCAATAATTTCTTGCTTCCTTTGAGTGCGATTGCTTTTACCATAGTCATAAAAATAGAAAAGCTGCCTTAAAAAGCAGCTTTCCATTGGTTATTTTTAGCTTCCTTATCTGAAGGATGTCACCCCGAATTTCGCCGCTTCCTGTTTGGCTTGGGGCGCCCAAGCGGTCAGGTTCGCGATTCGTGTGTCGTTTGAAGGGTGGGTACTTAAAAATTCAGGTGGGGCCTGGCCATCTGAATTGGCCTTCATCCTTCTCCAAAGGTTGGCCGCTTCATCCGGGTTGTATCCGGCAATCGCCATGATCTGGAGTCCGATGCGATCGGCTTCGGTCTCATGTCCCCTACTGAAAGGCAACATGACCCCTACGGTCGATCCGATGCCATAGGCTTGGTTAAAGGCATTACGTGCCTTTGGGTCTTGAATGGCCACATTACCTGCCACTGCACCGATTTGCTGTAAGGTTCCTGCGCTCATCCGTTGGGCCCCGTGGTCGGCCAAAGCATGTGCGACCTCATGGCCCATGACCACGGCAACGCCGGTTTCGGTTTGGGTAATGGGTAGAATTCCGGTATAGAATACGATCTTGCCCCCAGGCATGCACCAAGCGTTAACGGTTTTGTCGTCAACAAGGTTGTATTCCCATTTGTAGTCCTTGAGGTAGCCTGGATATCCATTGGCGTCCAACCAACGTTCTGCGGCCGAAGCGATACGCTGTCCCACCTTGGTGATCATTTCGGCATCGGCCGTGCCTTTCACCACCTTATTATCGGTTAAAAACTGATCATACTGCGCAAACGCCATGGGGAACAATTGATGGTTCCCATAAAAGTTGAGCACCGATTTTCCGGTAAACGGATTCGTTTTACAGGCGGCAACGGCCAAAAAAAGGATGACGGCCAAATTGATTTTTTTCATAATGTCTAGTGTTTACACCCTTGAAATTACAAATTATATGCCAATGAGGTGGAGTGAGGTGAAATCCTTGGTGACCTCAATGGAGTTCGCCCCATCGAATTTCACAGCGGCCAAATCGACTACTTCATTGTCGATTTCAATCGAACCGATTTTAAAAGGAAGTCCGTGGAATTGCAGTTTGAAAGTGCTGTAAGAGGTAATGAAACTTCCATCCTTGAACTGCTGGATGATCAGGTCTTTTTTCTTTCCCCTCAAACGGAACTTGCGCAAACTATAACGCCCTTTCTTATAGTCATAGCCCTCTTGCTGATCTTCATAGATCATTGAATTCTCAAGGCCATCTTTGTAGTACACATCGATCTTCAATTCAGTGATCTCTTTTTCACCCACATACTGTTGTACCGGATATTTTGGGATCATCGCCCCTTCTTTGATGAACAACGGGATTTTATCGATATCGGCCGATACCCATTTTTCGACGCCGCCTTCCACAAGCTCCTCCGTCCAATAGTTGTACCATTTTCCTTTGGGGATGTACATACGACGTCCTTTGGCGTTGGGCTCTTGCACCGGGCACACCAAGATCTGTTCCCCGAATAGGAACTCATCGGTCCTGAAATGGGTCTGAGCGTCTTCTTGGTCATAAAACACCAATGACTGTAGCATGGGCAGGCCTTGATTGATGTATTTGTAGAACATGGTATACAAATACGGTAGCAGTTCATACCGCAATTCGATGAATTTTCGAGCGATATCCGTGATTTCCTCCCCGAAAGACCAAGGCTCTTGATCTCCATGGTCGCCGCTCGAGTGCACGCGACAGAAGGGATGGAACACTCCCAATTGTATCCATCTTGCGAACAACTCCCCATTGGGTTGCTCGGCAAAACCACCAATGTCGGAACCTACGAATGAATAACCGCTCATACACATGCGCTGCATTTGAACATTGGCGATCCAAAGGTGTTCCCAAGTGGCGACATTATCTCCCGTCCAGGTGGCACAATACCGCTGGGTGCCTGAATAAGCCGCACGGGTCAAGACGAACGGCCTTTTGGGGAAGGTGTATTTCTTGATGCCGTCATAGGTAGCACGAACCATTTGCATGCCATAGACGTTATGGGCTTTACGGTGGCTACACGGATGGCCGTCGTAATCATGGCGCACATCCAAATTGGCGGTCTTGGTCGGAACTTCCATAACGGCCGGTTCGTTCATATCGTTCCAGACCCCACTGACCCCCATTTCCTCGATCATTTCCTTATACAGTCCGGCCCACCATTCGCGGACTTCCGGATTCGTAAAGTCAGGGAACTTGCATTCCCCTGGCCAAACCTTCCCCTTAAAGTGGGGGCCGTCGGCGCGTCGGCAGAAAAATCCGTTGTCCATGGCTTGCTGGTATACCCAATAGTCGCGATCTATCTTGATACCTGGATCGATCATCGTTACCGTTTTGAAACCATCTTCGAGCAGTTCGGCGATCATTTTCTTCGGGTTGGGAAACCTACGGTTGTCCCAAGTGAAGCAACGGAAGCCTTGCATGTAGTCGATATCGAGGTATATGGCATCGCATGGAATTTCAAGTTTCCTGAATTTCGACGCCAGTTGGCGTACGTTTTTCTCAGGATAGTAGCTCCATTTCGATTGGTGGAAACCCAAGGCCCATAATGGAGGGAGCTCAGGAACCCCGGTCAAATCGGTATAGGCTTCGACTACTTGTGAGATCTTCGGACCGTAAAAGAAATAATAGTTCATTTCACCGCCATGGGCCCAGAAACTGGTGGTGTTCCTGCGTTCGTGGGCAAAGTCGAAATACGTGCTGAACGAATTGTCGAAAAATATCCCATAAGCCGCCCCACTATGCAACCCGACAAAGAAAGGGATCGCTTTATACAGGGGTTCTTGGTCTTTGCCATAGGCATAAGAATCGGTGACCCAGTTGTTGACCCGCTTTCCTTTCAAATTGGTGTGGGAAGCCTTATCCCCCATACCATAGAAACTTTCACCTGACTGGGTGACCTTACTCATTTTGACGATATTACCGCCATAATCGAAGTTTTCTTCCCAGTGGAAACCGGTCTCATCTTCATTGATGACCAAGTCATCCAAATCAGCGATCTGCACCTTCATCGTTTCCTTGTTCACATAAATGCGCAGCTTAGCCGTAACGATGACATATTCCGGGATCTCGTCCTTAACCTCTAGCTCGTTGTATCCTAAACTGATATCGTCATCCAGGGCGTAAGAGAAATCAGGTTCGAACACATGTTCGGTGGCATATCTGAAACGCAACGCGCTATCGCGCAATACCGTAATCTCTAAAATGACCCCGTTTTGTGAGGTAAAATAAACCCGGTCTTTATCTTGTCTAAAGTCTACGATTTGGTTGGGATACAGATTTCCCCTCCGTTCGACTTCGGTATTCGTAATCATAGTACACTACTCTTAAGACCCACAAAAAAAACACTTTGGGGGCAAATAATGAAACGGATTTCCCAACAACCTTCACTACAACGTTGTAGTATCGATCTTTCTATTTATAAACCAGGATCCCTAGGGGTGGAAGGTTCAGTTCAACCGACATTTCGTACCCGTGTGAAGGTTTAGCTACGGGTTTGACCGTCTTTTTACCGACACCACTACCCCCGTAATCGTTCGCATCACTATTGAACAATAATTTGAGTTGTTTGGTCTTCGGTACGCCCAATCGGTAATTCTCACGTGGTACCGGGGTAAAATTGATCGCAATGATCAAATCGTCCTTAGTTTGCAAGCCTTTACGAATGTAGGTCAACACCGAGTTTTCATGATCGCCATAATCGATCCACTGAAACCCATCGGGACTGAACTGTTTTTCATGCAATGCCGGTTGTTTTTTGTAAAGGGTATTCAGGGCCTTTACGGTATTTTGAATCCCTGAATGGAAGTCGTACTGTAACAAATGCCAGTCCAGGCTTTGCTGGAAATTCCATTCCGAGGTCTGTCCGAATTCCCCACCCATAAAGATCAAGTTGCTCCCAGGATGTGTAAACATGTACCCGAAAAGCAATCGCAGGTTGGCGAATCGTTGCCATTCGTCACCGGGCATACGGTACACCAACGACTGCTTGCCATAGACCACCTCATCATGTGAAAAGGGCAGCATGAAATTTTCGGTAAAGGCATAAGTGAGACTGAAGGTGATATCGTTTTGGTGGTGTCGGCGGTATACCGGCTCTTTCTTGAAGTACTCCAGGGTATCGTGCATCCACCCCATCATCCATTTCATTCCGAAACCAAGTCCGCCGAAATGCACGGGTTTGGACACCCCATTAAAGGCCGTCGATTCTTCGGCTATGGTCTGGACTCCCTTAAAACTGGCATATACCTCTTGGTTCATTTCGCGCAAGAACGACATGGCCTCCAGATTTTCGTTATTGCCATAGATGTTCGGTTCCCATTCGCCATCCTCACGGGAGTAATCAAGGTATAGCATGGAAGCGACGGCATCGACCCGCAAGCCATCAACATGGAATTGGTCTAGCCAAAATGCCGCGTTACTGATCAAAAAAGCCCGTACTTCATTACGGCCGTAGTTGAAGATCAAACTCTTCCAATCGGGGTGATAACCCCGTCTCCTATCGGGATGTTCGTACAGGTTCGAACCATCGAAAAAGCCCAAACCGTGGGCGTCTTCCGGAAAATGTGAGGGAACCCAATCCAAAATCACCCCGATTCCGGCCTGGTGCAATTTATCGACCAGCAATTTGAAATCCTCCGGTTTTCCGAACCTTGAAGTCGGAGCGAAATAACCGGTGAGTTGGTACCCCCAAGAAGGATCGTAAGGATATTCCATTACCGGCATGAACTCCACATGGGTAAAGCCCATATCCTTGACATAGGCGACCAATTCGTCGGCCAAGTCGACGTAAGAGAGGAAGTTATCATCGTTCTTCCTTTTCCAAGAACCGAGATGCACTTCATAGACCGAATAGGGCTTATCGAGTCCGTTGTGGTTTTCGCGACTGTCCATCCACGCAGCGTCTTTCCATTCATGCGGGGCATCCCAGACCAACGAGGCAGTCTTCGGGGGTGCTTCACAATATCGCGCGAAGGGATCGGCCTTTTCGGTTTTGATATCATTGTTGTGCGAATGGATCTTGTACTTGTATTTGGTCCCTTTATCGATACCGGGTATGAATCCTTCCCAGATGCCGCTTTCATCCCAGCGTACATTCAATTTATGGTCGCCTTCAAGCCAATAATTGAAGTCACCGACTACGGAGACGGCTTTGGCCGAAGGGGCCCAAACCGCGAAATAGGTTCCTTTGACCCCATCGACCTCAATAAGGTGCGACCCTAACTTTTCATACAATCTGAAGTGCTTACCCCCTTTGAACAGGTCGATATCGAAATCTGTAAACAGACTATGTGGTACAACGTTTGCCATGCTTTGATTTTAGTTCATAATACTCATGATGCCCCGTAAGGGAATCACCGCCCACTGGGGCCTTGAATTCATTTCATACCCCAATTCGTACACCGCTTTTTCAAGCATGCAGTATTCCAACAAGAAAATACGCTCTTGGGTGTATCCGATGTTGATGTTGTTTTCCTGGATCATCGATACGTACTTCGCATAAAAGACCCCTATGAAATATCCATAGAGGATTTCACCTGCCCTGAAAAGTTCTTCTTGGCTATAGGGGTATTTCCCTCCATGGTTGAAAATGGTGGCATAAACCGCGTAATGGAACGAACGGAAAATACCGGCGATATCCTTTAAGGGCGGTTGTTTTACCTTTCTATCGCGGATTGTACTCTCAGGTTCCCCTTCGAAATCGAGTAAAAAGAAATCGTCACCCTGCACCAATACTTGACCCAAATGGTAATCACCATGTACCCGCAAGCGTTCTCCTTTCAATTTCGTCCAATCGAAATTCACGAAACGTTTCCGTATGGCATTTTTGCGTTCCAAAAACTCCTTGGCCAACTCCAACGAGAGCCCTTCCAATCGGTGTAAATTGTTCTCCACGGTATTCAACCGATTTTGGAATTGGTACAACAAGCGGTTTTTCAACCAAACCTCATAGTCCCCATTGAAATGCTCGGGGGTAAAGGCGGTATCTTCGAATTCAGAACCCAGGGCGATGTGCATTTCAGCCGTTCGTTGGGCGAGTTTCTGCATTTTAAGGAAGATGTTCAACCCGGCCCAGTCAATGATCTCAGGGGGTACGTCCTTGATTTCCAATCGTTCGAACAAACCCACACTGGGGAGCGAATCGATGGCGATCTGTTTGTTCTGCAACCATCCGAAGATGATATCAAGTTCCTTCAACATGTATTCCCAGGCATCACCCTCGTTCGACACTAATTTTTGCATCAATGCAATGGTGATGTTGGCGTTATCCGTATCGATGATGCTTAGACTTCCTTGATAGGCAGGGGTGTTCCGATAGCCCTTTTTTTCAGTTAGAAAACGACTCATCTCATAGTCGGGGTTCTTATCGGCATAGATGCGCCTGAAGAACTTGATGACCAAACTATCGTTGATGATGATCGAGGTGTTGCTCTGCTCCAGCCCCATGAAGCGTGAAGATCGGTATTCGTTTTCATGGAACTCGGTACTCTTGTGGTAACGCACCTTGGTAATATCATGGGGTTCGGCCGTGGCGATCCGTTCAAAGACCAATTTCCGAAACGATTCTAGGTTGAGGGCATCGATGATAAAGCCGTCTTGCCCATTCAACTTCAAGGATAGGATACGGTCTTTTTTGGCAAAACCCTCATCGGACACAAAAGCGATCGGCAAAAAGTAATGCTGATAAAAGGCCTCTTCGAAATTGACCTCCAAAAGCAGCCCATAGTACACTTCACCGTGTTGTTGGATACGGAAATACTCTTGCAGTTCGATATACTTCAGCTTGCTGGCTTTACCGCCATACCAACGTTGTGATTGGATGTACGATTCCAAGACATCCGAAAGGAAGGCTTTGACGAAGGTGGCGTCATCGAGTAATTGCTCCCAAGCGACATTGAATTCATAGGTGGTCCCTTTCGGGGCCTTGTCTTCCTTTTTGGCCATGCTTATTTCGTTATTTGGAATAGGTGGAACGGTAGCGCCGGATTCAAATCAACGAAGTTCCACTCGTCATGCCAGTGGTATCCGGTCTCGGTAATCATATCATTGACCACCACCGTATGTCCAGCCTGTATGCCGAGCAAGTGCAAGGGCAGTTGCACCATACCCTGTTGGCGGTTATGGGCATCAAGGCTGATGACGATCAGCATTTCATCGGTTCGATCATCATCCCATTTGTAAAAAGCAAGGATGTGCTCGTTTTCGATGGCGCAGAAATGGATGTTGTTGGTCTGTTGCAAGCAAGGATGGCTTTTGCGCGCCCAATTGATCTTGGTCATCAAATGGGTGATCTTGTTTTCGATCGACCAATCCCAGTGTCGGATTTCATACTTCTCACAATCCAAATATTCTTCCTTACCCGGCATGGCATCGGTCACCATATATTCGAAAACCGGGCCGTAAATACCGAGGTTACCGCTCAGGGTGGCTGCCAAGGCATAGCGTATCAAATGCATGGCCTCGTTAGCGCCTTGCAGGTGGTATGGATTGATATCAGGGGTATTGGGCCAAAAATTCGGACGGTAATACTCCTTCATTTCCGATTGGGTCAGTTCGATCATGTACTCCATGAGTTCATGCTTGCCCACTCGCCAGGTAAAATAGGTATACGATTGCGAATACCCTTGCTTGGCCAATTGTTGCATGACCCTGGGTCTCGAAAAGGCTTCGGCCAAGAACAGCACATCAGGATGGTCCTTTTTGACCTGCTCGATCAACCAGTTCCAAAAGTAATAGGGTTTGGTATGTGGGTTATCGACCCGAAATACCTTGATACCCAGATGTACCCAATGCAATACGATGCCCAATAGTTCATTCCAAAGGTTTTCGTAATCCTCGGTTTCAAAATGGAAATTGACGATATCTTGGTACTTCTTCGGTGGGTTCTCGGCATATTGGATCGTACCGTCGGGGCGCTTTCTGAACCACTGCGGGTTCGCGCTGAGGTACGGATGGTCGGGTGCGGCCTGGAAAGCGATATCCATAGCTACTTCGATACCCAGATCGAGGGCCTTGTCGACCAAAGTTTTGAAATCTTGTTCGCTACCCAATTCGGGGTGGATGGCTTTGTGGCCGCCCAATTTGGATCCTATGGCCCAAGGAACCCCAGAATCACCTTCTTGGGCATTTACGGTATTGTTGCGCCCTTTTCTATTGACTTCCCCGATCGGATGGATCGGCGGAAAGTATAGGGTGTCGAACCCCATTTTGGCAATTTTCGGCAACAATCGTTCGCAATCCTTGAAGGTGCCGTGTTGGCCGGGCTCCGAAGCTGATGACCTCGGAAAGAACTCGTACCAGGTACTGAAATTCGCCTTTTTACGATCCACGTATACCTTTAAGGTCAGACTTTGGTTTTCCAAAATCCGGGACGGAAACTTTAAAAACAGTCCATGGAGTGTTTCGGAAACGGCCGCGGAAACGGCTTTATCATATTGGGCCTCGTCTTCGAAGGCCGCGATAAGGTCTTTGGCATACGCTTTCTCCGTCTTGCTGCCTTTTTTGGCCAGGTACTTCAAATACTGGACCCCATCGAGCAACTCACTGATGACATGCTGACCGTCTTTCAACTTGGCCTCGATACCATGTTGCCAATTCAAGGCATAGTCGACCCAACCCCCTACCTTATATTCGTAATAGCCTTGCTTTTCGACTTGAAAGGAAGCATAAAACGCATCGTTTCCTTGGTGTTCCATACGAACCGTCTCGAACTTTTTCGAACCCTCGTGGCGATAGCTCAATTCCCCTTGCACGATGTCATGGCCATCGCCGAGCACATCGGCATGGACATGAACACGTTCCCCTACTACCCTTTTGATAAAAAATGCCCCTGAATGCAGTTGGGGCGTTACTTTTTCGATTACAACACGTTGTTGTCGCAACATAGGTCGGTCTGTTTGGTTTCAGTTAAAAATAGGAAAAACTAGGCATTATCCAATTGCCGCGATTCACATATTTCGCAAAGCCATAAAACCATCCAATAAATTTTTTGGAACGCTTTTTGATTTCATCCAACAAACGAAACGAAATCGAGAAATATCATAACCTTAAATCAAATCAAATGAAAAGGATTTTTACACTTTTAACCCTAGTCGCCAGCATGTTCTTCATATCCTGTGAAGGCCCTGCAGGCCCTCCCGGATTCGATGGCCTTGACGGCCTCAATGGCCTTGATGGGCAAGACGGGGTCAATATTTTGGGTACGGTCTTGGAAATAGAAGGCACCTTCACTACCGACAACGACTATTCCATTTTCTTCGAATTCCCGACCACGGTCGAGGTTTTTGAATCCGATGTGGTATTGGTCTATATCCTGTTCGATCAGGTCGATGACCCCGATGGGGGCGATCCAATCGACGTTTGGCGCCTTTTGCCCCAAACCCGGATTTTGGACCAGGGCTTACTACAATACAATTTCGATCACACCTTCTTCGATGTATCCATATTCTTGGAGTCGGATTTCGACCTGGGAACCCTCTTACCCGGTGATACCGATAACCAAGTGTTCCGAATCGCGATTTTACCTGCTGAATTCGGAACGGATTCGGGAATCGACACCTCCAACCTCGACGAAGTGATGGGTGCTTTGCAATTCGATCTCAACAGCATTGAAAAACATTCGATCGATTGATTGGATGACAACAAAGAAAGAACCCATTCCGTTCGGAATGGGTTTCTTGTTTTAGGGCTGTTTTCAAAATACCGTAACTTTGAAAGGAAACCACCCCATGACCGTCATATTAAAAAAAAAGATGGGAAAAAACATTGCGCTGATCGCCTTAATCGCCTTTTTCGGCTGCAAAGGCATCTCACAGGAAGAAAAAGATAAAAAGACGTCTAAAAAAGATGCTAAAATCGCCTATGCGGTACAAAAAACGGATGCCGAATGGCGGGCGCAATTGACCGATATGGAGTATTACGTGTTGCGTAAGGCAGCCACCGAAAATCCATTTTCCAGTGAATTGTTGGCCAATAAAGAACAGGGCACGTACGTCTGTGCCGGATGTGGAACCGGACTTTTTCGGAGCGAACACAAATTCAATTCGGGTACCGGATGGCCAAGTTTCGACCGCGAGATAGATGGCAACGTAGCCTATGATGTCGACTACAAGATCGGCTACCCGAGAACGGAAGAGCATTGTGCGACCTGTGGCGGCCATCTGGGCCATGTCTTCGATGACGGCCCGGCAAACACTACGGGAAAAAGGCACTGCATCAATGGGGCCGCACTTAATTTCATAGCTGATGTCGAAGAATAAAAAATACAACGTTGCGAAATCCGAAGCGGAATGGAAAAAAGACCTTTCCCCGGAATCCTATTACATCCTGAGACAAAAAGGGACCGAACGACCCTTTACGGGAAAGTACAACCTACATTTCGAAGAAGGCGCCTACCATTGTAAGGCGTGCAATGCCAAATTGTTCGAAAGCAACAACAAATTCGAGAGCGGTTGCGGTTGGCCCTCATTCGATCAAGCCATTGAGGGAGCGATCGAATACATCCGCGACACTTCGCACGGCATGATCCGTACCGAGACCGTTTGTGCGAATTGCGGGGGGCATTTAGGCCATGTTTTCAATGACGGACCAAAAGAAACCACAGGACAGCGCTATTGCATCAACTCGGGCAGTATCGATTTTGAGTCCGGTACGGAATGAGTATGGTCGACACCTATTTGGAAAGTGCGCGGTTCGAGTTCAAGCGCTATAAAACCCTAGGAGACAAAACCTTTGAACAACTTGACGACGACCAATTGCTCCATCGACGAAACGAAGGTGACAATAGCATCGCACAGATCGTGAAGCATATGGCCGGCAACATGCTGAGTCGCTGGACGGATTTTTTGCATTCGGACGGGGAAAAGCCTTGGCGCCATCGCGATACTGAATTCGAACATCCACCCCAGAACAAACCTGAAGTGATCGCACTTTGGGAAAAAGGATGGGACTGCCTTTTTTCCGCCCTATCGGAGCTAGACGAATCGAATTTCGACACGACGGTTTACATCCGCAACGAGCCGCACAGCATCGTGGCCGCAATCAACAGGCAAATTGCACATTATGCCAACCATGTGGGTCAAATCGTGATTTTAGGGAAACAACTGAAAGGCGATGCATGGCAATCGTTATCGGTGCTGAAAGGCGGTTCCAAAGCCTTTAACCAGCGGCTGTTCGGTTCGAAAGGCAGCTGACCCTTGAATTTCACCATTTAGTCATTTGTTCCCTTGGTCGTTCGAGGGTTAAATCCGTATTTTTGCACCTGCTTACTCCTCGGTAAGTAAAATTCAAATCCTTAAAAAAATATCTACAATGAGCAATTTTGATGTTATTGTTTTAGGAAGCGGCCCTGGCGGGTATGTAACGGCCATTCGTGCGTCACAACTCGGTATGAAGACGGCGATCGTCGAAAAAGAAAGTTTGGGAGGTGTTTGTTTGAATTGGGGCTGTATCCCGACAAAGGCATTGCTAAAATCCGCTCAAGTATTTGAATACCTCAAGCATGCCGAGGATTACGGCCTTAGTGCCAAAAAAGTAGAACATGATTTCGATGCCGTGGTCAAAAGAAGCCGCGGGGTTGCCGATGGTATGAGCAAAGGTGTACAGTTCTTGATGAAAAAGAACAAGATCGAAGTCTTGAACGGATTCGGAAAATTGAAACCTGGAAAGAAAATCGATGTTACGGCAACCGACGGAACCACTACCGAATACAGTGCCGAGCACATCGTCATCGCCACAGGTGCCCGCAGCCGTGAATTGCCGAGCCTTCCCCAAGATGGAAAGAAAGTCATCGGGTATCGTGAGGCCATGACTTTGGAAAAGCAGCCCGAAAAAATGATCGTTGTCGGAAGTGGCGCAATCGGAATCGAATTCGCTTATTTCTATAACAGCATGGGTACCGAGGTAACGGTTGTGGAATATTTACCGCACATCGTGCCCGTTGAAGACGAAGACGTATCGAAACAACTCGAACGCACCTTTAAAAAATCAGGGATAAAAATCAAGACATCCGCTGAAGTGACCCAAGTGGATACTTCAGGTGACGGGGTCAAGGCTACGGTCAAGACCAGCAAAGGGGAAGAAGTCTTGGAAGCCGACATCGTGCTCTCGGCCGTCGGCATCAAAACCAATATCGAAAACATAGGCCTGGAAGAGGTCGGAATCGCTACGGACCGCGATAAGATCTTGGTCAACGATTACTACCAAACCAACATACCGGGTTATTATGCCATCGGAGACGTCACACCAGGTCAAGCCTTGGCCCACGTTGCCTCTGCCGAAGGCATCCTTTGCGTTGAAAAAATCGCAGGAATGCATGTAGAACCCCTGGACTACGGCAATATCCCAGGTTGTACGTACTGTATGCCCGAAATCGCTTCTGTCGGTCTGACCGAAAAACAAGCGAAAGAGCAAGGATATGAGATCAAAGTAGGGAAGTTTCCTTTTTCCGCAAGTGGAAAGGCAAAAGCCTCGGGGAATTCCGATGGTTTCGTCAAGGTGATTTTCGATGCCAAATACGGAGAATGGCTCGGTTGCCATATGATCGGTGCCGGAGTGACCGATATGATCGCCGAAGCCGTGGTCGCCCGAAAATTGGAAACGACAGGTCATGAAGTCCTCAAGGCGGTACACCCGCACCCAACCATGAGCGAAGCGGTCATGGAAGCGGTTGCCGATGCCTATGACGAGGTCATCCATCTATAAAACCACACCATGACGCAACTTTTCCGAGCTGTGGCGATTTTAGAAGGCATCACCTATGTGTTGATCATCGGATTGACCATGCCCTTGAAGTATTGGGCCGATATCGGGCAACCGAACAAGGTCATCGGCATGGCCCATGGTGTACTTTTTATCCTGTTTATCTTACTTTCCGCACTATTTAGCTGGCAAAATCGCTGGGGACTCAAACGCTTTTTGGTTCTCTTTCTGGCATCCATACTGCCCTTTGGCACCTTTTATGCCGACAAGAAGTATTTAAGGAACATCGACTAATCTTTTTGCAGGCGGTAGATCCTACCGTCGAAAGCACAGAGGTAAAGTTCGTTTTGACCATCGGTACCAAAGGAAGCGATATTCAATCCGCTACCCACCAGCAAGGTATTGTCGGTACCGTCAGTGTTCAATGACCAGATCTTACCACTGATAAAATCGCCGTAAACGTATTTGCCTTGAAGTTCTGGGATGTCGCTACCCCGGTACACAAAACCTCCGGTTACGGAACGATCCCCTTCGGTCTGATCGTATTCGAATAGCGGCGGAATCAATCCCGATGCATCGCAATCCCCTGAAAAACAAGTATTCCCTTCGAATAATTTCCAGCCATAATTGCCCCCGGCTTCGATAAGGTCGATTTCCTCAATGGCGTCTTGCCCCACATCACCGGCCCACAGTGTGTTGGTCTGGGTATCGAAGCTCATTCGCCAAGGATTCCGAAGGCCATAGGCATAAATCTCCTGCCGGTCCGTAGTACTTCCGAAAAACGGATTGCCATTGGGAATCGCATAGGGGAGCCCATTCGCAAGGTTATCGATGTCGATCCGCAAAATCGCCCCTAACAGATTGGCGGTGTTTTGAGCATTGTTGCCCGGGTCACCAGCCGACCCCCCATCACCGGAAGCGATGTACAGATAGCCATCGGGGCCAAAAGCCAATTGCCCGCCATTGTGGTTGGTAAAGGGCTGTGGAATCTCCAAAAGCAGAATCTCGCTTGAACTATCGGCCACACTGGCATCGGAAGATCGCATGAAGGATGAAGTTACCGACAGGCCGGCGTCAGGCGTATAATTGACATAAAAAAGGCCATTATTGGCATAATCCGGATGAAAAGCGAGCCCTAAAAGCCCTTGTTCATTGGCATTGGTGGAAATCCGGTCCCGCAAATCGAGGAAAATCGTCGTTCCGACCACCTCGGGATCGTTATCGAATACTTTAATCAATCCGCCCTGTTCGACGACGAACACCCGATCGGTGCCATCATCGGGGCTCTGAAAATCGACCGGCCGATCGAATGTCAAATTCGGGAAAGCATTGGTAATCGATACGGTAAACTCAGTAACGGGAGTGTCGTCAAGAACGATGGTTCGTTGTGGATCATCATCACCACATCCCGATACGAGGAAGAATAGACAAACCAGAGGGATTGCAACGTAGTGTTTCATAGTGTTGGGGACTTTGTATACGTACGTAAAAAAGAAGGAAATCGGATGTAACCTTCACACTAGTAGTCTCGTTTACCGGAGAAAACTTTCGATCGCGAGCGCATAACTTTGTAGGCCGAAGCCCAAAATGACCCCCTTGGCCCCGTCTGCGATATAAGATACATGACGAAACGATTCCCGCTGATGGGTATTCGAAATATGGACCTCCACCACCGGGGTCTCAATGGCTTTTACGGCATCCCCTATACCCACCGAGGTATGGGTGTAAGAGGCCGCGTTTAAAACGACACCGTCATAAGAAAAGCCGACTTCCTGTAGCTTGGCGATCAATTCCCCTTCGATATTCGATTGGAAATAATGCAATTCGACTTCCGGAAAGCTGCCCTTAAGTTCCTCTAAATAGGCTTCAAAGGTGGTGCTGCCATAAACTTCAGGCTCCCTTTTGCCCAATAGGTTCAAATTCGGACCATTGATGATCATGATTTTCATGCCCTAAATGTACTCATAAATTACAGCTACGAAAAAAGGAAGCCGAAGCTTCCTTTTACAAATACCGTTTAAAGGTCTGGGGTCATAAAAAGATAACGAACCCGACCAAGGCTTGAAAGATACTATCGGCGTCGGCTTCATCAAGGGTTATGTTATATCGAAGGGCAGGCTCGATGGCCACATTATCGCCCAAGAAAATGGCATATCCGCCTTGCAGGCCGAACCAGCTCGCACCGTTTCCGTCACTTGTTATTCCGGTGAGATCCGCCCCGAGTGGAATGGTTCCGTTCAAATAATACTTGGCCCCCAATTTATAGACCAAATTGCCATCAACGAAATCACCGAGATCCGAATATCCGATACCGGCTTTAATGGCGAGATCGTCCATAATAAACACCCCGCCATCGATACCGATGGACCAGGCGGTGTTGCCATCACTGGCGTTCAAGGCAAACGACGTGTTACCCGTTGCAAGGTTTCCGGTGTTGGCTTCCAAAAAGATATCCCCTTTGGAGGTTTGGGCCATACCCAATGCCGGGGCTATGGCCAGACAAAGGATCATTACGATTTTCTTCATGTTTTTCGATTTTAATTAGTAACCAAAAGTTAGCACTATATCTTACGAAAATGATGTATAAACATGAAAAAATTACCTTACAAAAGCTAGCTTACTCTTTTTCAGTCGCTTATTAAAAAAGAAACAAAACGGCCAGTACCGCAGTAGTAAAATTCGCCCCATCACCCTCGATACCGGTGTATGAAAGGTTCAATTCGGTCGTGCCGTTGATCTCGATTCCCAACATGGGGCGGTAATACAAACCACCTTCATTTCCGGCATTGAGCCCTAATGCATAACCGACATCACCGCCAAGTTTGAACCCGTGGGCCGGGTAAAAACGGAACGAACCGGCCAAAGGAATGTGCTGGATGTTATCGAACTCGTTCTCAATGGTGATTCCACCACCCGAAACGGTTTCGGTTTTTCCAAAGGCATTGGTAAAACCGGTGGCCACACCGAGGTCAACGGTCTTCGAAACACCAAGATGGTACATGACATCGACCCCGATACTGATATTGGCGATATCGGCGGCATCGCCAACGGGTAGGCCGGCATTGAAACCGACACGGAATAGATCACGATCGACCTGTGCGGTCATCGTTGAGATCGAACACATAAAGACGATTAGGAATAAATAGCAATACTTCATAATTTGGTTTGGTTAAATGGTTCGTTTTCAAAGTGTTCTAACCAATAACGTAAAATAGGGCGCTGCATTGTACGTTTGATATACCTTCGGTTCACACTCCGTTTTGCTATTTTTAAAGGGTGAAATGGAACCAAGCCCTTGCCGACTATCAACAATACCTGCAAATCGAACGTGGGCTTTCGAAGAACACCTTGCAGAATTATGGGTTGGATCTGCGCAAATTGCTTGGGTTTTTAGAAGCGCATCAAATCAACATCGGGCCACTGGCGATTGGAAAAGACGTTTTGCAACGCTTCATTTATGAAGTGGCCAAAGAACTCAACCCAAGATCCCAATCGCGCATCATTTCCGCCCTAAAGGGCTTTTTTACGTTTTTGGTTTTTGAAGGATACCGCACCGACAATCCAATGGACCTGATCGAATCGCCGAAAATCGGCCGCAAACTTCCCGATACCCTTAGTACCGAAGAAATCGATACCCTAATTGGGGCCATTGACCTATCGAAACCGGAAGGTGAACGCAACCGGGCGATCATTGAGACCCTTTATGGTTGTGGCCTACGCGTGTCGGAATTAATACAACTTAAACTATCGGACCTCTACTTTGAAGAGGGGTTCATCAAGGTAACCGGTAAAGGGTCCAAACAACGTTTCGTACCGATCAATAGAAGTTGTATGGCCTATATTACCACCTATCGGAATTTGGTGCGGTCGCACCAAACCATTGTGGCCGGTCATGAAGACATCCTATTTTTGAACAGGCGCGGCAAACAATTGACGCGTGCTATGATCTTTACCATTGTACGGCGCTTGACCGAGGCAAGTGGCATTAAGAAAACGGTCAGTCCACATACCTTTAGGCATTCGTTCGCGACCCATTTGCTCGAAGGAGGTGCCGACCTTAGGGCCATTCAACAAATGCTGGGACATGAGAGTATTACGACCACCGAAGTGTACATGCATGTAGATCGTACCCATTTGGCCGACGCCTTGCAACGCTACCATCCTAGAAACCGGAATTGAGCCCATTTTGTCCTCTTGAATTCCGACCTAATCGAATATCTTTGGTTTTCAAAATTCTTGAATGGACCGAACAAAACGATCATGGTGGAAAGAAGGGGTTGTCTATCAAATATACCCCAGAAGTTTTCAAGACAGTTCCGGCAACGGGGTAGGCGACCTTCGCGGTATTATCAATCGATTGGATTACATCCAAAGCCTTGGGGTCGATATCGTTTGGCTTTGCCCCATCTATGCCTCTCCGAACGACGACAACGGCTATGATATCAGTGATTATCGAAGCATTATGCCCGAATTCGGTACCATGGACGATTTTGATGCGCTTTTGGCGGGTATGAAAGAAAGAGGATTGAAATTGGTCATGGATCTCGTGGCCAACCATACCAGCGATGAGCATTATTGGTTCCAAGAATCGAAAAAGTCAAGGGAAAACCCCTATCGTAATTATTACCATTGGTGGCCCGCTGAAAAAGGAACGCCCCCGAAACGATGGAGTTATTTCGATGTTGACGGCGATGCATGGAAATACGACGCCCAAACCGATGCCTATTACCTTCATTACTTCTCGACCAAACAACCCGACCTCAAATGGGAAAACCCTAAAGTTCGCCAAGAAATCCACGATATTCTCCATTTTTGGTTCCAAAAAGGGGTCGATGGCTTTCGGATGGATGTGATTCCGTTTATCTCAAAAGATATTGCCTATCCTGAACTTCCCGAACATTTTGGGGGCAATTTCGTTCCTTTTTACGCCAACGGACCCCGATTACACGAATTCTTGCATGAAATGAATCGCGAAGTGATCAGCAAGTACGATGCGATGACCGTTGGGGAAGCCCCAGGGGTAGACCTCGATCAAGCGCTCGATTTTGTGGATGAAGATCGGGAAGAACTCAACATGTTCTTTCATTTTGATCTGATGGCCCTCGATCGGGATGGGGACGAGGTTTTTTGGATGCGTAAAGATCGTTGGAAACTGACCGAGTTCAAAAACGTCCATTCGTCTTGGGATACCGTTTTCGCCGAAAAAGGATGGGGCAGTATGTACCTCAGCAACCATGATTTTCCGCGCAGCGTGAGTCGATGGGGCAATGACTCCGAGGCATTTTGGCATCGTTCGGCGACGTTATTGCAGACCTTTTTGTTGACGATGCGAGGTACGCCCTATATCTATTTTGGTGATGAAATCGGTATGACCAACGTGCGCTTCGATCATATCGATCAATACCGTGACATCAATACCTTGAACCGTTTCGAATTGTTACAACAAGAGGGTATCGCCCTTGAAGATTTCATAGCCAACGAAAAAGAAGCCTCTAGGGATAACGCGCGTACCCCGATGCAGTGGGATTCGGGCCAGAATGCAGGATTTAGTGCTTCAGAACCTTGGATTTCGCTCAACACCAACCATCGTAAAGGAGTGAACGTGGCCGACCAAGAGGGGGATCCCGATTCGGTCTTGTCCTATTTCAAAAAAATGGTTCGGTTACGGAAATCACATTTAGGATTAGTCTATGGAGCCTATGAATTGCTCATGGAAGACGACGAAGCCATATATGCGTATTACCGAAACCATGGGGATGGGCGGTATTTGGTGACCTTGAATTTCGCAACGCAAGAAAAGGCTTTCACCCTTGAGGGTATTTCGGAGCAGGGTTGGGAACTGCTCGTATCTAACGACCCAAATCCTTGTTTATCGGAAGATCGGATCCAACTGCTCCCCTACCAGGCCGCCGTGTTCAAACAAAAATGACCTAAGCCCGTTTTTTATAGGGTCTGATGATCAGTCGGGCTTCGCGATCGAACTTGATGTAATTGTAGACCCAATTGATAAAGACCACCACCCGATTTCGAAAACCGATCAAGAAGTAAAGGTGAACGAACATCCAGACGAACCAAGCGAAAATTCCTTGGAATTTGAATTTGGGTAGATCGGCGACCGCCTTGTTGCGCCCCACCGTGGCCATACTTCCTTTATCATTGTATTTGAAGGGTTTCATGGGTTTTCCATTCAACATCCGCACCAAATTGCTCCCCAGGTTATCCCCTTGCTGCATGGCAGGCTGGGCCATCA
Organism: Flagellimonas algarum; assembly: GCF_040513375.1. Classification (NCBI taxonomy): domain Bacteria; kingdom Pseudomonadati; phylum Bacteroidota; class Flavobacteriia; order Flavobacteriales; family Flavobacteriaceae; genus Flagellimonas; species Flagellimonas algarum. The sequence goes on along the minus strand of NZ_JBEVTG010000003.1, from coordinate 45,658 downwards.
TCGGGTGACCGTACGGATAAGCTTCTGAGGTCATTTCTGCTACATCCCCGATGGCGAAGATGTGTTCAAATCCTTCCACTTGATGGAATTCATTCACTTTCAGTCGTTTACCCCGACTTAAGATTTCCTTGGCATCAAGCCCTTTTATACTAACCGCTTCTACCCCTGCTGCCCACACCATGGTGGCCGTTTCAAAACGGGTGTCGGTATTCGTGGTCACCGTTTTGCCGTCATAATCCGTGACTCGGATTTCCTTCCACACATTGACCCCCAGACCTTCGAGGAAATCTTCCGCTTTTTTGGAAGCGATCTCGCTCATCGCCGGTAGAATACGGTCCCCGCCCTGTACCAAGTTGATTTGGGCACGCCGGGTATCGAGATCCGGATAGTCTTTGGGTAAAATCCCCTTTTTGATCTCGGCCAGGGCCCCTGCCAGCTCAACCCCCGTGGGGCCACCCCCCACGATGACGAAATTCATCAAGGCCTCACGTTCGTGCAGGTCATCGGTCAATAGGGCTTGCTCGAAGTTTTCCAGGATTAGGCTTCGTAAGTTCAACGATTGCGGGATGGTCTTCATCGCCATGCTGTTTTTAGCGATGCCTTCATTTCCGAAATAATTGGTCTTCGAACCGGTAGCCACGACCAAGTAATCGAACTTTAAATTCCCGATGGTGGTATGGACTTCGTTCGCAGCCGTATCGACATCCAATACTTCGGTCAACCGAAAAAAGAAGTTCGGATAGCCTTGCAATACCTTGCGTATCGGATAGGCGATCGAATCGGGCTCCAAGCCCCCTGTGGAGACTTGATATAACAGCGGTTGGAAAGTGTGGTAATTGTGCTTGTCGATCAGAACGACCTGGAATTCTTGTCGGCTTAACTTTTTAGCCAAGGAAATCCCACCGAAACCACCACCGATAATGATGACCCTAGGGAAACTTGATTGCGGAATATTCATAGATGAGTGAAAAAGCAAATTTAACGATATGCCAGCTAGCATCACAGCCAACGGAAGCTGATTTTAGTATCTTTATCAAAGACCAAAATCAACCTTATGTACCGCATACTTTCCACCCTTTTCGTTTTTTGCTTAATAGCAGGCCCTTCAACGGCCCAAAACAACAAGACGGAGGTCTTGCAGAAACTTGGGGACCAACACGCCAAATATGGTGAGATCGCCCTACAAATATGGGAATTGGCCGAAATGGGTTATCAAGAGGAAAAAAGTTCGGCACTCTTACAACGCACCTTGGCCGATGCCGGTTTCCAAATCGACAGCGGGGTAGCTGACATGCCGACGGCGTTCACGGCATCTTATGGGACCGGGTATCCGGTCATCGCCATTTTAGGGGAATTCGATGCCTTGCCGGGCCTCTCGCAAAATGCCGTTCCTGAAAAACAATCGGCCGGAGGACCGGCAGGACATGCTTGTGGCCACCATCTCTTCGGGACCGCTTCGGCCGCAGCGGCCATTGCGCTGAAAGACTGGATGAAAACCAATACCATAGCGGGTACCATCCGTTTTTACGGTTGCCCTGCCGAAGAAGGCGGTGGTGCCAAGGTTTATATGGCCCGAGAAGGGCTTTTTGATGATGTGGATGTAGCCTTGCATTGGCACCCGAGTTCGGCAAACGCCGCAAGTGCGGCGGCTGCCCTGGCCAATATGAGTGCGAAGTTCCGGTTCCACGGCGTTTCAGCCCACGCCGCAGGCGCTCCCCATATGGGGCGCTCCTCACTGGACGGGGTTGAAGCCATGAACGCCATGGTCAATATGATGCGCGAACATATCCCCCAGGAAGCCCGCATACACTACGTCATTACCGATGGGGGTAAGGCCCCGAACGTGGTGCCTGATTTCGCCGAAGTGTATTACTATGCCCGACACAACCGTCGTGATGTGTTGCGCGGTATTTTCGAACGCATCGTAAAAGCCGGTGAAGGGGCCGCCCTAGGTACTGGGACCACTATGGAATATGAATTGGTCAATGGGGTACACGAACTGCTTCCGAACCTGGTGCTCCAAAAGTTGGTGCATGACAACCTCTCCGAAATCGGGGGCATTTCCTATACGGACGAGGAACGGGAATTCGGGAATAAAATCGCCAAGACCTTAGGGCAACCCGGACTCAATGAGCAACGTGCCTTGGTGGTACAGCCCTACAAAGAACAGGCTAGGGCCTACGGATCGACCGATGTGGGCGATGTGAGTTTCGTCGTACCTACCGTAGGTTTTGGAACCGCCACCTGGGTACCGGGAACCCCGGCACACAGTTGGCAGGCGGTTGCGGCGGGAGGTACCAGTATCGGTACCAAAGGCATGATGGTCGCGGCCAAGACCCTTGTCGCCACGGCCATGGATCTTTTTCAGGACGACTCCTTGATCCAGCAAGCCAAAATCGAATTCGATGAACGACGTGGGGCCGATTTCGTGTATCAACCCCTACTCGGCGACCGACCACCGCCATTGGATTATCGCAAATAAAAGTTGTAACAAAACCACACTTTTGACTACTAATCCATAAACTACCAACCCTGTTTGTGAACAAAGAACTGGAACACCAATTCGTGACCGAACTTGAGAACAATCAAAACATTGTTCACAAGGTTTGTAGTCTCTATACCAATGATAGGGATTCACATAAGGACCTGTTCCAGGAAATTACCATTCAACTTTGGAAGGCCTATCCGAAGTTTCGGGGTGATTCGAAATTCAGCACCTGGATGTACCGGGTCGCTTTGAATACGGCTATTACGTTGTATCGTAAATCAAAAAAGCGCATTCAAACCCAAGATTATGAATCGGTAATTTTCAAAATCAAGGCCGACGAATACGATGACACCCAAGAACGTCAATTGAAATTGATGTATAACGCGGTCAAACAACTAGGGGATATCGACAAAGCCTTGGTTTTTCTTTATTTGGAAGACAAAGACTATTCGGAAATCGCCGAGACCTTAGGTATTACTGAAGTGAATGCCCGGGTCAAGATGAATCGAATTAAAAACAAACTAAGAACCATTCTAAATCCATAAACTATGATGGACGAACTGGAACTCTTAAAGAAAGATTGGCAAAAGCAGGAAGCCCAGCTTCCAAAGCTCAGCTATGAAGAGATTTATAAGATGATTTGGAAAAAATCATCTTCTATGGTCAAATGGATATTCTATATCAGTGTGGCCGAATTCCTGTTTTGGATCGCGATGGCGTTTCTACCACGTACCAGCGAGCAATTGACCGGCAATGGGGCCGAACTGATGAGAGGGGTCGAACTTTCCTTGGAGATTTTAAGTTATCTGATCATCATCTATTTCATATTCAAGTTCTATCAAAATTACAAACAGATTACGGTCACCGATTCGGCACGCAACCTGATGAAAAAAATCATCGTTACTCGTAAAACGGTGATGCAGTATGTCTGGTTCAATTTGATCTTATTCTCGGTAATGATGATCGTGGTCTTCTTTGAGATCGTCATTTTCAATCCGGATGAGGAATTGGCCAGCCGTATCGCCCAAGCCGATCAGACCATAGGGGTTTGGTTCGTCGTAGGGGCCTTGCTTCTTGGAGGCATCTTATTTTTCGCCTTTCTCCTTTGGTTGTTCTATCGACTGATTTACGGTATCCTGCTCAAGCGATTGAATGACAACTACAATGAATTGAAAAAGTTGGAAGTTTAGTAGCGCCATTGCCGCTGCCTGTTTTCCTCTTCATAGGCCAACAGATCTTCTTGCGGGATCACTTTCAAAAAAGAAGGGTGCTGTTCTATGGCATACTCTAATTTTTCCATGATCTGGTCGATCGATTCTTCATCGTAATCAATGTCGAGCGGTTCTTTGATATGCATGGATTGTAAGATCCCTTTTTTCTTGATGTAGAGCCCTTTCTTATCGAATGATCGCCGAAAGCCGTCTATGACCACCGGTACTACTACGGGTTTATAGCGCTTGATGATATGGGCCGTTCCTTTTCGAAGGGGTTTCCAGGGTTTGGTCGTTCCTTGGGGAAACGTGATGACCCAACCATCGTCAAGGGCCGTTCCAATACTGGTGATATCACTCATTTTGACCTGACGGTTCACATCCTTACCATCGGCCCTCCAAGTGCGTTCGATACTGATCGAACCGGCATAGGCCAACAGTTTGGTGAGTAAACTTTTTTTCATGGTCTCCTTTGCCGCTACATAGTAAATGTTGAGTTTCGGAGACCACAGGTAGCCTAGGTTCTTGATGTTGTCTTCCCTCCCACTTAAACTGGCATTGAATACATGGAACATGGCGACTACATCCGCAAAATAGGTCTGATGGTTGCTAACGAACAACACCTTCTTGTCGGGGAGGTTCCGTATCACTTCGGACCCCATGATCTCGAGTTTATTGAACTGTTTATAGCGTTGGTGCGTCATCATGCCCATGACACGAATCAACCATTTCTTTAGGAATAGGTTATGCCCGAACGGGTTGGTCTTGAAAATCCCCATGTGCTGTTTTGAATATCCTAAAATACAAAATCAGGTTTAAAGCGACTTCTTAAATAAATCCCTGATTTCATTCAACATCATGGCCGTAGCTCCCCAAACCACGTAACCATTTAATTTAAAGGCCGGTACCGAAATATTTTGGGCATAGGATGTAGAAAGTTGTTGTGCGATGCGATTGGTATCATCCATGATGTCGACCAAAGGAACCTCGACCAAGGCCTCGACCTCCTCTTGCTGTTTGACAAAAGTCATGGGGCCTTCGGCTATGGCCAAGAAGGGCTGGACCAAAAAATTACTCGGTGGGATGTATACTTGGGTCAATGATTTAAGAACGGTCAATCGCTCTGGGGCGATACCGACCTCTTCATGGGTTTCGCGCAAAGCGGTATGCATCAGATCCCGATCTTCGTTTTCAACCTTACCCCCTGGGAAGCCGATCTGATTCGAATGGACCCCTTGATAGGTCTTTCTTAAAATCAAGAGCAAATTCGTGAACCCATTCGAATCGGCATAGCAAACCGCCATAACCGCGGCTTCTTTGGGTCGGTGTGACGGCTTTGACCGCTTCTCACGCCACGCCTTACGGATTTCGGGCTCCATTTTATAATGCGATTCCTCACCCGGCAATGGCAGATTTTTTACTTTTAAGACCTGTTTGCTAAATTCGTCGAACTTCATGTTTAGAAAACCCTATTTACTTATCGTCATCATCTGTGTGGCCTTTTCGTCCTGCTCAGACCGTAAAACGGCAAAAACAGCGGATCAGGTCGCCGAAACAGAGGCCAAAGATACGATTGAAAAACGGACGGACACCGCAGTCACCCAAGAACCGATCGAAGAGGCTTTTCAACTGACCGAAGCGAATGCCATCGACTTCTTTTTCGATTATGCCAAAAACACCAAGGAAAATCGGGTAAAATTGACCACCAGCATGGGCAGTTTTACCATAGAACTCTACCAAAACGTTCCGTATCACAAGGCGAATTTCATTTATTTGGCCAAAGCGGGGTATTTCGACAACACCATGTTCCACCGGGTGGTCAAGGATTTTATCATTCAAGGGGGCAATGCCGATAATACCGAAACGGCTTCGAAGCGCAGGAAGATAGGACGCTATCTCCTTCCGCCCGACACCCGCAAAGGCCACAAACACCATAGGGGTACGATTTCAATGCCGAGCAGTGAAAGGGACAATCCGCATAAATTGGCCTCACCCTATGAGTTCTTTATCGTTGTTACCCAACCGGGATCATACCACTTGGATGGTGATTACACTCCTTTCGGCCGGGTCATCGACGGTATGGACGTTGTCGACCGCATCAATCAAGTACCGGTCGATCAGGGTGAATGGCCCATGCAAAACGTGTATATCCTAAAAGCGGAAGTGTTGTAGCACCTAGGACTTCCGATAGATATTGGGGAGTTTGATCCCAAAACGAACGGCAACCAAACGCAGGCCGATGACCATTGCGATACCTAACGCATAGGCGATCGGTTGCTCAATCGGCAACTTCAGGAACAAGAAATAACTACTGCCCCCAAGGATACAGGCCGTGGCATAAATTTCCTTTCGGAAAATTACAGGGATTTCATTGCAAAGAATATCACGGATCACCCCTCCGAAACTGGCTGTAATGGTTCCCAACACAATGCACATTACCGGTAACAAGCCGGCATCGATCCCTTTTTCGATCCCCACAAGGGTATAGAGTCCGATACCTATGGTATCAAAAAGAAACAAGGAGGTGCGCAGATACGCCAGTTGTTTCGCAAACAGGACCCCGAATACGACAGTGGCCACAATAGTCACTACGTAGGTCAGATCTTGCATCCAAACCACCGGGGTATTCCCGATCAACATATCCCTGAGGGTTCCCCCACCGATTGCAGTGACAAAGGCGATGATGAGCACGCCGAAAGGATCAAGACGTTTTTCCATGGCGACCAAAACCCCTGATATGGCGAAAGCGATGGTGCCTAAAATATCAACTGCGAAATAAAACATAATCGCCGATTGGGTTTCCTACTCCGTTAGCTGCTTCGATAAAGACAAGGTGTTCAATGCCGGTAATCGCTGATACCGCCATTCCATGGGTAGGGATGTCGTCGCCAACGCTCCGGTATACCATCGTAATTGCCCGTCCTGGGATTTGGCTACCCGTCTTTGTTTGTTTCTCTTATGATTGGTGAAGATATCGATGGTAAATCCTACGGTCGTACCCCCCAATACCGTGGCCAATAGGTCATCGTTGTCCCAGCCACCGGGTCGTTGGCTGGAATCCACGGCTTCCTTGCCCAAACCGATCAGCAAGCTGCCCCCAACAGCACCGGCGAAGGTCCAGAACCGATTGCCGTCCGAAATTTGTTTGGCAATTCCGGCCCCTGCCAGTCCATAAAGATTGCCCCCGACGAAATGCAACATCTTGTCGCGTTCGATCTGGGCGATCATTCCTTGCATGCACAGCAAAAAAACCAAAGTGAGGACCCGTTTTTTCATTACCGACAAATGTAAAAAACCTGGAGAAAGGTGCAAGTACGATCAGTGCAGTTCATCGATCGCTTGGTAATAGCCCGCCATTAACTCGTCAATAATAGTAGCGGCCGGCTTGATCTTATGGATTAGGGCGGCTACCTGTCCGATTTCCAGTTCACCTTCTTCCAAGTCTCCTTCGAACATGCCTTTTTTGGCCCTTGCACGCCCCAAAACCGCTTTCAGTTCATCGGTCGAGGCACCGCGATCATAGGCCGCCATGACCTGCTCGTAAAACTTGTTCTTCAAAAGGCGGACAGGGGCCAGCTCTTTAAGGGTCAATTGGGTCGCTCCTTCACCGGCTTCTATAACGGCATTTTTAAAAGCGAGATGGGAAGAGGCTTCTTCACTGGCCACGAATCGACTGCCGACCTGTACCCCATCGGCACCCAGCACCATGGCCGCCAACACCTGTTTTCCTGTCGCGATACCTCCAGCGGCGATCAGAGGCAATCGGACGGCCTCGCGAACAGCGGGCAATAAAACAAAGGTCGTGGTCTCATCCCTTCCATTGTGACCGCCGGCCTCGAAACCTTCAGCGACAATAGCATCTACGCCAGCGGCCTCGGCTTTTTGGGCAAATTTGACACTGCTGACCACATGAACTACGGTGATGCCCTTTTTTTTAAGGAATGGGGTCCATGTCTTCGGATTTCCCGCCGAAGTAAAGACGATCTTTACATTTTCATCAACGATGATCTGCATCAAGCGGTCGATGTCAGGGTACAACATGGGTACGTTGACCCCAAAAGGCTTGGTTGTAGCCTCCTTGCATTTTTTGATATGCTCCAAGAGTACTTCAGGGTACATACTTCCCGCCCCCAAAAGGCCTAAACCTCCGGCATTAGAGACTGCGGATGCCAATTTCCATCCACTAGCCCAAATCATCCCAGCTTGGATGATCGGATGTTGGATATTAAAAAGTCGGGTTATCCTATTTTGTTCCATTCTTACGCAATTACCCCAGAACCGATCAATTCATCTTCCTGATACCACGCGACGAATTGTCCTTCCGTAATGGCTGATTGTCGCTTTTCAAAATCGACATACATTCCTCCGGAAACCTTGTATAAAGTGGCCTCTTGCAATTCTTGTCGGTAGCGGATCCGTGCTTTGACTTTCATAATCCCATCCAATGGAAGTCGCATATCTTCGCGTACCCAATGCAACTCGGCATCCTTGACAAAAAGGGTACGTCGGTACAATCCGGGATGCGATTTGCCCTGTCCTGTGTAAATAACATTTTCGTTGACATCGGTTTCCAGAACGAAAAGCGGTTCCTTGGTTCCGCCGACGTCCAATCCTTTTCGCTGTCCCTTGGTAAAGTAATGCGCCCCTTGGTGCTCACCTACGACCCGACCATCGGTCACCAAGTACCGCGGTTTCTCGGCATGATAACTCAATTCGTCCAATTTCGTTTCAAACTCGTTACGCACCGCTTGGAACTGTTCGGCGTCGGAAGGAATCTCTACGATTACACCTTTCTTCGGTTTCAATTTTTGTTGTAAGAATTCGGGCAGGCGTACCTTTCCGATAAAACACAGGCCTTGCGAATCTTTTTTATCTGCCGTTATCAATCCATTGGCCGCGGCGATTTCACGCACTTGGGGTTTGGTCAGCTCCCCGATCGGAAACAAGGTTTTGGCAAGTTGCCCTTGTGAGAGTTGGCATAAAAAGTAGGATTGGTCTTTGTTTCCATCACGCCCGGCTAAAAGACGGTGTACCGGGTTACCTTCCGCATCGGTCACGGTATCCTTGCGACAATAATGACCTGTCGCCACGTAGTCGGCACCCAATTGCAATGCGATGTTCAAAAACACATCGAATTTGATCTCACGGTTGCAAAGTACATCTGGATTTGGGGTGCGCCCCATTTCATATTCATTGAACATATAGTCAACGATACGCTCTTTATACTCTTTACTCAAATCGATGGTTTGAAAGGGTATGCCCAGCTTTTCGGCTACGATCAATGCGTCGTTGCTATCTTCGAGCCAAGGACATTCTTCGGAAATGGTCACGGAATCATCATGCCAATTCTTCATGAAAAGACCGATGACCTCATAGCCCGCTTCTTTCAGTAAATAAGCTGCCACACTGGAATCAACACCTCCCGAAAGTCCAACTACTACTTTTTCTCCCATAGCATTAAAAATCACTGCAAAAATACAAATTCCATTTCGCAACACCATTGGGGTCTTTGGCCGCAAAGCACACACAATCAAGTCACTATCCTGTTCAATCTTTCAAACCAATTGTTAAACATTTATTAATTTTTGTTTAACCAAAGCAACCTTTTATTAAACAAAATATCTTTATGATGTTTTTCATATGAAACTGTATTTCAATTACTTATGTTATTAATCAAGCTAACTCGTTGATTTCCAGACAAACCATTTGATAAAACATTAAACATTTTTGTTAAACAACACTTATTTAAAAACGATTGTATGAAACGATTTTCAAAAATTATGGGATGGTCACTTATGGCGGCCGTAATCTTGTTCACCTCATGTTCCGATGACGATGATTCGAATCCGGACGACACTCCGATGGACACCACTACTATTGTCGACCTCGCATTGGCTACCAATGACCTTAGCATTTTAGTCGAAGCATTGACCGCTGCCAATTTGGTCGAAACCTTACAAGGCGATGGACCTTTTACCGTTTTTGCCCCTACCAATGAGGCATTCACGGCGTTCTTGACAACCAACGGCTTCGCTTCTTTAGATGACATTCCGACCGACGTATTGACCCAGGTGTTGTTGAACCATGTGGTCAGCGGCACGAACACCTCTGGCGACCTGAGCACCGGATATATTTCAAGCCTTTCGACTTCGGGAGTTTCCGGACGTAACTTGAGCTTGTTCGTAGATACGACAAGCGGTGTTGAAATCAATGGGGTGGCTACCGTTTCAACGGCGGATGTTACTGCCGACAACGGAGTCGTTCATATCGTCAACGGCGTTATCGGCTTGCCAACCATTGTTGACCATGCCTTGGCCAATCCAGCGCTTTCTTCTTTGGTAGGTGCACTTACTGATGGAGGCAACACCACCTTTACCTCGTTGTTGTCAAGTCCGTTGACCGATTTTACCGTATTCGCTCCGGTCAATGATGCCTTTACCGCCTTTACTAACCCGAACGGGAACGATATCAATAACGTGCTTTCGAATCACGTCATTTCAGGAGTTGCCGCCTTTTCCGATGGACTATCAAACAGCTATGTGAATACCTTAGGCACTAATGCCGATGGTGATTTCTTAAGCCAGTATATCAATGTAGACGATGGGGTCACCATTAACGGGTCTAGTAATGTCGTGATTGCCGACGTGGTCGCTACCAATGGTGTCGTTCATGCGGTCGATGCCGTTATCGATTTGCCAAGCGTTGTTACCTTCGCCGTTGCCGATCCCACATTCGCTCCATTGGTCACTGCATTGACCGAGGGCACCCCTGCAACCGATTTCGTCAGTGTATTGAGCGGGGCCGGACCATTTACCGTTTTCGCTCCGACCGATATGGCGTTCAGTAATTTGTTGACCGCCCTGTCCGTAGAAATGGTTACCGATATTGATGAAGCGACCTTAACTGCCGTTTTGAACCACCACGTGGTTTCCGGTAATGTGCGTTCTGGGGATTTGACCGATGGAATTTCACCTGCCACCTTGGAAGGTGATGCCATTACGATCAACTTGCCAGGTACCGATCCGAATATCGCCGATGTTACCGATGGAGCCGGAAATATGGGTATCGGAATTATCGCTGTCGATGTTCAAGCGAACAATGGGGTCATCCATGTGTTGAACCAGGTGATGCTTCCTGATACGGAAAATTAGACCGTACCAATTCAAATTAAAAAGGCCTCCAACGTGGAGGCCTTTTCTTTTTTCGAAAGATTTTTCTTGTTAAATAGTGCATTTCATCGATGATTTGGGAGCTCCTGTTTTTACAGGCCTTTACCGTTCGTCGATGACACATCAAAAGAGGTTCTTTTTACCATCTAAAATGGGGCAATTGACAACTATTAATTTTTTAGGAACGAATTCGGTGCCATCTTTGAAATCCCGAATCTTTCCAAACGATACCTATAGTGGTAGAAGCTTCCCCGCCCAGGCGGGGAAGTTTTTTTTTACCTCCTAATGATTACTTTTCTGGTAATGGTTTCCCGCTGGGTCGTTATCCGTAATAGATGGACTTCGGTGGCCAGGTGACGCACATCGAATTGTGCACTATGCGTTCCTGGGGAATAGGCTTTCATCGGTTCCTTTTTTACCATTCTTCCACCTAAATCCATAAACTCGACCAACACCTCGCTGGCGTAGGGCATTTCCAATTCCATCGATATCGCTCCTGAGAACGGTTGTTGGTAAACCGTCATTGCAATGCCTTCACCTGCCTTTTCCGTTGGCGGTGGCATCTCCTCATCACCAGGACATTTCCCTTGATGATCCTCAAACGTTCCGCAAGAGGTCTTTGTATTGGTCTCGTTCGTCGAGGCGGTACCTTTGCTACCACCATCCCAGAACATGGTCAATCCGGCAATGGGGGCATCATGGATGAAAAACACTTCCGTACGTGCCGGAATCGTTTCGATACTGTAAATCGGGGCAGCTGCGCCTACACGCACTTCAACATTCGTTACCGCGGTCTCCGTACCGTTCCGTAAGCGGAATTTATACCCCAGTCCATTGCCTTGATCATCGACCAACTTGTTTAAAAAGGTAATCCTAACTTGGGTGTCGTCGCCAAAATAGGGCAAAATAAGTACATCGTCTTCCAAACAAGCGGCATCTATGGGTTTGTCGTCAGCATCTTCAGACCCATACGCGTTAAGGACCAAGGTCGCCGTATACGGGCAGCCATTGTCATCCTGTAAGCTAATCGTCACCGGGCTATCTGCGAGCGTGTATGTACTACCGCTGCGTTCCCAAAAATAATCCGTGTCCGGGCAAATGGTCACTTGGTCCTCCACAGCTTGCGTTTCAGGATAGGTGTTGATGACCAGCGTTGCCTGGTAATCACATCCATTCGCATCCTGTAGGGTCACTATGACCGGGCTATCGGCGGGGTTATACGTCTCGCCGGTCAATGCCCATTGGTATTCCGTATTCGCACAGAGCACGACTTCTTCTTGAACCGGTTCGTGTTCAGGATGTTCCTCAATGATCAAGGTAGCCGAGTAATCGCATCCATTGTCATCTTGAAGGGTAACCGTCACCGGGCTATCGGCCAAGGTGTAGGAGCTGCCGGTACGTTCCCAAAAATAATCGGCACCTGGGCAAATGACCACCTGTTCTTGCGTATCATCGGTACATTGATCGGAACACGCCAGCAAAAAGTTGAAGTCGATGTTCCAGCGCTTTTTATCATCTTCCGGCCCCATAAAACCCCAACCTGAAATTCCAACTGCCTGGGTGTCGGTGTCGAATAAAGCGGCACCCACTCCTTTTTGGGTTCCGTAAATCGCGGTGGTGTCCGTATTGGGATCAGGCCGCTGGCTCACGATAAAGGTCCCTTCTTCCAAACAGTCCCCACCTGTGGCTTCTACGAAACTTTGGGCAGCATCGATGATGTAATAGGTCAATTCGGTCTTATCGGGATTGGAACATCCTTGGTTTTTGAATCCACCTCCGTTTGCGGACCAGGCCTCCCAATCCTTACGGTCTTTTAAAACGATATGCACCGTTAAGGTGCAGCTGCCTTGAACGGTGGTTCCTTGGATCAAAGCCGTACCGTCTTCATACTCCGTCAAGCTAAACCCGCCATGGGAAGCCCCTGAAAAGAAAGGAGATCCATTGACCCCCCACATCTCTTGCCAATAAAAGTTATAATCGATGTCGTCAGAGGCATCACAATAATCGATGTCCGATCCCGAACAGACGGCCAGTACACCTGGCATTTCTTGATGCTGTGCCCATAGGGTCTGTAGGCAACAGATAAGGAAAACCCAAAGGAAGGGTGCTCGTTGGTTTCGATCAATTCGAAAAGCCGGCTTTCTTTTTAGTGTCATTGTTTCTTGCATAGTATCCTATTTTAAGTTGATACCATAGGCATAGGAAATCCATGTTTGGGTAGCCACAAACCAAACAAGGCACACTATTATTTTTTGAGAGTAAGCCGCGAATTGGATGAACCGTAACCGTTCATCGTTGAAAAACCTGAAATTAATGTAATCGGAACGAACCGTTCTTTATTCGAAGTCGTCTAAGGTACCGATGACCTCATAGCCCGCATCCGTTTCCTGATATAAGGTTTCGTAGAGTTCGTAGGCGGTCATGTCTTCCAACAACATGCTTTCGGCCCCTTCGGGAAGTGTATCGATGACCGCACCTTTTGGTGGGGCAACCACTTCGAAACCCTCATCGGATTCTTGGTAAAACACCCCTTCCGAATAGGCATAGGGCACTCCCCTCACTGATAGGCGGAGCATCGCGCCGGTCAACCTCGCGATCCGAAAACCCAAGGGTGGACGGGTCCTTACATACACCCCTCCCCTACGTACGAAGTAGACCCCACGTACGGGACGGTAACTTACATTGCGATACACGATGGTTCGGGTACCTGCCGGTAGGCGTCGTACCGTACGATACCTGTTGCGGCGATTAACGTGCCTGACTTGTCTTCGGGTAATGCGTTTGTTGCCTTTCTTGGTGACCACCACCGTACGCTTGCGGCGCACTACTTGGCTTTCGGCTTCGATGGGAAGGAACAATAGCGCCAGGAAAAAGGGCAATAGGTATTTCAAAACGTTCATAGCTCGGTGTTTTCTTGTTTAGACCACACCTTTCATGAAAGGTTTAACTTGAGCCTTATTTTCTTCTGCCGGAACGCTTTTGGGCCTCGGCCTCTTCCATCATTTCGCGCATCTTTTTTTGAAAGCGGTTTTCCTTTTTGGGCTTCTTTTTGTTTTCCTGTATCTGGGCGTGGATTTTATCCTCATCCAAAATATAGTTCTTGATCGCCAACATGATGAAGATCGTGATCAAATTCGAAATGAAGTAATACAAACTCAACCCACTGGCGTAATTGTTGAAGAAAAACAACATCAACAAGGGTGAAAGATACATGATGAACTTCATGTTCGGCATCCCCGGTTGTTGTTGCATCTGCATCGTTTGCCCTGTGGTCAAGGTCATGTAAAAGAAAATCGCGATCGATGCCAAAATAGGGAACAGACTTACGTGATCGCCATAAAACGGTATCGAAAAAGGTAAATTGAAAATGGTATCATACGAACTCAAATCCTCAGCCCATAAGAAGGACTTTTGCCGTAAAGAGAACGAGGTGGGGAAAAACATGAACAAGGCATAGAATATAGGCAATTGTAAAAGAGCCGGTATACACCCACTCATTGGGCTCACCCCTGCCTTGTTGTACAACTTCATGGTTTCCTGTTGCTTCTTCATGGCGTTGTCCTTGTACTTTTCGTTAAGCTCCGTAATCTCGGGCTTCAAGACTTTCATCTTAGCCTGTGAAAGGTAGGATTTGTAGGTCACCGGTGATAAGGCCAATCGAACAAGGATGGTCATGACGATAATCGCGATACCGTAGGGTAGAAAACCACTTAAAAAGGCGTAAAAGGGCGTGAACACAAAACGATTGATCCATCCGAAAATACCCCAACCGAACGGTATGGAATCCACAAGGCCCAAATCTTGATAATCATCAAGTACCCGGGCATCGGTGGGTCCGTAGTACCAATGCATGTTTTGTGAAAGTTCTCCGGCCTGATAGTCCAAAGTGGTCTTGGTGGTGTAGGCTTTGGTGAACTTGGTCTCTTTACTTTCTTCCTCGACCAGGTTCTCTGAGGTCAAGTCAGCGCTTTTGAAGTGTGTTCCTGTTGCCAATATCGAACTGAAAAAGTGTTGCCGGTACGACAACCAATTGATATCGACCTCGGTCTCTTCATCGAGATCACTATTTTCGGACAGTTTGCTGATTTTGCCCCCGTCATGCTTATAGGTCAAGCGCGTGTACCGGTTTTCGTATTGCACGCTTTTATTGTGCCGGATCCCTTTCAATTGCCATAGAAGATCGACCGGTTTGGAGGCATTCAACACCGAACCCATGTCTTGGGTACGGATGGTAAAATCGACCAAATACTCGTCGGGCTTCATTTCGTATCGATACTCTAAGAAGCGGGTCTCCGATACTTTGGCCTTCATGGAAAGTACTTGGTTGTCACCGTTCTTGGTCAACGAGGGCTCAAAATAGAGGTCGTTGCTGCTCAATACCCGATTATCAGTGGTTGAAAACGAAAGGTCGAAATTGGCATTCCCATCTTTGACCAAATAAATAGGTACGGAATCGTAATCGACGAAGCTTTTCATTTTGGCTTCGACGATCTGCGCCCCTTTGTTCGCGATTTCGAGATAGAGCACTTCATTTTCCAAGATGGTATTGCCTTCCGAAGGTTTGGTGAAAGCGAAGGCCCCAATGGCACTTTGGTATTCGGCTACCGCAGTGGAATCCCGTAAATCCAAAACCGGTTCGGCCACGGGTGTTTCAGGGGTCATTTGCTCTTCCTGGGCGGCGGCATCAAGCTGTTCTTGTTTTGCCTTTTCGGCCTCGAGTTCTTCAGGGGTCGGTTTGGTGATATAAAACCAGAATATGAGGATTCCGAAAATCAGAACGAATCCGATAATGGAATTGACATCCAACTTCTTTTCTTCCATGAACGTGTCTTATCTAAGGTGTATCGTGCCCAAAGGCTCGCAAATATATGTCCAAAAGTGGAGTTTATGCCAAACTGGCATTAGTTTGTTGTAGTTTTTGGGCCAGTACCGCTTTGACGAAACCAACGAACAAAGGATGCGGATTGGCGACCGTACTTTTGTATTCAGGATGGTATTGTACCCCAACGAACCATGGGTGCGACGGCAATTCGACGATCTCGACCAAATCGGTTTCGGTATTGATTCCCGATGCGACCAAGCCGGCCGCTTCCATTTCTTCCCGATAAGCGTTGTTGAACTCGTAACGATGGCGGTGTCTTTCGGCGATTTTCGATTCCCCCTGATACACTTCCTTTACCAAGGAACCGTCGGTCAATTCGCAATCCCAAGCCCCTAAACGCATGGTTCCGCCTTTGTTGGTTACGGATTTCTGCTCTTCCATCAAGTTGATGACCGGATATGGCGTGCGCTCGTCCATCTCGGTCGAATTGGCACCCTCCAAGCCCAGCACGTTTCGGGCGAACTCGATGACCGCCATTTGCATTCCTAGACAGATGCCCAAAAACGGCATGTTGTTTTCACGGGCATAACGCACGGCCAATATCTTACCTTCAATACCCCGCTCCCCGAAGCCCGGGGCAACCAGCAATCCGTCCAAGCCCATCAATTTTTTGTCGATATCGCTTTCCGAAAGGTGTTCGGAATGGATGGATCGCACCTTGACCTTCACTTCATTGGCCGCGCCGGCATGGATGAAGGATTCCAAGATGGATTTATAAGAGTCCTGCAGCTCGACATACTTTCCGATGAGCCCAATGGTCACTTCGCTCTTGGGGTTTTTGTGTTTCTTTAGAAATTCCCGCCAATGCGAAAGATCGGGATCCATGGCGTCCGACAAGGCCAATTTTTTCAGGGCGACCGTATCCAAGCCCTCCTGCTGCATCAAAATCGGCACATCATAAATCGTTGACGCGTCAATGGATTGCACTACGGCTTCCCTGCTTACATTACAGAACAAGGCCAGTTTCTCGCGTTTATCGTTTGAAATATCGTGTTCGGTGCGACAAACGAGAATATCGGCTTTGATCCCACTTTCCATCAGGGTCTTTACCGAGTGCTGGGTGGGTTTGGTCTTTAATTCACCGGCGGCCGACAAAAAGGGCACCAAGGTCAGGTGGATGACGATACCGTTGTTCTCACCCAATTCCCACAGCAATTGCCGTACGGCTTCGATATAGGGTAAGGACTCGATATCACCAACGGTACCTCCGATCTCCGTAATGACGATATCGTAGTCGCCACTTTTACCCAACAATTGGACACGTTCCTTGATCTCATTGGTGATATGGGGTACGACTTGCACGGTCTTACCCAAAAATTCACCCCGTCGTTCTTTTTCGATAACACTTTGGTAGATTCGGCCCGTAGTGACGTTGTTCGCCTGAGAGGTACGAACGTTCAAAAACCGTTCGTAATGCCCGAGATCCAAATCGGTTTCGGCCCCATCATCGGTCACATAGCACTCTCCGTGCTCGTAAGGATTCAACGTACCTGGATCCACATTGATATATGGGTCTAATTTTTGAATGGTGGTCTTGTAGCCCCTGGCTTGAAGTAATTTTGCCAATGAAGCGGCGATAATCCCTTTTCCTAATGAAGATGTTACGCCTCCCGTAACAAAAATATACTTGGTCTCGGCCATGATTGAAGTTGTCGTTACGGGGCGTAAAGGTACGAATTATGGTGGGAAAACCGAGTCAGGGTTTGGGAAAATCTTGCTGTAATTTTCGAATGATGGGCTCCAGCCCGTCCGACTTCAGATCGAGCATCGTCTGAAGGTGTTCGCCCAACCTTCCGGAAGGAAATCCTTTTTGACGGAACCAGACCAGGTAGGCTAACGGAAGATCGACCAAATACCTGCCTTTGTATTTTCCATAGGGCATTCGATAATGGGCCATTTCAAGTAATCGCCTTGGATCCGGTTGCATTTCCATTTCAGTTTCGAAAGTACTATCTTTCTTCAACAAAACAACACCAATGAAACGACGCGATTTTATTGCCACGGCGGCGGTGGGTTCTGCAGCGATGGTTACTACCAACGGTATCGCCCAATCCACGAACGGCCCTAAGGATTTCGATTTGAAGCACAACATCAACCACAGCGTCTGCCAATGGTGTTTCGATGACATCCCGTTGGCCGATTTCTTAAAGGTCTTGAATCAATTGGGCATCAAAGCCATCGATTTGATCGGACCGAAAGATTGGCCGTTGCTCAAAGAACACGACATCCATTGTTCGATGTGCAATGGGGCCGAAATCAGCCTGACCGAAGGGTGGAACGACCCAAAATACCACGAACAGCTCATCGCCAACTATACCGACATTATTCCGCAAGTGGCCGAGGCCGGTTACACCAACCTCATCTGCTTCAGTGGCAACCGCAGGGGTATGAACGATTATGTCGGGCTGCAAAACTGCGTCGATGGCCTATCGAAGATCCTCCCTCTAGCCGAAAAACACGGCGTGGTGATCCAAATGGAACTGTTCAACCAAGTCAACCATCCCGACTACATGTGTGACAATTCCCTTTGGGGGGTAGAGCTCTGCAAGCATCTTGGCAGCGAACACTTCAAACTACTGTTCGATATTTACCACATGCAGATCCAGGAAGGGGACATCATCAGAAGCATACGTAATTACCATCCTTATTTCGGGCATTATCATACGGCTGGGGTTCCCGGGCGCAATGAAATCGATGAAACCCAAGAACTTTATTATCCGGCCATCATGAAAGCTATTCTGGAAACCGGGTTTTCGGGCTATGTGGCCCAAGAGTTCATCGTTACTTGGGACAATAAGATCGACGCCTTGAAAGACGCCTTCCGAAGGTGTGATGTCTAAGCCGACCCTAGCATGAAAACATTCGTTTCGGAAGCCTTTGGGCTCAAGGTCTTGTCGGTCAAGAAAATCAACGGATACGCCAATTGCAACTACAAGGTCGTCGCTGAAAACGGCACCTTTATTTTTAAAACCTATTCCGAACAAAGTGGGCAGTTCGATTTGGTCGTTGCTGAAAACGAGCTGCTCTTGCATCTCGTTGGACGCTCCGAATCCATTGGTGATTTTCCTAAACCGGTAGCCTTTATCGATGGCTCCTATGTGAAACGATCGACCATAGCAGGGGAGCACTGTATTTGTCGCATGCTCAGTTTTGTCGAAGGAACCTTTCTGGGCGAGCTTTCACCCACAAAAGAACAGCTGACCTCTTTAGGAACCTTCTTGGCCAAGACCAACGCCGCATTAGTTGATTTTAAGGACTATTGCCTGGAAGCGCGGGTATACCACTGGGACCTTGCGCAATTGCAACGCAACCGACCCTTTCTAAGTGATATCGAAAATCCGCACGACCGGGCCGTCGTCCAATACTTTATGGATCGGTTCGAGCTTGAGGTGGCTCCTCAATTGCCGGGGCTGCGAAAAGCGGTCATCCATAACGATGCCAATGAATGGAACGTACTGGTATCAGGCGATGGCGTAAGTGGACTTATTGATTTCGGAGACGTCGTTTATGCCCCCTTGATCCATGAAGTGGCCATTGCCCTGACCTATATCCTCTATCGGTTCGAAAAGGATCCTTTGCCTCAGGCGATTCCATTTTTAAAGGCTTATCATGCCGAATTGCCCCTCGACGCAAAAGAACTCAAACTCTTGTATTGGCTGATCGCCGCGCGACTGTGCATCAGCCTTTGCAACGCTGCCCATGCCAAAAAGGTCGACCCTGAGAACAACTATGCGATCAGTAGTGAAGCACAAGCCTGGGCGCTACTGAAACATTGGCTGTCCTTGAACCCCAAGGCGGTCGAAGACCGGTTTCTACAGGCCTGTGGCTATACTCTTGAACCCTCTTGGGATTTTGATGCGGCCTTGGAACAAAGGACGAATCTATTAAGCCGAAGTTTGTCCTTGAGTTACCGAAACCCCATTCCGATGGAAGGTGCGGCCTTTCAATACATGTATGATACCGAAGGGAATGCGTTTCTGGATGCCTACAACAACATCCCCCATGTGGGACACTGCCATCCGAAAGTAGTTGAAGCCGGACAGGGGCAAATGGCGCGCTTAAACACGAACACCCGATATGTATACGACCTGTTGGGCACCTACGCGGAACGGCTCTTGTCTAAATTCCCGGAGTCCTTATGCAAGGTGTTCTTCGTGAATTCGGGAAGTGCCGCCAGTGATTTGGCAGTTCGATTGGCCATGGCCCATACCCAACTACCAAACCTAATGGTCATGGAACACGGCTATCATGGCAACACGCAGATCGGTATCGACATCAGCCACTACAAATACAACAATACCAAAGGCCAGGGTCAAAAAGGGCATATCATCAAAGCCATGCTTCCGGATACCTACAAGGGCCGGTATACCGATCAAGATAGTGCAGGACCCAAGTACGCCCAAGATGAACTAGCGAACATCGATCAGGTCGCCGCTTTTATTAGTGAACCTATCGTAGGCTGCGGAGGGCAAGTACCCCTGGCCCCTGGATATTTGCAGACGATGTACCCGGCAATACGCGAGCAGGGTGGACTGTGTATCAGTGATGAAGTGCAAACCGGATTTGGGCGATTGGGTACATGGTTCTGGGGTTTCGAGGCCCATGGCGTGGTCCCTGACATCGTGATTCTTGGCAAACCCATGGGCAACGGCCACCCCATCGGCGCCGTGGTCACCACCAAGGCCATCGCGGCCTCCTTCGAAAAGGGAGTGGAGTTCTTCAGCTCTTTTGGGGGCAATCCGGTCTCTTGTGCAATTGGCCTCGCCGTGCTTGATGTCATTGAGGAAGAAGGGTTGCAATTAAACGCGAAAAAAGTGGGCTCCTACTATCAAGAGGCCCTGAACGAACTTAAAGGCCGTCATCCGGTTATCGGGGACGTCAGGGGGGAGGGCTTGTTCTTAGGGGTCGAATTGGTTTTTCCCCACACGAAACAACCCCATACCGCATTGGCACAACAGGTCAAGAACGCCTTACGGCAACAACACATCCTGATCAGTACGGATGGTCCTTATAACAATGTATTGAAGAGCAAGCCGCCGCTTTGTTTTTCAAAAGCGAACGTGGATACGGTCGTGACCGCCTTGGACGGAATTTTGGAAAAATTGGCTTGAATTACTCCTGTTCGCCACTGGGAACGGTTTCTAGGGCTTCCTTAATACGTTGGTTCCATTCCAGTTGTTTTTCCCGATTTCGGGAGAAATCGGTCTCGAAATCATAGCGTTCTTGAAAATCAGCAAGCTCTTTCAGGATTTCCTTGTAAATCTGTCGCACCTCCTTTTTCACATCCTTTGAAAAAGAAGTACGTTTTAGCTTTAACCGCATTTTGCGAGCGAACAACTCGGAAATATCAAAATGCAATTGTTCGTGACTAAGGATCAAATCATTGCAAACTTCGGGTTTATACCAGCTTTCGGTCGGATAAAAGAAGGCGTTGACCTCGAAATCCAAATCGACTTCGTGATGGAGCATATTGGCCGAATAGCGATAACTGATCCCGCTCGCGGTTGTGGCCGCCGGCATCACATTGGGGGGTACCTTGGCACGGAAATCAGACCATTGTAACCGCAGATCGGGCCGCCATTTCACTGATTCCAAGTCTTGGGCGACTGCCATCGTAGCGACGGTAAAAAAAAGGAGTATGATCAGGCTTCGGACCAATTGAAGGAAATTATCTTTTCGATGTCTGGGTGCAGGCTGTAATGGATCGGACAACTATTGGCGACACGTTCAAGTATCGTCCGCTCTTTTAGCCCCACTCCATTGGGCATGGTAAAGGTCACTTCGATTTTGGAAATCCGCCTTGGATCGGATGCCATGTGCTTGGTCACTTCGGCAGTAGCCCCTTCAAGGGCCACCCCGATATCACGGGCCTTGATACCCATTACGGTCAACATACAACTCGCCAAACCCGTGGCCACGGTATCCGTGGGTGAAAAGGCCTCTCCCAACCCGCGATTGTCGACCGGGGCATCGGTAATGAACTCATTACCTGAGCGCAGGTGCACACAGGTCGTGCGCAATTCACCGGTATAGGTTACTTTCGATGTCATTGGTATCCAATTGTTTGATTCGTAGGTCGTCGTATTGCATCAAAAAAGTGGCGTGGTTGTAAAACCCAGAACTCCAATCATCGTGAAAATCAAATCGATTCCCGCTATATTCGGTCTGACCGACCATCTTCGACACCTCGAAGAGATTTTTCTTGTAGGCCAATTTCAAGAGCATATCAAAGGTAAGGTCAAAGCCGCGAACTGCATAGCGATCCGGAGCATGACCGAATTTTGTACTATACGCCTTAACGAATGCATCACTCCCCACCTCACGGTAGGACGAGGGAAACATGAATTCCAGTCGGGACAAATGTGGTCTGGAAATCGAACTACCTTGAAAGGCCGTATTATAATTCGTGGTGAACATTTTTACCACGACCTCACCCGTCTCGGTCTCGGCGTTGGCCGCATTCAAAATCGAACTGATACTCGCGGCCAAGTTGGGTTTGTCGGTCTCCACGAAGACCCAGTTGACTTCTTGTTCGGATAACATCACCAAAAAATCCTCAAGATGCAGCGAACCGTCTTCACTCATTTTTGCCACTCGGGCCATAGGAAATTTGGACAAGATGGAATCTTTGGCCACCTGGTGGTTTTCATCGGCGATGACGATGAGGTTTTCCGTGGTCCTTATCTTGGCGATATGATCGAGCATCCGTTGGCGCAAAATGGCATCCGATGGTTCGGTGTAGAACACATTGCTATGGCTCAACCCACTCTCGGCCGCAAAAGGTGCGATTACCGGAATTTCATAGGTGGCGGCCTGAACGGCCACTTCGCCCAGCAGGTTAGGGTCGACAGGTCCCACAATGGCATCGATCTCATATAGTGGTTGTGCAGCCAATGCTGCCTTTACACGTTCAAGCTTACGTTCGGAATCGATGATCCTTGCATTGATCGACACGCCCATGCGTTTCATGGAATCCAAGGCGACCAAAGCGCCCGAATACAATCCTAGGGCATACTTGATATCGCGTCTAGACTCGACTTGCTTTTTGGTACGCTCCATATTGCCCAAATCGATCCGATCCAAGCGGAAGGGCAATAAAAACAATACCTCGGGTCGATTGACCGTATTGATGCTATCGGCGAGGTTGATCTGGTCTAAAACCAAGGAATTCTTGACCTCCAATTGTTCACCTTTCGCCTTGGGTAATTTCAGGACCATACCGGCCTTTAATCCATTTTCCAATTCCGGGTTCAACGCAAAAAGGGAATCCCTTGAAATCTTGAGGTTCCGCGTTAATCGAAATAGGTTCTGCTTTGGTTTTACTTCATAAAACACGAAGTTGTCGGTATTGACCCGTTGGTTCTCTGGGAGGCGTTTGGGCAAACGCAGCACCATACCTTCCTTCAATCCGCCTAAGTCGACGATCTCAGGATTCAATTTGATGACCGAATCCGTTGGTATGCCGTACAATTGGCCCACCCTGAAAATGCCCATCGACTTGGGAACGGTGAACGATTCGAAAAGGGCGACTTCCTGACCTTCCAAACTGTCGCCTTTCGGTCTGGGCAAACGCAACTCCTGCCCTACGGAAAGTATGGAGGAATTCTTGGGTAACTCCGGGTTTAACAAAAGCAGGCTATCCATACTGATCCCATACTTATGCGCGATACTCCAACGGGTTTCCTTGGGTAGTACCACATAGGTCTCGAAATCGATGTCACGTTCTTCGTCCGCGACGACCTCCGGATATACCGGAATGCGCAATACCATGCCTTTCCGCAACGGTTCGGCATATAATTCGGTATTGTATTTTTTCAGTTGATCTTCGGAAATCCCATACTGCTGTGTCAATCCAAAAAGCGTTTCCCTTTTTTTGACCCGGTGCCGTTCGAAACGAAGCGGTTCGGGATCAGTGGTTTCGGAAGTATCACGGACAATGACCGAAAGTGCCTCATCTGCTCCTTTCTTGATGATCAGCACGGTATTCGGCTGTACCTCCGACGAGTTTTTGATTTCGGGGTTCAATTGCAGTATCGAATAGGGTGTCACCCGGTATTGTTTGGCGATACCGTATAGGGTCTCTCCTTCTTGAACCGTATGTGTAACGGCTTCTTGGGCGAAAACGGATTGAAGGCCGAAGACGAACCATGCGAAGCCGACGAGCAATATGGAGCTGTAAGATTTCATTATTCCCATTCTATTGTTGCGGGTGGTTTCGAGCTGATATCATACACCACGCGATTTACACCTTTGACTTTATTGATGATGTCATTGGAGACTTTCTGCAAGAACGGATAGGGCAAATTCACCCAATCGGCCGTCATTCCGTCCGTACTTTCGACCGCCCTGAGGGCGACACACTTCTCATACGTACGTTCATCTCCCATAACACCTACACTATTTACGGGCAAAAGCATGGCTCCGGCCTGCCAAACCTTATCATAAAGCCCATTTTTTTTCAAACTATCGATAAAAATCGCATCGACTTCCTGTAATATAGACACCTTTTCGGCGGTAATGTCACCTAAAATCCGGATACCGAGTCCAGGGCCGGGAAACGGGTGCCTTCCCAATATGGACGCGTCCATTCCGATACTCCGACCTACCCTTCTGACCTCGTCTTTGAACAAGAGCTGCAAAGGTTCTACGATCTTCAACTTCATATAGTCAGGCAATCCGCCGACATTATGATGGCTTTTTATCACCGCCGACGGCCCGCCACTGGCGGAAACCGACTCGATTCGATCAGGATAAATGGTGCCTTGGGCCAACCATTTCGCATTTTCGACCTTATTGGCCTCATCATCGAAGACCTCGATGAAGACCCTTCCGATGATCTTGCGTTTGGTTTCGGGATCGGACTCGCCTTTGAGGGCATCCAAAAAACGTGCCGAAGCATCTACACCCTTGACATTCAGACCCATACCCTTGTATTGGTCCAACACATTGGTGAATTCGTTTTTTCGCAAAAGCCCGTTATTGACGAAAATACAATGCAGTTGCGGGCCGATGGCACGGTGTAAGAGCATGGCGGCCACGCTTGAATCGACACCTCCTGACAACCCGAGGATGACCTTATCTTCCTTGATTTTTTGGCGCAATTCGTTGACCGTAGTCTCTACGAAGGCATCCGGGGTCCAATCTTGTTGCAAACCGGCAATATCGACCAAAAAGTTTTTGAGCAATTGGGTGCCATCAGTGGTGTGGTATACTTCGGGATGGAATTGGATGCCGTAGGTATCTTCATCCTTCCAACGAAAAGCGGCATTTTCGACATCATCGGTACTTGCCAATAATTGTGCCTGTTCGGGTAATTTCTTGATGGTATCGCTATGGCTCATCCACACTTGCGCACCGCGGGTGATGCCTTTCAAAAAGACGCTTTCGGCATGCACGGTTTCCAAATTTGCCCGACCGTATTCGCGAATGGTCGATGGGGCTACATTACCTCCATGCGCATGGGCCAAGAACTGGGCCCCATAACAAATCCCCAACAGCGGTTTTACCCCCTTGATGCCCGTCAAATCGGGCACCGGGGCGTCTTCGGCCCTGACCGAGTAAGGTGAACCCGATAAAATCACCGCTTGGTAATCATCCAGGTTGCCCGGTATCTTGTTGAATGGTTTTATTTCGGAATAAATGTTCAGCTCCCTGACGCGACGTGCGATCAACTGGGTATATTGGGAACCGAAATCGAGGATCAGTACTTGGTTATGCATGGGCAAAAATAGCAAAATGACCGGGTTGAAAAAGGATCTTTTGGGTATATTTATAACAGCTTATCGAAAAGTTGTACCATGAAGAATTTAACTGCCGTAATTTTTTCCCTGGCCATCATTTTGGCTGCTTTTTTTCTTGGAAACGCCTATGTAAAAAGGGCCAATCCGCCACAAGTGATCTCAGTCACCGGTCTTGGCAACGAAAATTTCACCTCAGACCTTATTGTTTGGGAAGGCCGTTTTTCTGCCTACAGTCCGATCCTGACAACGGCTTTTGAACGTTTGAACCGTGACAAGGAAGTCGTCCGCGATTATTTGGTGTCCAAGGGTATTGCTAGCGAAAACATCATCTTCAATTCGGTACAGACCATTGAACAACGCGATAACAAGTATGAAAACGGCAACTATGTGGGCAGTTTGTTTCGGGGCTACGAACTCTCCCAAACAGTTCAAATAGAATCGACCCAAGTGGCCAGTATCGAAGCGGTTTCACGCGAAATCACCGAGTTGCTGAACAAAGGGGTGCAGCTGAACTCTTCACCGCCACGCTATTACTACACGAAATTGGCGGACTTGAAGATCGAAATGATCTCAAAAGCGACCGAAGATGCCCGAATCCGCGCTGAAAAAATCGCTGAAAATGCAGGCGGTCGTCTCGGCGATTTGATTTCGGCCCGCATGGGGGTGTTTCAAATAACCGGACAAAATTCAGGGGAAGACTACAGCTGGGGCGGTGCCTATAATACTTCATCAAAGAACAAGACCGCTTCGATCACCATGCGGTTGGAATACCACGTCGAATAGTTTCATATCTTGATTTTTACCCGTTTCTTTGGGCTCCAATTGCAATGATATGATCAAAGGGTTCATTTTTGATTTGGACGGTGTCATCACCGACAGCGCCGAACAACACTACCAAGCTTGGAAAAAACTCGCCGAAGAGCAAGGATGGAAATTCGATCGTGAGGTCAACGAGAAGCTTCGCGGTGTCTCTCGATTGGCATCGATCAAGATCATCGCCGAACACAACGGGCTTTCGATGGATGATGCCACCTTGACCAAACTGGCGACCCAAAAAAACGACTATTACGTGGCCGCGCTTGAAGCGGTGAGTCCCGAGGATTATTTGCCGGGGGCGAAGGAATTATTGATCCATTTGAAACGCGAAGGGTTTAGCGTCGCCTTGGGAAGCTCGAGTAAAAACGCCCAAATGGTATTACAACAACTCAAGGCAACGGACTTTTTCGATGCCGTATCCGACGGTAATACGGCTACCAACAGCAAACCCGCGCCGGATATCTTTTTATTGGCAGCCAAGTTGTTGCAGTTGAAACCTGAAGAGTGCGTGGTATTCGAAGATGCGGAAGCCGGGATCGACGCTGCAAAAGCCGGGGCCTTCCATAGCGTAGGTATCGGACCTGAAGAACGGGTGGGTCATGCCGATGTTCGTTTCGACAGTATGAAGGAGGCCACTCTTTTCGAAGTCAAGTCTTTTTTCAAAACCCTTTTTTAATCGGAACGTGCTATAAGGAGCGAAATTCGATTGGAGGTAAGACCCCAAAAAATACAAAAGCCCCAGGAACCACTCCGGGGCTTTTTGGTAAAAATCAAAACCAACCTAAACACATGAATTAACTAATTCATATTTTAAAAGGTAAAAACCTTTTTCATAGCAATTTGATAGTAAAACAACGCTAAGGCATAAAACCCTACCATTTTTTTTAAATATTTTTGTTACAACCCGAAAAAAAATCATAAATGCTTTTAAATGAGGTGTTTATTAGAATAAAAAAAGGAGTCGAAATTGCTAAGGACCCTTTTCGCTTCTTCGTTTTTTCAACTATTGCGGGCGACGGTGCCCCGGCTTCACGAACTGTGGTCTTGCGCCATGTGGATGCCACGGGCAACCTGGTCTTTTTTACGGATCTTAGGTCACAAAAGGTCACTGAATTGGAAGCGAACGCCAAGGCTTCTGCCCTGTTCTATGATCCCGACCAACGCCTGCAAATCCGAATGACCGGACTGGCCAAGGCCTCATCGGATACCGAACAATGCGAGCGGTATTGGCAAACGATGGGAATGAAAAACCCACGGGATTATACCACGGCTTTAGCTCCGGGTACCGAAATCGATTCGGAACTACCCATCGAACAATTGGAGCACCGTCATTATTTCGCCATGGTCGAATTGGTGCCTACGGTAATCGATATCGTTCAATTGGACCGCATACAGCACAAGCGTTGGCGCTTTACGAAACACAGTAAGGAATGGGTAACGACCCGATTAGTGCCGTAAAAGGGTGAATTCGGGGCGAAGGGGATCGAGGTTTTCAAAAAGATCATCGATCAAAGCCGCTCCGTACTGCAAATACACTTCAGAAAAGTTCAACTGGCGTTCCTGCAGGGAACGGTTGGGAAAGAGTTCGTTTTGTAAGGAGGTGATACGGGCCACCTGATCTTTCAACTTTCGTTTTTGGGCTTTTAACAACCGCTTTTCAAGCGCTTCAAGACCTTTCACTTGTTTCCTTTCTTGGGCTTTGACAGCCCCTAAGAAAGAGGCATCCGTTTCCTTGGCCAAGTCGTACAGCCCTTTGAATTGTGTTTGCAACTGTTGCTTCTGCGGGCTGAAATCGATATCGATGTTCGAAATTTGCCTGATTTTCTTGTTGATCAGGCTGTTCGCATCGAGAAAGAGATCTTTGATTTCCAAGCCCATTTTCTCCAGTTTTCCCTGTTGTTTTTCCGATATGATCAAGGCCGAATTCCGCAATAGAAGCATCGGAAAGACCACATCCATGGCCTCAAAATAGTCTTTTAGTTGTAGCCAATATGCCAACTCACCACCCCCGCCGATGTAACACAAATTCGGTAATATCACTTCCTGGTACAGCGGTCTTGCGATGACGTTTGGTGAGAATCGTTCGGGATGCTCGTCCAACTCCCGACGCAACTCTTTTTCAGTAAAACGCAGGCCGGTATTCATTACTTCGAAATGGTTTTCAACGGCAACGATGCGTTCTCGGATCGAATCCTTGAGATAGAAATAATTGATTTCTCGGGGATTGACCTGAATGGAATACCGGTCATCGAGTTGTGTCAATTCCGCATTGGTTGCCCCCACGACCTGATAGGGTAATTGCTCGAAAATATCCTTGGCTGCATGGGGTGCCAATAGCTCTTTCAACACCTTGTCGTCACCATCGACAATGACCAAACCATGGGCCCCGAACAAAGCGTTGGCCAAATATCGGGTAGCTGCTGCCAGGGTTTTATGCTTCAGGTAACTGTCTTCAAACAGCGTAAGCAGCTGCTTGGCATGTGTCGATTGACCGAACTGGGTTTTCATGACTTGCAACACGGCGTCCAATCCTGCGGTATCGAAGCGTCCTACCGCTCCACCTGCTTCCCTATTCCATTGTACTTTGCGTCCTCCGAAATTGAAATAGTTGATCTCATCGAAGTCATGATCTTCGGTGGCCATCCAATAAATCGGGACGAAATCATTTTTGGGATACTGCTTTTTAAGGGCTTGTGTCAAGCGTATGGTCGAGATGATCTTGTAAAGGAAATACAACGGACCGGTAAACAAATTCAATTGATGACCGGTGACTATGGTAAAGGTGGTATCCTTTTCCAAACTCGCAATATGCTGCTTGGTCCGTTTTGATGCGACGGTATGGGCATATTGGGCTTCCAAGGCCGATTTCAATACCGTCCGGTTCGCTTTGGGGAATGATTTCGACTTGGCCGCTATTTGGTCTTTGAAGGCATCCAATGTAGGAAAATGCCCATAAAAAGGCCCTAAAGCTTCCGCTTCGTCCAAATAATCGCAAATAAGTGAGGAGAAATATCCGGTATCGCGAAAGGCAATGTAATCTGCTTGCATCAACTCTTAAATAGGTGCCTAAAGATAAGTCTCTTCCTTTTGACCATTCCTAAAAATTCGTTAATTGCATACCCACGAATTTTCTTTAGATTTGGATTCTTACACAATCCACCACCTATGAAGCGATTTTTACCGTTCGTCCTATCCTTATTTACCCTCGTATTGACCGCCCAAGACCTGAAATCCCCATCGGACTTTCTGGGCTATGAATTGGGCACCCTGTTTTCAAGACACCACCAAGTGGTCGATTATTATGAATACTTGGCAGCACAGGCCTCGGATCGGGTTCAGCTGGTAGAATACGGGCGCACCAATGAAGGGCGTCGCCTCCTACTCGCCTATGTTTCGACCGCAAGCAATCTCTCCAATCTAGAAGCGATTCGCGAGGCGCATTTAAAATCGACCGAATCCGAAGGCAATTCGGATAAAGCGATCGTATGGTTGAGCTACAACGTTCATGGAAATGAAAGTGTAAGCTCGGAAGCATCAATGCAGACCATTTATGAGCTGCTCACCGAAAAGAGCGCTTATTTGGAGCATACCGTGGTGATCATGGATCCCTGTATCAATCCTGACGGAAGGGACCGCTATGTCAATTGGTATAACCAGAAGCAGAATATGCCATACCAAATCGATCCGAACAGCATTGAGCACCATGAAGGGTGGCTGAGCGGTCGAAGTAACCATTATATGTTCGATTTAAATAGGGATTGGGCGTGGTTGACGCAGATCGAAAGCCAACAACGCATCAAACATTTTAACAACTGGTTGCCCCATATCCATGTCGATTTTCATGAGCAAGGTGTCAACAACCCCTATTATTTTGCCCCAGCGGCCGAACCTTATCACGAAGTGATCACCGATTTCCAGCGCGATTTTCAGGTGACGATAGGAAAAAACCATGCACGGTATTTCGACGCCAAGGGATGGTTTTACTTTACCAAAGAGTTCTTTGATCTCTTTTATCCCAGTTATGGGGATACCTACCCGATGTACAATGGCTCCATTGGGATGACCTATGAGCAAGGCGGTAGTGGACGCGCGGGACTAGGGATATTGACCCAAATCGGGGACACCCTGACCTTAAAGGATCGCATTGCCCATCACCATACCACCGGACTTTCTACCGTTGAAGTGGCTTCACAGAATGTGGCCACCTTGAATTCGGAATTCAAAAAATTCTATAGCGATCGATCTTTTAAATACAAGAGCTATGTATTGAAAGGGAATGCCGATAAGATCAAGATGTTGGAGGCTTTATTGGCCAAGCACGAAATCGAGTTCGATCGCGCGGCCAATGGCACCGCAAAAGGGTTCAATTATGCTACCGGAAGTAACGGTACCATGCGAACCGATGCCAACGATTTGATCATTTCAACCGACCAAAAGAAAGGGACTCTGGTGAAGGTCCTTTTTGAACCGAATGCCAAGTTGCAAGACTCGCTCACTTATGATATTACGGCCTGGTCGTTACCCTATGCCTATGGCTTACAAGCCATTGCCTCGACCACACAGCTGCCCACGGTTGCATCTAACGGGTCGCAAGGGTCATTTGGGGTACAGCCGGCCTTTGCCCATGTCGGTGATTGGAATAGCATGGACGATGCCCGATTTTTAGCTGCCCTATTGAAGGAAGGAATTCGTGTGAGAACGGCACATGCCCCCTTCAGCCTCGAAGGGAAACAATACCAGCGCGGCAGTTTGATCATTACGAAATCGGATAATATGGGGGCCAAATCCTATTTAACCTCCTTAAACCGTATTGCCAAAGAACATCAAAAGGAATTGCACGCCGTTACTACGGGATTTGTAGATAGTGGCAAGGACTTCGGTTCTCCTTTTGTACAAATGATCGATAAGCCGAAAGTCGCCATCCTATCAGGAGGGCCTACATCAACCTTACGTTTTGGGGAGGTTTGGCACTTTTTCGAACAGCAATTGGGCTTTCCCGTAACCGTAATCGATGCCGAGTATTTTGAACGGGTCGATCTTTCTTCATATGACGCCTTGATCCTTCCTGGAGGTCGGTATGGTGGGTATTTCGATGCGGATGCGCTTGGTGAACTCAAGGAATGGGTCTCCAATGGCGGAAACCTCATCGCTATGGGCGGTGCCATACGTGGAATCGACGGTGACGATGGTTTTGGCATCCAAACCAAATCGTCGGAAGCCCAAAGTGAGGATAATACTCCGATGGCGTTCAGCAAAACCCGTCGCGAACGAATGAAGAATGCGATTACCGGGGCGATTTTCAAGACCAAGGTCGACAATACGCATCCGTTGGCCTATGGGTATGGCAATAGCTATTTCACCCTAAAGCTCGGTAGCGACTCCTATTCCTATCTTTCGCAAGGCAATGTGGCTTATTTGGAAGAGGGAACCACACCCGTTTCCGGTTTTGCAGGCAGCAATGCCCAGAAAAAAATCGAGAAGACCGTGGTCTACGCAGTAGAGTCGTATGGTGGTGGGCAAGTGGTCTACATGGTCGACAACCCCTTGTTCCGGGGTTTTTGGGAGAATGGCAAGCTGTTCTTCGCGAATGCATTGTTCATGCTCAATTGACAAGATGATTCGTGGGGTACATCATATTGCCATCATTTGTTCCGATTACCAGGTTTCAAAAAAGTTCTATACCGAAATCCTAGGGTTCGACATCATTGAGGAAACTTTCCGTGCCGAACGAAATTCGTATAAACTGGATCTATCGGTCAACGGCACATATGCCATCGAATTGTTTTCGTTTCCCCATCCACCGAAAAGGACTTCAAGACCTGAGGCTTGCGGGCTTCGGCACCTCGCCTTTCAAGTTGATGATCTTGAGGCGGAGGTAGAAAGGTTACGTGCCCTGGGGGTGTCTTGTGAACCGATCCGTACCGATGAAATCACGGAAAAGCGGTTTACGTTTTTCGCCGATCCCGACGATTTACCCCTTGAATTATATGAAAGCTAAGCCCTTAAAAACAAGACCAAAGGTAAATCCCTACACTAAGAGACAATCGGTGCCTAGGTGCTATTATCTTTGACAGTATAAAGCACCGGATATGGCTTGGCATATCATCGTATTTTTATTTTTCGCGTTTGCCGGCATTGGTTTGGGGGTATTGTTCTTTTTCAAAAAGAAGGGGCAGCGCTTCGCGAATAGGCTTTTAGGGGTGTATACTTTGCTGTTTGCCTATGAACTACTCTACAAATGTCTGTACTGGTCGGGGTATTTGACCACCCATGAGTTCGTCCATTTCACGTTTAGCGATTTTCCCATTTGGATTACTTATGGGCCATTGGTATTTTGGTATGTACGCCACATCCATGGACATGGTCGATTTCGCAAAACCGATGGATTCTTTCTCATACCTATCGTGGCCATTGTGGTGCTCAACCTTCCGTTCTACACCTTGGGTACTATGGAAAAGCTTGATGTGCTGCAACAAGGAACCTTTGCCGAACACACCTGGATCCCGAAAGGAAGTATTTGGGTCGTCCAATTTTTGATGTTTTTCTATGCCGTCTTGACTTTTGTGCGATTCGGACCGTCACGTGTTTCCGGGTTTCGTGAAAACAACTGGCTCAAATGGTTTCTAGGCTCGTATTTGGGATTTGTCTTGGCGTTTTCAAGCTATATCGTTTTCACACGATTCGGGTGGATGGACCCAGGCTACGATTACTTAGTCGATACCGTCATCGTCCTTTTTATAGGCGCTTTGGCCTTTTTCGGTTTTATACAACCTGAAGTATTCGAGGGTAAGCCCCTCAAAGAGATCGTCCCTTTTGTCAAATACAGGAAAGCAGGACTTTCACAAGCCGTTTCACTGGAAAAGAAAAAGAAACTGGAAACCTTGATGGACGAACGGCAACTTTTTCTACAAAGTACGCTTCGATTGAACGATGTAGCCGACCTCTTAAAGCTTTCCAGAAACCATACCTCGCAGGTCATCAACCAACATTTCAACCTTTCCTTTTTCGATTATGTAAACCGACATCGCATCAATGCCGCCAAGGTCCTCTTGGTCGCTATGCGCGACAATGACAGCAACATTACGCAAATTGCCTATGACGTTGGGTTCAACAATCGTGCTTCCTTCTATAAAGCCTTCAAAAAGTTCGAAAATCAAAATCCTTCCGAATACCTCAAACAGCGCAAAGCATCTTGACAAAGAAGTGTTAAATCTTGTAATGCGTTACAAAAGTTGGCAACCAATACTCCAATATGGATTATTTTAGTGGAAACCCTGTGATCTTGAAAGGGTTAACGAAAAAATCGAACCAAATGCGCGCTATGAAACCAGTATTGATGATGCGAAAGGACGGATTTCTTTTAGTTTTATTGGCCTTCTTGGTGGCACCGGTCTTCGGAATTCAAGTAGAGGATCAGGAATTCACGTCTTACAAAGGGAAAGTGACCGAGGCCCAAAGTGGCAAACCCCTTGTATTTGCTACAATTACCATTGAAGGAACCAACATCAGTACCATATCGAATACCGAAGGTGAATTTCTGTTGAAAGTACCTGTTTCGATTACCGAAGGCCAAGTTACTTTTTCATTTTTAGGACATTCAAGCAAAACCTTGGCCCTGCGTTCTTTAAAAAAAGACAAGAACAAGATCGAACTTTCAATAGCCGTGACGCAATTGGATGAATTCGATATCAAAGCCCCCAAGAATGCAGGTTCGTTGGTTCGCGAGGTGCTCAACAGACGGGGTGAGAACTATTTCAAAGACCCTACCCTAATGACGGCGTTTTACCGAGAGACGATCAAAAGACGTCGCCGAAACGTATCCTTATCGGAAGCTGTGGTCAACATCTATAAAACCCCGTATGCCTCATCAAAACGCGATGTGGTACAATTGTTCAAGGCTAGGAAAAGCACCGACTACAGCAAGTTGGACACCGTTGCATTAAAATTGCAGGGCGGGCCCTTCAATGCCCTATATGTCGATATCATGAAATACCCCGAGTACATTTTCGCCGGTGGTACCATCGACGAATATGTATTTAGTTTTGACCGCAGCACCTTTATCAATGACCGCTTGATCTACATCATTGATTTCAAACAACATGAAAGTATCATCGAACCCTTGTACTATGGAAAATTGTATATCGATGTCGAACAGAAATCGCTGCGCAGTGCCGTGTATAAACTGAATATCACGAATCGAAACCTGGCTGCACGCTTGTTTGTCCGTAAAAAACCCTCGAATGTCGATGTCTGGCCAACCGAGGTGGCGTATCGGGTCGATTATCGCAATAAAGACGATAGATGGTACTATGGTTACAGCAATGTATTGCTCGAATTCAAGGTCGATTGGAAAGACAAATTATTCAACTCGGTCTATAGCATGTCCGCTGAAATGGCCGTTACCGATTGGAAGAAAAATATCAAGGGTGACTATCCGAAATCAAAGGAACGGATTCGGAAATCGATCATTCTAAGTGATGAGGCTGTCGGGTTTTCGGACCCTGATTTTTGGGGCGAATACAACATCATCGAACCGGAAAAGTCCATCGAATCGGCCATCCGGAAAATCCAAAGGCAGCTCCGCCGCAAAAAAGGTGGTTCAGGAAGGACGTCGCCCTAATACTTTTCTTGTTTTCCCTATACAAAGAGACGCCTTTTGCAGGGTCTGGCGTTAGCTTTGGACAAAAACGATGAAGTCAAAAATTTTCATGCTCACCATCATGGTCGTCCTATCATCTTGTTGGCAAGATGATGAAGGCTGGAAGCAAGAATTGAACGGAACCGGGGATATCGGGTTGAATCCGAACATTCAAAATTGTGCCGATGCCGAGTATCCAGATTGGCAAAGTTCGGCCTATTACCTTCCCTATCCTATCGGTGAATCGTATGTAATCGGTCTGGGCCATTGCGATGGATCTTACCATAGCGCGGGCCTCCCCGATATGTTCGCGATCGATGTCAATATGCCCATCGGGCAACGGATCGTGGCTTCGCGCAGCGGTGTGGTCATCGCTATTGAAGAACGTGGGATCGACGGGGGTTTTCCGAACAACTTCGTGTTGTTGCAACATCAAGACGATACCTACGCCTGGTACATGCACTTGACCAACAATGGGGCGGTGGTCAATGTCGGGGAAACGGTACCCCGGGGTGGCTTGATCGGGTACAGCGGCAATACGGGCCTTGCAGGATATCCCCACCTACACGTGGTATTTACCTATGGAGCGAATTGGCCTTACACCTCTTTTCCGGTGACCTTCAAAAATACCATTCCGAACGAACGAAGCTTACAATCTGGGGTAATGTATCCTGCTTTACCCAAATAAAAAATCCCCTTTCGGGGATTTTTCATTATTTGAATTCCAAAATGGTCTTCCTGATGATCGCCACACATTCGTGCAATTCTTCTTCGGTCATGACCAAAGGCGGCGCGAATCGGATGATGTTCCCATGGGTGGGTTTGGCCAACAATCCATTTTCCTTCAAGGCCATACAGATATCCCAAGCGGTTGAACTTTCTTCAGTATCGTTGATAACGATTGCATTGAGCAACCCCTTTCCCCTAACCAGGCGGACCAATTCGGTTTCTTGGATCAGTTTCTCCATTTCAGCGCGGAAAAGCCTACCCAGTCGATCGGCGTTTTCAGCCAAACGCTCATCCCGGACCACTTCGAGGGCAGCGATCGCCACGGCACAGGCCAAAGGGTTGCCCCCAAAGGTGGAACCGTGGTTGCCAGGCTTGATGACCTCCATAATCGAATCGTTTGCCAAAACAGCTGAAACCGGGAAAACACCTCCAGAGATCGCCTTGCCTAAAATCAGTATATCGGGTTTGACCATCGGGGTATCCGAACAGTTCTTATCCGAACAGCTGCAGTTTCCGCAACTGGCCAGTAAACGACCGGTCCTTGCGATACCGGTCTGTACTTCGTCGGCGATGAACAATACGTTTTTAGCTTTGCACAAGGCATGTGCCTCACTGATATAATTCTCGCCAGGTACGTAAACCCCAGCTTCCCCTTGAATAGGCTCTACCAAAAATGCGGCGACATTGTCCTCTTCCAATGCCGCTTTCAAGGCATCAATATCATCGTAAGGTATCGAAACGATACCTGGGGTAAACGGGCCGAAATTTTCGGTAGCCACAGGGTCGTTCGACGCTGAAATAATCGAAATAGTCCGTCCATGGAAATTGTTGTGACAAACAATGATCTTGGCTTGGTTCGCTGGAATACCTTTCTTCTCATAGCCCCATTTACGGGCCAGTTTCAATGCGGTCTCAACGGCTTCTGCCCCGGTGTTCATGGGCAATAATTTGTCAAATCCGAAAAAGGAGGTGGCAAATTGTTCATAGCGCCCCAATAGGTCATTGTAGAACGCCCTTGAGGTCAAGGTCAATCGCTCGGCCTGGTCTTTCAAAGCGTTGATGATCTTCGGGTGGCAATGCCCCTGATTGACCGCTGAATAAGCGGATAGGAAATCAAAGTACTTCTTGCCTTCGACATCCCAAACGTAAACACCTCCCCCCCTGCTCAATACAACGGGTAAAGGATGATAATTGTGTGCCCCATACTGATCTTCCAATGCAATGGCTTCTTGCGAAGTCAGTGTATCAACTGCTGCCATAATTAAAAAATTTAGAATACGACTTAAGTTATTCCTTCTGCACCTTTATCCTTTCGACGGGCATCGAAAATTCAGCGTAGGAGAGAAATCATCCTTGTAGAGACACAAAGTTAAAAATATTTCGATTATGACGCTAGTCGGTCTCTTTCTCAGCCATTTTATGGGCCAAGACCGAAACTTGCAGTTCGACGCGTTTCAATTCACGCAACACATCGTTTTTATCCATTTGCATCCAGACGTACAACTTCATCATCGACATGAATACAAGACAGCAAAACCCTGCAGACGACCAGGTCAACATCGCCTTCAATGATTCGGTGTCGAAAAATCGAATGATACAATACACCAAGACCCCGGTCAAGACCAAGTGCATGATGTTCATGATGATGGCCAACCAGCCCATTTTGCTTTTGTATACCTCGGATATCTTTCCGAAGAGGTTTTTCTCTTCCAATTCCTCATAGAACGCGGCTTCCTCCTTAGAAAGGGTTTCTTTGATCAATGCGTCCAACTGTTCGGTTTCTTTTGTTTTCATACTATTCATTTTTTAAAACTTCCTTTAATTTTTCCCTTGCACGGAACAAGCGCGTCTTTACAGTACTTGCGGATACCTTGGTAATACGGCTGATTTCCTTGATGGAATACGATTCCAGGTAAAATAACTTGAGCACCATGCGCTGATCGAAAGGCAAGTTTTGCATCGCGCGTTGCATTCTTGCTATCCGTCGTTCCTTAATGTCGCCCCGGTTTTCGTCATCCGCCGAAATGGGCAGTGACTCCACGGTACGGTGCTGCCATTTTTTCCGCTTGGCTACGGCATCCAACGATTTACGTGTGGTGATGGTCATGGCCCAACTTCCGAAACTGTTGCTGTCACGAAGCATGTGGATTTTGGCCAAAACCGTGCTCCAGGTGTCTTGGGTAATGTCTTTGGCCAAAGCCCAGTCACGCACATATCCGTACGCATGGAGGCAGAGCTTTTTGTTCCAACGGCGTACCAATAACTCGAAGGATTTTTTATCCCCCGCTTGGTATGAAATCACCAACAAGGCATCTACTATTTTACTTGGTTTCACCATGTGTGCTCCTAATAGACGGTCATGTCCGCGAAAGGTTCCCAAATCGATCGAAAATCTTCCCAATTTACAGGCTGCAAAGCATTATTTTTGCCAAATGCGAAAAAATCGTCGTCAAGTATTCGAACAAATCGAAGTCATCGATGCCGGAGCCAAAGGCAAAGCAGTTGCCAAAGCCCCCGATGGCAGGGTGGTCTTTTTGAACAATGCCGTACCGGGCGATGTGGTCGATATCAGGACACATAAAAAAAGAAAGGGCTATTACGAAGGCATGGCGACCCGTTTTCATCGCTATTCCGATAAGCGCACCGAAGCGGTTTGTGAACACTTCGGCGTATGCGGCGGATGCAAATGGCAACATATGGCCTACGAGCACCAATTGTATTACAAACAAAGGGAGGTATATAACAACCTAAGACGCATCGGAGGGTTGGAACTACCGGATGCCCTACCCATTCTGGGGGCAGACCAAGTCTACTTTTATCGGAACAAAATGGAATTTTCCTTTTCGGATTCACGTTGGCTTTCGGAAGATGAAATCAACTCCGATCTTACCATCACCGATCGAAATGCCCTTGGTTTTCATATTCCGGGGATGTGGGACAAAATCTTGGATATCAAAAAATGCCACCTTCAAGCAGACCCTTCGAATGCCATCCGCCTTGCCATCAAAACCTTTGCCACAGATCAAGGATTCCGGTTTTTCAATCCAAAAAAACAGACCGGCTTATTGCGTAACGTCATGCTGCGAACCACCTCGACCGGGGAGTTGATGGTCGTCGTACAGTTTTTTGAGGACGACCCGGAAGCCAGGAGTGCGCTACTCGATCATTTAAAGGAAAAGTTCCCTGAGATCACCTCCTTGCAATACGTCGTCAATGCCAAGGCGAACGATACCATTTACGACCAAGAAGTTATCTGCTATCACGGGAAGCCTTTCATAACGGAAGAAATGGAAGGGCTTCGCTTTAAGATCAATGCCAAGTCGTTTTATCAGACCAATTCGGCGCAAGCCTATGCATTGTATAAAATCGCTCGCGATTTTGCGGGTTTGACCGGTCAAGAACTGGTTTACGACCTCTATACCGGAACAGGTACCATAGCCCAGTTCATCGCCAAATCAGCGAAAAAGGTAATCGGGATCGAAGCCGTGCCCGAGGCGATCGCCGATGCCAAGGCCAACGCCTTGGAAAACGAAATCGGGAATGTGGATTTTTATGTCGGGGATATGAAAACGGTGTTCGATGCCGCGTTCATCGAGACCCATGGGCGGCCCGACGTCATCGTCACCGATCCCCCCAGGGATGGAATGCACAAAAAAGTTGTTGAACAATTGTTAAACGTGGCCCCGGAAAAAATTGTTTACGTAAGTTGCAACAGTGCTACACAAGCCCGTGATCTCGCGCTTATGGACCATGCGTACCAAGTTGTCAAAACGCAAGCGGTCGATATGTTTCCGCAGACCCATCACGTAGAAAATGTAGTACTTTTACAAAAGCGATAGGAGATAAACGAATGAGGCGAATCGTTCCGGTTTTTTTGATCATAGTGGTACTTTGCTACTTTTCCTCTTGTGAAAAGGATGACATTTGTGTCGAAGGGGATACTCCCTTATTGATCATTGGGTTTTTCGACGTCAATGATACCACATTGGCCAAAACCGTACCCAGTTTGCGCATCGTTGAAACTTCCGAAAATATCGTTGTCAATACCTTTACTGACCGAAGCAGCTCGCTTGACAGTATTTCCATTCCCTTGCGTATTACTGCCGACGCCACTGAATTCATGTTCATCACCGATTCGGCCGATGATGATGAAAACAATGAAACCGGCACCATTGATACCCTGACCTTTGATTATACGGTCAACGAAAATTTTATTTCCCGTGCCTGTGGGTTCGTCGCCAATTTTAATGGGCTCGATACCACGCGCACCGTCTATAGCACCGATTGGATCAAAGGGATCAGCATACAAGAAACCGATATTGAAATCTCAAATGCCATTCATGTCAAGATTTTCCATTAGTTGTTTCTTCATATTGCTCACCTTTGTACTTCAGGCCCAAGAGCGTACCCCTACCGAACAAGTCAATGACTCGACTGATAGCCGTGAAGCCTATGGAATTCGGATCGGGGTGGATTTAAGCAGACCGGCGCTTTCCTTTTTCATTGAAGATTATACCGGTTTTGAAATCGTAGGGGATTACCGGTTGACGGAAAACCTGTATTTGGCTGCTGAATTGGGTACCGAAGAACGCACCCAAGATGAGAATGTGGCCAACTCGGTTTTATATGAATATGAAACCTCTGGGAGTTATCTCAAGGCTGGGGTCGATATCAACACCTACCAGAATTGGTTCGGCATGCGCAACCAAATCAGTTTTGGTGGGCGCTACGCCTTCAGTAGTTTTAGCCAAACCCTGAATAACTTCCGGTTTTTTGACAGTAATCGACTTTTCAGTCCTGACGATTTTGTCTTGGGCAGTGATACCCCGGTCGAATTCTCTAGTCTCAATGCCAGTTGGCTGGAATTCGTTTTAGGCATCAAGGCCGAGGTGATGCACAACATCTATATCGGGATGAGCGCGCGTTTGGGCTTTTTGATCACGAACAAGGAACCCGACAATTTCAGGAATTTATGGATACCCGGCTTTAACAGGGTTACCGACGGCAGTAATTTCGGGGTGGGATTCAATTATTCGATTTCCTATTTCCTCCCACTTTACAAGAAAAAGAAGCAACCCAAAGAAAAGGCACAAAACCAGTAAAACCTGGCTTAGGAAGCGCTAAGCGTCTTGAACTTTCCGCGCCGTTTTTTTACTTCCTTCATACATCTCATAGTGCACCAAGCGCGATTCTAGTTTGGCATTGAAAACCTTGATCTTCCGTGAAGGTTTGAGTCCCACATGCTTCAGCGCCTCCAAATTCGAGCTGATCATCCAGGCATTGGTTCCCGGGTAGCCGTGTTTTAAAGTGGTACCGATTTTCGAATAGAACACTTCGGGATCAATGTTCAACCGTTCGCCATAGGGCGGATTGAATACCATATGCAACGGCCCTTCAGTGGTTTTTTCGGTTCTGAAAAAATCCTTTCGTTCGATGGTTATATAGCCATCCAAATTTGCCGTTTCGCAATTCTCACCTGCCTTCCGAACCGCAGAGGGGGCCTTGTCGTAACCGATGATCTTGTGATGGAACTCGCGTACCTTGTTTAAGGAAGCTTCCTTGATCTTTTCGAACAAGCCCTCATCGAAGTCTTTCCAATTTTGAAAAGCGTAGGCGGTACGATTGATATTGGCCGGAATGTTGCAAGCGATCATGGCGGCTTCGATGAGTAAGGTCCCGCTGCCACACATCGGGTCCATAAAATCAGTTCGCCCGTCCCATCCACTGTGTAACAGCAGGCCGGCCGCCAACACCTCATTGATGGGTGCGATATTGGTAGCCCAGCGATACCCCCTTTGGTTCAATGAACTCCCCGAGCTATCCAACGACACCGTGCATTCGTTCTGTTGTAGGTGGATGTTGATACGTACCGCGGCATTGGCCGAATCCACATTTGGACGTTTCTTTTGCGCTGCCCGGAACTTATCGACCACAGCATCCTTGGCTTTTAAGGATACGAACATCGAATTTTTGAATGCCGTCGAATTCATGGTCGTATCAAAGGCGAACGTCATCGATTCATCGAAAAGCAAGGTCCAGGGCAGTTCATAAATCTGTTGGTATAACTGCCGGTCGTTGAAGACCTTGAATTTGGCAATGGGTCGATATACTTTTAAGGCAGTGCGTAAGCAGAGGTTGGCTTTGTATAAAAATCCCAAGTCACCGTCAAAACTGACATTTCGAACGCCTTCGGTGACGTTTCCTGCCCCTAAATTTCGCAATTCACGCGCCAAAAGGGGTTCGAATCCATAGAGGGTCTTTGCCAACATCCGAAAGTTTCCTGCCATCAAAAAAGTCTTAGATTCCCCAAAAATAGGGTAATTTTACCCGGCAATCCATTACCGATACATGATTTACTTATTGCCGTTCCTCGTCGTGGTCATCAGCTATCTGATGGTTCGTTGGCTGCGCCCCAAAGGACAGGGAAACACCAAATTGTTATTGGCCTTCAGTGGGTCCTTTCTATTGGCTTTGACTTTTTTCGAACTCCTGCCCGAGGTCTATGTAGACGCACAACCCAAGTTGGCGGCCCTGTTCATTCTGATCGGGGTGCTTTTGCAGGTCTTTTTGGAATCTTTTTCGATGGGTGCCGAGCACGGGCATGTGCATCATAGCATAAATGGGGGTGATTTTCCAAAGGTGCTCTTTTTCAGTATTTGTCTCCATGCCCTGGTCGAGGGCATTCCCATTGCCGAGGGCAACGGCATGCTTTATGCGATTTTGGTGCATAAATTACCCATTGCGATCATTCTTTCGACTTTTCTGATCCGTTCGGATTTAAAGAAAGCCTATGTTTTCTTGTTCATGGTGGTGTTCGCCCTGATGACGCCATTGGGAAGTTATTTAGCGAACGAACTGACCGTTTTCGAAACTTACAAACCCTATTTATCAGCTTTGGCGGTAGGGGTGTTTTTGCATGTATCCACCGTCATTCTGTTCGAAAGTTCACAAGGGCACGGTTTTAACCTTCGAAAATTGATCGTAATCGTATTAGGTATCGGATTGGCCTTTTTTATGTAACCTATTGGCCCCTAACGATAATCGAAATTTCGTGCTACGTATCCACAAATTTTAAGCGAGCATTCCATTTTCTGTATTTTTAATAAAAATCTTCCTATGGATAAATGGTCTTTGCTATTGTGCATGCTGGTGCTATGTTATGGATGTTCTTCGGATTCGAATGATGATGGTTCCGATGCCATAGATACGACACCACCAACGGTCTCGATCTCCATTCCCGGTTTTCCTGAATTGAACAGTACTATTGCCATCGTTGTCGGGAATCAGATCCAAATCAACGTAGCAGCGGAAGACGCCAGTGGAATCGAAAAAGTGGAGGGCTTCATCAACGACACTAAAGTTGCCGAGGACCTCAGTGCACCCTTTACCCTGATCATCGACTTGAGCGATTTAGAGTCAAAGATTAACGGTAATTTCAAAGACTACACCTTGCGTATCGATGCGACCGATAGTGTCGGAAATACGGTTTCGGCCACACAAAAGATCAACGTTGACAATGAAATACCGTCTATCGGAGCAGTCAGTCTCGAAGAAGGTACGGTTTTGGGCGGGGATACCAACCCCATTACTTTTAGCATCGATGAAAACCAAGGCTTGCAGGAAATCGCCCTTTTCGTCGATAACCAAGCGGTAGGCACCGTTGCATCCGATGTAACGGAGTTCAACCTAATGACCGCTGACTTGGC
Organism: Flagellimonas algarum; assembly: GCF_040513375.1. Classification (NCBI taxonomy): domain Bacteria; kingdom Pseudomonadati; phylum Bacteroidota; class Flavobacteriia; order Flavobacteriales; family Flavobacteriaceae; genus Flagellimonas; species Flagellimonas algarum. The sequence goes on along the minus strand of NZ_JBEVTG010000003.1, from coordinate 2,279 downwards.
CGATGGACCACACATTTTTAAAATCACCGCAACCGACCTGGCCGAGAACATAGCGATTTATGAAGTAGGGTTCGTTGCCGACAATACCGGGCCCGAAATCGATTTGGAAGGACTGATCAACGACCAAATCATTGATGGAAACGTTTTGATCGCTCCCAAAATCCAAGACACCTACTCGGATTTGTTCTCCCTTTCGATCAGTTTTAGGGAACAAGCCCTTTTCGCAGTAGAAAACCCGGATAACGAAACCTATGAATTCAAACCGGCCCAATTCGATACCGGTGCAGGTAGGTTTGAGATCGTTGCCCGTGATGCGCTGTTGAATACCACCAGCCTTGAAATTCCGGTTACTATCTTAAGACGCTTGTTACAAATCAATGTACCCGGTTTGTTCTTTGATAACGATGAGGAAGCCTTAGTGTTTATTTCGACTAAATCCGGTTTATTGCTCGATGAAGCCGTTATCGATCAAAGTGAACAACAGCTTGTCTTGCGCACAGGGTTGGAACCGAACGATTTGGGAAAATTGATGTTGACCTTCGCAGTGAACAGACCAAATGGCAATCGTGATTTTGCAAGGTTCAAAACCATTTCGGACATTGATGTTACTACCCTTTCTGAAATAAATCTGGACTTTCGCCCGGTGCCTACAGGAAATCCACAGTTGGCCTATAGGGCCTCCGGTTTTTCGGATACCGACTTTGATCGATTGCGAAGTAACGGTGCACGCTATTTCGGGTTTTTGAATTTTCAGGATGTCGAGGAGTTTTATTTGACCGAATTAGGATGCTTTTCTTGCCCGTCCTATACTCCGGATAGATATTATGTAAGCCTACGTGAGACGGACACCGAGGCCTATGAATTCGCATGGATCGATGCCTCACCGGTTCCGGCTGATTTTACACTTGATAGAAACACATTTTCCGAAAACGGCATTGAAAAACGCTATGTTCAAGCCCTAAACTTGCCTGATGGCGTATACAGTATCGCTATGGAAGTATCAGGTTTTTTGTCTAACCAAGAATTTAATGGATTCTTTTACCATCTCATAGATAATCGAAGTTATCGGCCTTGGGAAATCGAAGCAGGGGTTGGAATGGCCTATAGTTTGAATACAGAATTCCAATACTTCAGGACGCAAATAGAAATGCCAAATTATAAACTGAACGCCTATGGCGCTCCCATTGAAAGCTTCGAACCCTTGAATTGGAGTGTAGATTGGACGGAAAATGATCGCGAAATCCAGTTGACCAAATCCAGCCAAGGGGATATTTTGGCAGAAATCGAATTGGGTCAAGGAAACCTAGACGAAAACTACGTTCCTTATATATGGAATACGATCATCAATAGTCAAGAGAACGATTCTTTTAAAGTACCGGAACTTCCCGAGGCAATAAAAGCGTGGGATTTCCATGAAGATTTTTTGAACAAACCGTTTTATGTCAACCAAGTCGATATCAAACGTTATGATGGAATCCCTGATTACGAGTCTTTTTTACAAAATGTTATCCGAACGACGGTACCGCCCCATTTGTCAAGTTCGAAAATAGAAAGTGTTTACAAAAGAAATCCGGCAACTTCAACTGAAGCCATACCCATTTATGCCTGGTTGTTCAATTAAGCCGAAATGCTAATCAGCACCATCATATACCAATGTGCACAGGCGCCTCCCAAGACGAACAAGTGCCAGATAAAATGATTGTACGGTATCTTCTTGATGGCATAAAATGCAATGCCCACGGTGTAGAAAAAACCACCTAGCCCCAAGTAAAAAAGTTCAGGTTCGCCCATAACGGTACTTAGATAGGGCAAATCAATGACTACCAACCAACCCATGAGACCGTATAAGACCAATGAAAAGACTTCGAAACGCCCAATAAAAAAGAGTTTCAACAGTGTTCCGAAAAGCGCGATGCCCCAAACGGCATATAGCAGCAGGGTCCCTTTTGATCCTTGGAGTACGAATAGGCAAACCGGGGTATAGGTGCCGGCGATCAAATAATAAATACTGATGTGATCGAAAATCCGCAACTTCCTCTTTAAGACCGGATCGCTATAGGCATGGTACAGGGTCGAAGCGGTAAACAGAATGATGATGGTCAGCCCGTACACCAAAAGGGGTACCGTCCAGGCGGTATTTGATGTGGACGCAATCAAAATGTAGGTACCGATCAGGGCAAGAGGGATACCCAAGCCATGGGAGTAGGTATTGAGCCGTTCTTCCAAAGCGGCATTGGTCGTTATTTTCATTGATTGGGAGGTCTCATTACGAAGCTAAC